>NZ_JBUPZY010000001.1:0-664321 GCF_055524115.1 Marinobacter sp. V34 | reverse complement strand
GATATTTCGTATCCGAAATACCTCGGCCAGCGCCCACACGAATTACTTGGTTAACTTTTTAAAGAGCGTTCGGGGCTTGCCCGATCAAGGTGGCGTATTCTACATCGAATCACCGCCTTGTCAACCGCTTTCTGAAGAATTTTGAAACTCGAAATCTTCAATCAATTCAAACGGTTGCCTTTCAATTTCTGACCCGCCTCAGTGGCGTGCCCCTCGAAAGAGATGCGTATTCTACAGAGCTCACTTAAAGTGTCAACGGTTCGTTATAACTTTTTCAGTAAACCTGACGATTTACCGTCAAAGCTCGGTTTTCACGGCGGCTGCCGCCTGGACTGCTTTCTCCCTGGCTTCGGCAATTGAGCTGCCGGAAGCAAGCGCGACGCCCATTCTTCGCCGCCCCTTCAATTCGGGTTTCCCGAAGAGCCTAAGAAAGATGTCAGGTTGAGCCAGCGCTTTTTCAAGCCCCGAATAGGCAACCGCTTTCGATTCCCCCTCCGGCAATATCACTGCGGAGGCTGAGGGGCCCTGTTGACGGATCGCCGGTATCGGCAACCCAAGGATGGCTCGAGCGTGCAAGGCAAACTCCGAGAGATCCTGGGAAACCAGAGTCACCAACCCCGTGTCGTGGGGGCGTGGCGACACCTCTGAAAACCACACGTCGTCGCCCTTCACAAACAACTCCACGCCGTACACGCCATAGCCACCCAGGTTGCTGGCGACCGCTTCAGCAATTTCCCGGGACCGGGTCAGTGCCTTTTCGCTCATCGGTTGTGGCTGCCAGGACTCACGGTAATCACCGTCTTCCTGGTGATGCCCAATAGGATCACAGAATGAAATACCATCGCGGTGCTTTACGGTCAACAGAGTGATTTCGTAGTCGAAATCCACAAACCCTTCAACAATCACCCTACCCTTACCAGCACGACCACCGGTCTGGGCGTAATCCCAGGCCATCTCGATATCATCACGGGATTTAACGGTGCTTTGCCCTTTACCGGAGGAACTCATCACCGGCTTCACCACCAGAGGCATGCCGATGGCTTCGACCGCTGCAAGATACTCTTCTTTCGACTCTGCAAACCTATAGGGCGACGTTGCGAGACCAAGTTCCTCTGCAGCCAGGCGACGGATACCTTCTCGGTTCATGGTGAGATTGACAGCTCTTGCAGTGGGAATCACCCGGTAACCTTCCTGCTCGAGCTTCACCAACTCCGGAGTGGCAATCGCTTCAATTTCGGGCACGATGAGGTTCGGCTGTTCTACCTCGATAATGCTGCGTAAGGCGGCGCCGTCCAGCATATCGACAACGTGGCTACGATGAGCAACCTGCATGGCCGGGGCGTTTGCGTAACGGTCAACTGCGATAACCTCCACGCCAAGGCGCTGGAGTTCAATCACAACTTCCTTGCCCAGCTCTCCCGAGCCACAGAAGAGAACCCTGAAAGCATTTTCTTTCAGCGGAGTACCAATACGAACTGTGTCAGTCATGAAAGTTTCTGCCTTGCCTGGTATTGGTGGTTAACGACCTAGATCAAAAATTTGCTTTCACGCTCGGCCACTTTGTGCAGCACTTCCCGGCGCTCTTCATTGCTCATCTGGGACCACCGCGTGATTTCGTCACCACTGCGATGGCACCCAACACACATATCATTGTCATCAAGTGCGCAAATACTCACACAGGGCGAGCGCACCTTATCAGCCACTTTCATTCCGCAACCTCACCTAGCATCTTGGCCACTACTTTAACCTTTCCGAATCTCAGCTTCTAACGCCTCTTCCGTCAGAGACTCTCCCCAGGTACTCCCATGCACGAGGTCGGCCAGGGGCAAACGCGAGCGCCACCCCTTCTTTTCGAGCTCGGGTTGTGCAAGAAACTCGCTAACAAAACCGAGGCACAGATAAGCCAGCGGATACACATGCTCGGGAAGCTGCAGTGTCTTCGCCAGTTTTTCCTGATTCAGGATACTGACCCAGCCCACACCAATCCCCTCAGCCCTCGCTGCCAACCAGAAATTCTGCACTGCCAGGCAGGTACTGAACAGGTCCGTTTCGACAATCGAGTTACGCCCCAGAACATGGGTTCCCCCCCGACTTCGATCGCAGGTGATACATAGATTAACCGGGCTTTCCAGAATGCCCTGCAGCTTCAAGCTTTTATACTGCGTATTACGCTCGCCTTCATAATTTTCTGCGGCTTTCCGGTTCTCTTCCTCGAAAATGGAAAGCACCTCCCGCCGCACTGCCTTGCTATCGATGACGAGAAAATCCCACGGCTGCATAAAGCCAACGGAGGGCGCGTGGTGGGCGGCATCAAGCAGTCGGGCAAGGGTATCCGAGGGGATCCGGTCGGGGAGAAACTGTGAGCGAACATCCCGGCGCTCATGGATAGCACGATATAGGCCCTTCATTTCTTCGTCACTAAAGGGGCGATTCTGGTCTGATTGGTGAGCTTTGTCGTCTGTCATTCTTTGCCTCTAATGCCGTCCGTCGAGGCCCAGCAGATGCTTCAGGAGCCCCGTGTCCAGACACTCATCAACGAGATCCGCCAGGCGATTCAACTGTTCCAGGCGGTGTGCTCTATAGTCCACGGCCTGATGCTGGGCTCCCAAGCCCGCCCATTTCAGTATCTCGGTGGCCGCTTCTGGCAGATCGAAAATGCCATGAACATAGGTTCCCATCATCTGGCCATCCTCACTCATCGCACCTTCAGGAGTTCCATCCAGCGTCGCCATTGGGCGTTCAAATGCGGGGCCGCAGGAAATACCGTTGTGCATCTCATAACCCGTGAACCGGGCCTTTCCTGTGCCGAGCTCCAACACACCGGCAACATCCTTCAGCGTTTTGCCGGCAACTATCCGTGTGGTCATGTTGAGCAACTCAAGGCCCGGCGTGGTGCCGGCATCCCCTTCCAGGCCGTCCGGGTCCGATACCTCCCGCCCCATCATCTGAAAGCCGCCGCAAATGCCTAACACTTTGCCGCCATAACGGAGGTGTTTCTGAATAGCTTCTGGCCATCCCTGGGATCTCAGCCATTGCAGATCATGGCGGGTGCTTTTGCTGCCCGGCAAGAGGATCAGGTCCGCAGGGGGAATCCGCTGCTCGGGGCCGATGAATTGGAGATTGACTCCAGGGTGCAAGCGCAGGGGGTCGAAGTCATTGTGGTTGCTGATGCGTGGCAATACCGGGACGATCACATTCAGCGCATCTGGTTCGCTGATGCCGCTGGTCCCGACGCTATCTTCTGCGTCGATCACCAGCCCATGCAGATACGGCAACACACCGGCCACGGGTTTGTCGGTGCGTTCGGTCAGCCAATCAAGGCCTGGCTTCAGCAACGCAATATCGCCCCTAAAGCGGTTGATAATAAAACTTTTCGTACGCGCCCGTTCGCTCTCAGAAATGAGCTCGAGGGTGCCCACCAATTGTGCAAATACACCACCCTTATCGATATCGCCAACAAGGAGCACCGGGCAATCGGCCGCTTCGGCGAAGCCCATGTTGGCGATATCATTCGCACGCAGGTTAATCTCGGCGGGACTACCCGCACCTTCGGCGATGATCACGTCGTAACGGGCGCTCAGGGCGCGCCACGCCTCCATCACAGAGGCCATCGCCTCTGCCTTGTAGGCGTGATAATCCAGTGCGTCCATATTGCCGTGAACCCTGCCCCGCAGGATGACCTGGGCGCCGCAGTCACTCTGTGGTTTGAGCAGAACCGGATTCATGTCACTGTGTGGTTCAAGGCCACAGGCCAAGGCCTGAAGTGCGGTGGAGCGGCCTATTTCACCGCCGTCGACGGTAACCGCACTGTTCAGGGCCATGTTCTGGGGTTTGAAAGGTGCTACGGAAACACCCTGCCGCGCCAGCCACCGACACAGGGCGGCGACGACTGTGGTCTTGCCGGCATCAGAGGTCGTTCCCTGTATCATCAAGGTGGTCATGGATAATGGCCTTTGCTAAAGCTCGACGCCTTTCTGGGCTTTCACACCCAGGTCCTTGAAGGCGTGCTTTACCACACCCATTTCGGTGACCGTGTCCGCCAGGTCCACCAGTTCCTGTGGTGCGGAGCGGCCGGTGACCACTACATGCTGCATCTCAGGCCGACCCTGGAGGTCGTCCAGCACTCGGTCCAGATCAATGTAGTCGTACTTCAGGGCGATGTTGAGTTCGTCCAGCAGGATCAGGTCGTAACTGTCGTCTTTCAACATGTTGGCGGCCACATCCCAGGCTGCATTGGCGGCTTCCACGTCCTGCTCCCGGTTCTTGGTATCCCAGGTATAGCCCTGGCCCATAACGTGGTAACTCACGTTGGGCAATTCTCGGAAAAATGCTTCTTCACCGGTGCTGAACGCGCCTTTGATGAACTGGACAATACCCACTTTCATGCCGTGGCCCAGCGCCCGGGCCACCATGCCAAAACCGGAACTGCTCTTGCCCTTGCCAGGCCCTGTCAGCACCAGCAGCACGCCCTGCTCTTTCTGGGCACGGGAGATGCGCTCCTGCATGATCTTCTGCTTTGCGTCCATGCGGCGAGCATGGCGTTCGGGATCTTTAGCGCGTTCACGCATGGTCAGGCTCCTTATCGTTAAGCGGGCGAAAGGCCTGCCCGCGAAAAATTCCGGCCACCAGTTCCGGGGCTGAGGGGAAATAACCGTGGAAATAGCTGGCCACCAGACCGTTCCGGCAATACACCGGTTCAGCCTCTGCACCCGCAACCTTGCGGGTTCGAGCCAGGGGGTGCCAGTCAGTTTCCAGTCGCGAGTGATGATAGGTATGGCCCCGCAACTGCCCCTGCCCGGTATTCAGGCTCTGCAGACCCAGCGCCTGCAGGCGGCTGGCCATACTGGCGCGACCCGGGATAATTCCGAGCAGGTTGTGGATCTGTCCGTCGTGGTCCGCCAGTTCCTCCACACAGGCCATTAGCCCTCCGCACTCGGCCAGCATGGGTTTACCGGCGCTATAGTGGTTGCGAATAGCCTCCAGCATAGGACGGTTACCTGCCAGAGTGGCACCATGCAGTTCCGGGTACCCGCCTGGTAACCAGAGTGCGTCTGCCTCTGGCAAATTCGAATCCACCAGCGGAGAGAAGAATGCCAGTTCCGCACCCATGGTCTGCAACATGTCCAGATTGGCACGGTAAATAAAGCTGAACGCTGCGTCCCGGGCGATAGCAATGCGCACGCCATTCAATAACTGTCGTGGCGGCTCGGGTTTCTCAGCTTCCAGCGTAACCGGAAGCGGTAAACCATCAAGCCCCGCCTCCGCTAGTACCTCAGCAGCGGCATCCAGGCGGTGGTCCAAGTCATTCAGCTCCCCAGCCTGCACCAGCCCCAGGTGCCGGTCCGGAATGTTCATGGTTTCGTTGCGGGGAATCGCCCCCAACAGTTCAATGCCATTCGGTAGGCTCTCCCGCAACATATCCCCGTGACGGGCACTGCCAATTCGGTTAGCGATTACCTGGCGAACCGGCAACTCCGGATCAAAGTTAGCCATTCCCAAGGCAATGGCGCCGAATGTCTGTGCCATGCCCCGGGCGTCAATGACCGGCAACGCGGGAATACCCATCAGCTTGGCCAGGTCTGCACTGGAAGGGTCACCGTCAAATAACCCCATAGAGCCTTCCACCAAAATCAGATCCGAATCCTGTGCTGCCTCTGCCAGCCGCCAGCGGCACTCTTCCTCGCCAGTCATCCACGGGTGCAATTGATACACCGGTTGTCCTGAAGCAAGCTCCAGAACCATGGGGTCCAGATAGTCCGGTCCATGCTTGAACACTCGAACTGTCTTCCCAGCGTTGCGGTGTAATCTTGCCAAGGAGGCCGTTACCATCGATTTCCCCTGACCGGAGCCAGGGGCGGTAATCATTGCGGCCGGTACGGTTGCTTTCATATTGTTAGTCGCTCCTCCCAAAGTCAGTACTTAACAGGCACAAACAGCGGCGCACCATCCACCTCGACCGTCAGCAGTTCCTGATCATAGAGTCGTTCGAGTGCTGCTGGCACGAGCATCCGTTCTGCGGGCCCCCAGCACGCGTCGCCGTTGGGGAACAGCAACAGCAGATGGTCACACCATCGTGCCGCGAGATTCAGATCGTGCAGGCACATGAAGACGGAACGCCCGCTGCGCGCCTGTTCGGTCAGTAACTGGAGCACCGACACTTGATGGTGCAGATCAAGGTGGTTGGTGGGTTCGTCCAACAACCAGGTATCAGGTGCCTGGGTGAGCACTGTGGCAATGGCTACTCTCTGGCGTTCACCGCCGGAGAGTGTGTTCACCAGCCGATCACTGAGATGGCCCACATCCAGTTGTTCCAGAGCTCGCCTTGCAAGACGTTCATCGGCTCCGGACTCCATCTGCCAGGGTGACAACCAGGGGTGGCGACCAATCAGCGCCGTTTCCAGCACTGTTGCGGGAAAACCGTCCTGCCGCTCCTGGAACACAAGCCCCAGTTGTTGCGATATTTTTTTGCGCTTCAGGTCTGCCAAAGGATGCTCTCCCAGGCAAACTGACCCGAGACGCGGTGCTCGCAAACCTGCCAGTGTGTGTAAAAGCGTGGTCTTGCCGGCACCATTTGGTCCCAAAACGCCCCATATCTGCCCGGGTTCCACGGTAAAGTTCAACGCTTCCCCATCGCCCCGCCCGGGAATGTCGATGACCAACTGTCTAGCCTGCAACGGATTCATCAGCGGCTCCGATACAGTAGGTAAAGGAAGGTGGGTACACCGAGCAACGCGGTAATCACGCCCACCGGCAACTGCTCGGGCGCAATCACTACCCGTGCCAGGGTATCCGCCAACACCAGCAGGGTGCCGCCTGCCAGCGCGCAGGCAGGGAGGATGAGGCGCTGGTCATTACCAAGGACCAGTCGCAGCATGTGGGGGACCACCAGGCCGACAAAACCAATACTGCCAGCCATGGTGACCGCTGTCGCGGTGAGCAGGCTGGCAAGGATATAGATCGTCCACTCCAGCGGGCGCACCGCCACCCCGAGGGCTGCGGCCTGCATGGGACCGCGTGCCAGTACATTGAGACTCCGCCCGAGGGGGACCACCAAAAGGCACACCAGCATCAGGAAAACCAGCGCGGGCCAGGGAGTTCTTGCGTAGGACACATCTCCCATCAACCAGTACAACATTCCCGGCAAACGCTGCGCCGGACTGATGGCCAACATCAAGGTAATCACGGCGCCCCAGCCAGCGGCGACCACCACGCCGGTCAGCAACAAACGTGACGGCGTCCAGCTACCGGTGCCGTGGGCCAAGCCGAACACCATCAGGGTGGCCAACAACGCACCGGCAAAAGCCGATCCGGAAATGATCAAACCTCCCAGACCCGCCAGCATCGCAAACAAAGCCCCGACGGCGGCGCCACCAGACAGCCCAAGAACGTAAGGGTCCGCCAACGGATTGCGCAAAAGCACCTGCATCAGGGCACCGGCCACCGCCAGCAAACCACCGGTTGCGAACGCGGACAGTGTCCGTGGCAGGCGCAATTCCAGCACCAGGGTTTGCTGAAGGTTGCTGCCCTCACCCAGAATGACGGCGACAACTTCTCCCGGTGCCACGCTGACACTGCCAACACCCACCGACAACATCATGGCGACGAGACTGGCCAGAGCCAACAACACAAGTGGCATGGTCAGAGGCCTGCTCAAAGGATCTGTCTCCCACTAACGTTTGGCACGGACATCATCCAGTTTCTCGCAAAACAGTTGTGAACCTTTCAGAATACGCGGCGTCGGACGTTGGATCAGCGACGGTGGAACGAAATACAGGTTCTCCTTCGCGGTGGCATCGATACTCTGAAAAGCCTCCCAGCGGGTCAGCCAGTGCCGATTTTCTTCACCCATGCCACCGGCCAGAATGGCCTCGGGATTGGCGCCGATAACCGCCTCGGCACTGATCCTCGGCACCAGGCGATCAAGATCACCGAATACGTTCACGCCACCGCATAGCGTTATCACCTTACCAATCAGGTGCTCATCGTTCACGGTCATCAGAGGCTCATCCCACACCTGATAGAACACCGAGACCGGCTCCGCACCCTGATATTGTTTTTCCAGTGCAGACATTCCCTTGCGGAAACGATCCGCTTCGGCAAAGCCTGCATCTTCGGTACCTGCCAGAATCGACAGCCGTTCGATGGTGCTTGAAACGCCCTCAAAACTTCGGGGCTCAATGGAGAATACCGGCAACCCCAGATCTTTCAGGGCCGCAATCTGTTCCGGCGGGTTGCCTGTCACCCAACCAATGACCAGATCAGGTTTCAGTGCCATCAGGCGCTCAAGGTCCATTCGAGTGTGGCTACCCACAGAGGTGACCCGCTTCGCCTGCTCGGGGTAATCACTGTACGAAACCACCGCGATGACCTGATCACCGGCCCCTGCAGCCCAGACAAGTTCGGTCGCTCCGGGAGACAAGGCCGCGATCCGGCTGGCCGGTTGTTCAAGGCAGACTTCCTGGCCGGTATCGTCGGTTGCACATCGCTCAGTACCGGCCACAGCCCCCGGTGACATGGCCAGAGCTAACAATATCAACGCAGCGGTATGCCGGAACGATTTCAACATGAAGCCCTCTGGTTTCCGGGAGTCTGACAATCATCGTTGGCAGCGCCTAACGGGGGAAAGTCGGCCGACCCACCTTTTCGCGCGGACTCGAAGGCTTCCCGCTGCTGCGGGTCCAACTGGTCCGCGACCCAATCCATCAGCGGGTGATCCGGACGGGTGTGGCCACTGCCGGGAAGGCCATGGTCGATGATGTTTCCGGCGAAGTCACGTGCCAGGGCCTGACGGGTGAAGACGTCCGCCTCCCAGAACCCCCGTTTCGCGGCCAGGAGCGCAATCGCCTGCATATGGGTTTTGACATGCACGTTGTGGCCTTCAGCCAGGAAGTCATCCAGGCCAAGGCCATGACGATCCTGAAAGTACACTTCATTGACCTCGTCCCAAATACTGGAACGAAGCACCTGGGGACTAGTGATTTGCCAGCCCCAGAGGTTGTCGAGAAAATCACTGCCCATGGTGCGGGCACCGGCGTAGCCGTGCTCCATCAGTGGGGCCAACCATTGCGGGTTCAGGTTACGGGCTCTCAGCTCCACCTGCAGCGCCCGCTGGAGCGAATCCACCCGGGGATTTCGCGGGTCTGCGTACTGGAGCACCCGGTTCTGCGGCGGTTTGCCGCGCAAGTGCTCCACGGCGTTGGACAGCCCGCCCTGGAAATCGAAACCGTCATCGTTGTCCAGCAGGCCATAAAGGTGGCTGGCCCGCCCGAGGTAGGTATGGTTCACCGTCTGCAACTGGCGGTCGAAAGCGTCGTGAGCCGGTTCACCCTGGCTGTCCTTGCCATAGACGTGCCCCATGCGCCGGCGATAGGCATCACCGAGTTGTTCCCGGTCCTGCCAGGCGCCCGTGCGGGTAGCAAGCCGGTTAACCCCCGCACCGTATGCGCCCGGAGCCGTACCGAAGACGCGGTAAGCGGCCTTTGCCCCCGCATCCCGGGCCGACGCACCTGCGGCCAGCAACACCCGTGTGTCAGCGACCCAGTGGGCGGCAACGCCGTTGGTGGACAGGGATTCCTCGCCCGGCTTACGCATATCGACCGGCAGAACCGATAACGCCTGGTCCAATGCCTCTTCCAGCTCGGGGTGCTCAGCCCTGATGGATCCCGCCGCACCCGCCAAGGCATAACGCGATGCCATATCCAGCCATTCCAGTTGGCTTTCATAAAGATCCCGGAACAAGCCGGACGTGGTGAAAACCACATTGCGACGAATGGGCGTATCGGTGCCCGGACCTGCGGGTAAACGCTCCAAGCCCTTCACAATGCCCCGACTGTTCCACACCGGGCGTACGCCCAACAGCTTCATGCCAAACGCAATCATGACCCCTTCATCCCGCACCGTATCCGAGGCCCAGAGCACCAGGGCATCGCTTTGTTCTGAGGTGCTATCTTTTGTGGCCCTGGCCTCCTCGACCAGTTCTTCAGCCAGCGACCAGGCCACACGGGTTGGAATCAGGTCATCCGACAAAGCGTGAAAATTGCGCCCCGTTGGCAATACCGCCGGCGTTCGCAACGGGTCGTTGCCCTGCCCCGGAGCAACAAAACGACCATTCAACGCGTTGAGAAAGCTAGTGCGCTCTGAAGCAGGAGAGGCCTCAAGGAGTGTGCGCCAGGCTGGCTCTGACGTGCCGGCCTTACCGGCCATGGAGTCCAGCATGGTGTCCACCATATCTGTGCTCCAGCCCCGGCCGAACACGTGCAGCCCCAAGGGCATGTAGTGCTCCTGCATATCAGTGACGTAGTGGCCGGCTTCGTGAACCAGCAGGTCGGGGGAAAGCTCATCAAGAGATACTTCCTCCACCGAAAGCCCCATCTCGCCGGCGATTTCCTGTTCGAGATCGTCGGAGATATCCAGCACCTGGATTTTTTCCCGCAGCATCTTCAGGGCCCGCTCTCTGGTGGGGCTGCCGGGCTCGTTGGCAGACTCCCAGGTTTCCACCAACTGTCGGAGCTCCAATAGTTCGTCATAGAGTTCGGTCGCGGCCAGCGGCGGCGTCAAGTGGCTGATCATTACTCCAAGCGCCCGTCGCTTGGCCTGGATGCCCTCGCCCACACCGTCGACGATGTAGGGATAGATTAATGGCAGATCTCCCCCCAGCAGATCCGGGTAGTCATCCCCGGTTAAACCAGCACGGCGGCGTGGCAGGAATTCCTTGGTTGAATGGCGCCCAACGTAGACCAGCGCATCGGCCTGGTAGTGACCCCGTAGCCAGTGGTAGAAACCCACGTACTGGTGGGTCGGGGGGAAAGTCGTGTTGGCGTGCAGCAATTCCTCGTCCACTTCCCACCCTCGGGGCGGTTGTGGGCCAATGTAGATATTACCGAATCGTAGCCCGGGGAAAATCAGCCTGTCGTCCACCACCATTGAATGGCCCGGCGCCTCGCCCCAACCCTTTAGGCCGGGAATACCGGTATCAGCCAACGCCTGCTTGCTGGCGATTAGTGCTCCCTTCTGGCCGCCCTCGTTCAATCGTTTTTGCCAAAGTGCCTCGTACTCATCCAATCGGCTCAGTGCGACCTTGCGGTTAGGGTGCTGAATGTGTTCAATCAGATGCCGCAGGTCCCGGGTGCCCCGGCTCAACAGGCCGGTTGCCAGTTCCTTTTCACCCATCCCGTGCGCCTGCTCAAGCCGCTCATGCAAATAGCCCAGAGGTCCATGGACGATTTCCTGCTGCACAACCTTGGGCAAGGTTTCGAGATACTGACGGTAGGTACTGGCAGCCATCGAGGCAACATCACCGGCCATTTCCCTTAATGCGTGGGGATCATCCGGCAGGCTCACGCCTCGCTGCTGGAGCAGGTCGGTGAGGGCTTCCGGGCTCTCCGGCAGTGGGCCGGTTTCGTAGCCCTCGGCTTTAAGCCAGTGCAGCATTTCATATAGAGAAGCTGGCACATCGAGATTGTCCGCCCCAATATTCTGCCGGCCCGGTGGGTGATTGTAGTAGATGATGGCCACGCGCTTGTCGGCGTTGTCCTTGGCTTGCAGCGCCTGCCAGCGTTTCAGGCGGTCTGCGACGGCGCCTACCCGTTCCGGCGCCGGCTGGGTCAGAGTCAGGGCCACACCGGTGTTTTCGTCAATCACTTCCGGCTCCGCGGTAGCCAGCACCATAGGCTGACTGACACCCTGGAGCTCGGGCATCGCCAATTTGTAGTGAACCTTGTCAGACGGAATACCATCGATCGACAATTGCCATTGATTGGCGGTGCGGGAGGCCAGGCGCAAGCCCTTGATCACCGGAACATTCAACTGGACCAACGCTTCCGTGACCTGACGCCGACCTTCACCGCCTCCAATAATAAAGTCCTGAAGACTGACAATACCGGATAGTGTCGCCGGACCTACCGTTTCATTCAGGGAACGAACAGCCTCCAGGCTGGCACCTCCCCATCGGGACAGAATTGCAAAGCATTGTATCCCCCTGGACTCCAGAGCCGAACAGGTCGCGTCCAGCAATGCCCGGTCACCCGGGCGATCACCGCTATCCAGGTCCAGAAGGGCGACCACGGGGCCCGATTGCAGGCGTAGCTCCGCCGCGTTATCCGTGGCTTCGCCATTACGGTAATAGCGAATCAGCGCCCGAGGCGGTAGATCCGGCACGTCCAGATCCTCGCCCGCCTGAACAAGCAACCAGCGCAATAAGGCGTCCAGGTGTTGCGGGGTACGCCCCTGGTAAAGAGCCCGGCCTTCAAGCCAGGATTCCTGTGCGGGAAAACGGGCCTTAAGCTCCGACAGATGGACTTTCAGATCCGTATCGGGGTCCGGCGCTTTCATCAGGTTGTTCAGCGTAGAAGCATCCAGGGCCTCCAGGGCCTTGCGGCCATCGAGCCGCGACAGTGCTGTCAGCGCCCTGTCGCTATTAACCCCCAACACTGGAAACTCGCGAACGGCCGCCTGCTCACTCACTGCACGCTCAATCCGGCCCACCTGCTCTCCGAAAACCGCTGCCATCAATAAGGCATCGGCCTGGCTAATCAGATCATCAAGGGCGCTGTTGTTCAGGTTTGCCAACTGCTCGGGTGTGCGCAGAATAATGCGGTGATCTGGATGGGCTGTCAGGAAGCGTTCCGCACCAGCGGCCATCTCGGCAGCGGAACGCTCGGACACCACCCCAAATACCGTGGCGCCGAACACTGACTGGGACAGCATCAACAGAAGTCCCGAAAGACAGCCGAGCAACGGGCGGCTCAGAGTTCGATACAGACGTTCCATCATGCCCTTACCTCTCCTTGGTTGATCAAATGTCGTAGCGAATCGTCAACATGGCGGTGCGGCCAGCGGCTATATAGGCACTTCCGTCGAAGCGCTGCGCCGTGGCGTATTCTCTGTCGAGCACGTTGTCAACTGTCAGATTTGTGGTCCAATGGCTGTCAATTTCCCACTTTGCCCGCAGGTCCCAAGTGACAAAGCCGGCGATGCGCTCTTCATTTTCGGCATCGTCGTAACGATACCCTTGGCCCTTTACGGTCGTTCCCAACGACACTCGGCCGAAGTCCCGATCCAGATCCACCCGGAACTGTTTTCCGCTACGGCGACGAATTCGATTATCGGTCTCACGGTCGCGGGGGTCAGTTACCGATGCAGCCGCCTGCACTGTCCATTCGTCCAATTCCAGGCCAGCACTCAGTTCAACCCCTCGGATGCGTGCTTCATTAACATTAAACGGTGCGAACCGGCCGTCTCTGAAGACAAATACAATCAGGTCATCAGCATCTGTCTGATAGATCGCGGCATCCCAGAACCAACGCGTGTAATTCCCACCAATACCGAACTCCACACTACCTGCGGTTTCTGGTTTCAGGTCCGCATTACCAAAGTTGGGAAAGTAAAGGTCGTTGAACGTAGGTGCACGGAAAGACGTGCTGTAGCTCACCCTGAACCTATGGTTGCGATCCATATCGATGCCCATGGCAATCGCACCGGTTTCTTCACGCCCAAAAGCCTCGTTGTCGTCGGCGCGCAAACTCAGTTGAAAGTCCGTCGGACCAAAATTCAGCAAAGCCTGACCAAAAACAGCGGCGTTGGTGCGGCTGGTTTCGTCAAAGTCGGTGGTGCTTTCTACTTCATCCACCAACAGCTCACCACCCAGAATGTACTCATGGCGGCCAGCACTGATCTGGTTCTCCAGGCGAGCACTGCGAGTCTTTGTATCAAATACACTGTCACCAAAGTCATCGCGTGTTTCCTGTTCGTCGATGGACTCAGCCAGCAGAATACGCGTACGCCAGTAGTCGCTAAGAGGAGCTTCCAGGCGGACACCCAGGGTCTGGATAGCGAAGTCGGTATCCCCACCCTCGAACTCGGTATTGCCTTGGGCGCGCATGACTACAACCCCGGCTTCTCCACCGGAGTCAAATTGGTGAGCAACGGACGCCAGGGCGGACGTATTACGAAAGCCCTTGTCTTCCCCCCCTTCAACGATGGCCGTGCCGTCAGTTTCCAGATGGCTAGCGCTGAGACTGTATTTCATCCGGCCTTCAGTACCGGCTGTTCCAGCCACATACTCCTGGGTGTTAAAGTTGCCACCGCCGGCCTGGACCCATCCTTCATGGCCCTTTTCCGCGCTGTGGGTGAAGGCCTGAATAACACCGCCCACGGCATCGGCACCGTACAGGTTGCTGCGGGAACCCCGAACAATTTCTACCCTTTCCACCATTTGCGGCGGAAAATACTGCCAGGCCGCACTGCCACTGGTGGCAGAGCGCAAACGAATGCCATCCACCAAAAAAACGGTGGATTCGCTACCAGTGCCCCGGGTATACACTGTGGTATTTTTACCGAAAGAGCCGCTACTGGTGATATCGATGCCGGGTTGTCCCATCAGTAGCTCGTCGAACGTTTGAGGCTGCAAACGTTCGATAGCCTCTTCATCAATCACCGTGACCGATGAGTCACTTTCGCCCCGTGTCTTCGGGCCAAGCGTGGCCGTAACAACAATGGGATCGAGTGCCGAGACCATCATTTCTTCGTCGGCAAGTACATTGGAAACTGGCAGGAACGCAAGGGGAAAGCCGGATAACAGAACCGGCAAAGACTTCGGACAACTCATAATCAACACTCGCTGGCAAACCACGCGCACCCGCGTGATGGTTATTGTGTTGCGGAGTTTGAGTATGAGATTGGGGAGGCAGGATACGAGTCAGGGTACGGGTGTGAGACCGACGCAACTCTCCCACCGCCGTCGCCCTCCGCAACTTCCGGTGTGTATTCAGGCCGGTCTCCGGGCTTGCGAGTGGATCAGCCGATGGGCCGGTCCGAGGCAATCACCTTCCCATGCATGACGCACAGTGGCTTTTTTCGATTGCCTTTAGCTCGCTTACCGTTGCGGGGGCAGCGTCGGACTTTAACCGACTTCCCGTTTTAAGCTCTCCGGCGGCATTACGCCAAAAAGCTTTACCTGAACACGGTGTTCATCGAATCGGGCGCCAAACTAGCAGCCCTTATGTGCTAAATCAATACAGATTACTTAAATACAGTGCCTGGTCTAACCGCGTCCATTCCGGTTCAGAGCCGGGCAATCCAAACCGCAATGCTGCGGGATTCCCGAACTCGCGAACGAGGATTCCCCGCCTCGCGAGTTCAGCTGCAATGTTCGCAGCCCGGCCATGCCGAACGTATTTAAAAAGCGCTGTTCCAGTAACTCCTTCAAAGCCATGCCTCGACAGGCAGTCCGACAACCGTTGGCTTTCACTGTGCAACCGCTCAATCGTCGATGCCTGCCACTGGGTGTCCGCCAGCGCCCGACCCATGACAAATCGCGCGGGGCCACTGACCGACCAGGGCCCGATCATTGCCTCCAATCGGCCAATAATATTCGGGTCTCCCACCACAGCTCCGGCCCGCAGGCCCGCCAGGCCGAAAAACTTACCCAGTGATCTCATGACGACAAGGCCGGGGCTGTCGGTCGCATGCCCAACACTGAGCTCCGGGGTGGCATCGACAAATGCCTCGTCCACAATCAACCATCCACCGCGACGTTGCAGCCGATCATGCCAGCTTAACAACCGGCTCGGATCGACAGCGTGACCGGTGGGGTTGCTTGGATTGATCCAGACCAAAACATCCAGCTCATCCAGCCAGCCTTCGTCATCATCCTCTTGCTGGTCGTCGCCAATCTCGATCACCTGATGGCCAGCAACAGCCCAGCTGTGACTATGCTCCCGGTAACCCGGAAAGGGCACACCAACCCGGCACGGCGATCGTAAACGGGGCAAGTGCATGATGGCCGCCTGGCTGCCGGCCAGGGCCATACAAGCGGCGGCATCCGGTGCACCTGACCATTGCCTGATGCGCTGCTCCAGGCCATCGTCAGGCTCCGGAAGGCGACACCAGACCTCTTCCGGGATCGCCGGAACAGGCCAACCACGCGGATTGATACCGGTGGACAGGTCCAGCCATTGATCCAGGGGGATGCCCGCTTTATTCGCGGCGGCGCGTAACCGGCCACCATGCTCCGGCGGTGACAAACTCACGTTTCAGTACCCTGCTCGTGGGCGACCATTATTCACCCGGCACCCAAAGTACGTCGTCTTTTCCCTGATTATTCGCATGTCTGGCAAGAACGAACAGCAAATCAGACAGCCGGTTCATGTATTCCAGCACCAGTGAGCTGATGTTCTGTTCTTCCTGCAGTTGAACAATAATTCGCTCGGCCCGACGCGTCACGGTACGGGCATGATGTAGGTGCGTTGCGGCCGCATTGCCCGCGGGCAGGATAAAGGAGCGAAGCGACGGAATGTCCGCGTTAAACCGATCGATTTCCTCCTCAAGTTCAACCGTTTTACCCTCGGCAAGCCTGAGTGGCGGATATTTCGGGCTCTCCACGATCGGGGTGCACAGATCCGCCCCGACATCGAACAGATCGTTCTGAATGCGCGCCAGTATAGCGTCCAGCTCTTCATCCACATGCAGTCGCGCAAGACCAATCACCGCGTTGGCTTCATCCACCGTGCCGTAGGCTTCCACACGCAGGTCATACTTCGCGACGCGGCTGCCGTCGCCAAGGCCGGTATCGCCCTTGTCTCCGGTTTTCGTATAGATCTTGGTGAGCCTGACCATTCATGCCTCCCGTGAACCAGTTCTGTCAGCATTCGAAGCCGGTCAGATTACAGGTTTTTCGCGATAGGTTCCCCACATCCCTTTGAGAGTTTCAACAATGTCGCCCATCGAAGCACCCTCTTTCACCAACTCGATGGTGATGGGCATGAGGTTGGCCGACTCATCTTCAGCCTGCTCTTTCAGTTGCCTGAGCATACCTTGGACCTTTTCCTCGTCGCGATTGTCTTTGACCCGGTTCAGGCGCTCAATCTGCCGGCGCTCGGTTTCGGGATCGTGGGGATGGGTTTCGATTTCAACATCCTCTTCGTCCTGCACGAACATGTTGACGCCGATCACCGACCGCTCACCGCTGGCCTTGCGCAGCGCAAAATCGTAGGCGGAATCGGAGATACCCCTCTGGAAGTAACCGTCGTCGATGCACTGCAATGTGCCGCCGAGCTCCTCCACCTCATCGAGAATCTTCCAGACTTCCCGTTCGATCTCATCGGTAAGATTCTCGACGTAGTAGGAGCCGCCCAACGGGTCCACCACCTGGGTGATGTTGGTCTCGTAGGCGATGATCTGCTGGGTTCGCAGGGCGATACGCATTGCTTCTTCCGTTGGAATGGCGAACGCCTCGTCCATACCGTTGGTGTGTAGCGACTGTGCGCCCCCCAGCACGGCGGACAGCGCCTGAAGTGCCGTACGGATCGGGTTGATGGTGTACTGCGGCTTGGTCAGGGTTGCTGCAGCGGTCTGGGCATGAAAACGAAGCCTGCTGGCCTCGGGTTTCGTGGCACCAAACTTTTCCCGCATGATCTTTGCGTACACCCGTCGGGCTGCGCGGAACTTCGCAATTTCTTCGAAGAAATCCGCCTGGCTGACAAAGAAGAAGGACAGCCGCGGCCCGAACTCATTCACGTCCACGCCCGCGTCGATGGCGGTGCTGACGTACTCCATGGTGGTTGCCATGGTATACGCCACTTCCTGGACCGCTGTCGAACCGGCCTCAGAAATGTGATAGCCGGAGATGTTGATGGGGTTGTACCGTTTCATGTTTTCGGAGCCGTACTGAATACAGTCCCGCACCAGACGAACCGACGGCCGCACCGGGAATATCCATTCCTTCTGGGCGATGTATTCCTTGAGAATGTCGTTCTGGATGGTGCCCGACAGGTCATTGAGATCGTACCCCCGCTTCTGCGCCAGGGCGATGTACATGGCGTAGAGAATCCAGGCCGACGGATTGATGGTCATGGATACGGAGATCTTGGTCAGATCGATATCGTCGAACAGCTCCTCCATATCAGCGAGGGTATCAATGGCAACGCCTTCACGGCCCACCTCACCCTGGCTCATGGCGTGGCTGGAGTCGTAGCCCATCAGGGTTGGCATATCAAAGTCGATCGACAGACCTGTCTGGCCCTGGGCGATCAGGTACTTGAAGCGACCGTTGGTCTCCCTTGCTGTACCAAAGCCGGCAATCTGGCGCATGGTCCAGTTCCTGCCCCGGTACATGGTGGGGTATGGCCCCCGGGTAAAGGGATACTGCCCGGGAAAGCCGATGTCCTCAAAGGAGGTGTTTTTGACATCCAGTGGTGTGTAGGTGCGTTTCGTCGGCATTCCGGACGCTGTGACGTACTCCGGCTTGCTCTCCGGCGCCCGCTTGATAAAAGACGACACCTCGTTTTGCTCCCACTGGTCAAACTCTTTCTCGATGTGCTTGAGTGCAGCTGGGTCATACTGGTCAGTGTGCTTCATGAATGGTCTCCTTCATGGCTTTTAGCAAGGTTACGGCGGCTCCGTGGGGGTCCAGCTCCCGCCGGGTAACCTTCTTGAGCAGCTCTTCGGTTTGCGACCTGCTGTCACGTGCAAAGTTGTCCCGCACAATCTCTTCAGCAACTTTCACCACCCGGGTTAAGGCAATCTGGTGACGCCGCTGGGTGATCTCGCCACTTTTTTCCAGGTGTTCCGCGTGGCGATCAATGGCGGCCATCAACTCGTCAAAGCCGCTATGCTTTTCGGAACTGGTCGGCACCACTGGCACCCGCCAGATTCCCTCTCCAGGCTCCAGGCTCATCATCAGCATGGCCTTGAGTTCCTGAATGGTTTTATTGGAGTCCGGCCGGTCTGCCTTACTCACCACATGGACATCGGCAATTTCCAGAACGCCAGCCTTGATGGCCTGAATGTCGTCACCCAGCCCGGGGGCGTTGACGACCACGGTGGTGTGGGCGGCACGAACGATATCGACCTCGTCCTGCCCCACCCCGACCGTCTCGATCAGGACCACGTCAAAGCCGCCAGCATCCAGAAGATCAACCGCATCCAGCGCTGGCCTTGCAAGCCCTCCCAGGGTGCCTCGGGTTGCCATGCTGCGAATAAAAACGCCAGGGTCGGAAACCAGGTCACCCATGCGGATGCGGTCGCCGAGAATCGCACCGCCGGAGTAGGGGCTGGAGGGATCAATCGCCACGACGCCAACCTTGCGGCCACTGGCCCGGTACTCACGGACCAGTTGCGTCACAAGGGTAGACTTCCCGGCTCCAGGCACGCCGGTAATGCCCACCACGTGAGCGTTACCGGTGCTCTTGTAAACCTCGGCCAGGGCTTCGCGCACCTCGGCATCACCACCGCTTTCAACGCGGGTAATAAGCCTGGCGATGGCACGAAGATGTCCTTTCCCCACACGTTCGGCGAGCTCCATCGAGGGTATGCGGTTAATCATTTAGCCTCCTCGCTTCTGGTTGAGGCTCTGATAAAGGTCCCGGTCGTCAACAACACGCTGGGCTTTGAAGTCCGTACGCGGAAAGGTATCGGGATCAACCATTACAACCCGTGCCCGTACACCCAGCACCCGGCTCAGTTCAGCCTCTGCTTTCTCACCGAGAGATCTGATCGAATCCGGGCCCCTGCCTGCGACCTCCTGATCAAACTCCGCTTTGACAGCCAACTCATCCATTGAGCCGCCTCGTGAAATGATGATTCGGTGCTCACCGCCGTAACCGGAAAGACCTTCCAGAACTTCCGCAATAGCGCTGGGGTAAACGTTTTCACCGCGGATCTGGAACATGTCATCAATCCGGCCGTAGATGCCTTTTGGCAGCCTGGGATAGGTGCGACCGCATGGATTGTCTTCCATCACCCAATGGGTCAGATCGCCGGACACCATCCGGATCATCGGCTGAGACGTTCTCTCCAGGTGGGTGTAGATAGGGGTCCCCTGCTCGCCATATGGCACGCGGCGGTGGGTGTTGGGGTCTGCCACTTCGGTGTAGACAATGTCCTGCCAAAGCAGCATGCCCTCGGTGTCTGCGCTGCCAGAGGCATGCATCCAGGGCGTCAGTTCCGCCATTGTTCCGCAGTCAACCACTTTGGCACCGTAGATCTGCTGAATCTTGTCGCGGATGGATGGAATTGAGCCGCCCGGTTCACCGGAGAAGAACAGCACTTTGATACCGAATTCTCTCGGGTCTACCCCTTCCTCGCGGGCCACTTCCGCTAGCCTTAACGCGTAAGACGGTGTTGAATACAGCCCGGCCGGTTTCATCATTCCGAGCCAGGTTACCGCTCGCGCGGTCATACCGGGTGCGCCGGCGCCGAAGGGGAAGGCTTTGCAACCCAGTCTTTCAGCCCCTATCAACGCCCCCCACGACCCCATATAAAGGCTCAGGATCGCCGCCACAAACACGGTGTCTCCGGGGCGCAACCCCATACCCCACATAATCCGGGCATGATTGTTGGCAATGGTTTCCCAATCACACCTGGAAATGCCGAAAGCGGTGGGTCGGCCAGTTGTACCGGAAGTGCCGTGAATATGATGGATGTCGCTTTCGGGGCAGCAAAGGTAATCGCCGAAAGGCGGGTTTTTCGCCTGGGAATCGCGCAGTTCCTGCTTGGTGACGACAGGCACTTCCTCGAAGTCTGCGAGGGTACGGATGTCATTGGCCTTTATGCCGGCCTCATCCCATTTGCGCTGGTAAAATGGCGAGTGGTCGTAGGCATAGGCCATCACCTCGCGGATGCGCGCAACAATCAACTCATCGCGTTTTTCCGGGTCCATCGTCTCCCGGTCCCGGAACCAGTAGGGACTGTTCGCGTCCGGAAAATAGTCGTTGCGATAACTGGGGGGAAAATTCCACTCTTCCATCGGAGACTCCTGATATTGTTATTGGTTGTCGTCTGAGGAAATCTGCAGGCACACTCTGATTATCGGGCACCTCGATCTGCGACCATTTGCCGGAACGAATCGATGATTTCCTGTGGAGGAGTGTCCTGAAGAAGAATCTTGTGGACGCCCATCTGGTAGAGTTCTTTGACATCGTCGTCGGGGATGACACCGCCACCGGCAACGATCATGTCTTCGGCTTCCCTCTCTTTCAGAAGCTCCAGAACCTTGGGAAAAATGTGCATGTGCGCACCGGACAACAGGCTGATGCCCAGGATATCCACGTCTTCCTGAATGGCCGCGTCCACAACTTCCTCTGGTGTGCGATGCAGCCCGGTATAGACCACGTCCATACCAGCATCACGCAGCGCACGCGCGACGACCTTAATGCCCCGATCGTGTCCATCCAGACCGATTTTTGCCAACATTACCCGAATCACAGCTGCGTTTTTGTCATTGTTTTGCATCGCATTCTCCTTGGATTAAATTATCGTGCCACCGCTTCTTTTCAGGGGGTCGCGGCAGACTTGAATTTCTTTCTGAAGCCATTTTGATGCGGTTTCCACATGCTGCCTGGCAAGCGTTTCAGCCGTCCGTGCGTCACCGGCCAATACCGCATTCAGTATTGCCTCGTGCTCTTCCCAAATCTGTTTCTGGTTTTTTTCAACAATGAGAATGTCACTCATGACGCGCCTTACGTGGTTCCAGTGCGCTTCCATTGAATCAAGAATGAAGGTGTTTCCCGCCAACTCGTAGATGAAGCCGTGAAAGCGCATATCAGCATCGATCAGTGCGGGGAGATCATGTGCCTTCCCTGCTGCAAAACCTTCGGCAATAATGTCTTCTCCTCGTTTCCGCGCCCCGGCATCCACACGCTGGGCGGCAAGCCCGGCACTGATCAGGTCGATCCCGCACCGGAATTCGTATAACTGCGCCACAAAACTCTCATCAAGCACCGACACCATCAGGCCACGACGCCCTACAGCAGACAAAAACCCGTCATCACGCAGACGCTGCATGGCCTGGCTTACCGGCAACCGTGAGACATCCAGTCTTTCGGCCAGCGTCTCCTGCGTGACTCTCTCGCCCGGCTTAAGCAAGCCTTCGACAATGGCATTGACCACGGAGTCGTAAATCAGCTCCGGCAGGTTCTTCTCGGTTTGAATTTTTTTCATTGATAACACCCCACGACGCAACTTCTTTTTGTCGTTTGCATACAGTATTCACTATGTAATACCTGATCGATTTATAAACATATTAGACCTTTGTCTAACACGCGAGCATTCACAGAGGCATAGAACGTCAGCGGGCCCAAGAATGGGCCCGCTGACCAACACGAAAAGAAAGAGGAACTCGAGAGGAGGGATCGGGGAAGCTGGTCAGCGTTTCAGCGGGGGTTCCAGCAAATCAATATCGGCGTCGTAAACCGCATTGAGGAAATCCACCAGAACGACCGCAGACAGGCCCCATATCTGATAGCGTTCCCAACGATAACAGGGCACATAAAAGGTATTGTTGAGGAAGTTGAGCGGGTCTGTGCGCTCTCGATTGTCGTCCAGGAAAAACTCAACGGGCACCCGGAAAATACTATCGATTTCCGCCGGATTGGCGTGCAAGGGGTGATCGCCGGGTATCACCCCAACGTAAGGCGTTACGAGAATCTGGTGCAGAGACATTACCTGGCTGAGTGGCGCGATCAGTTGTACCTGGTCTGGTGGCAACCCGATTTCCTCGTGCGTCTCGCGCAGAGCGGTGTCAGCCAGAGAATGGTCTTCCGGGTCCCGCCGGCCGCCTGGGAAAGACACCTGCCCCCGGTGCGTACTCAGATTCTCTGATCTCAAGGTAAAAACGATTTCAGGGTTATCATGGTCATTGGTGACTGGGACCAGTACAGCTGCTTCGGGGTAATCCAATGTCAACAAACGGGGTACATAGCCTGACAGGCGTTTGGTGAGAAGATCGCGCAAAACACGGCTCCGTTAAGACTTCTGACTGTTGAATGAGACACCGGCAGTGCGGATAGTTACACTTGCTACCAACACACATTTGTCCAGTATATGGTGAAACAGATGAAATACTGCAGCACATGCGGCCACCCTGTCGAACAGCGCATCCCCCAAGGCGACAATCGCCACCGCTACGTGTGCATCAGTTGTGAAACCATACATTACCAGAATCCCCGCATCGTCGCCGGTACGGTTCCCGTCTGGAAAGGAAGGGTTCTGCTATGCCGCCGCGCTATCGAACCCCGCTATGGCTACTGGACGCTGCCTGCAGGCTTCATGGAAAACTCGGAGACCACCCTCGAAGCGGCCACCAGGGAAACCCGGGAAGAGGCACTTGCGGAAGTGACGGTGGACAACCTCTACACCATCATTCATGTGCCACACATTGATCAGGTGCACATGTTCTATCGCGCCACCCTCATCAGCGAAGACTTCGGGGCCGGCGAAGAGTCGCTGGAAACCCAGCTGTTTGCGCTGGAAGACATTCCCTGGGATGAACTGTCGTTCCCCACTGTCCGTCGCACTCTGGAACTCTATGTGGAAGATGTACGAAATGAGCACTTCCCTGTGCATGTGGACGACATCCGGTATCGGATGGGCCCTCGCACCTAAGCCTCTGAGTCTCGCTGCCGCTACAGTGCTTCCATACGAAACACCTCGTAGGCAGGCTCTTCGTATGGATGCGCCAGTTTCAGCGTTCGAAGCGCCACTTGAATAAGGTCGTCCCTGCACACCAGCTCAACGCGGAATTCATCCACCCGCTCAATTTCCCCGGTCTGGCCCAGAAAAGGCTCGCTGCCATCAAGGGGACGAAACTGCCCCTGACCTTTACATTGCCAGGCACAGCAATCGTAATCTCCAATACGCCCGGCACCCACTTCAAAAAGGGCGCTCTTGGTCGCTTCAAGATGACTCTCAGGAACGAAGTAACACATCTTGTACATTCGTCAGATCCTCCCTTGAACACCGTTGTGTCAGAACAGAATCAGGCCATTCTGACACCCTTCCAACGGATAATTTTTGTACAGATTAAGCATTTACCTACTTACCCACAGAATCTGTGGATAACTCTGGGGAAAGTTTTTGGGAACATGCCCCCATCCCCCGGAATTACTGCACTTTCGTTAAATTGGCGACAAATTCACCTACTAAATTAATCCTTTATATTTCAATAATTTATGGTTGTCGAACAAAAAATGAACCTAAACCCAATGCTTTGTACACATTACACACAGCATGGCACCAGGAATGTGCATAAACCGTTTGAGTCAAGGGAATTTTCGCACTTATAAACAAAAATTTCCCTTGAAAACCGCTGAAAAATTGAGGTCACACAAATAAAAAAACCGGCCCTGGAAAAGTCACCTTAATGGTGCTGCCGGGACCGGTCTCTTTAGTTCAGACGATGGTTTAGCTGAACCAACGCCTAGCGTTGCGGAACATTCGGATCCATGGCGCATCTTCTCCCCAATCGGCGGGATGCCACGAAAGCTGAGACGTTCTGAATACCCGCTCGGGATGAGGCATCAAGATGGTTACCCGGCCATCCCTTGTGGTAACACCGGTTATGCCCGCCTCGGAACCGTTGGGGTTCCATGGGTAACGTGTAGTGACATCACCACGATTATCCACGTAGCGCAACGCAACCAGCTCACTATCACTCAGTTGGCCTGCAGACGTTCCGGCCGGAAACTCAACCCTGCCCTCGCCATGGGCAACCGCTATCGGCATTCTGGAGCCGGCCATGCCATCCATGAAAGCCGACGGAGAAGCGGGCACCTCAGCCATCACCAACCGGGCTTCGAACTGCTCCGACTGGTTACGTACGAAACGTGGCCAGCCTTCGCTGCCGGGAATCAATTCGTGCAGGTTGGACAACATCTGGCAACCGTTACAAACGCCAAGCGCCAAAGTGTCCTGACGGTTGAAGAATGCAGCAAACTGATCACGAACCCGATCATTGAACAGGATGGACTTGGCCCAGCCCTCACCCGCCCCCAGTACGTCCCCGTACGAGAAGCCACCGCAGGCTACCAGGCTGTTAAACCCTTCCAGGGAAACACGGCCAGAGAGCAGATCGCTCATGTGAACATCCACGGACTCGAAGCCGGCACGGTCAAAGGCGGCCGCCATTTCAACCTGCCCATTAACACCCTGCTCCCGCAACACAGCCACTCGAGGCATGGCCCCTTTGTTGATGTATGGCGCGGAAATATCGTCGTTGATGTCGAACGTCAGTTCCGTGTGCAGCCCCGGATCGCTGCTGTCCAGCAGGTTGTCGAACTCCTCCTGAGCGCAATCGGCGTTGTCACGGAGCGACTGCACGCGGTAGCTGGTTTCCGCCCAAAGACGCTGTAGGTCCGCCCGCGGTCGGGATATAACCGCCTGCCCTTCAAAGGTATAGCGAATGTGGTCGTCCTGGGTGGTGGTACCAATCACCGAGGTATGGTCGCCAAGACCCGCTGCCGAAAACTGCTGCAGCACAAATCCGGTATCCTCCCGACGAACCTGGATAACCGCGCCAAGCTCCTCGTTAAAGAGCTCACGAGCGAACTGGGACGTATCTTCCGCAAGACCATCCAGTTTGATGTCGATACCGGTGTGCCCGGCAAAACTCATCTCAGCCAGGGTTACGAACAGGCCACCATCCGAACGGTCATGGTACGCCAGCAGCTTGTCGTCGCCATTCAGGCCCTGGATAACCGCGAAAAACGCCTTGATGTCCTCCGGGTCGTCCAGATCCGGTGCTACCGCACCAACCTGCCGATAGACCTGCGCCAGTGCGGAACCACCCAGACGATTCTGTCCCGCCGCAAGATCGACCAGGATCAGATCGGTATCCCCGGCATCTGTCGCCAACTGAGGGGTCAATGTCCTGGACACGTCCGTCACCGGTGCAAAACCGCTGATGATGAGCGACAAAGGTGCGGTAACACTCTTTTGCTCGCCGCTATCCTCTTCCCAGACCATTTTCATGGACATGGAATCTTTGCCCACCGGAATGGTGATATCCAGTGCAGGACAAAGCTCCATACCAACCGCACGAACGGTTTCGTAAAGGTTCTCATCCTCACCCGGGTGCCCCGCCGCGGCCATCCAGTTGGCGGACAGTCGAATATCCGACAGTTTGGCAACAGGGGCGGCCGCCAGGTTGGTAATCACTTCGCCCACCGCCATGCGGCCGGATGCCGGTGCATCGATGACCGCAACCGGCGTGCGCTCACCCATAGCCATGGCTTCGCCAGTTTTCACATCAAAAGACGACGAGGTAACGGCCACATCACTGACGGGCACCTGCCAGGGGCCCACCATCTGATCCCGCGCAACAAGTCCGGTGATGGTCCGGTCACCAATGGTGATCAGAAAACTCTTTGAGCCCACTGACGGCAGTCTCAAAACACGGCTTACCGCATCGTTGAGATCAATCTTTGTGGAATCAAAAATGGGCTTTGTGAATGAGGAACGCGAAACACTGCGGTGCATGCGAGGTGGCTTGCCGAACAGAACGTCCATCGGCAGTTCAACCGGACGGTCGTCAAAATACGAGTCCCCAAGCTCAAGATGGTGAGCTTCGGTTGCTTCGCCAATCACCGCATAGGGGCACCGCTCACGGCGGCACAGGGCATCAAACTGCTCAAGGTTCTCCGGCGCCACCGCCATCACGTAACGTTCCTGGGATTCGTTACACCAGATTTCCAGGGGCGACATACCCGGCTCGTCGCTGGGAATGTCACGCAACTCGAAACGGCCACCACGACCACCGTCCTTGACCAGTTCCGGCATCGCATTGGATAGGCCGCCAGCCCCCACGTCATGAATAAAGCATATGGGATTGTCGTCACCCATTTGCCAGCAACGATCAATCACTTCCTGGCAGCGGCGTTCCATTTCCGGGTTATCCCGCTGGACCGACGCAAAGTCCAGATTCTCGTTGCTGGAACCGGAATCCATGGACGATGCAGCGCCGCCACCCAGACCAATCAACATGGACGGGCCGCCAAGGACGATCAGCTTGGCACCCACAGGAATATTGCCTTTCTCCACGTGGTTTGCCCGGATATTACCCAGGCCACCGGCGATCATGATGGGCTTGTGATAACCGCGCACCTCTTCGCCACCGGCACCGGGCACCACCTCCTCGAAGGTTCGGAAATACCCTGCGAGATTAGGACGCCCGAACTCATTATTGAAGGCAGCACCGCCAATGGGACCTTCAATCATGATATCCAGGGGCGAGGCAATCCGTTCCGGCTTACCGTAACCGAGTTCCCAGGGCTGCGGGTCATTCGGGAGGTTAAGGTTGGAAACCGTGAACCCGCTGAGGCCCGCCTTTGGCTTGGAGCCACGCCCGGTTGCCCCTTCATCACGGATCTCACCGCCAGAACCGGTTGCAGCACCGGCCGCTGGCGCTATCGCGGTCGGATGGTTGTGGGTTTCCACTTTCATCAGGATATGGATATCTTCCTCATGATAGCGATAGACACCGGTTTCCGGCTCCGGGAAGAAACGCCCACCACGGCTGCCGGCAATGACCGACGCGTTGTCCTTATAAGCGGAAAGTACGCCCTCGCTGTTCATCTCAAAGGTATTGCGAATCATCGCAAACAGGGATTTCTCCTGCCCTTCGCCGTCTATATCCCAGGAAGCGTTGAAAATCTTATGGCGGCAATGCTCCGAGTTGGCCTGCGCGAACATCATCAGTTCAACGTCGGTGGGATCACGCTCCAGGTCCGAAAAGGACTTTACCAGGTAATCGATCTCATCTTCCGCCAGCGCCAGGCCCAGCGAACGATTGGCGTCCACCAGTGCCTGCCGCCCACCAGAGAGCACCGGAACTCGGTTCAGGGTGCGCGGCTCCTCGGTATGGAACAACAGCTCCGCACCGCCCATCTCGTGGAAGACTTTCTGGGTCATGCGGTCGTGCAGCAATGCCGCAATCTTCTCTCGTTGCTCAAGGCCCAGCTTGCGGTTGGCTTTCACGTAATAGGCAATACCCCGCTCAATCCGCCGGATCTGCCGCAAGCCACAGTTGCGGGCAATGTCCGTCGCCTTGCTCGACCAGGGCGAAAGAGTTCCCGGGCGCGGAACCACCAGGAAAAGTACGCCATCAGGCTCTTCGGCGGGAACGCTGGGACCGTATGTCAGAAGGCGATCAAGAACCGCCTGATCGGACTCGGAAAGCGGAAACTCAAGATCCGTGAAGTGCATGAACTCGGCATACACATGTTCCACCGCAGGCACGATGTCCTGGATGCGGGTATGCAGCTTGCGGGAACGAAAGGGCGAGAGCGCGGGAGCGCCGCGAAGTTCAAGCATGATCAAAACCTGTACGCGCGAGACTGGGAGCCGGGATAGCGTCCTGTATTCTGTGTCGCCTGGGCGCACGAACAGGAAAGGGCCGGCCATCTGAAAGGCCGCAATGATACTTGAAACGGGCACCGGGATACAGCGTCAAAAGGTTATAAACCGACCGCTATAATTTACATTGTTTTGCACATTAACTGAGCAGATTCATTGACCACCCCGGTATGACCGGGGATCATTACAGATGAGCCAGGGAGGCTCCGTATTGAGTGAACATCGGTTAAACTCCCCAAAGCTGTGCTGGCATGCCACTTGCTGTTTTTTTGATAACGCAAGAAGTGCTAGCGAGGTAGCAGGGAGTGATCGGACATCAGCGGATACACCGTAACACTCAGCGTCCTGCATCAATGGAGTTCAGGAATTTGCCTAAAAACCGTCGTCAGCTTCACACGGCCATCGCGAAATACACCTGCCTACTGTCAATAATCCTGACAGTTGCAGGATGCTCAAGGCCAAGCACCCTCCAGGAGATTCGTTCCGAGGGCGTGCTTCACGTTATTACCCGGAATGCCCCTTCGGTTTATTTTGAAGGCCGTGACGGCCCCACCGGCTATGACTACGAACTGGCGCGCCTGTTCGCAGAGGATCTGGGGGTTGAGCTCAAGGTTCGCGTCGCGAAGGACAACACCAGCGTACTGTCGATACTCGACCAGGACTACGCCCACATCGGTCTGGCAGGGCTGTCCTCACGCCCCGATTTTCAGCAGCGTTACCAAAAGGTTGCCAACGGCATCGAGGCCGAATCCGTGGTGGTCTATAACCGCGAAGTCGAGCGCCCGGAATCCCTGGAAGATCTTGAGGGACAGACTATTCATCTGGTGGCGGACAGCAACCACGAACACAAACTGGAACAGTTCAGTGCCAACAACAGCGGCCTGCAGTGGACCATGCACGCGGGCCTGGATGCGGCTGGCATACTCTCACGGGTGGAGTCCGGCGAATTCCCGCTGGCCATCGTATCCTCCAACGAGCTCGATCTGAACCATGTGTTCTTCCCGATGGTCAAGAGCGCGTTTAGCCTCGGCGAACCTAAGCCATTACTGTGGCTCTTTCCCAATGAGCAGGACCAAAGCCTGGCGAATGCCGCCGAACAGTTTATTCACGAGCTGCGGAAAGACGGCACTCTGGCTCATATTTCCGAGCGATTCTATGGCCATCTCGACCGCCTGGACTATGTTGGCGCGCGCACCTTTGTTCATCACGTAGAAAACCGCCTGCCCAAATACGAAAGCCTGTTTCGCGATTACGCCACCACCTACGAGCTGGACTGGAGACTGCTGGCCGCCATGGGCTATCAGGAATCCCACTGGCGTCCCAACGCGGTCTCTCCTACCGGCGTTCGTGGCCTGATGATGTTAACGCGAAATACCGCCAGCCATATCGGCATCAATAACCGCCTCGATGCAGAAGAAAGCATTCAGGGTGGCGCAAAATATTTCACCATCGTGCATAGCCGGGTCCCTGATCGCATTCCGGAACCCGACCGAACCTGGTTTGCCCTCGCTTCCTATAACGTTGGCTGGGGGCATGTGGAAGATGCCCGTCGGCTGACCGAGGGCGCCGGCAGAAACCCTGACCGCTGGATGGACGTCAAGGAATTCCTGCCACTGCTGGCCCAGAAGGAATGGTATTCCAAGACTCGGTTTGGCTACGCCAGGGGGCATGAACCGGTGATTTACGTTCAGAACATACGCCGCTACTACGATTTCCTGGCCTGGCTCACCGAGCCCACGAAGGTAGCGGAAACTGAGGAAAAACCCTGGTTTAAAGAGCTGGAGGGTATGGAAAAGATCGTCGGCCCCGTCATTGGCAAGGAAAGCAACAGCGACATCAGGGCGTCGTTGCCAGAAGAGTTCGGTTTCGTTCCACCAACGCTATAGCCTTTGCGCTAGCGCGTTTTCCACTTGTTCCGCGGAGAACCCCCGACGGGAAAGAAAGCGGGCCTGACGCGCTTTTTCGTCCCAGTCATCGCGGATATCGCTGAGCCCGAATCGTTTTTCCCGAAGCGACGTCGCCCGGTCGGACCAATCCGCATCATTCATCTCCCGGACGCAGGACGGTGTCTCCTGGATGCCCCTTTGCTGGAGTTCAGCCTGGATTCTCAGCGGCCCATAGCCAAGCTCGACCCGCTGGCGAGCGTAGACCTCCGCGAATCGCTCATCACTCAACCAACCTTCGGTTTCATAGTCGTCCAGAACCTGCTCAATCACATCCGCTTCGATCTTCCTCTGCTTAAGCTTCAGAGAGAGTTCCAAACGGCTGTGTTCCCGTCGGGCCAGCAGACGCAGCGCGGCGGAACGAGCCTTATGGTCCTGATCTTCCGGATTTGATGCTTTTCCCATTCAGACTCTTCCCGCAAATGCCGACAAAACGCTAGACTAGCCCCCACCTGATACAGCTGACCGCTCAATTCCGCGGATTGATCAGCTGACGTACCCGGCACCCGGAGTTCCGGACAACGCCGATGGCTGGTGCCTGCTTACTTTGCCGGCACCGGGAACTGGTTTCAATATCAAAGGATAACCCCATGGCCGCATTCATCCAGAAACTGTTTGGAAATCGCAAGGCAACCGCGACCGCCGTTACCGCTCGCAAGGAAGCCATAAAAGAAGAGGCCGACAGGACAAGCAGGCAGGATGACCAGCGCGAGTTGCAGGCAAAAGCACTAAAAGCCAACCCGACCGAAGGCGAACTCGAGGAATTGGCCATTGGGGGCCTGACAGCCGGTATACGCAGCGAAGCCGCCGAAGCACTGAATGAGAAACCCACCTTGCAGCGCGTCCAGAAGCTTGCCAAAGGCAAGGACAAAGGGGTCTATCAAATCGTTCGTCAGAAACTGCAACGAATTCGCGATGACGAAGATCGACAACGGAAACTGGTCGAAACCATTCAAACCATCGTGCGCCACGCAGTTGAACAGGCCCGTAGCGACGACACGAAACTGTTTGAGGCGCGGCTGGACGCGCTCCTGCAGAAATGGACCGACGTGGAAGCCCAGGCCTCACAGGACCAAACCACGGAGTTCCTGCAGGCCGTTCATCAATGCCGTGAACGGCTGCGCGAGATGCAGGCCGAAAAGGATCAACTCAAACATCAGCAAGAGCAGAAGAGCCAACGAGCGGAAACACTGTCGCTGCTGGAAGACACCCTTGACGAACTGAAACGCCAGGATCCGGACCTGGAGCCATCCCTGGCCTCCCTGGATGCCTTGCAGAAAACCCAGGAGAACCGTTGGCTGGAAGCCACCCGGGACACCCAGGTGGAAAAACAGGAACAGAAAACCTACGAGAACCTGATGCAGTCGCTGCGGGGTTATATATCCGCAGTCAAACGCCTAAGTCAGCACCGCGACGAGATCGCGGCATTGCAGGCTACCAACAACAATGACACCGACGATAACGATCTGGCCGAGCAAGCCAGTACAATGCTGGAAGCAGTCGACTGGCCCCGCGATTTCAGGCGCCCCACCGTGCTGGACGCTCTGAATCGCATCGCAGGCAAACCCCGCCCCGCAAAAACCGAAAAGCCAGACTCCGAAGAGCAGAAAGCGATGGCTGATTCGCTCCGGCAGCTGTTGGATAAGCTGGAGGAAGCTCTCGAAGCCAAGCAGTTGAAGGAGTCCCGCCAACACTTCAAGGCCGCGCAACAACTCGCAAAAGGCCTCGATCATCGCCATGGCAAGTCACTCCAACCGCGGATGCACCTGCTCGGCGGCCAGCTTCGAGAACTGACAGACTGGCAGGGCTTTGCAACGCGCCCGAAACAGGAGTCGCTGTGCGAGCAGATGGAATACCTCGCCAACCAGCCCATGGAACCGGAGGCCAAGGCCGAGCGCATCAAGGAACTACAGAACGAGTGGCGTGAGCTGGGCGGTTCCTCTGATCGTGACCTTTGGTCACGTTTCAAGCAGGCCTCTGACCTGGCCTATGAACCCTGCAAAGCCTATTTTTCCGCCAAGTCCGGGCTGAAACAGGCAAACCTGGAAACCCGCAAGACAATTTGCGATCAGTTGGGCACATTCCTCGACAACGCCGACTGGAACAACATTGATTGGAAAGCGGCCGAGCGCATACACCAGACCGCACGCGAAGAGTGGAAAGCAGCCTGGCCCGTGGAGTTTCGCGACAATCGTCCGATTCAGAAACGGTTCGACGACCTACTGAAACAGCTTGAGGCGCCGTTGGATACCGAGCGCAAGAAGAACGAAGCCCTCAAACAAGGCATTGTTGAGCGAGCGGAAGCCCTGATTGAACACGAGCCCCTGGGCGATGCCATGAACCAGGCGAAAGCCCTGCAAACAGATTGGACGAGCATTGGCATTACCCGACACCGCGAAGACAGGAAGTTGTGGCAGGCGTTCCGCAAAGCCTGCGACCAGATTTTCGCACGGCGGGATGCTCGTAGGAACGAACAGGAGCAGCTTTCCCGCGAGGCGGACGAAAAAGCGGGGCCGGTACTCGATGCCAGCCAATCGGCGGGTACCGACAGCAGCCTTGATAAGCTCAAAGCGACACTGTCTGAACTGGACTCACTCAGGAACGAGCCTTTGTCTGCGGACAGCAGAGAGCGGGTCAGTCAGGAACGCAGCCGCCTATCAGGACTGGTTTCAACCCGTCAGTTACAGGAACAGATAGATACCTGGAAAAACTGGATCAATGCCCGGAGTTCGAGCACCCTGGACAGCGATGCACTGCCACAGCACTGGGCCGGCCTGGCTGCCGATGTAGGTCAGCCAGACCCTGTAGAACTGATTATACGGGCGGAGATACTGGCGGAAGTGCCGTCACCGGCGGAAGACCAGGGCCGACGCATGGAAATCCAGGTACAACGGCTTGCCGAAGGGATGGGCAGCGCCTCCTCGGACAACGACAAATCAAGGCAGCTGGAAATGCTGGTCGCCAACTGGTGCCTGGTTCAGCCGGTGGACGTTGTTAAAGAGCCTCTGGCTGAGCGACTTGGCAAGGCACTGGAGGCTGTACTGCGCGAGAGCTAATCGTCCCGCTGATGGCTCTTCATTCCCGCTGATGGCTTTTCATTCCCGCTGATGGCTCTTCACAAACTCCCTGGCCTCCCGAACGGTGGTCAGGGCCTGTTTCTTCATGGTTTCGAGTTCGCCGTCGGCGAGGTAGAACATCATATCGATACTGTGCCGATAGTACTTTGCCGGCAGTCGATTCAGGGCGACACACATCACGTCAGTCAGGTAATCCTGGCTGTCTCCATCCTTCTTCGTTTCATCAATGGCTTCCGCAACCAGCGGCTCGTAAAAGTTATCGATGGCATCTCTCAGGGACATCGCCTTGCTCCTGCTTGTGATGGGTATCTGTCTACACCATAGAACCCTCGCCTGGAATTGTCATGACCGGATTGAGCAGTTTCGCCAATTCGATTGGCAGTGCTCGTCATTACGCTTACCCACCACGACCCGCTATGGTTACCCTTTTGCGATGCTACTACCGAGTCAATGACAAACAGAGGACAGAACATGACCACCGAAGCCTATATCTTCGATGCGGTTCGCACGCCACGGGGGCGCGGCAAGAAGGACGGCTCCCTGCACAGCGTCAAACCCATCACGCTGCTGACCACCGTTCTCAAGGCGCTGCAGGAGAGAAACAGCCTGGACACCGCCCAGGTGGACGACATTGTTATGGGCTGCGTGACCGCTGTTGGCGACCAGGGGGCGGATATTGCCAAAACCGCCGCCCTGGCGGCGGACTGGGACGAGGTCGTAGCCGGTGTCACCCTGAACCGTTTCTGTGCATCCGGCCTTGAGGCCGTCAACCTGGCGGCGATGAAAGTCCGCTCAGGCTGGGAGGATCTGGTGGTTGCCGGTGGCGTTGAAGGCATGTCCCGCGTCCCTATGGGTTCCGATGGCGGCGCCTGGGCCACAGACCCAGCCACTAACCTGCATACAGGCTTCATGCCCCAGGGCATCGGCGCAGACCTGATTGCGACACTTGAAGGCTTTAGCCGAGAGGACGTAGACGGGTTTGCCGTAAAATCACAACAAAAGGCCGCCAACGCCTGGGAGAAGGGCTATTTCGCAAAATCCATCATCCCGGTTACCGACCAGAACGGCGTGATGATTCTGGATCGCGACGAGCACGTTCGCGGCAACGCCTCGGTGGAATCTCTGTCTGGCCTGAAACCGTCATTCCAGATGATGGGAGAAATGGGCTTCGACGGCGTTGCCCGGGAAAAGTACCACTACGTTGAGAAGATCAACCACGTCCACCATGCCGGCAACTCCTCCGGTATCGTGGATGGTGCTACGGCGCTCCTTATTGGCAGCGAAGCCAAGGGCAAGGCCATGGGGCTCAAACCCCGCGCCCGCATCCTGGCCACGGCCGTCACCAGCACCGACCCCACCATCATGCTGACCGGCCCTGCCCCGGCCGCTCGCAAGGCGCTGGAAAAAGCCGGCTTGTCGGCGGACCAGATTGACCTGTTTGAAGTGAACGAAGCGTTTGCATCCGTGGTGATGCGCTTCCAGAAAGAGCTGTCGGTTCCCGACGAAAAAGTGAACGTCAACGGCGGCGCCATTGCCATGGGCCACCCACTAGGGGCGACCGGCGCCATGATCCTGGGCACCCTGCTCGACGAACTGGAGCGGAGAGAACTGCGCTACGGCCTGGCTACCCTGTGTGTGGGTGGCGGCATGGGTATAGCCACCATCATCGAGCGCGTCTGAGCCGACCACTGATTCTGAGAGGAGAACCGAACATGAGTGCCATTCACTACAACCTGGGTTCAGACCAAATCCTGACCCTGACCATCGACATGCCCGGCCAGTCCGCAAATACCATGAATGCCGATTTCCGCGCTGCACTGACCGAAACCGTTAGCAGGGTTAACAGCGATCTCGATAATATCCGGGGCATTATTGTGACCTCCGCCAAAAAGACCTTCTTTGCTGGCGGTGACCTTAAAGAACTGCACAAGGTGACCCGGGAGGACGCCGGCGCCTTTGAAGACATGGTCAACGGCATGAAAGCCGAAATGCGCTTCCTCGAAGCCAGCGGCAAACCCGTCGTGGCAGCCATCAATGGCTCTGCCCTCGGTGGTGGCCTGGAAATCTGCCTGTCGTGCCATCATCGGATCGTTCTGGACAATGATAAGATCCAGCTTGGTCTCCCGGAAGTCACCCTTGGACTGTTGCCCGGTGGAGGCGGCACTCAACGCCTGCCCCGTATGATCGGCCTGGAAGCGGCCTTCCCTTTCCTGATGGAAGGCAAAAAGGTAAACCCGAAGGCGGCGCTCAAAGCCGGCATTGTTGATGAACTGGCCTCTTCCCCAGACGACATGATGACCAAGGCACGGGCCTTTATCGACGCCAACCCGAAGAGCCAGCAGCCATGGGACCAGAAAGGCTTCAAATTTCCTGGCGGTGCCCCTCACCACCCCGCGATGGCCCAGAAACTGGCCATTGCCCCGGCGATGCTGAAACAGAAAACCAAAGGCTGCTATCCGGCCCCGGAGCGCATCCTGTCAGCCGCCGTAGAAGGCGCCCAGGTGGACTTCGACAACGGCAGCCTAATTGAAACCCGTTATTTTGCAGAACTGGTTATTGGTCAGGTCGCCAAAAACATGACAGGCACCTTCTGGTTCCAGCTAAACGCCGTCAACGCGGGTGAAAGCCGCCCTGCCGGCGTGGAGAAAGAAACCTTTAGCAAAGTGGGTGTTCTGGGTGCCGGAATGATGGGCGCCGGCATCGCCTATTCCACCGCAACCCGGGGTCTGGACGTGGTCCTTAAGGATGTGTCCACGGAAAACGCCGAAAAAGGCAAGGCCTATTCCGAGAAACTGCTGGCAAAAAAAGTCAGCCGCGGGCGCATGACGGAAGCACAGAAAGCTGAGGTACTGAACCGCATAACGGCCACCGGTTCCGCAGACGACCTTAAAGGCTGTGATCTGGTCATCGAAGCGGTTTTTGAAGACAGCAACCTGAAAGCAAAGGTAACCCAGGAAGCAGAAGCAAAACTCGTCGAGAACGGTCTCTTTGCCTCCAACACCTCCACCATTCCCATTACCCAGCTCGCCAAAGCCTCGGCTCGGCCCGATAAATTCATCGGGCTGCACTTCTTCTCACCCGTAGACAAAATGCAACTGGTGGAAATCATCGTGGGTGAGAAAACGACCGATGACACCCTCGCCCGCGCCTTTGATTACGTTCAACAGATCGGCAAAATCCCCATTGTGGTCAACGATAGTCGCGGATTCTTCACCTCCCGCGTGTTTGGCACCTTCGTCAATGAAGGTATCGCCATGCTGGGTGAAGGTATCCATCCGGCCAGCATCGAAAACGCAGGCGTATTGGCCGGCATGCCGGTCGGCCCGCTGGCGATTTCTGATGAAGTCAGCATGACCCTTATGCAACATATCCGCGACCAGAGCAAAAAAGACACGGAAGCGGCCGGTCAAACCTGGAACGCGCACCCGGCGGAAGCCGTCATCGACCAGATGGTCGGCAGCCACGACCGCAAGGGCAAGGCCGCCGGTGCCGGCTTCTACGAGTATCCAGAATCAGGGAAGAAGCATCTTTGGCCAGAATTGGACACACTGTTTGTGGACCAGGAAAAAGCCCGAAGCACTGACCTCCAGGAGCTCAAAGACCGCATCCTGTTCATCCAGGCCATCGAAACCGTACGCTGCCTGGAAGAAGGCGTGCTCCGGACCGTTGAAGACGCCAACATCGGCAGCATTTTCGGTATTGGCTTTGCCCCCTGGACTGGCGGTGCCATCCAGTTCATTAACCAATACGGTGTGAGAGCCTTCGCAGAACGGGCAAAAAACCTGGCGGAGCGCTTCGGCGAACGATTCAACCCACCACGCCTGCTGTTGGACAAAGCCGAAACCAATACGCTTTTCGAGTAACCAACGCCCATCCTTACCGGAGCTGCCTTTGCGCACTCCGGTAAGGCGCCCACACGGGCCCGCATTCCGCACAAACGTTCACAAACCTGACGACTTCATGGACAGATTGTCACGTGCCGAAACTTCCCCGCTATGGCAACCGGTTCTGTGCTTGCCTACAATAAAACCATGAGCCAATCCAGCGATACCCAGCAAGCGCTTAAGCAACTGCCAGCGGCCGCTCATCAAGGGCCCCTCTCCGCAGCGCCCGGTATCGTCCACACCGTCAGGTAACTAAGCTTATGAGCATCGCGGAACGATTTGTCACCCGATACAGCACGACCATGGGTGGGATTATGCCCGGCAAAAAAACCTTTGCCCTGGCTCTCACGCTCGCACTCTCTGTGCCTGTATCGGCCAAGCTGGACACCGACAAGGTCTACCAGCCGGTGTCTCCAACGGTGGAGCAGGCCCGCGCCAACATATTGATTGCCCGTCAGCTGCAGTTTACCCACTTCCGCGATATGAGTATTAATGACTCACTGTCCGGCGATGTGTTTGATGCCTACCTTGACTACCTGGATGGCCAGCGCGTTTACCTGACGCAGAAAGACATCGACAAATTCAGTGCAATTCGGCTTGGGCTCGGCTCGGCGCTCAAAACCGGTCAACTGCAACCAGGCTTCGATATTTACAACCTGGTTCAGCAACGCATCATTGAGCGCCTCGAGTTCGCTCTCGACCTGATCGACAACGGTATCGACAAGCTCGACTTCAGTGCCGACGAACGTATCCTGCTGGATCGATCCGACGCCGATTGGGCCGCCGACAGGGAAGCACTGGATGACCTTTGGGTAAAAAGGATCAAGAACGCGGTCCTGGCCCAACGCCTCAACGATTCCGATGACGAGTCCATCAAGGAGGCGCTGCGCCGGCGCTATGAAGGCCAGTTGAAGCGCGCCTACCAGGCACGTAGCGAGGACGCGTTCCAAGCCTACATGAACGCCTTCGCGGGCATGTGGGACCCACATACCTCCTACTTTTCACCGCGCACATCCGAGAACTTCAACATCAATATGAGCTTGTCCCTCGAGGGCATCGGCGCAGTGCTGCAATCAGACAACGAATACACCAAGGTGGTGCGCCTGGTGCCGGGTGGGCCTGCCTCAAAGCAGGGCCAGCTTGAGCCGGCAGACCGCATCGTGTCGGTCAAACAGGACGACGAGGAAAAACCCGTCAACGTCATCGGCTGGCGCCTCGACGAGGTTGTGGACCTGATTCGCGGCCCCCGCGAATCCACGGTGACCCTGGAAGTCATCCCCGCCGACGCCCCGGATGAAACCGTCACTGAAACCATCGCCATTGAGCGGGACAAAGTGAAGCTGGAGGAACAAAGTGCCAGCAAGGAAGTCATCGAATTTGAAAGGAATAACGACACCTATAGCATTGGCGTGATCAACATCCCCACCTTCTACGCCGACTTCAAGGCGATGCAGGATGGCGACCCCAACTATAAAAGCACCACCCGGGATGTTCGCAAATTGATCGACGAGCTGAAGGCGGACGGCGTCGACGGCGTGGTGATGGACCTCCGCAACAACGGCGGTGGCGCACTCCATGAAGCCAACGACCTGGTCGGCCTGTTCATCGAAGAAGGCCCCACGGTACAGATTCGCAACTCCAACAACGACGTACAGGTACTCAACGACGAGGACCCATCCGTTGCCTATGATGGGCCGCTAGTGGTGCTGGTCAACCGAATGAGTGCCTCCGCATCGGAAATTTTTGCCGGTGCCATCCAGGATTATGGCCGGGGCCTTGTGGTTGGCTCCCAGACCTTCGGAAAAGGCACGGTACAGGCCGTTCGCCCGCTGAATCACGGCCAGCTGAAAATCACCCAAAGCAAGTTCTACCGGGTGTCCGGCGGCTCAACCCAGCACAAAGGCGTGATCCCGGATATTGAGATCCCGTCCCGCGTGGACAAGACCCGTATCGGGGAAGATGCACTGGACCACGCCCTGCCCTGGGACCAGATCGAAGCGGTACCCCATGCGCGCTACTTCGATTTCAGCGGTGTTATCGATGAACTCCGGAAGCGCCACGACACTCGCTTTGAAGAGAACCCGGAATTCAGTCTGCTACAGAAAGAAATTGAGTTCCTGAAGCAACAACGTGAACAGGAATACGTCAGCCTGAACCTCGAAAAGCGCAAGGAATATCAGTCACAGATCGAGAGCACCCGATTGACCATCGCCAATGCACGCCGTGCAATACACGGTGAAGACGCATTCGAAAATCTGGACGAGCTGGATGACTGGCAGGATGAGCAGGCGGCGGAACCGGACAGCGCAGACGACGAACTGGATTTCATTATCCGTGAAGGCGGTAACATCATGGCGGATATGCTTGAGCTGGATCAGCACATGGCGTCCATACTGATCCCGAAGCAGATCACCGCCCAGGCGGACACACTGAGCGGCAAGTCAGGCCAGTAAAGGGACTCAGCTAAACAATCCCGCCATGCCGGTCAGGTTCGGCGTGCTGACGACGCCCTTCTCAGTGACGATGACGTCGATCAGACTGGCCGGCGTCACGTCGAACACGGGGTTGAATGCCTTCACGCCAGCAGGGGCGACCTGAACGCCCCGAACCTGCCTGAGCTCTTCCCCGTCGCGCTCTTCAATCGGGATGTCCTTGCCCGACGCGAGGGCCATATCTACCGTACTGGACGGTGCCACAACCATAAAACCAACTTTATGATGCCGGGCCAGGACCGCCAGGCTATAGGTACCGATTTTGTTGGCCACATCACCATTGGCCGTAATTCGGTCCGCGCCAACAATCACCCAACGCACATGACCCGCCGCAAGTATCGATGCAGCCGCCCCATCCGCATTGAGCGTCACCGGAATCCCATCCCTTGCCAGCTCCCAAGCGGTTAATCGGCTGCCCTGCAGCCAAGGCCGGGTCTCATCGGCAAACACATCCTTTAACAGCTTTTTCTCATGCAGCCGCCGGATCACTCCCAGTGCGGTCCCGTAGCCGCCGGTGGCAAGCGCCCCGGTATTGCAGTGGGTCAGAACCGAAAACGGTTTGCTGGCATCCATTTGAGCCAGTGCGTAATCCGCCATCGCCAGATTGGCGGACAGGTCGTCCTTGTGAATTTGAACCGCCGTTTCGGCAAGGCGCTTTACCGCTTCGTCCAGGGAATGACACTCTGAGAACACCTGTTCCATTTTCTGCAGCGCCCAGAACAGGTTCACCGCCGTTGGCCGGGAAGCTGCCAGCTCGCGGATGGCCTGCTTGATCTCAGCTTTCCAGTCACCGCCACCAGCATGCCGGGCCGCAAGGGCAACACCGTACGCTGCGCTGATTCCAATCGCTGGCGCCCCACGCACCACCATATCCCGGATACTCTGGGCCACACCGGCGGAGCCCTCCAGCGTAATCCAGTGTTCCTGGTCCGGCAGCAGCCGCTGATCCAGTAATTCGAGGCTTCCTCCATGCCAGCGAATGGCGACGGTTCCGATAGCACGGTTGCCAGATGAAACAGGGGCGCGACTCATTCATTAACTCCTGAGGGATTACAAAACAGCAGTATACCTGTGTTAATACGGTAAACTCAGCCCCCAGGGTAGTTCTCAACCGGGCCGGTCGCTATACTTTCGGGCTACATTTCCAGACAGCGTGGCCCCGTTCCAGGCTGTACGTACAAAGGTAAGGTTAATGACGGCAGATACCATTACCGCCGCGGATATTCGCATCAACGCACGCTGGCTGATTCCCATCGAACCCGCCGATCTGGTTCTGGAATACCAGGCTGTTCTCGTCCAGGGCGACAGGATTGCCGCTGTCGTATCGCAGGACGAGGCGGATGCCCGCTTCCGTGCCAAGGAAGTGATCGACCTTCCCAGCCATGTGGTGCTGCCCGGCCTCATCAATATGCATGGCCACGCTGCCATGTCACTGTTCCGTGGCATGGCCGACGATTTACCCCTGATGACCTGGCTTAATGACCACATCTGGCCTGCCGAAGGCGCGTTCGTCAGCGAAGCGTTCATTGCCGACGGCACCCAGCTTGCCATGGCGGAAATGCTGCGCACCGGCACTACCACGTTTTCCGACATGTACTTCTTTCCGGAAATCGTTGCCCAGCTTGCGCACGACGCCGGCATGCGCGCACAGATCTGCTTTCCGCTGCTGGACTTCCCCACACCCTGGGGGAGCGGGCCGGATGAATACCTGTCCAAAGGCGAAGCGTTCATAAAACAGTGGCAGGACAACGCCTTCATCATGCCGGCCATTGGCCCCCATGCGCCCTACACCGTATCCGACGAGCCACTGAGAAAAGCCGTAGCGCTATCGGAGGCGACGGGTGCCCCGATCCAGACTCACCTGCATGAAACCGCCTTCGAAGTTGCGGACGCCATGGAAAAGTCCGGCAAGCGCCCTACTGCCCGCCTGGCGGAGCTGAAAGTACTCGGGACCAACACCCAGTGCGTGCACATGACGCAGATTGATGAGTCAGACATAGCGCTGCTCCAGGCGACCGGTGCCCACGTTATCCACTGCCCGGAATCCAACCTGAAACTGGCCAGCGGCCTGAGCCCGGTGCAAACATTCCGCAAGGCCGGCGTCAATGTCGCCATTGGCACGGATGGCGCGGCCAGTAACAATGACCTGGACCTGTTCGGCGAGCTTAACACCGCCGCCATGCTGGCCAAGGTGGTCGCAGACGACGCCTCGGCACTGTCCGCCCACGAGGCACTGGCTATGGCGACCATCCAGGGAGCCAGGGCTCTTGGGCGCGATCATGAGCTGGGATCGTTGGCCGCTGGCAAACTGGCGGACATTATCGCCGTGGATCTTGGCGACCCGTTCCTGCAGCCGGTGTATGATCCCGCCTCTCATCTGGTGTACAGCAACCATGGCCGCCAGGTAAGCCATAGCTGGATCAACGGCGTACCCCAGGTGCAGGAAGGCAAGCTCACCCGCATTGACGTCCCGGACCTGATGCTACGCGTCCAGGGCTGGGCCGACCGTATTCGCGAACAGCAAACCAGTTGACGCTCACACTCTCAGCGACCAGGCAGAACGGCACATGAGTAACCACAACGTAGACCAGAAAGAAATCGCCAAGTTCGAGGCACTGGCCAGCCGCTGGTGGGACCCCACCAGCGAATTCCGGCCCCTGCACGACATCAACCCCCTGCGACTCAATTACATCGATGAACGTGCGCCCCTGGCCGGCAAGCGGGCGCTGGATGTCGGTTGCGGTGGTGGCCTGCTCTCCGAGGGCATGGCACTGCGCGGTGCCCATGTCACCGGCATTGATATGGGAGAAGCACCGCTATCCGTCGCCAGACTCCATGGTATGGAAAGCGGCATTGAGGTGGACTACCGCCAGATCACCGTGGAAGAACTGGCGCAAGACCCGGAACACGCAGGCCAGTACGATGTGGTGACCTGCCTGGAAATGCTTGAGCATGTGCCCGACCCGGCGTCGGTGATCAGCGCCTGCGCCACCATGCTCAAACCGGGCGGGCATCTGTTCGTGTCTACCATCAACCGCAATCCAAAATCCTTCCTGTTCGCCATCGTCGGTGCGGAATATATGCTCCGCCTGCTGCCCAAGGGTACCCACGAGTGGCGCAAGTTCATCCGGCCGTCCGAGATGTCCGACCATCTCCGCCACGCTGGCCTGGACATCCGCGACCTGACCGGCATGACCTATAATCCGATTACCAAAGCCTACCGCCTGGGGCGGGATGTGGACGTGAACTACATGATGCACGCCATGGACACACGAGAGGACAGTACGCCGTCGTGAGCGCCACACCCCCAGAGTCAGCCATGCCAGCAAACCCGTCGACCGTCCTGTTTGACCTGGACGGTACGTTGATCGATACCGCACCGGACTTTATTCGTTGCCTGAACGAACTGCGGCTCTCACACGGTTTACCAGGCCTGCCCGCACCGCATATCCGGCGCTCTGTCTCCAACGGGGCCCGGGCCATGATCAAGATTGGCTTCGGGCTCGACCCGGACCATCCTGACTACCTGGAGAAGCACACTGCCTTTCTCGACCTCTACGAGGCCGGCGTCGCCGTAGAAACCACTCTGTTTGAGGGCATGGACAACCTCTTGAAAAGCCTCGAAGCACGAGGTATCCCCTGGGGCATTGTCACCAACAAGCCGGTTCGCTTCGCCGTTCCGTTGGTGGAAGCCCTGGGACTTGCAAACCGCTGTGCAGCGGTGATCTGCCCCGACCATGTCACCCACCGTAAGCCGCATCCAGAAGCTCTGTTTCTCGCCTGTAAAGAAGTGGGTGTCGAACCGACAGCGGGCGTTTACGTAGGCGACCATGAGCGCGATATCGAAGCCGGGCGCAACGCCGGAATGACAACCATTGCAGTTCGTTACGGTTATATCGAGCAGCCGGAAACCGTTGATCTGTGGCAAGCCGACCTTATTGCGGACACCGTCAGCGACCTGGCAAAACTGTTACAATAGCGCCGATGGCAGCATCATTTTCGTACTTCCCAAATGGAGACTCAGAATGCAGGACTATCAAGCACCGGCTGATTTACTGAAGGAACGCATCATCATGGTGACCGGTGCCGGCAGCGGGATAGGAAGGGCTGCAGCAAAGGCCTATGCGGCTCACGGCGCCACCGTCATTCTCGTCGGCCGCACCGTCTCCAAACTGGAATCCGTCTACGATGAGATCGAAGCGGCGGGTCATCCCAAACCAGCCATCGTACCGCTGAATTTCGAAGGCGCCGCGGTGAAAGAGTATGAAGAGCTGGCCATGACCATTGAAGACAACTTCGACCGTATCGACGGCCTTCTCCACAACGCCGCCATTCTCGGCACTCGCAGCCCGATTGAACTGTACGATCCGGAAATCTGGAACAAGGTCATGCATGTCAATGCCACCGCGCCCTTCCTGCTGAGCCGGGCGATGATTCCATTACTGCGCAAATCTGACGATGCCTCGGTGATTTTCACGGCCTCCGGTGTCGGGCGTCGGGCCAAGCCCTACTGGGGTGCCTACGCGGTCTCCAAATTCGCCATCGAAGGCCTGAGCCAGATGCTGTCGGAGGAACTGGATGACGACCGCCACAATGTCCGCGTGAACAGTCTTAATCCCGGTGCCACCCGTACCAATATGAGAGCCACCGCGTACCCCGCTGAAAATCCGGACCAGAATCCGGCGCCGGAGGAACTGATGCCGGTGTACCTGTACCTGATGGGAAAGGACAGCCACGACGTGAATGGCCAGCAGATAGACGCACAGCCGAAGTAATGGAACTGATTTTCTACACTACGTCACAGTGCCATCTGTGCGAACTGGCGGAAGCCCTGTTGGTCAGCACGCCCATGCCAGAACCGGTTCCCGTGGACGCCGTGGATATTGCCCAGTCCGACCAGCTGGTTGAACGCTACGGCACCCGGATTCCAGTGTTGCGCCGCAACGATACCGGTGAGGAACTGGACTGGCCGTTCACCAGCGACCAGTTAATGAATTTTCTTCGATGAGGACAGCCCAACATGTTGATGGTGATATCCCCCGCCAAGACACTGGACTATGAAAGCCCGCTGGCGACCCAAAAGACAACCCAGCCGGACTTTCTCGACGATGCCTGTGAACTGATAGACCAGCTTAAAGACCTGGAACCCCATGACATCAGTAACCTGATGGGGATCAGCGACAAGCTCGGTCAGCTCAATGCTGAACGCTTTCGCATTTGGCACACCCCCTTCACACCGGATAACGCCCGCCAGGCGGTGCTTGCCTTCAAGGGTGATGTTTACACCGGCCTGGATGCGGAAAGCTTCAGTGAGAAAGAATTCGAGATTGCCCAGAAGCGGCTTAGAATTCTGTCCGGCCTCTACGGTGTGCTCAAGCCGCTGGACCTGATGCAACCCTATCGTCTGGAGATGGGTACCAAGTTCGAAAATCGCCGGGGCAAGGATCTGTACGCTTTCTGGGGCAGCAAGGTAACCGATGAGATTAACCGCTTGTTGAAGGCTGATGACGGCGTGCTGGTAAACCTGGCCTCTAACGAATACTTCAAGAGCGTTCGCAAAAAGGATCTTGAAGGCCGTCTGGTTACACCGCAGTTCAAGGACTGGAAAAACGGCCAATACAAGATGATCAGTTTTTACGCCAAAAAGGCCCGGGGCCTGATGTGTCGCTACGCCATCCAGAACAACATCACCCAGGCCAGTGACCTGAAAGGCTTTGACCTGGAAGGTTACCGGTTCAGCGAAGAGCAGTCCGATGCGGACAGCTGGGTATTCCTACGGGATAAGCCGTAAACCGTTCACTGAATCCGGAGACATTAATGAGTGAAGCCGTTTTTTCCCAGCTCGCCATGCTGGTCTTTCTCACTGGCCTGATCGTCTGGATGGGATTCATCGTGTGGGATCTGGCCAAAAAGTCCCAGGCCGGGCGGTTTGGCACCATCATTTTGTTCACCATACTCGGTGCTGGCGTGGTGGGGTTCATCATCAAGACCGTGATGGTGGAGATTATGAAGCTCTAGCGGCCCAAGATGAGGTTTTCAGCATTGTCACTTTACGGCCACGGACCCGTGGCCGTATCATCCCCACCCTTTTCAGACTCTCACCATCATCGAATAACCAACAAGGACCCGGACCATGTGGTTTCGTAATGCCCGCGTATTCCGTTTTACCAAGCCATTCGAAATAACCGCCGAAGCCCTGGAAGAAAAACTCCAGGAAGACGCCTTCAAGCCCTGTGGTCCCCAGGAAACCTCACGCCAGGGCTGGGTATCGCCCATGGGTAAGCACAGCGATCTGCTGGTTCATAGCGCCGGCGGCTATCACCTTATTGCCCTGCGCAAAGAGGAGAAACTGCTGCCCGCCTCCGTCATCAAGGAGCTTGTAGACGAGAAGGCTGAGATGATTGAAGCGGAACAGCACCGAAAGGTGCGGCGTAAGGAAAAGGACGAATTGAAAGAAGAAGTGATGCTGGAAATGCTGCCCAGGGCATTTTCCAAGAACCGTCGCTGCTACGCGTATCTTGCACCGGCAGACGGTGTACTCGTGGTTGACGCAGGCTCCTCCAAACAGGCGGAAGATCTCGCCTCAACGCTTCGCAAAAGCCTGGGTTCCCTGCCCGTTCGCCCGCCAGCCGTGGAGCAGGCACCCGCCTTCACCTTCACCGGCTGGTTGAACGAGTCCATCGACCTACCCGCGAGCATCGAGCTGGGTAATGAGTGCGAGCTGAAAGATACCTCCGAAGACGGTGGCGTGGTGCGCTGCAAAGGCCTGGATCTTCAGGGCGATGAAATCCGCAGTCATCTGGACGCCGGCATGCAAGTCACCAAGCTGTCTGTTACCTGGGACGACAGCCTGTCATTCGTGCTGGACGAGGAACTGGGCATCCGTCGCCTGAAATTCGGCGACACCCTTCAGGAAAAGCTGGACGATGTGGATGCAGATGATGCCGCAGCGCGCTTCGACGCGGCATTTTCGCTGATGACTCTGGAACTGGCCAGGCTGATTCCCGGCCTTCTGGAAGCCCTGGGCGGCGAAGACCGTTCCGCCATTGTGGAAGAAAGCTGAACCCAAAAACTCAGTGGGACGTCTGTTCCAGACGCTCCCGCTGCCAGTCTTTCTCCGGCTCATTCAGCACCAGGGTGAGGTCCATCACTTCCTCTTCCGAGTTGTAGTGGATCTCGAAGCCCAAATGCTCGGCCAGTTGCAGCATGGGGCGATTGTCCGGTAACACATCACCCACCATCTCCACCGTGCCCTTGGCACGGCAATAGTCGATCATCTTCTGCATCAGGGCCACACCCAGTCCTTCGCCTTTCATCCTGTCATGCACCATCACCGCGAACTCACAGCGCAGGTTGTCGGCATCGGTCCAGGTTCGCACCGTTCCCAGGGTCTCTTCCCCCTCGCCGTCCTCCCTTGGCGCGTTGGCAATAAAGACCATTTCCCGGTCGTAGTCGATTTGCACCATCTGGGCCACGTCTTCACGGGAGAAGTGCTTGCGGTACTGGAAAAAACGGTAACGGATGGACTCCGGAGACTGAAGCTCATGGAACGCACGATGAGCTGGTTCGTCTTCCGCTAGCACCGGGCGAATGATCACACGGCGCCCGGACTTCGGCAGCACGATCCACTCCTCCAGCTCCCTGGGGTACGGCTGGATAATCGGCCGCCCCGGCTTATCCGCCAGGTCGATCGCCACGTTCACTGCAACCGTGCCCTGATCGTTGAACAACAGTGGTGAGATCTCCAGCCCGCGAATCTCAGGAATATCGATCACAATCTGGGACAGGGTCACCAGGGTTTCCGAAACAGCGCGAATATCCTCCTCGGGCTTCAGGCTATGTTCTTTCAGCAACTTGTACATGTAGGTGCGCCGCAATAGCTCCCTGGCCAGCACCATATTCAACGGTGGCAACGCAATCTGCCGATCCGTCATTACGTTGATATGCGCCCCGGAAGCGCCGCAAACCACCAACGGCCCAAATAACTTATCCCGGGTGATCCCCACACTGAATTCGATGCCACCAACATGCTGGTAAGAGCGCTGCACCGCAAACCCCAGAAATCCGCTGTCAGGGTAATGTTTCTGGTATTCGTCCATCAGGAAGCGACAGGAATCCATAATCGCCCCCTCGCTATTCAGTTTCTGAACCGTGCCCTTGTAACGACGCTGTCCCGGACTGAGCTCCACGAGTGGATGACAGGCCTGTTCATGGATCAGCGTGATGTCCACAGGACGACGCTCGACGGCGAAGACTTCCAGCACTTCCTCCATATCGTCGCAATACATGGTCTCTACGGCGTTAATGCCGTAATTCCGGATCACGTCGCGGGCCTCCTGATTGGACAGATGCGCCCGACCGGAGCGAATGGCATTCACTACGATACGCCGTGTTTGGGTGTGGTCGGCCAGGTGGTCGGTAAAAGACTCCGGCGTTTCCGTCAGCAGCCGCTGCACACGCTGGTGTCGCACATGCTGCATGAACGCCATAACGGCCTTCTCGGGGTTGAAGAACGAGGGTACGCCCGCCCGATAAAACTCATCGCGGGCATCCAGCACCGTACTTTGCCCCAGCCAGCAGGTGAACACATTAAGACGCGTACCCTTGACCGCCTGTACCACAGCATCGGCAATCCGCAGGCTGTCCTCAGTCAGGCTGGGAGCGTACATCACCAGAACGTTGGCCACTTCAGGGTCTTTGGCAAGAATTTTGATGGCTTGAGCGTAGAGCTCCGGCGAGGCGGCATAACCGAGGTCTATCGGGTTCTTTCGGGTCCAGTACGGTGGCAGAAGTTCCGCCAGCGAATCAATCGACTTGCCTGACAGCTTCGCCAGCTCACCACCCAGATATGCCAACCGGTCCACCGCCAGCACTCCCGGCCCGACACCGTTGGCCATAATAGCCAGGGTTTCGCGCCTCAGGGGCCTCATTCGCGTCAGAGTTTCCAGCGCATCGAACATCTGCCCCAATCCATCCACACGCAGCACACCGGCACGCTGGAGCATGGCATCGTATATGGGATCACTCTGTGTCAGCCCTGCAGGCAGCTCGTGAGGGAACCACTCGGACTCCGGCACACGGCCACTTTTCACTGCAATCACCGGCTTGGTGCGGGAGGCCACACGTACGGCGGACATAAAGCGGCGGGGGTTGGGGATGTTCTCAATGTGCAGCAATATTGCGCGGGTCTGGCTGTCCTGTGCCAGATAGTCGATCAGGTCGTCATGGTCGATATCCATCCCATCGCCCAGTGTCAGGAAGTAGGAAAAACCCACACCCCGGGCGAACGCCCAATCAATGACCGAACTGGCGATGGTGCCGGATTGGCCCACAAACGCCACCTTTCCGGGAATAGCCCCCATATGCGCATACGTGGCATTCAAGCTGCGAGCTGGCACCATCAACCCGATGGTATTAGGGCCAAGTACCCGGATACCGGTTTCCCGGGCAGCATCGCGGACCGAATACATCAGGGGCTGGCCGGTTTTGCTGTGGCTTCTGGACATGCCTCCAGTCATCACAATGGCCGTACGAACGCCTGCCTCCCCCAATCGCTTGATCATCTTCGGCACAGTATCCGGGGGTGTACAGATAATCGCCAGGTCGGGGCTGAATCCCATGCGGGATACCTTTTTGACGCAGGACACACCATGGACGTTGTCGTAATCGTTCTGGTTGACCACCATCAACTGACCGGGATAACCACCCCCCAACAGGTTTCGAAGCACCATGCCGCCCAGATTATCTGCCCGTTCCGAGGCGCCGATAACCACAATAGAGGAAGGGTTGAAAAGGCTTTCCAGATAACGGGTGCTCAAACTTCACTCCTTGATTCGGGTCGACCGGGCGTGCGTACACCTTATCTTAGGCGCTTGCCTGGCGATGTAAAACGGCTATCGCCGCTATAAGACCAAAGAAACGCAGAAAGCCCACTCTATCCCTGATAATATTGGACAAAATACAAGCACGGCCAGAGCGTTCGGAACCAGTATGACAACGGGATTTTTCTCTCACGACGACTGCATGAAACACAATATGGGCGCGGAGCACCCTGAGTGCCCGGAGCGACTTGCAGCCATCACCAGTTACCTGGCCGACACCGGCCTGGGGCAAGACCTCGACTGGGTGCGGCCCGACGAAGCCACTCGGGACCAGTTACTGACCGTGCACCCCGAACGCTACCTGAACCAACTTGATCTGATGCAACCCACCAGGGGACGGGTGTATACCGACCCCGACACTGCCATGATGCCTGACACCCTGAGAGCCGCCCGCCTCGCCGCTGGCGCCAGTATTGAAGCGGTCGATATGGTGCTCAGTAGCCAGCTTACCAACGCGTTTGTGTGCGCCAGGCCACCAGGGCACCATGCCGAACGCAGTAAATCCATGGGTTTCTGCTTCTACAACAACATCGCGCTGGCCGCTATGCGGGCCCTGAACTTTCACCAGTTGGAGCGGGTAGCGATCATTGATTTCGATGTTCACCAGGGCAACGGCACGGTGGACATCGTGGGCGGCGATGAACGCATCCTGATGTGTTCCAGTTTCCAGCACCCGTTCTACCCGCATTCCCACGTGCATCGTCAGGCCGAAAATATCATCAATACGCCCATCCAGGCAGGCTCGCCAGCGAACGAATACCGAAAGATCGTGGAAGCGGCGTGGCTGAAACGGCTACAGGACTTCCGCCCGCAACTGGTGCTGATCTCCGCCGGCTTTGACGGCCACCTGCTGGACCCAATGGCGGAGCTAAATCTGGAAGTATCGGATTACCGTTGGTTGACGGAAATGATCACCAGCGTGGCTCGCGACCATGCCAACGACCGTGTTATCTCAACCCTGGAGGGCGGCTATCATTTGAGGGCGCTGGCAGAGAGTGTCAACGCTCACCTCGAGGTACTCAACGCCATCCACTGAAAATACCGCGCGCAACGTCAGGTATTTGGTGTTGCGGCCTCATAGCCATTGGCTTGTTGCAGGTCCGGCCGCTCGCCTTCCCGCTGAAGGCGAATCGTCGTGCGCCGGTTGTCCGCCGGGCGGCGTGATACCGGGTACTGGTCCGCGTGAGCTCTAGTCGTTACGGAATCTGCATCGATGCCCTGCCCTATCAGGTAGTCCGCTACCGCATTGGCCCTCTCTTCCGACAACGCACGATTGTCGATCCGGCTGCCGCTGCTGTCGGTATGGCCATCCACGAACACTCTCTCCACCGTGGAATCCGCCTGGACGTAAATCACAATGTTGTCGAGGAACCGCCGGTCAGCGTCGGACAGGCTGGTGCTGCCCGACGCAAAAGAAATGCGGGAACGCTTGATCTGATCGTAGTTCACCGGCAACAGACCGGCAGTACAGTTGCGATAACCGGAGAACTGGCCCGCAAAGTTAATGTTGGACACTTTCACTCGAACCGGGTTGCCGTCGTACCAGGATTCGCGCGTAACCGTTGGGTCCATCCCCTCCAGCAAGCTTTGGACAAGCACCATGGCCAGACGAGATTCAAGCATCACCGGTCGACGACTGTCGTCCACATTTACCCGACCAAGGGGACGTGGGGCGATTCCCGGGCGCCAGGATGGCGCTTCCATCACCAACTGAGCCTGACCTGGACGCATGAGCGGCGTTTCCGACTCCAGGAAAAAGGACAGCGACTCACCCGCCTTATGGCGGAATACGGCACGACCGTAGCCCGGGACCTGGTGCACCAGAGTGCACTCGAACACGGACTCCGACAGGTACCACTGGCTGTTCTCGATACCTGCGCCAAAGGTGGCGGCCTGCGCCGCGACAGAGCCTGCCATCAGTACACCAATCGCACTGGAAATCACTGCACCACGCAGGAAGGCGAAAATTCGTGCCATACCATCCATCCGTCAGAAAAGATTCACTACTCTTGTAACGGCTGAATCTGGCCTTTCTTTAGGGCACCCGCCAAAACAATCGCTGTCGGCTTCTGATATAATTTCGCCAGAATTTTCCAGGGGTTCACGTTTGACCGGCCCCAGCACATCCCGGAACCGTAAATGACCGAACAACTGATCATCACCCGTCCTGACGACTGGCACCTCCACGTACGGGACGGCGACATTCTCCAGGACGTAGTACCCGCTACCGCCCGCTGCTTTGGCCGCGCCATCATCATGCCGAACCTGGCGCCACCGGTGACGGAGGCTGAACAGGCCATGGCCTACCGCAGCAGGATACTGGCCGCTGCCGGCGACACCGACTTTGACCCGCTGATGACGCTCTACCTCACGGAAGCCACTACGCCTGAGCAAGTCAGGGAAGCCAAGTCCGCGGGCGTGGTTGCCGCCAAACTGTATCCAGCCGGCGCCACCACCAACTCCGCATCCGGTGTGACCGACATCCGCAACATCTATCCGGTGCTGGAGGCCATGAGTGATTGCGGCATGCTGTTGCTGGTCCACGGCGAAGTCACCGACGCGGACATCGACATCTTCGACCGGGAGAAGATCTTCCTCAAGCGCGTACTGGCGCCCACCATGGAAGCGTTTCCGGATTTGCGGGTGGTGCTGGAGCACATCACCACCGCCGATTCGGCCGAATTCGTACGTGACCATGACGGAAACAACCTGGGTGCCACCATCACGCCGCAACACCTGATGTACAATCGTAACCACATGCTGGTCGGCGGCATTCGCCCTCACCTGTATTGCCTGCCCATCCTCAAGCGCAACCGACACCAACAGGCGTTACGGGATGCGGTGGTCAGCGGTGACCCTCGTTTCTTCCTGGGAACGGACTCGGCGCCGCACTCAAAAGACAAAAAGGAAACCGCCTGTGGCTGCGCAGGCTGCTACTCCGCATACAGTGCCATGCCCCTGTATGCGGAAATTTTCGAGGACCTGGGCGTACTGGACAAACTGGAAGCCTTTGCCAGCTTCAATGGCGCTGACTTCTATGGCCTGCCCAGAAACAGCGATACCATCACGCTGGTGAAAGAATCCTGGGATATGCCCGACGAACTGCCTCTGGCTGACGGTACCATTGTCCCTTTGAAGGCAGGAGAAAGCCTGAGATGGCGGCTTGCCTGAACACCACTCCGACCAACCGATCCTTATCATCAATCGTTCCTTTACCAGGCCTGTGACCCTGGCCAGACGCTCCGGGAGTTTAAGTGACTGAAGAACATAAAGAACCGCATCCCATGTCCCGCCGCTTCCGTGGTTTCCTGCCGGTTGTGGTGGATGTGGAAACCGGTGGTTTCAATCCTGAGAAGGATGCCCTACTGGAAATTGCTGCGGTCATACTGACAATGGACGACGACGGCTGGTTGAAACGGGCTGAAACCCACGTGCAGCAGATCGACCCATTCGAAGGCGCCAACCTGGAACAATCTGCGCTGGACTTCACCGGTATCGACCCGTGGAACCCGGAGCGGGAAGCCGTTCCGGAGCGTGAGGGTATGAGCGAGGTTTTCGGGCCCATCCGCAAGGCGGTCAAAGCCCACGATTGCAAACGAGCCGTGCTCGTTGGCCACAACGCGACCTTTGACCACAACTTTGTGTTCGCCGCTGCCCTGCGTTCGGACATCCGCCGCAACCCGTTTCACCCGTTTTCCACCTTCGACACGGCAACGCTGGCTGGTCTGGCCTACGGCCATACCGTCTTGGCCCAGGCCTGCAAGCTGGCAGGCATTCCATTCAGCAACAAGGAAGCGCACTCGGCTGCCTATGATGCTGAGAAAACCGCCGATCTGTTCTGTGGCATCGTCAATCGCTGGCGCGAAATCGGTGGTTTTCCACCGCCACCGGTACCAGACGACACTGAACAGGCGCCTTGATAGACAACCACAAAAAACCCCGCTCGAAGCGGGGTTTTCTGGTCTTCAGGGGCAATGTTACCAGTAGATACCCCGCATGATCGCAGCAAAGGCCACCTGCTCGGAGGAGACTTTTGGCTTCTCGCCGGAACGGCTGCCGGCAGCGGCCGGAGAATCCGGGAACATGCGGTAACCGGTGTTCATCACGATCTCACCCATCTTCGGCGCCAGCGCTTGCATGACCTGAGCGAAAATCCCCAGACGCGTGGCGATGCGCTTGGGACGATACACGATGGCGTCAGCCACCATTTCCGCCGCCTCGTCCGGCGTCAGCGTGGGCACCGAGTCATAGATTTTGGTGGGCGCGATCATCGGCGTTTTCACCAGCGGCATGTTAATGGTGGTGAAGGTCACGTTGCGGTCCGACCATTCCGCTGCCGCACAACGGCTGAATGTATCCAGCGCTGATTTGGACGCGACGTAGGCCGAGAAACGGGGCGCGTTGGTCAACACACCGATGGACGAAATATTGACCACGTGGCCGCGACGACGTTCCAGCATAGCCGGTGCAAAGCCCATGATCAGGCGAACGGAGCCGAAGTAGTTCAGCTGCATGGTACGCTCGAAATCGTGAAAGCGGTCGAACGACAGCGCCAGTGAGCGACGAATGGAACGGCCAGCATTGTTGACCAGCACGTCCACATGGCCGTGATTGTCCAGCACCGTTTTTACGAAGCGGTCACAGTCATCCATGTCGGCGAAATCACACTGATAGGCATGAACATTGCCCCCACGGGCTTCCAGTGCCGCAGCCACTTCCATCAGGCGTTCTTTCTTACGCGCGCCAATCACCAGGACGGCACCGGCATCCGCCAGCTTTTCGGCCGTCGCCAGGCCGATACCAGAAGTCCCACCGGTGATCACACAGACCTTTCCTTCCACCGTGCCACGCAGAGTGCGATCCTTGAACAGGTCGGGGTCCAGGTTGCGCTCCCAGAAGTCCCACAGCACCGCAGCGTAGCTTTCCAGGCGCGGCACTTCGATGCCGGTATCCTTAAGGACCCGCTCCGTCTCGCGGGCGTCAAACCGCGTGGGGTAATTGATGAACGACAACACAGAGGGTGGAATACCCATGTCGTCAAGCAATGCCGTTGTCAGGCGTTTAACGGGCGGCAGATTCTTCAGGCTCTGGCGGATAAACGGTGGTACAAACCCGAACATGCGGGAATCGATCCGCATCGCCATACGGGGTGCATGACCAGCTTCGGAGAAGATATTGAGAATCTCTCCCACTTTGTAGGGGTCAGAATCCACAAGGTGGAAGCAGTTACCGTCCTCGCCTTCAAGGTGCGCGATGTGGTCCATGGCGTTCACCACAAAATCCACCGGTACAACGTTCAGGCGTCCACCCTCGATGCCAATCGTCGGCACCCACTGGGGCAGTGCGTGGCGGATTTTCTGGATCATCTTGAAGAAGTAATAGGGCCCATCGACCTTGTCCATCTCCCCGGTCTTTGAGTGGCCAACCACCATACCCGGACGGTAAATCCGGAACGGAACGGTGCAGCTCTCGCGAACCACCTTTTCAGACTCGTGCTTGGTCAGCAGGTAGGGATGGTCGAGCTTTTCAGCTTCCTCGAACATGTCCTCGCGGAACGTGCCCTTGAACAGGCCAGCCGCCGCGATGGAGGAAACATGATGGAAGCAGCCGGCTTCCATGGCCGCTGCCGCATTGACGGCACTGTGGGTGCCCTCAATGTTGGTGGCCTGCTGGGACTTTTCGTCCGCCCCCATGTCGTATACCGCAGCAAGATGGAAGAAATGGTCAATGTTACCCTTGAGCGATTTCATCGTCTTGGCGTCGATGCCCAGATTCGGGCTGGTAAGGTCGCCGATCACTGCTTTCACCCTGGACTCGTCCGCGCCCCAGCGCTCCCTGAGCTGGTCCAGTTTGCCCTGTGATTGCTCGCGCACCAGTACATGCACTGTGCCACCGCGAGCCAGCAGTTTTTCAACGAGAAAACGGCCGATAAATCCGGTGCCACCCGTCAGAAAGTAATTCATTGATAGTCCACCCTGCTTGTTGCTCAGTTGTTGTCTTTTTCCTTTGTTGCCATCAGCCATATTAGACCAAAGTCTTATATGGCTGATGCACGCCGGCATTGTACTTAATTGCAACACTCATGTATCGAACTTTTTTAGAGCAATTGCTCTGTAAACTCTTGTTTTAGTTAGAGTGTTTACTCTAGTTCATGCATGCAATACACGCCGGAACCTGCTCGGTTAACCGACACGCTGAAATTGAGACTAGCACAAGGTGGGCAGGCTGCCCGCAAATCCCTACCATTACCGGAAGGAAATGAAACCTGACGGTTGCAGTGACATAATCGGAACCATCAACGGCAGTTTCTGTCTCTACACTTTCTACACTTTCTACACTTCCCGCACTTCGGAACCCGGAACATGAACAAAGACGACCCCAACGCTGAACGCTACATTGCCATTGCACGTGCCTGCTTGAAGGCCATCAACGACACAGCTGCCGACGCCGGCAGCCGGGAACAGAAAATCCAGGCGGTGTATCAGGCCATTGACCACGCCTTCCAGGCCGAATTCGCGGATTATCGCCAGTCCGTCGCGGTGATGGGGACGGTTCTTGAGCGCATTGCCTCGGGCCAACTCGATGCGGATGCTGCCGCCAGCCTGGCGAAGAAAACCCTGGATCAACAACCGGAAAGCACCCGTAACGCACTGATTCACTAACGTTTCAACGCAAAGAGAGACTGTATGCACCCTGGCATCCCTGGATTTGCCCAAGGTTTCCTTGGCCTGAAGCAAGGATTTCTTCTGGCGCTGATAGTAGTCTTCAGTTCGGTTGCCCTCGCGGGCCAATCGCCCATAAAGAGCCCGAACGACGACAACCTTTACCGTTATGTGCAATTGGACAACCAGCTTCGGGTGCTACTGATTTCCGCGCCGGGCTCCGACAAAGCCGCAGCATCCATGAACGTCGCCGTCGGCAGTGGCGATGACCCTGCCAACCGCGAAGGCCTTTCTCACTTCCTTGAACACATGCTGTTCCTGGGCACGGAAAAGTACCCCGACCCTGGCGAGTACCAGCAGTTCATCAAAAGCCATGGTGGCAGCCACAACGCGTTTACCGCGTTTCAGGACACCAACTACTTCTTTGACGTACAAGCCGAGCACCTGAAAGATGCCCTGGATCGCTTCGCCGAGCAATTTTCAGCACCGCTGTTCACACCGGAACTGGTGGATCGCGAACGCCGCGCCGTACACTCAGAGTACAGCGCGAAACAGAAAGACGACAGCCGCCGCTTCTACTCCGTCAAAAAGGCCGTCAGCAATCCTGACCATGCTTTTCACCAGTTTGCCGTGGGTAACCTGACCACCCTGGAGAACACCGAAGAGCGACCTCTACGCCCGGACCTGATCGACTTCTGGAAAACCCATTATTCGGCCAACCTGATGGCACTCGCCGTCTACGGCCCGCAATCGCTGGACCAGCTCGAAGCCATGGTACGGGGTCGCTTCGATCGCATCGAAAACCGCAACCTGAATGCAAAGGTTCACAGCGAGCCGCTATTCAGCCCGGACACCCTGCCCGCCCGGGTGCACGCCGATGCGCTGAAGGATATCCGCAACCTGACGCTGACCTTCCCCATTCCGTCCCAGGAAGACCATTACCGCGACAAGCCAGCCAACTACGTCGCCAGCCTGTTAGGCCACGAAGGCCCGGGCAGCCTGTTTGATGTGCTGAAAAAGGCCGGCCTGGTGGAAAGCCTGTCAGCTGGTAACGGCATGGATACCGGCCAGGAGGCCACCCTGGAACTGAACATGGCGCTGACGCCGGAAGGCCTTGAAAAGCAGGAAAACATCCTCGAACTGACCTTTGCCTACATCGACAAGGTACGCGAGGAAGGCATCTCCCGGACCCGCTTCGAAGAGATGAAACAACTGGCTCAGATCGATTTCCGGTTCCGGGAAAAAAGCCAGCCCGTGCAGGAAGTGATGCACCTGTCCATGCAGATGCGGCACGTGGCGCCGGAAGACGTCCTGCAAGCGCCGTGGATGATGGAGAGCTACGCACCTGATCAGTATCGGAGCATTCTGGACCGTCTTACCACGGATAACGTGCTGGTATCCGTCCTGGAAACAGAGCCCAACCTTGAGAACCCCAACCTGACCCAGTGGTACGACGCCGCCTGGAAACTGAAGACGCTCAACACCCCGGACCTTCAGCCTCGGGACGACAACCGCATGGTGACAAGGCTGGCTCTGCCGCTCGAAAACCCCTTTATTCCCGAAGAACTCGGCATGATCGATGGCGCAACCATGGAGCAGCCCGTCGCCATGGGCACCATCAGCGGCATGGACGTCTGGTACGCCCGGGACACCCGGTTTGAAACCCCTAAGGCCAACGTGTACCTCAGCCTGCGAACCCCGGCGACACGGGCATCTGCCCGCAGCAATGTGTTGTCTTCATTGCTGGTGGATGCCATCAATACCAACGTGAACGCCTGGGCCTATCCCGCCCAGTTAGCGGGGCTGGATTACAGCATCTATCCTCACCTCCGGGGCATCACCATCCGCGTTGGCGGTTACAGCGACAAATTGCACACTCTGATGGCCCGTATCCTTACCCAAGTGGCGGACCCCACGCTCACCGAGCAGCGTTTTCGCATTGCGCGCCAGAACATGATTGATGGGCTTCAGAACAAGGCAAAGGAACGCCCGGCCCAGCAGACTTCGGGATTCATCCAGAGCCTGCTGATCGAAGGCGCCTGGAGCACGGAAGAGAAGCTCAAGGCCGCCAGGGACGTTACGCTGGATGAGCTCAAATCCTTTGCCGAAGCGTTTGTATCCCAGGTTGACCCAGTATTACTGGCCCATGGCAACATGACGCAAGCCTCTGCCCTTAACCTCACCCACCGTATCCGCGCCATGGTGCTGGACGACAGTGATCTGACAACGGTAGAACGCAGCCACGTTCGCGCCGTTCCGGACGGTGAAACCGTGTTGCCGATGGAAGTAGACCATCCGGACACCGGCTACACACTGTATGTTCAGGGCGATAACACTGGCTTTAAAGAGCGTGCCGTTTTCCGCCTGCTGGGCCAGATCATCAGCAGCCCGTTCTATGAAGAGCTGCGCACCAACCGCCAACTTGGTTATATCGTCTACGCCACTCCATTCGAAATGCTGGAGACGCCAGCGTTGGGCTTTGTGGTTCAGTCTCCGGGGGCCAGCGGCGACGAGATCGATCAGGCTGTGCGGGAATTTTCCAAAGCGTTCAAGGACACCCTGTCCAACCTCTCAGAGAAGGATCTGACACGCGAGAAACAGGCTGTGATCAGCAAATTGATGGAGCAGGATCGGCAATTGGGCGAAATTTCGGAACGTTACTGGCGGGAAATCGACCGGGGCGAGACCGATTTCAACTCCCGTGAGAAACTGGCGAACGCCATCAAAGACGTTACCCGGGAAGCCTTGGTCAACACCCTGCAAAAACAGGTCATTGAACGTAAACAGGCACTGCGGGTGTTCACTGCAGCAGAGGCCAAAGACCAACCCAACATGGTTGAACAGCTACTGCAACGAGGCGGTGTTCCAGACGCCTGACCGGCCTTCAACCTGAAGACTGGCCAATAAATCGGTGCCAGTCTTCAGGCTCGTCCACATCCCACTTTTGTGGCAGCAACCTGAACGACACATCCGCCTGCGCAAGACGGTCACAGGTTTGCGACAAAGCCCTGTCCGTCCCCCATGCCACGTCGGCCAGCATGCCAGGGATTACCCGGCGCGCACCAATAAGGACATAGCCTCCGTCCTCCGATGGCCCTAGCGCCACATCAACCTCATCCAGTGCCGCCACGGCCAGACGCACATACTCCGCATCCACCGACGGGCAATCGCTGCCCACGATCATCGCCTTACCAAACCCACGCAACGCCGATTCAAGCGCCCGCGACATGCGCTCTCCCAGTACATCACCTTCCTGCAGGGACTGCTCAACACCATGGACGTCAAGTCGCTCCAGAACCGGCGTGGCACCTTCCGGCGCATTCTTTAACGCCCGGTCCCACAGGAAGCGGACGGTATAACCACTGGCAACCAGATTGTCGAGCACCGCCAGGCTGAGCCTGACGTGCGCCGCCATCGCGCCATTGGCGCCGAGTTCCGGCATCAGACGGGTTTTCACCCTGCCCGCTTCCGGCCATTTGGAGAACTGCATAACCAACGCAGAAGCATCAGGACTTGCGGGCATTACGAACATCCGATTGATAGAAAGCGACAAGGGTTTCCGGCGAGTCGCCGCGCCAATAGCGCCAGCGCAACCGCCACATCAGCAGGATGGTACGCCAGGCGCCCTGCTGTTCCCAGCGACGACTGTCCGTAACCACAGGATCGGTAATGCGAAACGGTCGTGACACCAGTCTCAACCGGGAGGATAGCTCCACATCCTCCATCAGCGGAATCTCTTCAAATCCGCGCAAGGCCTCAAACACCGGCCGACGCACGAATAACGCCTGGTCACCCGTGGCGATGCCCGTCAGCCAGGAGCGTTGATTCATAAACCATGCAATCACCCGGAAGACCATACGCTGACCGCTGAGGCGTACATTGAATCGCCCCCATGCTTTGCGATTGAACTGGAATTGCTCCAGCGCCGCCAGAGCGGAATCCGGTAGGCGGGTGTCCGCATGCAGGAACAGCAAAACATCGCCATTGGCAGCCTGCGCTCCCGCGTTCATTTGCGCAGCCCGCCCGAGCTTCGACTGGATAACCCGATCACAATGCCCCTCCGCCAGCCTTACGGTGCCATCATCACTGCCACCGTCCACCACAATCACTTCATGGCCCGCCGCCCTGAGTGGCTGCAAATGATTCAAAGTGTCGCGAATAGCACCCGCTTCCTGCCATACCGGCACAATGCAACTCACGCGCAGCGGTGACGGTTCTGAAGATTGGTGTAATGCTGTCTTCAATGCGATTGGTATCCCCGGTGACTGACTAGGCTGGTAACTGCTTCGTTTCAATAAACTGTTTCAACGCTACCGCATTATTATGATCTGTATCTTTGGCCGCAAATACCAGCGTGATTCGATCGTGCTTATCAACATAGGAGGCCAGAGCATTCAGATCTGCATTATCGGCCGACGCCAGTTCCTGCAGATACTTTTCCAAAAACCCTTCCCATTTGGCTGGGTCGTGACCGAACCATTTTCGAAGCTCTGTGGAAGGCGCCAAACCTTTAAGCCACTCAGCCAGGTTAGCCTGCTCCTTGGCAACGCCCCTGGGCCACACACGATCGACCAACAGCCTTGGTCCGTCTGATCGAGCTGGCTCATCATAAGCTCGCTTCAGTCGAATTTCTGCCATTGCGTTCTCCTTCTATTCCGGAAGTAATCCCGCAGGCCCTTGAGACACTTCACCGAGCCCGCTATCATACCCGCCTTCTGACGATTAGCCCCCGTAGCTCATCTGGATAGAGCGTCCCCCTCCTAAGGGGAAGGTAGCAGGTTCGAGTCCTGCCGGGGGTACCAGCCATCCTTCCACATCTACCCAAACCGTCTCAACCAACCGTTTTAGTTCCAATCTCAACAACAACGCGATGATAGTTGCCCTCGCGGCTCGATGTGTAATGCCATCCGATTCTTTGACTGAGGCTTGCTGTCAGCTCCAGCCCCAGGCCGTAACCCGTATTTTCTGACGATGCCGGGGAAGGGTTTTGTGCATCTGGTTCTACCGGATTGCTGATCGTAACCCTGCCTTCCTGCTGTTCAATTACAACGGTGCCCTCCCAACAGTGCTGGAAAGCATTTCGGATGAGGTTGCCCAGAATGATACGTGCGGGCACCAAAGGCACAGAGCAACTATATGGCAAGGTACTGATTTCTGTAGTCACCGGTTTGCCGGCCAAAAGATACGTCATCTCGGCCGACAACTCGCGCACCAACTCTGACAGATCGACTACCTCGGACTGAAGCGGGGCGTCCGGTTCATGATTCAGCCAGAGCAGCGTTTCAGTTAGATGCTTCATAGTCAGACTGGCGCGGTCGATACGATCGACGATGCTTTGCTCGTCCGCTAACTTTTCTCGCGTTTGAGTTAGCTTTCGGTGTAGCTCGATGTTCGAGCGGATTGTGCTGATCGGTGTCCGGAGCTCATGGCTGGCGTGTCTGAGAAAGCGTCGCTCACGGTCTACCGCTTGCTGCACCGAGGAGAGACTGTTGCGGATAAGCTCAGCCATTTCATTCAGCTCGGGATAAGAAAAATCTGGCACAGGGTGCGAGAGTTTTTCGTTGTCGAGGGAATGGGTCCAGGCTCGCAAAGCTGCCATGGGGCGGGACACATGCCACAAGAGCAGCCAGCCAACAATAGAAACAAAACCAATCACCAGCATACTGACGGTCAGAGTGAACACTCGGTTTTGCCGCGAGGCTTGAGGTAGCACCTCCGATGCTTGTCGAGGTGTCACTTTCTGACTCAGGTAAAGTGGACCGTGAGCGGTATCGTCGCGCATCGCAAAGACGATCGACTTCGGACGGCTGAACCACGCGCTGTTTTCTTGTTTAAGTAATTGGCCAGATTTGCCCGGCCCATTCGGAAAGGCCCGAAGAGCGTAGGCCGGCAAGTTACTCCATTGTGTTGCAACGTCAAAACCGCTGAACTCTCTGACCTGCTCACTTTCCTCTGCGCCAATCACCTCACTGAACGTTTGAGCTGCTTTTTCCATATTGCCGGCCATCGCCGCATCGAGCCCCCGGATGAAATGCTCCTTCGCGACCAGTGTGTAGGCAGCGACCAGAATGAGCCCCAAAGCCACAAAGGAGGCTATCAGAACTGTTTTGAGGCTGATCCTGGATCTAAACATCTGTTTTGGCCGTTCCGGGAGATTTGAGAGCAAAGCCGGCTCCGCTGATCGTGTGCAGCAGCGGCTCGTCAAAGGGCCCATCGATGGCCTTGCGCAGGTTGTAAATATGCACCTTGAGGCTGTTGCTATCGGGGTGGTCATCCCCCCAGGCAGAGTCCATCAGCTCCTCACGAGATACCGGGGACGGTGAGGCACGCATCAGGCGTTCGAGCAGTCGCCAACTCGTGGGCGACAATTTCAGGGCCTGACCGTTTCGCTGCACGCTCTTCTCACTGAGGTTCATCTGCAGATCACCGCAGGTGAGTTTTTGAATCTGGCCGCTGCGTCTGTGTGAGAGCGCCCGGACCCTGGCCAATAGCTCCTCCATTTCGAAGGGTTTAACCAGATAATCATCGGTGCCGGCGTTGAATCCCTGCAGTTTATCGTCAAGCTGATCGCGCGCTGTCAGCATCAATACGGGGGTATCGATGCCCTGCTCCCGTATACGCTGGCAAAGGCCAAGCCCGTCCAGGCGAGGCATATTGATATCCAGCAACAGGACATCGTAGCTGCTTTGTTTAATCAAATTCAGCCCGGCAATGCCGTTGCTAACATGGTCACAGATGAACCCCTCCAGCTCCAGGTATTGCACCAGCGTCTGAGCCAGGTCGAGATCGTCTTCGGCCAATAACAGTTTCAGCATGGATCGGACTCTTGTTTATCTGGCCCCACAGTAAACCAGCGGCGAATATCTGTGAATCTTTCGGTCACATCGTGCTGAATAGCGACCAGTACAGGTATCAGAATGAGGGTGATGACGGTTGCGAACATAATCCCGTATCCCAATGCCACGGCGGCTGGTATCAGAAACTGTGCCTGCGCTGATGTTTCAGACAGCAGAGGCGCCAGGCCGGCAAAGGTTGTGAATGACGTCAAAAGAACCGCACGCAAACGGCTCCGGCACGCTTTACTGATCGCTTCGATTTGATGATCTGCATCGGGTTTCAGTTCATTGTAACGAGACACCAGCAAAAGACTGTCATTCACGACAACACCGCTGAGCGCAATAATACCATTGAGCGACAGAATGCTGATGGAAAGATCGTTCATCCAGTGCCCCAGGATTGCTCCGACGATTCCAAATGGAATGGCGGTCATGATCAGGACGGGCTGAATGTAGGATTTCAGGGGGATTGCCAACAGCATGTAGATGACCAACATGGCGATCATGAACACATGCACCATAGAGTTCTGTGTTTCTGCCTGTTGCTCCGCTTCACCGGCAAAATTGATATCCAGCCCCGGGTATTGCCGCTCCAATGTCGGAACCAGATCCTGCTGCAGGCTGGCGACCAATTCAGACGCCGACAACATGTCCTTGTCCACTTCGGCGGAGAGATAAAGCGCCCGCTTGCCGTCAATCCGGGTAATGGTATCCCTGGAGTAGCCGTAGGTGACCGTAGCAACACTGGACAGGGGCAGCACTGTGCCGTCGCCTGTGCGAATGTTGGCACTCAGTACGTCCGTTGGGTTTTCCCGGGCACTTTCCGGGTAGCGAACTTTAACCTCTACTTCGTCGTTATTGCGCTGATAGCGTTGTACCACCTGACCACTGAAGGCCTGAAGCACCTGCTGGGCCAGCGTATCGGTGCTCAGCCCCAGGGCCTTGCCCTGTGCATTGAGTTCCAGGAACAGGCGGGGCTGGCTGGCTTCGATGTTGTCTTCAATGCCACTGATCGCCGGGATGGTTGCGAGCTGTTCCTTGATATCCCGTCCGGCTGCTGTCAGCAATTCATCGTCAGAAGCCCTCAGCTCAATACGAAGTGCGTCTACCGATCCGCGCCGGCTGGCGACACTAAGGGTGCGCACACCTTCCGGCAGGCCAGCGCTGCGTTTCCATTGGTTGGAAAAGGTATTGATATCGTATGGGGAGTCCGACGCCAGCTCTACCGTGACTGTGCCGGCCTGGTCACTTCCGGAAAGTACCTGAAGGTTGGCAATGCCGGTTTCTGCTTCGACGTTGGCGCGCTTAATAAGTTGCTCATCCACCTGATGAGCTTTTTGCTCCAGAGCAAGCAGAGCGGAATGAGTCAGGCCAAAGCTGGCGTCGGTTTCCATGGCGACGTTTGCCCGGACCGTGTCACCAGGTATGTTCGGAAAAAAACTGGTCTTGACCGTACCGTTAAAAGGCATCGCCATAACCAGTGCAAACAGAGCAAGGAATAAAACCAGAACGGCATACCGGTAAGCAAGTGCCCAGTCGATAACGGTTTTATAGATCCGGTCGTTGAACCACTGAAGACCAGAATCTGCTCCATGCTGGATACGTCGCCAGATTTCAAGGAGCGGGTTCTTGCTGGCTCTGCGGTGGGTATTCAGGTGTGCCAGGTGGGCCGGCAGAATGAGCTTCGACTCGACGATGGACAACAGCAGACAAATAGTGACGACGGCAGCGAACTGGGCGTATATCTGCCCAAGCTTGCCGCTGAGATTCGACAGGGAATAGAAGGCCACTACGGTGGTAAACACACCGAAGAGTGTGGGCACCGCCACGCGCAGGGTGCCTCGGATGGTGTTGCGAAGGGTGTCGCCATCCTGTTTGCGCACGGTGTAAACGCTTTCGCCCACAACCACGGCATCATCCACCACAATTCCCAAAGCCATGATGAAACCAAAGGTGGTGAACTCGTTCAGCGAAAGACCGGCAAACCGGTCGCCCATGAAATACAGGGTTCCGAAGAAGATAAATGGCAGACCCATGGATACCCAGAACGCCACTGTCAGGTTCAGAAACAGCGCCAGAAGAACGAACACCATCAAAATGCCGGTCAGTGCGTTGGTGACGAGCAGGTCCAGCCGTTCACTGATAGAGGTGCTCCGGTCGTACCAGCTGGTAAGCTCTACGCCCTGTGGCAGAGCTCCGTTGCCGTGCCATTCTTCGACTACCTGCTTGGCCGCTTCAACCGTCTCGGTGATGTCGTCCAAGCCGGTGGTGATCACTTGCAGAGCAATGCTGTTTTCGCCGGCAAAGCGGGACAGCACCGCGGTATCATCATCATAGGTGTCGTTAATGAAAGCGAGATCACCCAGGGCTACAATCACACCATCGCTGCTGGTGATCAGAGGAATGGCTGCAAATTCTTCTTTAAGATAAGCCTGTTGCGAAGCTTTCAGTTGAAGATAGACCTGTTCATTTTTCAGGACCGCTGTCATTGTGCTGGAGGAGCCCTGATTGATCGCATCCTCGACATCCGACAGGGACAAACCGTAGGCCTGTAAACGCCCCTCATCGATCTCTATCGACATCATGGGGTCAAGCCAACCGGATTTGCTGACCCGGCTGATGTCAGCCTTTGCCAGCAGGTCAGCTTTCAGTTCTTCGGCCAGTTGCTGCAGGGTGTGACGGTCGGTTTCACCATGGAGCTGCAACCAGAGCGAGTGCTCCTCACGTTCCGCTTTTTCAATAACCGGGCTCTTGGCATCGGCCGGGAAGGTGGAAATCGCATCCACTTTGTTTTTTACGTCCCGCAACAACACATCCAGGTCGTAATCACTTTTCTTTTCGATAGTAACTTTTGTGCCGCTGGAGGTAGACGTACTGGTGATGTCATCTATGCCGTTAACATCTTCCAGCTGTTCCTCGATCTTGATAGCCAGCCCTTCTTCCGACTGCTGTGCTGAGCCACTGTTATAGTTGACCGAGACAGAAATGCTGTCTGGTTCTGTGCTCGGAAACGCTTCTTTGCGAAGATCTCCAACCTGGAGAACGCCAAGGCCGATCACCAAGATCAGCAGAAGGTTGGCCGCAACCGGGTTATTGGCAAACCAGGGTATGATGCCTTTGTTCCAGCTTTGATCAGTCATCGGACGCCTCCACCGGATGAACAGCCATGCCTGGCAGATAGGTGCTCAATGGATGCGTCAGCACGTTCACAGTTTGGCCGTAAAGGGAGGCTGGTGGACGGATATAGATGGCCTGCTCATCTCTGGCAACCGGGTCTGCAGAGAACCTGGCCAGAACGCCATCGTTTACGTACCAGACTTCCCCTCGCTGGCTGAGTGAGGACGAAGGCAAGCGCCAGAGATCGCTCAGTTCACGGCCCTCGATTTCCGCCCTGAGGAATGTACCAGGCGCCAGCATGCTGGCCTGCTCCAGTGGCCGATCTAAAGCTGCGATCACTGACTGCTGTCGGCTTGTCTCATCCAGGTGCAGTTGCGTGCGTTGGATATAACCTTGCCATTGTTGCCCGGTTTCAACAGAAACCAGCTTTACCGGCCATTCACCGTTATCCAGCACTTCGATACCCGGCAGCTTCTGCCAGTCGAGTTGAGATAAAGGCAAAGAGATCTCGATTCGGTCCACACTGTAGAGTTCAGCTATGTCGTTACCGGCCTGCAAATAGCTGCCCGGTGAGACTGAGCGGCTGACAACCAGCGCGTCAAAAGGCGCTTTAACACGGGTTTGCGCCAGATCTTTTTTGGCACTGATTACCGCAGCTTCGGCGTTAGCGACTGCCGCTTGGGCTTGTTTTACTTGAGGTTCATGCAGGACCAACGAAGAGTCCGGCTCGCCGGTCATTCCGGAAGCCTTCCACTCCAGAACGGCCTGCTCTGCTTCTCTTTCGGCCTCGAGAAGATCTACCTGCGCACTGGCCAGATCGTTTTCTGCACTGGCAAGCGCTGCACGATAATCGCTGTCTTCCAATGCCAAAAGAAGGTCGCCCTTGCTTACGATACGTCCGGATTCAAACGCGCTTGCCAGTTCAGAGACCTGACCGGAAACCTGGGCAGTGAGAGTTATCTCATATCGCGACCTGGCCGCACCAAAAGCTTCAACGTTGACGGCATGAGATCCTGTTATTACCGGAATAACACCGACATCCGGTGCAATACCCCCATCCTCTTTCGCGGGCAGTGATCGACTTTCCTGTTCCTGAAGCTTCTGACCGTTATAAAGGAATACGGTGATCAGCACGCCAACGGCGGCCAACAAAACAAGCCATTTTGCGTATGGTCGGGTCATGACTGATCGGTCTCCTTGATGCCCAGCCCCAGTGCAAGCCCGAGTGTGATTCGGTTGCCCAGACGTTCGTAGTTTAAGTCGTTAAGTTGTGATTCCAGATCAAAGGTCTGCTGTTGCACTTCGAGTAGGTCGAGTACAGAAACCAGACCATTCCGGTATTTCTGCTGGTACTGCTGATAGTTGCGGCGGGCACTCAGCAATGCGCTGTCTATCTGCTGTTGCTGTTTGGCCAGACTTGATTCCTGGCCGATTGCATTTTCAACTTCCTGCACTGCGTTCAGTAAGGTTTCCCGGTATGCCTGATAGCTCCTGGCTGTGGTCAGTTCGGCGGCTTCCGCATTGGCTTTCAGCTCACCTCCACGAAACAAAGGCGCCGTTAATTGACCAAGCAATGACCAAACCGGGTTTTTCAACAGAGCCTCGCCGGGCGATGTGCCTGTGTCGCTCAGGGCCGCTCCCAGGCTGATCGATGGCAGCATTTCTTTGTAGACAACAGACGTACGAAAGTCGCTTGCTTCTATGGCCAGATAGCCTGCTTTAAGGTCTGGTCGGCGCTGTAACGTCTGGTCGGCAAGGTCGGCCAGGGGCAAAAGAACTTGCGGGTAGTCGGCGGCAATGGCCGTGCTGCCATGACTCCGGCCGAGCAACAGGTTCAAAGCTCTTTGTTGCTGCTGCAGGGATTCCTGAGTGGCAAACAGCGTCGCTCTGGCACTGGCTGCCGAGCTTTGGGCACTGTCGAGGTCCTCAAGGTCACCCAAACCGGATCGGTAGCGCTGAAGAATCCACTGTTCGTTTTTTTCCAGCAGTTCCACGCGTTGTTCTGCGATAGCAACAGATCGATTCAGATTAACCAGCTTCAGCCAGCCCTGCATAACCTCGGCTGCGAGCGTATCCCGGGCAGCCTGGTAGAGAGCCAGCTGTTCGGCGACATCGCTCTCAGCTGCCGACGCCTCATCAGAGATCTTCGCCCACAAATCCAGTTCCCAGCTGACGCTGATGCTGCCGGTGTAGAAAGTATCGAGGTCTTCCGTTTTATTGGCGCCGAAGCCAGCCTCGACCTCGGGGAGCTGGTCTGCCCGAGTCGCCCGGTATTGAGCCTGGAGAATTTCGAGGGAAAGCAGCGTTTGCCCCAGATCCGGGTTGGCTGCGCGCGCTTCGGCAATCAGCGCGCTCAGAGCATCGCTATTGACCAGATCATCCAGGTAGGCTGTTTCGGAACCTTCGTCCAGCTCAGACCAGGAGACAAGGTTCTGACGGTCAGAATCGGCCTGAGCCAGATAATCCGGGCTTGTGGACAACGAACTGCAGCCGGCAGCAGTCAAGCAGCACAAAGCAATCAGTAATACTTTCGAGCAGGGGAAGCGACACATAAACAAAATCCAGTCAGGCACGATCGGGGCTGCGGTAATCGACTGGATTCAGACTATCGAAAGGCTGGTTAATGGAGGGTTAAGGTCTTCAAGGACTGACTTTAAACTGGTCAAGCGCAAATGCTGTTTTAGGTGTACTGTAGTTGAGTAAGCTGTGAGGCAGCTAAGGCCTCGAGGCGCCAGCGCCTCTTGATCATCACTAGTTTTGCGGTGGATGTTTCTTTGGGTTTAATACCAGGCCAGTCTGTCCCCAATCCGTTCCAGCAAAAAATCGATGAATACCCGAACCTTGGCCGTTAATACGTTGGATTTCGGATACACCAACCAAAGTGCCGGTTCTACGTCCATTCGGAAGTCTGGAAGGACTTGTACCAAAGCCCCGGCTGCAAGTTCTCGATGAACACTCCAAAGGGCGTGCATGGCGATTCCCGCCCCCTCCATGGTCGCGATTTTGTGACTCAAACCATCGTCAATAGTCAGTCGATTCTGAGAATCACGAGGGTTGAACTGCCCCTTTTCCCCTCGGGGGCCAACCAACGCTATCGTAGCCTGGGATTTAAAAGCCACCAATTGATGGGACTTCAAATCATCGGGATGCTCCGGAATCCCCCATTTCTTCAGGTACTCTGGGGATGCGCAGAATATGCGCCTGTCGTCGGCCAGCTTTCGCGCTTTCAGGTTGCTGTCCGGTAACACAGCATCCCTCAGCGCGAGGTCGAAACTGCCTTGGATAAGATCCAACTCCATATCTGACAACCGCAGATCCAGATTGATGCCCGGATACATCTCCAGAAACGCAGGTACCAGCGGCACAACGTATTGCTGAGCGAAGGTGCTGGATGCAGCGAATCGCAGGGTGCCCGACACGTGCTCATTGCCGAACCCCATTGCCGCTAGTGCAGCGTTCTCCTGCGCCAGAATTTCCTTTGCGAATGGCAAAAACTCCGCGCCCTCAGTAGACAGTGCCACTTTCCGAGTGGAACGCCGCAGAAGATCGGCCCCGACCGTTTTCTCCAGTTTGGCCAGCCTTGCACTGGCGACAGCCGGAGGCATGCCCAATTCCCGCCCGGCGGCACTGATGTTGAGTTTCTCCGCCGCCAAAACAAACAACTTTATTCCTTGAGTGTCCACGCCTTTATATCCATTTTGCGAATTCTGAAAACCATTATTAGCCATTTATTCCGATTATACGACCCTCTATTCTGTTCGGTAGATACCTGAACAAACCACAGAATGAATTGGAGGCACACAATGAAAGCGATGGTTCTCAACCAATACGGCGAGCAGGCAGCGTTTGAGCAAACGGAAATGGCCACACCCTCGGCGCAACCCGGCCAGGTGATCGTCCGCGTTGCGGCAACGAGCATCAACACCGTCGACACCATGATCCGCCAGATGGGCAAGGATCTCCCCCTTTCCCCTGACCTGCCCGCAGTGCTCGGCATGGACTTCGCCGGAACTATTGAGGCGGTGGGCGAAGGTGTGACTGGCTTTGTATCCGGCGACGAGGTGTACGGATGTGCTGGCGGCCTGGCCGATTTGCAGGGTGCACTGGCTGAGTTCATGCCCGCTGACGCACGGCTAATTGCTCACAAGCCCAAGAGCCTGTCGATGCGTGAAGCAGCCGCTCTACCCCTAGTTGGTATCACTGCATTTGAAGGCCTTCAAAGAGCCGGCGTAAAGGCCGGACAGAAAGTGCTGGTCCAAGGTGGAACTGGCGGCGTTGGCCATGTTGCGGTTCAGCTGGCCAGGCATTTCGGAGCCAATGTCTATTCAACGGCCACGGGTGACCAGGCATTCGATATCATCAAAGGTTACGGCGCTACGCCGATTGACTACAAGACTGAAACCGTTGCCGACTACGTTCAGGCCCACACTTCAGGCGCCGGGTTTGATGTGGTTTTCGACTCCGTTGGCGGCGCGAACCTGGCCAACAGTTTTGAAGCTGCGGCCCTCAATGGCAATGTGAGCACGACCGTAGCCATGGTTGAGTTGGATCTCACCGCCGCTCACTTCAAAGGTCTGTCGATTCATGTGGTCTTCATGCTGATTCCCATGTTGCACAACCATCATCGGAAAGTGCACGGTGACATTCTGTCGCAGTTGGCGCAGATCGTGGATCGAGGTGGCCTTACACCCCTCCTGGATGAGCAGACATTCAGCCTCTTGGAGGTGGGAAAAGCCCATGATCGCCTCACCAGCGGCCGGGCAATCGGCAAGGTCGTTGTGGAGGTCTGACAATGCTGGCATTGAAGGGAAAGGCCTGTCGGTTCGGCCAGCCCCACTCGGATGCGTTGAATGCCAGGAAATGTAAGGCAGTTGCGACAGCTATCGAAGAGTTGGTTGTCCAGAAACTGGACTGAAAAGTGTAAGCCAGCAACTCACCGGGGCTGCCATGTGGAACCGAGGCCGGGGGGGGGACCAATTACCCTCTCGATGCCGCTTCTGAAGGGGCGCACCTATGTCTCGCCGGACAGAGTCTCGATAATTCGGCAGTCCATAATAACCCCGCCGTCACAACACGCACTCAACCTTTCCAACTCGTGTTCCATCGCACGCAAATCTTTTAGTCGGGAGCGGACTTGCTCCAACTGTTGCTCAACTTTGGCATCGACGCCAGCACAGGAGTCCTGCTGTCGGTCGGCTAACGAGAGCAGTTCACGGATGTCGTCAAGGCTGAATCCAAGCCCCCGGCTTCGTCGGATAAACAGCAACCGCGAATGATCCGCTTCGGAGTACAGGCGATAGCCGGATTCCGAACGGGCGGCTTTCGGTATGAGCCCAACTTTTTCATAGTATCGGATGGTTACGGGCTTGATGCTTGTGTGATCAGATAGCCGACCGACCGTGTAGCGTTTTTCGCGCATCGCCATTGACCTTATAGTAACTATAACCCTCAGTATATCGATACATTGCAAGTTTTAGGAGGGTTCATCGTGGACAGTTGCTGTGAAAACAAGGCCGGTGAACTGGCACAACTGAGAGCGAGTCAGAGCCGGGTGCTTTACATTGCGCTTGCCATCAACGCGGTGATGTTTCTTGTGGAGTTCAGCGCTGGCTGGATTGCAAACTCCACTGCCCTACTGGGCGATTCGCTGGATATGTTCGGCGATGCGTCTGTCTATGCGCTGACACTCTTTGTGCTGGACCGAAGCCGCCGCGCACGCGCTGGGGCGGCCCTGTTTAAAGGCGGCTTTATGCTGCTATTCGGTATCGTTGTCGTGGCCGATGCGATACGTAAGATCTTAATTCAGGAGGTACCCGCTGCTGACTGGATGGGAGCGGTCGGCGTCCTTGCACTGCTTGCAAATGGCGTTTGTTTCGCATTGCTCTACCGCCATCGCGCGGACGATCTCAATATGCGTTCCACCTGGCTGTGTTCCAGAAACGATCTGTTCGCCAACAGCAGTGTGATCATTGCTGCTGGACTGGTCGCCGTCACCAATACTCTATGGCCCGATATCGTTGTGGGCCTCGCTATTGCCGCGCTCTTCCTGCACTCCGCCTGGCATGTCATCCGTGAAGGTATGGAGGAATGGCGTGCCGGTGGCGCTGAAACTGCCAATCAATCGGACAAAACTGAGGCCGACACCACTGGAGACAGCTGCTGCTCGTCATCGCAAAGCACCTGTGCCAGTGAATCCGGAGGAAAATCCAGGTGACCAACAATGACCAGGTAGTCCCATGGTGCCTGCTGCTTACGGCCTGGCTTCTGGCCGTGGTGTCCTCGCTTTCAGCCCTCTACATCGGGGAAGTTCTCGGGCAGGCTCCGTGCGTTCTGTGCTGGTTTCAGCGCGCCTTCATGTTTCCGTTGGCGGTGATTCTCGCAGTCGCCTGCTACTACTCGGATTTTAACGTCTGGCGCTACGCTCTGCCCCTTGCGGTCATTGGCGCCCTATTCGCACTGGCCCACTCGCTGCTTTACATTGGGCTGATTCCACAGCCTATTCAGCCCTGCACAGCCACAGGTCCTTCCTGCTCAGGTGACGGAATGACGATTTTCGGCGGGTTGCCGCTACCATTCCTGTCACTGGGTATCTTTGTTGCCATCATCGTTCTGCTTTTGCTTATCCGTCGGAGAATTCATTCATGAATCGTCGTGTCATCGTTATTGTTGTATGTCTACTGCTGGTCGCAGCCTTTGGGGCCGCTGTCCTGTTCAAGCCACAGCCCCAGCAGCCGCAAAAAACGGCGACCACCAGTGAAAAGCCCATCGCCACTGCCCAACCGGTCGCAAATCAACAGGCTCTGGTTCGCTTCCATTCGCCCACATTCGGGCCTGCCGATGCACCGGTGACCATCGTTGAATTCTTCGACCCTTCCTGTGAAGCCTGCCGGGCGTTCTACCCCATCGTGAAACAGGTTCTTGCTGAGTATCCAGGACAGGTGCGCCTGGTTTTGCGATACACACTGTTCCACCAGGGCTCTGAGAAAGCCTCCAGGATTCTGGAAGCCGCTCGCCTGCAAAACGTCTACGAACCGGTGCTTGACGCAGTACTGGAGGCGCAACCTGACTGGCACGATGACCCGGAGGTTGCTAAGGCCTGGGAGGCAGCCGAGGCCGCAGGTCTGGACTTGGCCAAAGCTCGTGAAGACATGCAATCCGAACGGATAAACGCCATCCTTGAGAAGGACATGCAGGACGTAGAAACCATCGGTGTTCGGGGCACCCCGACCTTTTTCGTGAATGGCCGCCGACTCACGGAGTTTGGTGCCAAACCGCTACTGCGCCTTGTTCAGCAGTCGCTCCCGGACGCAGAGCAATAGTCCATTGCCGTCGAGTGAAACAGGGGTGGCTTGACGCTTTCGACCTCCTCCCGAACTCAGCGAATTGAGGAATCACGGAAATGCCTGATCTTGCGACATGGGGAATGCTGGCTGCTTTTTTTGGCGGCCTGGTGTCTTTTTTCTCTCCCTGCACTCTGCCGTTGGTTCCGGGGTATCTTTCGGTCGTGACGGGCGGCACCGTCACAGACAGTTCGAATCGACTGAAAGCTCTGTGGCTCAGCATCTGTTTTGTCCTCGGGTTCAGCGTGGTCTTCATCGCTTTTGGTGCCAGCGCCAGTCTGCTCGGTCAGTGGTTGATGGCCTACCGTCGGGAAGCCAACCTGGTGGCGGGTATTCTGATCGTGCTGATGGGGCTGTTTATGCTGGGCTGGTGGAGCCTGCCCGCACTACAGCGCGACTGGCGCTTTGGGCAAACTCTTGAGGGGGGACGGCCCACGGCAGCGTTTCTTCTCGGTTTGGCCTTTGCCGTCGGCTGGACACCCTGCATCGGTCCGATACTGGGCGCTATCCTGGCGCTCAGTTCCACCCACGCAAATGCCGAGACCGGCATGCTGTACCTGGCCGTGTATTCCATGGGCCTGGCACTTCCATTCCTGGCAACGACCCTCTTCATCGAAAAGTTCCGGGCGCGAGTGCGCTGGATGAGCCGCTGGAGTCAGTCACTGAGAATTCTGGCAGGGCTGGTTCTGATCGTTATGGGGGTAATGGTGCTGACCGGTCAAATGACCCGGTTCGCATCATGGATGTTATCCACATTTCCGGTACTCGGAAGGCTGGGATGAACCGTGAACTCAGGACGTTCTACCTTAAGAATCTGTTTGGGCTGGGCCTTTATAATCACCAGGAGGAAAAAATGGGGCTTATTCACCAAAGACTGCTATGCGGACTTCTGGTTTGTGTTTTGTCTGCCACGGTATTGGCAGCCGATCTCAAGGTAACGGATGCCCGGCTGAGGCTGCTGCCTGGCGATCTGCCTGCTGCCGGTTACTTCAGGCTGGGCAACACAAGCGGCGGATCTGTGACCTTGGTAAGAGCAGAGAGCCCGGCTTTTGAACAGGTGACAATGCATCAGAGCACCCAGAACAACGGAATGTCAGGCATGGAGCCCGTGCCAACACTTGAACTTGCGGCGGGAAGCGCTGTTGAGTTCTCGCCAGGGGGCTACCATCTCATGCTGATGAAGCGACGGAGCCCGATCGAGTTGGGAGATGAGGTGCCAATAACGCTCGTTTTCGCAGATGGGCAGCGTCTGTCACTATTATTTAAGGCCGTGTCTCCAGCGGCTATGTAGGAGGTGAATAGATGGGTAAGCAATTCTTTCTCATACTGACTGTATTACTGCTGGCTGGCTGTGGCGAACAGACCTGGCAGACTACCCATATCCCGGGGGCGATGCCTGAACTCAAATTCAGGCTCACAGATGAAAATGGTCGTGCGGTGAACGCCGACGACTACCTTGGTAAGCCTACATTGCTCTTTTTTGGCTTTACGAACTGCCCGGATATCTGCCCGACTACCCTCGCACAGCTCGCGAGTGCCGCAAGGCAGTTGGATGAAGAAGTAAGAGAAGATCTGCAGGTCCTGTTCGTATCGGTCGATCCAGCGCGGGATGATCCGCAGACGCTACGCAGCTACACCGATGCTTTCGGGCCGCAGTTCATCGGGCTCACCGGCGATAAAGCAGAGCTTGACGCGCTTACAGACCGGTATAGCACCACTTACAGCTACGGCGATAAGGATGAATCCGGCAATTATGACGTTTCGCACTCAGGTGCCGTGTTCGCATTCGATCGCGAAGGTGACATACGGCTTTTGATCCGAGCCAGCGACCCAGTGGACGCGATTGTTGCGGATCTACGGCAGCTCTCCGAAGTCAGCTAGCGTTTGAGGGTACCGCACGCCCCCTTCAAGGATCACACTACAGGTTAGATTTATGGCGAATTTTTCAAGCATGACGCGGAAGAAACACTGAGCCGGGAGGCATTCATGGGCAAAGTTGTGCTACTCAATATGTGCTGCTCTATCGAGATGGATATGAAGTTGCACGCCTAACAGGCCCAAAGAACTGGCACAGCCCAGAGATGGTTGAACTTCTCCGTAATGCCATCAATGCTGACCACGGAAGTACGCAGAATGCGACGGCAGCGGACTAATAAAAAGCTTGAGTTGTGAGCGCGGGGCCCTTCAGGAGGGTCCCGCCACCATTCATTCAAGGAGAAACCAGCCGCCAACATTTGACCCTATAGTTGCTACAGGGTTCATAACTGTGGATCAATCTTCGCTGATAGAGGCAGAAATGCACGACCACAGTCACGATCACAGCCATCATTTCGACACCCACAACCGCTCGTTTGCCATTGCGGTGATTCTCAATACCCTGTTTGTCGTCATCGAAGCGGTATACGGCGTTGTGTCCGGATCGCTCGCACTGCTCGCCGATGCCGGTCACAACCTGAGCGATGTTATGGGACTGATTCTGGCCTGGGTGGCCAGTTGGCTCGCCAGCAAGGCAGCAACATACGGCAAGACCTATGGTTTAAAGAAGACCACCATCCTGGCGGCTCTTTTTAACGCTCTGATTCTGATCGCCGCTGTCGGTGGCATTACCTGGGAAGCCATTCAACGACTGACAGATCCCGCCGACGTCGCCGGTCTGACCATCGTAGTGGTTGCTGGCATTGGCGTACTGATTAACGGCGCCACCATGATGCTGTTTCTCAAAGGGCAGAAAGGCGACATCAATATCCGGGGCGCCTTTTTGCACATGGCCGCAGACACGGCGGTTTCGGTGGGCGTTGTGATCTCCGGCATGATACTGATGTTTACCAACCTGACCTGGATTGACCCGATCGTCAGCCTTATCATTGCCGTTGTGATTTTCATGGGCACCTGGCAGCTATTGAAGGACTCGGTAAAGCTGGCGGTCGATGCCGTACCCAAGGGCATTGATCCTTCCGCGGTCCATGAACGCCTTGAGAATTTACCCGGTGTACAATCTGCCCATCACCTCCATATATGGGCATTGAGTACGACCGAAAATGCGCTAACCGTTCACCTGGTGAAACCGGACCCTGAGAGCGACGATCAGGTCATTAGTGAAGCCGCTGAAATGCTCAACGAGCACTTTGGCATCCAGCATACGACCATCCAATGGGAGCGAGGGGATGATCGATGCCCGAACAAAGCTCACTGCGTGGTGCAATAGTGCTGGCAATAGAGCTGTTTGGAACGATGCTCTTTCTCAGTTGCCAATTCACTCAATCATTTGAAGCATAAAACGCAGACACTCAACCTTCGGAGATTTTGCATGCAAAACCGCACCCTCGCTCTGGGTCTTATTGCCTTGAGCCTGATTCCGTTCAGCGCTGCCTTTTTGTTCTATGAACGCCCCCAGGATGCGAGGGATAGCACCACTCGGGACACCACGGCCGATAAGCCCCCTCTGGTCAGAGACTATTCGCCGGTCATTGGCCCGGAAAACGCCCCGGTCACGATCGTTGAGTTTTTTGATCCCTCCTGCGAGGGCTGTCGGGCCATGTATCCCTATGTGAAACAGATTCTCGCCGAATACCCTGATGACGTGCGTCTGGTATTGCGCTATGTGTTGTTTCACGGCGGTTCGGAAGAAGCCGTGAGAATTCTTGAGACAGCGCGCATGCAGAGTGTTTACAAACCCGTGCTTGATGCAGTCGTGAAATCACAGCCCCAATGGCATGATGACCCAAAAGTGAAAGCGGCCTGGGAAGCAGCAGAGTCGGCTGGGCTAGACGTAGATCTCGCTCGCGACCAGCTCGACTCACCTGACATTGATAAAATTATCAAGCAGGATATGGGCGATGTTCAGAGCGTCAAAATAAAGGGTACACCAACGTTCTATGTTAATGGTCAGGAGCTGAGCAAGCTGGGACCACAGGAACTGTACGATCTGGTGAAGTCAGAAGTTGATGCGCTGAACTGAACAACACCACCTATCCGGTAATGCCATGTCACTGCTAGACTACCTTTTGCCTTACGATTTCTCGCCGTTGACCGTGCTGAGCTACATGCTTGTGTTGGGATTCTACGGCGTTGGTCTTCTGCGAATGCCCGATGAAGATCGGCCTGGCGTGCTGAGAATTTTCGCATTCGTTTTGGGCGTAATGATCTGTTATGGCGTCATGCAAACCCGCTTCGACTACTACGCCCAGTATATGTTCTTCGTACATCGCGGCCAGCATCTCATTCTTCACCATATCGGCCCGATCCTCATCGCCCTGTCGAACCCCTTGCCAGTGATGCGATTCTGGCACGCCAAAATGACACCCAGCCTGAAAAAAGGCTTCAGGCCAGTGGGTTGGGTGTATCAAGTGCTTCAATACCCCCTGATCGCCCTGATTCTGTTTGTGGGGCTTATCTATTTCTGGCTCTGGCCGTCAATTCATTTTGACGCCATGCTCAGCCGGGATCTGTACTGGATCATGAACTGGAGCATGTTGCTGGATGGCCTGCTGTTCTGGTGGCTGATCTTTGACCCGCGACCGCCCGCCATCACCTCATCGCTGGGGTATGGCAAACGCATGCTGATTCTGGCTGCGGCAGGCGTGCTCCAGATGTTTCTGGGCGCATGGATCGTATTTTCCAGAGACATGGTTTACGACGTTTACGAAGTCTGTGGCCGTGCCTGGCCCCTGGACCCGGAAGTCGACCAACTCCTTGGAGGCATGCTGACCTACATACCACCGGCCATGATGAGCATCCTCGGTATTCTGCTTATCCTTCGTCGCGCCATGCATGAAGATGGGAAATACACCAATCATTCCAAAAAATTGAAGGAAACAGCGTCATGAGCACCCGTTTCTGGCGACATCGCACTAAGACCCTACCGGCCATTTCATTGCTGGTGGTATCCACACTGCTGACTGGTTGCTTTAGCAACGATGAGGGCTGGCATGGAAAAAACATCAGTGGCCTGATGCCCGAGCTGGAATTCGATTTAATCAACAGCCAGGGCACCCCTGTTTCAGGGGATGATTACAGAGGCCGCGTGAGGATGCTGTTTTTCGGGTTTACCTCGTGCCCCGATGTTTGCCCGACGGCGCTGCAAAAACTCAATCAGGCAACCAGTGGCCTGGACCCAAAGCTTCAGGAAGAAGTACTCACTTTGTTCGTGAGTGTCGATCCTCGACGTGATACGCCTGAGCGCCTCGCAAAATACGTGGATTTTTTTGGTGACAATATTGTGGGGCTCACCGGAAAAGAACCTCAACTTCGCGAACTGGCCAAACGATACCGAACTACTTTTGGCTATGAGGAACCGGACCCGGACGGCAACTATGCAGTTTCTCACAGCAGCGCGGTCTATGTGTTTGATCGCGAGGGCAATCCGCGGCTACTCATTCGACCAGACCTGAGCGCCCAAGAGATTCGCGATGACCTTGTAGCGCTTGTTCAGGAGGACACCTGACATCAGACAAAAGCCTTTTGGTTCAATCGACACCGAGGGCGGCTTCGATGAACCCTTGGCCCAGGGCTTCCGCCAATTCAGCGCCATCATCCAACGCGGGTGAGAATGCAATGTACAGATCTTCTTTGTTGGCAAGCCCGGCATATCTCAACGGGTTTCTTTCTTCTCTCGACTTGAAGTGGTAATTCAGCACTCGTTCCTCTGCGACCAACGCATCGACACGGCCCAGCTTGAGCATTTTTATAAGACGAGGCAAAACCCTATCACCTCTTAGAGTGACTATCCGGTCTTCATCGTTACGGTTTGCTTTAATATAGTCCTCATACAGGCCGCCGTACGAGTAATCCTGAATCACCCCAATGCGTACCGCCTGCAGTGATTCAAGCCCGTGATACCTCCAGTTTGAGGTAGGAAGCGTATAAAAGCTGTGTCGAGCAATCGCTAATGGTTCCGTCGGAAAATAAAAATCCGGTGTTTCCAATAGACCTGCCCCCACTATCGCATCATAGTGCCCATTTCGAACCTCAATGATCGCCCTGCTCCAGGGGATCTCATAATACTCAACTCGAATCCCTTCTTCGGCCAGCGCGTCTGCCGCCCTTTCCACAAGGAGGCCGCGGTGCTCCGGATGCTCTTTGCAATTGAAAGGGCACCACTCGTCCCCTACCAAGGTTACGGTTCGTTCCTCTGCTAAGCCCTCGCCGGCCGCTAAAAAACACGTCAGAAATAATACAAAGCGAGGAATCATCTTCGACTCCCTAAGATGGAGAACATATAAAACCAGTTTAGACGATTAGCAACCGATAATTACAGTTTGCAGATCACCACAACGCTTCAGGCCATCGGCCCCAGACGGTCCAGCAACAAACCGTCTCCGGCTGCTCGAATTTCACCAGACATCCAAAATAGTCAGAAAACGCTCGATGGTTTCTTTGTGCCCAGCGCCCGGCAACGCAGTGTATGCCGCTAGCAGGTTTGCAGAACCAGCATGTGTAAATTTGACAAATTCTTGATACTTCCATGATCTGCCCCTGACGAAACCACCTCTACCCTGCACTCCTCCAGAAATGCTACCCAAGAGTGCCGTCATGACTTCATTTCTCTTCAAGAATCGCTCCCTGCCCGACCGGTTATACCAGTGCTTCAAATGGGCCGGTGCCTACACACCAATATTGATGCTCACTAGCACAATTCTTCTCCTTGGGGGCTTGTCCCGGGTACTGCTTGTACTGTGGCAATTTGATCGTGTTGCTGCGACTCCTGTGTGGCCTGATATTTTTTTTCACGGCTTGCGGGTAGATCTGATCATGGCCGGGCTGGTGGCAGCACCGATGGTGTTGATTCTGCCATTTCTTGGCCACCGGTACTGCTGGACAATCTGGAAGCGCCTGACAGCAATATGGGCCCTGGTTGTCGTTTTCTCGTTCCTGTTCATGGAAGTATCCACGCCAACTTTCATCGCTGAATACGATACCCGGCCCAACCGTCTGTTTATCGAATACCTGAATTATCCCCGCGAAGTGCTAGGCATGCTTTGGGAAGGATATTTACCCACTGTACTGTCGGGCGTGTTTTTGGTTGTAATGCTTACCCTACTCTTCACCCGTTTTATGCGACCATGGCTACACGAAACCAAGCCCGGCAGTTACCGCAAAGCCTTACTGTTATGGCCCGTGGTGGTGTTGGCGGTATTTATCAGTGTTCGCTCCACAACAGGCCACCGCCCCGCCAACCCCGCCATGTTTGCGCTGACCTCCGACGCTCTTGTGAATTCGCTGATCCTAAACTCAACCTGGTCAGTTGCGTTCGCGATCTATAATCTCAAGCACGAAGCAGACGCCAGTGACAGCTATGGCTCAATGGCAATGCCAGCCATGCTGGATGAGGTACGGAACGAGCCATGGCTCAGCGATATCGAGTTCAGGTCCGAGCAGTTTCCGACGTTGCATCACCAAACCCCAGCAAGAAAGCGCGCAAGACCTCTCAATCTGGTGATCGTACTTGAGGAGAGCCTGGGTGCGACTTTTGTGGAATCATTGGGCGGAAGACCGGTAACTCCCCAGCTTGAATCGCTGAAGGACTCTGGCTGGTGGTTCGAAAACCTGTACGCGACGGGCACGCGATCGGTTCGCGGCATCGAAGCAGTGGTGTCTGGTTTCCTACCCTCCCCGGCACGCAGCGTGGTTAAGCTATCGCTATCACAGACCGATTTTTTTACGCTCGGGGAACTGTTGAAGAGAAAAGGCTATGACACCGGTTTCATCTATGGTGGCGAAGCCCATTTCGATAACATGCGCAGCTTTTTCACCGGTAATGGCTTCGACACGATTGTTGATCAACAGGATTATCAGGACCCCACGTTTACCGGAAGCTGGGGGGTCAGCGATGAAGATCTGTTCGAAAAGACCCATCAAGATCTCAAACAACTCCATGCGTCGGGGGAACCTTTTTTCCGATTGGTTTTTTCGTCCTCCAATCACACGCCGTTTGAATTTCCTGACGGACGTATTGAACCGTACGATCAGGAGAAAAACACCGTTAACAATGCTGTCAAATATGCAGACCATGCCCTGGGTAAGTTCATAAAATCTGCCCGGAACAGCGACTATTGGAAGGATACGCTGTTTATGATCGTTGCCGATCACGACGCCAGAGTCTGGGGCAGTGAGCTGGTACCCATCAAAAACTTTCAGATTCCCGGGCTGATTCTGGGGGCCGATATCGAAAGCCGACGAATTCAGACCGTCGCCAGCCAGATCGATCTCGCGCCAACGCTTCTTTCGCTAATGGGCGTTGCTGCAGAGCACCCGCTGGTGGGACATGACCTGGCAGCCTTCCCCAATGCTCCCGGTCGAGCGATCATGCAGTTTAACGACTATTACGCCTGGATGGACAACCGCTTCAATGTCACTGTGTTGCGACCCGACCAGGCACCTATAGCGGGCGTGTATTCCAGAGAAACAGGGCAGACTCAATACCTGGAGCAGGCGCCGAATGAGAACCAGGTCAGAAAAGCACTGGCCCACGCTCTTCTGCCACTAAAACTATACAGCGATCGCTCCTATGGCTTGCCCGGGGAATAACCCGGGCCTAATCCTCACGAGACATCGTTAACGAACATGGCATCAAACCAGGGTGTCGATCTCAACCTGGAATTCAGTACCACGGTCATCTGACTGTAAAATTTTGAGCTCCCAACCGAGCCGCTCACAAACCAGACGGACAATGAGCAAGCCGAAGGTTGTGTTGTTTAGTTGATCCGTTTTGGCTAGTCCCTCCCCCGATACGCTCGACAAACTGAGATTCTCTGCCACCGTATCCGGAAGCCCTGAGCCAAAATCCTTTATCAGAATTCCGTCCGGCAGGATATGAACTTCAACAGCCGATAGCGTATGTCGCAGGGCGTTCTGCAAAAGATTTCGCAGCAACATACGCACAAGGACAGGATGCGCCCTGACTCTCAGATCCGGATACCCATCGAATACCGTGATACGACCGGCCTGGGCTGGGCTGCCCTGTTCCAGATCATCAATTGTATTCTGCACAATCTCCTGTAACTGGATAGTTTTGGCTCCGTCGCTCGACGTCTCACTACGGGCGAGTTCCAAAAGAACTTCCGTATCGTCGCGCATGGTCTGCATGGCACGGCGTATCCGGCCCAGGGTTTTCTGGTCGGCCGCTGAGAGACTCTGGCGTTGCTCCAGCACATTCAGGGCACCACTCATCACAGCCAGAGGTGTGCGAAGTTCATGGCTGGCCAGTTTCACAAAGGATTTTTCCCGTTGGATATGTCGTTCAAGTTCCGAGAGGAAGCGGTTGAATGCGTCGGCAATGTCGCAAAACTCTTGGTCTCGGTAATTGGTCGAGATTCTTGGCATTGCAGACCCAGGCTCCGTGCCCAGCACCTCACGAATGAGCTTTCTGAATGGCCGCACCAGATACCGGGCACCCGCACGGGCAATAAAATAGCCGACCAGAAGCATACCGGCCGCCACAAAGACCAGAACAAGCTGAACCAGGTATTCACGGTTCTCCATGATGGTAATGTCCTGGGCCAGGAAGAGTTTGCCCTCGGGCTCTTTCACCTGCTCGCCGACAATCAGCAGCGTCGTCTCACCCACCTCGACCTCCCGGGAAAGTGGCAGGTTGTGAGTCTGAAAGTAGTGAGGCAGACCCGCTTCCATGTCTCCCTCGGGCAGGAAGATGGCTTCCAGTCGTGCCGTTTTCACGGGCCTGAACTGACCTTTGCGGAGCTGGTCCTTGAAATACTCCGCATCGGCCTTCAGTTCAAGATCCAGAATGGTGTTTTCAACGTCATCAACAAACTGTTCAACAATGAACAGGGATGCCGCTGCAGTGGCAGCAATAAGGGCGAATAAGGTTCGGGTCAGGCGAGTGGTCAGCGATGACTTCATGCTGTATCCCGGTCCTCGTCTTCTGGAGACTCAAGGCGGTAACCCCGTCCATGGACCGTTTTTACCAGGCCGGCACCAAGATGTGAGTGCAAGGATCGTCGAAGGGTGTAGATGTGGGTGCGCAAACTGTTGCCTTCGGCATCCCCATACCGAGCGCCTCCCCAAACAGCATCACTCAGCGCCTCATGACTGAGAAAATTTGGATACGCGCGTATCAGCAGTTCGAAAAGGCGAGCTGGTGTACCTGTTAGCACCGTCTTCAGTTCCCTGAACCGGACTTCCAACGTGCCTGGATCAAACCGGATCTCCCCCGCTTGAAGAACCGGCCTCTGTGGCGAATGACGCCGATGAAGCGCTTCGATTCTCAACTGCAGTTCCCTTAGTTCAAACGGTTTTACGAGATAATCATCCGCACCGCAATCGAACCCTTTTTCCTTGTCGCTCAGAGCACTGAGGGAGGTCATCAGAATAACAGGAACCGCGCACTGCAGGTCCTGACGAATGCGCTGGCAAATATCAAACCCATTAACCCCAGGCAGCATCAAGTCAAGAACAACAACATCATAACTCTGCGTGGCCAGAAGGTGCAGGGCTGTCAAACCGTCAGCAGCGAAGTCGAGAGAGTAGTGATCTTCGCCCAGAAACTCGTACAGATTTTCCGCAAGGTCAACCTGATCTTCCACAATCAGCAATCTGATAGGCGGCCTGTTAGCTGTCATTCAAGCGAACTCCACTGGCGTCAGAGACGGGTTGCTGATCCCCCTGCAAAACCTCAATTGCCAGCAATTGGTAGCGGCGGTTTTCAAGGACTCTGGTAGCCGACCCCGTTAACTCAGCTACCTGCCGGGCAGACCAGTCTCGGGGAACTGCCAAATAAAGGTGTCGATAGTCGCCTTTTTGTTGCATATCGATCACGCCTTCCTCCGTGACCTCCCGAGCCGCTCCCTGCGAGTAGAACCTGGCCGAAAAAGGGATATCGTCCAGATAGAGCAATGGGCTGTCATCGGTCTTTCTTGTCTGCTGATAGTAGAGTACCAGTTTTTTTTCTGTTTTCAGTGTCTCCCAGCCTGTCGCCGCCACGCCCACGAAAACGGTCAGTAAGAGGGGAACGAGCCCCACCATAACGACCCGTCCCCGAAACAACCAACCAGATTCCAGTTCCGCTACCCAACACCCGATCAGGAGGGCCGTAAATGGCAACGAGGGCAGAACATAGGTCCAGAGCGTATTGCCAGCAACCGTAAAGAACAACATCGGGGCTAAGGCGCTCATCAGCAAAAAACACGGGCCGGAGACCGAGACGGCGTTGCGTATGACGTCTGAACCCCGGCCTTGAAACCAGCCAGCAACCAAGCCCGCCAGAGCAACAACGCCCCAGGGGAACGACGCCCACAGCCAAAATACCCAAATCATACCTTTTGGTTGGTCATGCGCACTGCCGTAAAGATCGCCAGCCCACCCCGGGTCCAGAAACCGTCGAATGTGCTCGCCGACAATAAAATAGTCCAGAAATCCAGGCGTTTTAAGTTCCGCCAGCACATACCACGGACCGACCAGAAGAATTGTCAATACTGCCCCTCTCCACCAAGGGAGCTTTCGTAAACTGCCGACCTCCTGCCGGGACAACAGTAGCCACGAAACTATTGGAATTCCGATCAACACAACAGCCAGCGGGCCCTTCGAGAGCAACCCGATGACCACTCCTATAAAGAAAAACCATTGCCAAAGACCGCGTTCACCCGACATCACCAGCCAGAAGCTGACCAGAGCCAGGGTCGTTCCGAGGGCCAGAAAAGAATCCGTCATTACCGCGCCGGCACTGATGTAGGTCAGAGCCATGGTGGCAAAGACCAGACTACTCCATTTCGCCGCCTGAACATCCCAGATCTGCCGCGCCAAACGCCAAACCAGCCATACCGTGGCAATGGTTGCCAGCCAGGACGGCAAACGCAGCGAGAATTCCGAGATACCCAGCACCTTGATAGCCACCGCCTGGGCCCAGAAAGACAATGGTGGCTTTCCCCAAAACGGCACACCGGGCTCAAACCAGGGGGTAATCCAGTCGCCGGTTTCGGCCATCCATCGAGCGATTTCCGCGTAGCGGGGCTCGGTAGTGTCGGCGAAGGGAAAAAATGCCATCCCGATAAACCGGCTGATCAACACAGCTGCCAGCACCAGTAGCCAAAGGCTAAACCGCTTTGACATGACGCGTCTCCACCGGATTTTCGCCGACCTGGCGACTCTCGCCAACCGGATTTTCCACCACATCTTCCGTCAGATAGACGGGGCGCTGCTTCGCTTCCAGGTAGGTCTTGCCAACGTATTCCCCGACGATGCCAATACTCACCAACTGAATCCCTCCCAGAAAACTGATAATGGCGACAAGTGACGGGTAACCACTGGTAGCATCCCCCAACATCATGGCCTTGACCACAATCCACAGCCCGAACATCCCGCCGATACTTGCGGCAATAAGCCCGATGATTGTCGCCCAGCGCAGTGGTGATACTGAAAACGAGGTCAACCCTTCGAGCGCCAGCCCGACCAATCCGGGGTAATCCCACTTTGTTTCCCCGGCTGCTCTTGGTTCGCGGTCGTACTGGATCACTTGGGTTGGCATGCCTATCCATGCAAACAGCCCTTTCATGTAGCGGTTGCGCTCCTTCAGGGTAAGCAACGCATCAACCGCCCTGCGGCTCATCAGCCGAAAGTCCCCAGTATCTACCGGGATATCGGTCCGGCTGGTCCGGTTCAACAACCGGTAATACAGGTGGGCACTCCAGCGCTTGAGAATGGTTTCCCCACAGCGGGAACGGCGCTGCATCAAGACAACGTCGGTACCGGATTGCCAGCACTCGATCATAGCCGGTATCTGCTCAGGCGGGTCCTGCAGATCGGCATCCAGCACAATCACTGCGTCACCTCTTGCATGCTCCAGCCCCGCCGTTACTGCGGCCTCCTTGCCGAAATTCCGGCTTAACTTAACCAGGCGAATGCCGGGATTGCGCACGATCTGGCTACGGATGTATCCGGCGCTACCATCCTCACTGCCGTCATCCACCAATACAATCTCGTGATGCTCGTCGAGTGCAGCGAGAATCGGTAGAACACGCTCAAGGAATAGCGGTAGCATCACTCGCTCGTTGAGAACGGGCACCACCACCGACACCAGGCTTCGGCCTGCGCGGCCGACGGAATGTTCAGTATCTCTGTTCATAAAACACCAGTCTCTGATAGACCACGTAGTTCAATGCCGCTACCAGGCCGGTAGTAGCCACCTGAGAATGCATGACTGGCAGGCCAAGGGCGTGATTGAGCATGTAGAAAAAAACCAGGTTGCAAAACCAGGCGAGGCCGCAGGACGCCAGGTAGCGCCATACCGTGGACCTGTGGGGGCCGGCGTTACGGAAAGCCAGATGGCGCTGAAGCCCGTAGTTCATTACCGCACCGGAAAAACTTCCACCCGCTGTGGCGAGCGTGGGTTCAAGTCCGGCACCGACCAGTCCTGCCATGACAAACCAATGAAACAGCGTGGCCAGACCGCCAGCGGTAAGAAACCCCCTTAGTTGGAGAGATAGGCGTTTGTGCATGACGTGCGCAACCATATTGAACCCGGGAAAGATGGACAAACGATGGGTACAAAGGTTAGCCCGCCCGTTGTGAGGGCTGCGTGGAGGTTTCGTCAAGAAAGTGTCAAAGTAAAGGGACTATCTCACCGTATCGGCAGTGAGCCAGATAACCCGGGCCATATCGCAACGAGAGTTACCGTCGGGAGCGACGGAGCTGTGTGGAGCGTGAACTTTGCCGACAACCGAGTCTGGAAATAGCAGCCAGACTAGCCTGTCTCACTCTGGACGGTATCAGCTGGTGTCAGGCCCTTGTCACTCTCTGGCGACTTGTCGTTGAGAGAGCCGGCAAACCCGGAACAGAACGGGCGACCATCCTGCCCGACAGTGATTTTGGTCTGTACCCGAAACACCCGGTTGACCAGGGGTTCGGTGATCACCTCCCAGGGGCGACCTATAGTGTCGAGTCTGCCACCTGCGAGCACCGCAATCCGATCCGCAAACTGCGCCGCCTGGTTGAGATCGTGGAGTGACATCACCACGGTTAACCCGTGTTCACGATTCAGCTTGGACAGCAATTCCAGTACTTCCAGCTGGTAGCCCCAGTCCAGAAACGTGGTGGGTTCGTCCAGCAGCAGAATGTCGGTTTCCTGGGCCAGGGCCATGGCGATCCATACCCGCTGCTGCTGCCCTCCGGAGAGTGCTTCCACCGGTCGGTCCGCAAGATCCGAAACCCCGGTCATGGCCATGGCTTCGAAGGTTGCGTTGTCGTCGGTGGTGAGGTTTCTCTGCCACCATTTCCGGTGGGGAAAACGGCCCAGTGCGACCAGATCCCGAACCCGGATGCCATCAGGCACAATGGGTTTCTGAGGCAGCATGGCGAGCCTGAGAGCCAGCTTGCCCCGGTCCCATTGCCCAACCGGCCGGTCGTCCAGGTAAACCTGACCGGACCGGGCCGGCAGCAGGCCCGCAAAACTTTTCAGCAAGGTACTCTTACCGGACCCGTTGGGGCCCAGCAGGCAGGTAATCCCGCCTTCGGGGATGGCCAGCGAGATGTTGTCCACAACCGGCTTGTCGCCGTATGCCAGTGAGAGATGCTCGGTTCGTAACATGGAGGATACCGGCCTCAGGGTTGACGCGATAACAGATACAGAAAAAACGGTACGCCGAGGACGGCGGAAACCACACCCACGGGCACTTCATAGGGCGCAAACAGTGTCCGGCCGAGTAAATCCGCCAGTACCGCCAGCACCGCGCCCAATAGTATACACAACACCAATTGGACCGGAAGATTGGCGCCTGCCAGCCGTCGGCTGATGTGAGGAATCAGCAAGCCAATGAAGCCAACCGGCCCAACCACTCCGACGGCACTGGCCGCCAGCAGGGTGGCAATCAGCAGGGCAAAGGCACGCCAGCGGTTCAGGCCCAGGCCCAGAGTGCGAACGTGTTGATCGTCAAGCTGCATGACCTCCAGGGGGCGCACTAGCAGCGCGACACCGACAAGACCAATCGCTGTCCATGGCAGCAATGTGCGGAGGTGCTGCCATTCTGCGCCATACAGTGAGCCGGCCAGCCACTGAGCAACCAGCTCGGTATGGGCATGGCCCCAGAACGCTAGCGCACCGGTGGTCAGTGCGTGCAACATGCCGGCAATGACTGCACCGGTCAGCGTCATTTTGACTGGCGACAACTGGCCATGCCGCATACCAAGGAAATAAACCGCAAGCGCCGTTACCAGCCCGCCTGCCATGGCAAACAGGGGCAAATATTGAAGGGCAAACGACGTATTGTTGTAGGGATCGGCACTGGACACCAACCAGTCTCCGATAATAAAAGCGACGACCGCCACCAGGCTGGCGCCGGCGGAGATGCCGAGAATGCCGGCTTCTGCCAACGGATTGCGGCTAAGCAACTGTAACAGCCACCCTGACAGGGCAAAATGAATACCAATCAGGGCGCCGGTCAGGGTGCGGGGCAACCGTAATTCGAAGACCACTCGCTGCACGTGTTGAGTGCTGTCGCCGGTCAACCCGGCCCACATCTGGGACCACGTCAGGTCCACCGCCCCCAGTTGGACGCCCGCGACGATGACAACAACCAGACTGAGCCCGCCAGCCAGAAGCAGCCGGGCAACGGGGCCGGCGCCTGGAATCCGCATGCCACGGCGGCCTGCCCGAGGCGTTGTCGTAGCCGGATGGGTCACGTTATGCGCTCCGGGGTGAGGTTCGCGAGTTAAGCAGATAGATCAGCCAGGGGGCCCCGATAAGGGCCGTCAGCATACCGACGGGTAGCTCCTGGGGAAAGGCCAGTTGCCGAGCCAGGATATCCGCCGCCAGCAACAACAGCCCTCCAAACAGAGCACTCAGGGGCAGCCAGTGCTGGATCTGGTTGCCGGCCAGCCGCCTGGCAATGTGCGGCGCCACCAGTCCAATAAAAACGATTGGGCCGGTGAAGGCGACCAGCGCTGCAGCCAGCAGTAGGGCCAGCAGCAAAAATATCAGTCGCCAGCGGCCGACCGATAGCCCCATGGCCAAAGCCAGATCATCATCAAGTTGCAGTAAACGGAAGGGCCTCTGCATCACTAACAGGGCACCGAGCGGAAGCAGCAGCCAGGGCAGCACCAACTGGAGCTGAAGCCAGCCCCGCCCCATCAGGCTACCCGCCAGCCAATAGTAGAGCTCTGCCGCTTCCGCACCGGAAACCAACAGAAGGCCCGTGGTCAGTGCGGTGGCCAGCGACGTGACAGCGATGCCGGCCAGCACCACCCGCTCGGGCTGAAGCTGGCGCCGGCCTGCAATGGCAAAGGTCAGTGCGCCACCCAGCAGGCCGCCGCCAAGGGCCATCAACGGCAGCCACATCGCGCCCGGTGAACTCAGAGTTCGAAGCGACACGACTGCCAGGGCGGCGGAGGCAATCACGCCGGTCAGACCGGGGGATGCCAGCGAATTCCGGGTAACGCCCTGCATGACAGCACCAGCAACCCCGAGAGCGGCACCACCGAGAATACCGAGCAGGTTTCGCGGCAGCCGCAGCTCCAGCACGGTGATGCGCGTCAACAAGTCGCTGCTGCCGTCGATGGCTGACAGCAACAAGGTCGGCGACACCCATCGAGAGCCCGCCATCAGGCCAACGAAGAACAACAGCACGAGGAGAAATACCGCTGCTCCATAAAGACCCATGGGGCGTGTGGTTGAATCATCACCCGTCATTTGTTGGATTCCGAGGTCAGCAACAGCCGCTGTATGTCGTCCAGGATACGCTCCCGGGCAATCGGACCGGCACCTTCTTTCCAATAGTGAGGCACTTCGTAGACCTGGCCCGTGCGCACCGCCTTGAGATAGGGCCAGATGGGGTTCATCGTGAACGCGCGCTGACGGCTGGTGGGCAACAGTAGAATGGTATCCGGATTAAGTTCCAGCAAGGCTTCAAGACTGATCCGGTAGCCCAGTGGGATGCCGCTGTCGGGATTCGGTGGCTGGCCCCCGATATTGTCGAAGCCCAGACGCTCCAGCAACGCCGTCGGCAGAAAATGGTCATAATAGACGAAAGGGGTTTCACTGCCGCTGGTCAGCAGCGCCACCGTCTCGGCAGGCTTTGGTTTGTTACGGTCCGCGAGTAATTGAACGCGATCAAGAAGGCGGGCATTGAGTGCACTGGCTTTCGCCGGTGCACCCAGTGCCTGCCCCGCCAACTCAACACCCCGCAGGCTGTCCTGGACCGTGATCAGGTCCAGAGCCAACATCGGCGCGATGGCTTCTATCTGGTCACCGTCTTTCTCGGTATAGCGACGTATGGCGATGACGAGATCCGGCCGGACAGACGACAGTACCTCCAGGTTGGGCTGATGTCGCGGGCCGAGCCCCGTCACCCCGTCTAACTGTGACGCCAGGTAGTCGGGCACGCCCTGAAGTCCGTAGTCGGTGACGGCAACCGGCGGTGTATCCAGCGCCAGTGCGACATCGGCCCCAAAGGTCGAGATCGCAGCGGGCCGGGCCGCCGGTTCAGACAACCGCAGGGTCTCCCCGCGGTCGTCCGTCAAACTGACAGCCTGATCCTGCGCCCATCCTGACGCAGGCGATAGCAAAACAACGAGCAGGATCTCTACGATCCGGTTCCGTAAGCAGGCCATCAGAAATCGAGTTGCGCCTCGAGGATAAAGCTTCGACCGGGCTGCGGTACACGTCCGACCGGACTCACGTCCACGCCCCGGAAGTAGTAATCCTCATCCAGCAGGTTGTTGACGGCCAGGCCAAGGTTCAGCACACGATCACCGCCAATGGCGAAATCGCGACCGACTCTGGTGGTGACCAGATGGTAGTCCGGCAACTCACCGGCGCTGCCATTGCTGGTTTCTTCTTCCGTGTTGTCTGCATCGCTATAGCTTGAGCTGACATACACCCAGTTCAGGCTGGCATCCCAGGCCTGGTAGCTGTACACCGCATCGGCGCTGACTTTATGGGTGGGAGCATTGGGTAACTCGTTGCCCTCGTTGTCGCCGGTCAACTGTTCGGTATCGAGGAAGGTATAGCCAAGGCCCAGCTCCCACTGGCTGTTGAGGTTCCAGCGGTTCGCCAGTTCGATACCCTGGTGACGGGTTTCGCCAAGGTTTTCGAAACGGCTAGTTGACTGGTTAAACTGAATCTGATCCTCATAATCGATGCGGAACAGGGTGGCTGAAGACAGCAGGTCGGGGGTGACTTGCAGGCGGGCGCCTAGCTCGTGGTTCCACGATGTCTCATTGGCAACGGCACCGTCACGGGTGGTCTGGGCAATCTGTACCGGCACCAGAGAGCGCTGACTGTTGGCAAAGACAAACAGATCGTCAGACGCCTGATAGCCTACGGTCAGGCCCGGCAACAGCTCATCAGCATTGTTTTCCTCAGTGTTGCCCGTAAGGTTGTCACGGAAGTCCATGTCGACATCTTCATAACGCAGGCCCGGCGTCACCGTCAGGCGGTCATCCAGGAACGACACGGTATCACTGATATAAAACGCCATCGCCCGGGTGTCCAGATGCCAGTCGCGCGCCACGGAACGGTTACCGGAGGAAAATTCCAGGCGGTTGACGTCGAATTCCACATCCTCGCTGACAAACCGTGCGCCCAGGGTAATGTCGTGGCGGCCGTAACGGATAGCGACCCGAGGCTCGGAACCGTAGACAGTGAACAATCGCGGTGAATCCGCAACGTGGGTGGAATCCAGCCCTGGGTCCGCCCAGTGGCCGGTGCCGCTCAGGTTCTGGCCGAAGTAGAAGGTGCGGTCGGCATCGTGCACAAAGTTGCGCCACTGGAATTCCATGTTGTCGGCCGGCGTGTACGTCCAGGTGAAGGTGGCGCGGCTCATGTCCGCTTCGTAGCCGTCATGTGGGCGCTGGCTCTGGGTACGGTCCTGCTCATAGGCTTGCGGTGTCAGGGCGCCAGGCAGTTCGGCATCGACGCGGTAGTATTGCAACTGGGTGGCCAGTTCATGCTGGTCGTTCAGGTAATACCGGGCGTCCAGAATCAGGTTATCCACTTCGGTATCGGAGTGGTCGCGAAAGCCATCGCCGCGCTGGACGTTGGCCTGGAACTGCAGGTCGAGCTTGTCGGTCGCCCGGCCGCCCACACGGTAATAGGTATCTGTAAAGACGTTGCCGGTCTCTTCCGCGATGGTCACCCGCTCACGAAGGGTCTGGGAGGTTTCCGCCGGAATCGGTTTGGTGACGAAATTCACCACACCGCCCACGTTGTTGGGGCCGTAATGAACTGAGGCGCCACCCCGGACAATATCCACGACTTCCAGGCTCGGAAGGGTAACGGGGAACAGCGACACGCCGACGTTGCTGTAAGGGCCGATGGCAATCGGGTAACCGTCCAGCAGAATCTGAAGTCGTTCACTGCGCAGCGGGTTCAGGCCACGCACACCGATATTGGGAAGAATGCCCGTACCGGTTTCATCAAGCACTGTGACACCGGGTACCGGGCGCAGGGCATCGTCCAGATTCAGCGCTCCGGTCGCCTGGAGCTGTTCCTCCTCCACCACCGTGCGCGCCCCAGTGTAGGTCTTCTCGGACTCTTCAGTCGGCGGCCCCAGCCAGTCGGCGGTAACGTTGATGCCGGGTAGCTGGACGGGCGCATCGGCCTGCTCCTGTGCCAGAACAGGTGCTGCGCCAATAGCCAGGAGCGACACAGGGAGCATGGCTATGGCAACAGACAGTCGGTGGCGGCGCAGCGATTTTGAGACTTCAGACTTCGACATTGTGTTCTCCAGCACGTGTTATAAATTTTGATTGAGCATTCTACTGATAATAATTCGCATTACAATTAAAACAGGTAGTTGCTGCCTGAAGATCCGCTTACCGGGTTATTCAATGAAGTACTCTTGTGGGTGGGGGTGCATCAGAAACGCTTGATGGGAAATGTTCCAGGCGTAAGCACCGGCATAATGGAATACGACCAGATCACCAACCCCGAGCGACGCGACATGAATCTGGCGGGCAAACACATCCTTGGGCGTACATAACTGACCGACCAGGGTGACGGAGTGATCGGCAACGCCTGGTGTTGCAGCCTCCGTGTCGTTGGTGGGCAGTATCTCAAACGGATGGTTGTGGGCCTGGGCCGCCGGTGTCCGGAAGTGGTGGGTGCCACCCCTGCAGACGGCAAACCATTCCTCGCCGCAGCGTTTAACATCCAGAACTTCGCCAACATAAAAACCACAGGGCGCGGTTATGAAACGGCCACATTCAAACCGGATTTTCCAGGCGCGGTCCGAATAGGCATGAAGTAGTTCATCCAGGCCAGTACAGAATCCGGCCCAATCAAACTGCTGATCGGGCTGGGTGTAATTTATCCCGATTCCGCCCCCGACATTTATCTCGGTAAGACTCAGTCCATACTGGGCCTCCCAGGTGCGGACGGTCTCCAGGTAGTGCTTTATCAACGTCAGGTGGCGTTTCTCATCGAGTTGATGCGACATCAGGTGAAAATGAAAACCACGCAGTCTGACCCTCTCCTGCCTTGCCAGCAGCGCAAGCGCGTCGGGTATACAGGCCTCTTCCATGCCAAACGGAGTAGGCACACCGCCCATGGTAAGCCGTGTAGAGGGTGTGTCAGCCAGTTCGAGATTGATCCTCAACAGAATGTCCTGGTGAGCCTGCTTGCGGCCGGCTATGTCGCACAAACGCTGCAACTCCAGCAGGCTTTCCACATGGATCAGTTCAACGTTCTGATCCATGGCTTTTTCCAGATCGGAGGCCAGTTTGCCGGGACCACCAAAAATCACAGGCGTGTCGGGAAAATGACGGCGTACCCAGTCCAACTCACCGCCGGATGCCACTTCGAAGCCATGTACAAAGGGCGCCAAAGCGCCGAGCACCGGTAAGGCGGGATTCGCTTTGGCGGCATAGAACATCTCACAACCGGGCGGTAAACACTCGACTATGCCCTGCGCCCGGTTACGGAGCTCAGGCAGGTCATACACGTAGGCGCACAGCGGGTCGCTGTCCTGGCCTTTCAGTTCTTTGATGGCTCGCTGAACGGAAACAGGTACTTCAGGCATTGCACTGCCCTCCCCTGCTGTCTACGGCTCGGGGCAGAGCCACCGCCAGCGGGTTTGGTACCCGGGTGTACTGCGACTCACGATCCGGACGCTTGAAAAGGCGGGTCATCAGGTTGCTTTTGTTCGGAATGGGCTCGCCAGCCAACAGCCTGCCCAGAACATCGGCCGCCCAGGAGTCGTCGGTGCCTCCGAGCCAGTCGCCCACGGCCCTGGCGAGCGTTTCCCACAGCCGGAGTTCGATGTGGCCCTCCCCCCGGGAGAGGCAAGCCACGGCCTGGAACAGATGGTTTACCAACAGACAGTAGGCGATCCGTTTCCAGGCTTTGTCCTGGCTGTACTGGACGGACGCCAGCGTTTGTTCATCGAGAGTGTCGGGCAGCCGTCCCGACCAGCGGCCAGGCACCAGTTTTGTTCCCTCCAGGTCACGAACAAAGACCTGAACAGGGCATCCCTCCCGAATGCCAACCACCACGTTCTGAAGGTGTGGTTCAAAAGCCACACCGTGGTGGAACAGCGACTCAAAGAGAGGGGGGATCAGCAAGGCGAGATATTGCTCAAACCATTGCACCCTGGCTTCCTGATTCGTGGTTCCTTTGGCAGCAGCCCAGACTCCCGCTGCCTCCGTGGCTGGGCAGCGGCCAAAGCGATCATCGCTGAACAGCGCTGCGGCCAGCATCGGTGTTACGCCTGTATCCAGGTAGGGTTCCAGGTTGTCCCGCAGGATAACGCCGAAACCTTCCGCAATGGTTCGGCGATCCGGCTCGGAGTGGTCGGTGAAATCAAGGGTCTGGTAAGCCGGTTCGTACAGCAACCGGAACCCGCGCCACCGGGCCAGTGAGGGCGCAAGGTGAGCCTTCAGGGCTGCGGAGAGGGCAACGGCGCTTTCCAGTTCGTAAACGGCGTTTTTCCGGATGCAGTTGGTCAGGCGAACATGGGTTGAGAATTTCAGGAAATGGGGGTTGCCCGGCTGGTAAAGCGTACGAACCGATGCAGTTGGGTAGAATCGTGGGCCGGCCTGGCCCAGTGGCAAGATCCGCCCGGATCGGATGGCACTGCGAACGATGGGCAGGCGCATGAGGTAGCGCGCCTGCCAGGGGTGCACAGGAACCGTGACCCATCCGTCTGGCACGTCCACCTCAATATCCGCGTCTGACCCGGCTACCGGCCCGGCAATGTCACCCCGGGTGCGAAGGTCGTCCGGGTGAACCGCAAAGTAATAGAGGGCAAACCCCGCGCCCATTTCCGGGGAGTACTGCAGGATGTCCTCGGTGTCGAACCCTTCCCGGGATTTTGGTGCCGGATGGTAACGGTGTCCGAAACTCAGGGACTGCTCAGACCAACGGAACGCCTCCAGCCCCTGCCCCCAGTCTTCGGGCACGCGGGTATATGCCAGGATGCTCCGCATGACGTTCCGGCTGAGAAGAATCTGCCGGTAGAGCTCGCTGTTGAAAGGTTCGTCGAAACGCTGCGCCATTTTATGAAGCAGTATCCGGCCCAGTTGCTCCAGCCCCAGTACCCGCCATCCCTTGAGCGCAGACTTGTAGTAGGGCGCAGACAGGTAGCGGTAGTTGCATGTCCGTGAGTCTCCCGCCACCAGAACCAGCAGGATCTCTTCGCAATCGGGAAATTCGATTTGCAGCACACTGGCGGATTCGAGCGCCAGGCGGACCCGAAGTCCCTGGGGCCAGGACCGGCCCCCTTCGCCAACCTGAACCAACAGCTCCCCAGACGGCTGGGCAATATCCCGGCAGTAGCAATTCAGCAGGGCTTCCATACTGGCTTGATCCGCCTGATAGTCGCAGTGCTGATCCCTGAAATAGTGGTGTGACGCTGTCATTGACATGGCTTCATTCCTTTTCCAAGCGTTCATGGTTGTCGATGGCCGGGGCGTTGGCCCGGTAGCCGCTGAGATTGACGGAGAGTGACGGTGAGAGTGATGGTGAAAAGGGTCACCACGGCGCCCAGCCAAAGTGGCGCCGTCTGGTTGCTCATACCCGTGGCGACACCCGCGAGCACTCCGGCCGCGACACCGGCCCATTTGCCGGCACTGTCGAGGGCGCCAAAGCTTTGGCCGGCGTTTTCCATGCGTGTGAGGCGTGCGGTCTCCGCATTGAGGGCGAAAAGACAGATCGTCATGCCCAGCCCCATCACCAAACGTCCGGCGAGAATTGCGGCCGTTGTGCCAGCAGTGGCCTGCATAACGTACGACAGCGCGAACAGTGCGAGGCCCGCGGGCAAGCTCCACGACTTACCGAAAACAACGCTTCGTCGCAGTGGGCTGACCAGAATAATCAGGTAAATGGCATGGGGGAGGCTGTAGAGAACTCCGGCCATCGCGGCGGTGCTGCCCGTTCGTTCCTGGGTCCAGGGAATGAAGTAGGGAAAACTGGCCACCAGTGCGAAATTGAAACCGAAGTAAAGCAACCTCAGCCGCCGCCAACTGGTGGATGCCGGAGCCCTTTCGCGAGGCTGTTTCTGACCACGAGACCCACCCAAAACCTCGTCCGGGGGAGCGAGCTTCCATACCAGCAGCGCCGCCAGGATGGGTAGAACCGCCATGTAGAGATACAGATGCTGCGCTGGGACCCAGGTCATGAAAAAACCGAAAAGGATGGGCGCCAGTATCATGGCCGACCTGGCCGAGCCCTGCATCCAGTTCAGTGACTGGGTCAGGTTTTGGCCGCGAGCGACGGTGGAAAGGTAAGCGCTTGAGGCAGCGAAGGTTCCGCCCAGAAAGCCCTGAACCATCAGCGCCATGGCAAAGGTGATCACGCCCGGCGCCAATCCGGCGATCACGAAGGCCACGGCGAGACCGATCTGAGCCCGAAGGAGCGACCAGCGGCGACCGAAACGATCCGCTATTCTGCCCCAGAACGGCGCCGCCAGCGCTGTGCAAACCGTCGGGATAATATAGAACCAGCCCACCCAGACGGTGTGTTCAACCGCAAATGTGTCCGTCAGAATCAGCCCAAAAAACGGTGGCATCCCCAGCGCCACCAAGGCCGCGGTAAAGTGGCTAAGCAGGACCACCGGCAGAACGGATTGACTCATGACTCCTGCCCAAGAAAGTTCGGAGCCAGCTTGCCATAGAATTTATTGATGTCAGCGGCGCCCGTGCGGGACTTGCTTTCCAGGCTGCCTGCCCTGAGAAGATACTTGGTATAAAGCTGGCGATCCTCCAGCAGCACTTTGCGCGCTGGCTGGGTATTGACACCATCGTCGTCAAGCAGATCGAGTACGCTGATCAACTCCTCACGAAGCAACCTATACCAGTGGCTCGGTGAATCGAGCCCCCGTGCGGCCAGACCCTCAAGGATAACCGCCAGGTTCAGTTGCAGGGTAATGGTGGTAAACATCTGTGCCAGGGGTGTGTCATCGTTGACCAGAATGCGTTGATCCCGAAGTTGCGCCACTTTTGAGTCCATGGACGACATCTGACCGCATAGCCTGTCTGGCCATAACCTGGGGGCATCGTTGTCCTTGAATAGCAACTGCGGTGGCCGCCCTGGCGTGAGCAACACCATGGAGTTCTGCTGGTTGGATTCCAGTGCAATGCCGTAGACAAGCCACAGCCGCAGGTGCACCGTCAGCGTCAGGGCAACGTACTGGCGCACCCATTCCGTCAAGTCGCCACTATTGAACTCGTCCGCCATCATCTGGGCAACGCAGCGACCGTCCGGGCTGTCGGCTAACAGGGAGGCAACGGGCACAATTTGCTGCTGGTCGGAAAACCCGCAAAACCGGCGCACAATGCAGCCCAGCCACGGCAAGTCGCCAACGTGCAGGCCTGAGGATTCGTCGGTTACAGAAAAGGTCCATTTAAGGACCGGGTCCTTGCCGGATATCTCCTGCAGGATTTGCTGAACCGTATGACCATCGTAAAGCGTGCTCGGTTTGACCGTTCGAATGTTCCGGTTGCCCAGTGTGCGAATGGTCAAAGGGACTTTCACGTGGACCTCCGGCGCTGCCTCAAGCTGGAGGGTTCGTACCGACAGCGTTGGCCGAACCCAAAGCGCGGGCGTTGGTGCGCGGATGACCCTGGCACCGATCTCTGTGTTCAACAGATAGTCACTCAGCGCGGTGTCCCAAAGATGAGGATGCACCGGCAACAAGTGGTAGCTGTCAGCAAGCCGGTTATCCAGCCCTACCTCGCTGAAATCCGGCCAACAACCCGGGAGCTCTCCCACCGCAGTGACTTCCGTGCCGGGCACGGCAAGCCACCGTAACCGGAAATGCGGGGCAAATTCAGGCGCGTACGCCGCCAATGCCGCCTCATCAAAACCGCTCTTGGCGCGGGCGCTGGGATAGAACGGGTGATCAAGAAAGGCCGCGAGGCGATCAAAGTAAAGCAGGCGCTCGGATAGCCGGGGGAAGTCCTTCCAGCTTTGCCCCTGGTGGCGGATCTCGTCAAACCACCTGGACCGCTCCTTCTGGCAGAAGGCAGCGTGAGACTCCGCCGTTCTGCACTCGTCGGCATAGACCGCCAACTGCTCTCCGGAGTCGTCGTGTTCGTCCGCGGTAAGGCATGCCAGAACCTGCTCGTAGTGATCCACTTCTGACACGCTTTCGGTTTGATCTGCGGGCTGCCAGATGAGCGCGTCGCCACTCCACTGCCAACGCTGCATGAAGGTCGCCGGATTGACGGGCAACCACATGACGCCTCGCGCCAACGTCCACCGTAACCAGGTGGCCGGCCTTTCGGGGGAGCCGGGTACTCTGTCCGCAGGGAGTGCCTGAGAATCGCTTTGGCATCCGGCTACATCCTCGCGGATCAGGGCATTCACCAGCCTCTGGGTCAGATACTGCCCGGAGTCAGTTGAAGACAGAGCGGTGTCCCTGGTCATCAGCCTATCTCCCACTCTGCTTCAAGATCGGTGGCCCATTCGGCCAACGTATCCTCTACCCGGGAGGAATCGCTTGAAAACAACCGCAACACACCCAGGTAGTCCTTGTTTGAGTGAGTCAACCGGACGTCATCACCCACTTCCCTCAACGGCTCAAACTCGGCAATGCCGTCACCGCACGGCTCCCTGCGCTCAGGAGCTGAACGGCGAACCCGTCCACTGGTTGACGCGCTGAGGTAGCGTATCTGCGCTGCCTGCGTGGGAGGGGATAATTCCAGAGGGTTGCCGAGATGGGCCTGAAGGATGGCACGGAACAATCCACGATCCATCATACGGTCAAGCAGGAATTCGCGGCCATCCCCCACCGTGCGGTAATTGATCTCGATAAGTCTTGGCCCATTGTCGGTTATCACAAATTCGGAATGGCAAGAGCCAAGGCCCACACCGAAGTGCCGTACCTGCTTGAACATCTCCTGCAGATGAGGACTGTCCGGCTGGTAGGGTACCCACGTCGCTTCAAGTTCGACAAAGTGCGGCGGCTCGGAAAGCCGTACTTCAAATCCTCCGAGCGCAATCAGGCTATTTCCGTCCCCAATGGTCTCCAGAGTGTGAACGGGGCCTGACAGAAATTCTTCCAACAACAACGGTTGCCCGGGTTGCTCTTGCCAGAACTGATCACAGAACGATTGCAGTTGCGCAGCGTTGTCGAGGCGCCTGACGTTGAGGCTCGCGACGCCCTCACGGGGCTTGGCAATACATGGGAATGGAACGTCGTTGATCACTTCCGCCAGGGACGCCTGCTCATTCACCGCCCGGAACCAGCATGCGCCGTCATCAAGCGCTTTCAGGTACTGGCGCATGGCCGCCTTGTTTTTTGCCCGGTAGCAGGCTTGCCAGTCTTTGCCGGGCAACCCAAGATAGTCTGCGGTCAAGGCAGTCACCGTCTGCAAGTGGTCGCTGTTGGAGAACACGCCCACCGGCGACGGTAGTTCTGAGAGAAGATCGATAACAGACAGGGGATTAAATACATCACACTGGAGAATCTGATCCGGATAGGCGGGAAGGTCCGGTTGACTGAAATAGTGGTGATGAGTTGCTGCCTGGTCTGTCAGCAGGATCACTTTCAGCCCCATCGACTGGGCAGCTGGCAGGAATCCCCGGTTCAGGGCTTCTGTTGGAACATGAGCAAGAAAAAGTACGGTATCGCGCATAGGAAAACTCGTGTCAGGCTTGAAGAAGAATGGTTGCCTCAGGAAGACGGCGGGCTCACTCGGTACGGCAGGTCGCGAGATGTGACTTGAGGTATTTGAAGAGCAAACTGCGGTCTTCTCCCAGGAGAAAGGCCCTCGCCCCCCACTCCCGCCATTCCGTTAATTGGTCAGGACTTCGGGGCAAGGCGCAAAATTCCACCGGCCGTCCGCGGCAACTAGTTGCCAGTTCCGTAATGGCGTGACTGACAGACGAATGGAACGGGTCACCCGGGCAGCCCAGGGATTGCGACAGATCCACCGCCCCGGGAAGCACCCAGTCGACACCAGGAACACTCAGAATGGCTTCACGGTTATCCATGCCGTCCTGATCCTCAATCATGAGCACAATGAGGATTTCCTGGTTCGCCTGGCTGAGATAGTCTTTCAGCGGGAGGGTTCCGAAACCGGTCGTCCGGCCGCCAGTGATACCACGTTGCCCCGCAGGGGCGTAACGTGCCATTTGAACAACCTCGTGTGCCTCTTCTGCGTTACGGATACGCGGCACAACGATCCCCTGAGCACCGCTATCCAGCGCCCGGGTAATCGCCGCACGATCAACCCCAGGCACCCGCACCAGGGGTGTGACGGAGGCACACTCGGCGGCACGAATCATGTGTTCCAGGGACTCTGGGTTGGTGGACATGTGCTCTGTGTCCAATATGACAAAGTCATAGCCGGCGTGGCCGATCATCTCTACCATCCATGGCGTTGGCACTGCGTTAAGCAGTCCATACGCCGAGCGGCTCTGGGAGACTTTCTGACGCGCCTGGTTAACTGTCAGCACATAACCTCCGCAATCAATATAATTTAAATGATAATCATTTTTATTCGTATTTAAAGATATATCGATTCTAAAATCAAGCGCTACGCGGATGACATCGGGGTAATGTGAAGGACTGCCATGTCGCGGAACATGGCAGTTGATCTGGTTTTCCTGTGCGGATTGAGACGGTTTCGTCGTTATCGGTTTCGCAAATATTTAATCAGCGCCAGGATGCCCAACACCAGTAGCGTGATCAGCAGTAGCGGCATGATCATCATGGGCAGCATCATCCAGCCCATGCCAGACATCATGGAATTACAGGCCTCCCAGAACCCGGCCTCAGGGGCCGCGAGCGCCACTCCGGGTAACAGGGTCAGTGTGAATAGCATTGCCAGTAATCGCTTCATGGTGAGTCCCCTTCTAGTTTGACACGCTGATGGCTTGCGCTGGTTGCAAGGCTTCGTATCTTGCCCTGGCACGGAACAGGTCGCGAATGACCGCTTCCCGACTCAGTTTTACGCCAGTGAGCTGTCTTGCGCTGTTTATGGCATCTTCCAGCCTGCCAGTGCCACTGGCCAGCTCGTTCAGGCTGGCTTCCCAATGGGCGCGCTGGTTGGGAAGATGCCGCTCATCAAGGATTTCAAGGTGATCATAGCCTGCCACAACAGCCGCCTTCACGTCTCCGATTGACCCCAACAAATCGCGGTGGGCCTGAGTGGTTTGCCACTGTCGCCGGGACACCTCGGCTGCGGCCCTGCTAACGGCACTGTTTTGCCGTTGTCCGCTAAGCGGGATCTGAATCCCCAGGCCCACTATCCAGCGTTTGCTTTCGTCAGCCCACAGGCTGTTGTAGCCCGCACTCGCGGTAAACACGGGCCTGCGGTTGGCTTCTGCGACGTCCAGTCGGGCCCGTGCTTCAGCGGTTCGCGCCTCGGCGGCCTGAACCAGTGGGTGATCAGTTTCCACGGGGATATCCGCCACCATTGGCATCCGGGGAGGCACGGGCAACACCAGCTCGGATGGTTGCGGACGACGCCCCAACAAAGGAATCAGGCTGGCGGAGAGGCGGCCCTGCTCAGCCCGAAGCTCAACCAGTTGCGCATCCAGAGTATCCAGTTCCGTTTCTATCCTGAGCAACTCGCTCTGGGTACCTTCGCCGTATTCCAGTCTTTGCCGGGTTATGTCCGCTAATTGCTCCACCAGGGCGCGGGTCTCGTGATGCAACTCAATAGCCTGGGCCGAATACCACAAGCGGGCATAGGCCTCCTTAACGGAGGCAGTCAGTTTCCATGTCTGCCACAGGGTATCCTGTCTTGCAGCACGTACGCCTGCCTCCGAGGCTCCACGGGACGCCGATAGCTGATCCGGCCAAGGCAGTTTCTGACTGACCTCAAACCGGTGCCCGACGATATTGGGACCTTCAAGGGTTTCCGGTGCGATGCCGTACTTGACGACAGGGTCAGCCCAGGTATCTGAACCTTCCACATCCGCCTCCGCTGCCGCAATTGCGGCTTGCTGCGCACTCAGGGAGGCGTTGTTGGCCAGCGCCTCCGCAGTCCATTGCTCTAACGTTTCACGGGTTTCTGCTACAGCCGGCATCGAAAGTGCGATGAATGCCGCCAGAGTTGCCTGAGTTCCAAGGCGTCGAATCATTGGATCGCTCCTTTTTGGGCAAGTTTTTTCAAGCGGGCACGCTGCCAGAGATAGAAAATCACCGGAATCAGCAGCAGGGTCAGTATCAGCGTGGTGACCATGCCGCCAATCATCGGGCCAGCGATCCGCTGCATCACTTCCGAGCCGGTGCCGCTGCCAAGCATGATGGGCACCAGGCCGGCCACAATGGCGGCGAAGGTCATCATGATCGGGCGAACCCGCTGGGCAGCGCCGTCACTGATCGACTGGCGCAGGGCATTCGCCGACAACGCCCCTGGCTGGTGATCGACGGTCTCCAAGGCGTTGTGCAGGGACTGGTTCAGGTACACCAGCATCAGCACACCGATTTCCACGGCCACCCCGGCCAGGGCAATAAAACCGACGGCCACGGCCACGGAGAGGTTGTAACCCAGCAGATACATCAGCCAGATGCCGCCGATCATGCCGAATGGCAGGGTGCCGAGGATAATGCCCACCTCTGTCAGGTTGCGGAAGTTCAGATACAGCAGAATGATGATGATCGCCAGAGTCAGCGGCACCACCAGGGTCAGGCGTTCCTTGGCACGCTGCATGTACTCATATTGGCCGGACCAGGCCAGCGAATAGCCGGCGGGCAGATCGATCTGTTTCCGCACCACGGCCTGGGCTTCTCTGACCCAACTGCCAAGATCCCGGCCTTCGATGTCCACCAGGGTCCAGCCGTTGATGCGGGCATTTTCCGATTTGATCATTGGCGGCCCCTGGTCGATCCGGATATCCGCGACATCGGCCAGGGCAATGCGTTGGCCATTGGGCGCCACCATGGGCAACAGCCTCATCTGTTCCACCGAATCCCGGTAGCCCTGGGGATAGCGCAGGTTAATGGGATAACGTTCCAGGCCCTCCACCGTACTGGCCACGTTCATGCCGCCAATAGCGGTGCGCACTACGGATTGAATGTCGGCGATATTCAACCCGAAACGGGCGGCGGCCTCGCGCTGGATGTCCACCTTGATGTAGCGTCCGCCGGCCACCCGTTCGGAGAAGGCGGAGGCAGTGCCAGGTATATCAACCAAAACCTGCTCCAGTTTTTCTCCTATGCTCTGGATAACCGACAAGTCGGGCCCGGCTACCTTGATGCCCACCGGGGTCTTGATGCCGGTGGAGAGCATGTCGATGCGGGTTTTGATGGGCATGACCCAGGCATTGGTCAGGCCGGACAGCCTCACCGTGTTATCCAGCTCCCGGCGCAGGGATTCCGGTGTTACGCCCGGTCGCCACTGGTCCCGCGGTTTGAACTGGATAAAGGTCTCGATCATGGTCAGGGGTGCGGGATCGGTGGCGGTGTCGGCCCGGCCGATCTTGCCGAATACCGTCTCTACCTCCGGGATGCTGGCGATCAGTTTGTCAGTCTGCTGCAGAATCTGCCGCGCCTTGCCAATGGAAATACCAGGGTAGGTGGTGGGCATATACATCAGGTCGCCCTCGTCCAGGGGCGGCATGAATTCACTGCCCAGCTTGTTGGCCGGCCAGAAGCCGATGATCAGCACCACCAGGCCGCCCGCAAGCATCAGGACCGGCCGCCGCAGAGCCCAGCCAATTACCGGCTTGTAGAGCGCGATCAGCATCCGGTTGATGGGATTGCGATGCTCTGGCAATACCTTGCCACGGATAAAATAGCCCATCAGCACCGGCACCAGGGTAATGGCCAGCCCCGCCGCCGCGGCCATGGCGTAGGTCTTGGTGAAGGCCAGGGGTGCGAAGAGTTTGCCTTCCTGGGCTTCCAGGGTGAACACTGGCAGAAAGCTGACGGTGATGATCATCAGCGAGAAAAACAGCGCTGGCCCGACCTCACCGGCAGCCCGTGACATCACGGCCCATCGGTTTTGCGGTGTCAGCGGGGTTCGTTCCATGTGTTTATGGACGTTCTCCACCATCACGATGGCCCCGTCCACCATGGCACCGATGGCAATGGCAATACCACCGAGGGACATGATGTTGGCGTTGATGCCCTGGGCGTGCATCACCACGAACGCAGCGAGGATGCCTACGGGCAGGCTGACGATGACCACCAGAGAGGAACGAAGGTGAAACAGGAATACCGCGCAGATCAGGATGACCACCAGGAATTCCTGCAACAGCTTTCCATACAGATTGTCCACGGCGTTATTGATCAGGGTGGAACGATCATAGGTGGGCACGATTTCTACGCCGTCCGGGAGGCTGACCTTGATATCCTCAAGCCGTTGTTTAACGCCCTGAATGGTTGCCAGCGCGTTTTCGCCGAAGCGCATCACCACGATACCGCCGGCCACCTCGCCTTCTCCATTCAGTTCGGCGATACCCCGGCGGATCTGCGGGCCAAGCTGGATATCCGCTACGTCCCTCAATAACAAGGGCTTGCCATTGTCATTAACACCCAGGGGCACCTGCCGCAGGTCGTCCTCGTTCTGCAGGTAGCCAGTTACTCGCACCATGTATTCGGCCTCGGCCATTTCCACCACCGAAGCGCCGGTCTCCTGGTTGGCATTGTTGATGGCGGCATGAATGCGCTGAAGGGTAACGTCGTGGGCACGCAGTCGGTCCGGGTTCACCACCACCTGATACTGCTTGACCATACCACCGACACTGGCCACCTCGGATACCCCGGGCACGGTTTGCAGTTCAAACTTCAGGAACCAGTCCTGAATGGCCCGCAGTTCCGACAGGTCATGCTGACCAGTGCGGTCTACCAGAGCGTAGGAATACACCCAGCCAACGCCGGTGGCATCCGGCCCCAGTTCCGGTTTGGCAGCATCGGGCAGTTGCCCGGCCACCTGACTCAGGTATTCCAATACACGGGAACGGGCCCAGTACAGGTCGGTGTCGTCATCGAAGATTACGTAGACAAAGGAGTCACCAAAGAAAGAATAACCGCGAACGGTCTTGGCCCCCGGTACCGACAGCATGGCGGTGGTGAGCGGGTAGGTCACCTGATCTTCCACCACCTGAGGCGCCTGGCCCGGATAGGGTGTCTTGACGATCACCTGCACGTCTGACAGGTCCGGTATGGCGTCAATGGGCGTTTCTTTGACGGAATAGAACCCCCACCCCGTCAGAATGAGGGTGGCGAGCAATACAAAAAATCGGTTATGCAGCGACCACTGGATAATGGCATTAATCATTAGCTGAATCCGGTTTGGTGATGGCCGGAAGCGCCCGCATGGCGGCGCCCCCGGGCTATCACTACTGTTTACTGATAGACGTCACATGCTGGCCCTTGCCAGCGGGCGTCAGAATGAAGACAACCGTGTCGCCCTTGCCAAGGCCGTCCAGCACCACCTCAGGCGCTACGGAAAACCCCATGGTCATGCTCGGCCAGCTCAGTTCCGGAATGGGCTCATGATTCAGCGTTACTTTGCGTTTTTCGGTGTTGATTGCGGTGATCACACCCCGGCTCTGAACCGGGCCAGCGGACTCTTTAGTGTCCATGCCGGACATCAAACCCATACTGTTATCCGCCATCCCGGCAGTGTTTTGCTCCTCCGGCTCCAAGCGCAGCATGGCGGCCTCGAGGCTGGCTTCTGAATCAATCAGGAACTGGGCGGAGACCACCACCTGCTGCCCTTCTGTCAGCCCCTCGCGAATGACCACCCTGCCTCCAGCTTCCGGGCCGGTGGTAACGGGCACCGGACGGAAGTAGCCATCATCCTCGGCCAGCAGCACATGCTGACTGTCGCTTCGCTGGATAAGCGCCGGGCGCGGGATGGTGAGCAGGTCCTCACCGATGGGAGCCTCCATGGTGAGATTGACAAACATATTGGGGCGTAGACGGCCCTCGGGATTGGGAACACGCACCCTGGCCCGCAGAGTCCGCGTCTTCGCATCCAGCTCCGGATAGACGTAGTCGATGGTGCCTTGCCACTGCGTACCCGGCATGGATGGCGTGGTGAATTCAACCGCCTGACCGGCCACAACCAGCCCGGCCTGGCGCTCGAAGAACTCGGCGATTACCCACACCGAATCGCGGTTGCCAATGGCCATGATTTCGGTATCCGGGCGCACGTACATACCGGCACGGACGGGCAAAGCGGCCACATAACCGGCACCGGGAGAAAATACGGTGATGCGCTCGCGCACCTTTCCGGTTTTTTTAAGGTCGGCAATCTGGCGATCCGTCATACCCAGCGCGCGCAGCTTTCCGCCGGTGGCCGTCACCTCAGACCCCCGTCTAAGGCGTTCAGACATCAGGAATTCCTGCTGAGCATTCACCAACTCCGGTGAATAGAGCTCATACAGCGGCTCTCCACGGTTGACCGTTTCTCCCCGTGAGCGCACGTGCAGCACCTCAACCCAACCGGCAATGCGGCTGTGAACGTGGATCAATTGGTCTTCATCGTCGGTGACGTAGCCCACGGTTCGGACCGGAACAGAAACCGAACCCCGGGACACCGCCTGGGTTTTAACGCCCAGATTGGCCCGGACAGCGGCGCTTATCGTTACCCCACCGTCGTCCCTTCCGCTGTTTTCCTCGGCATACACCGGCACCAGATCCATACCCATTGGAGACTTGCCGGGCTTGTCACGGCGGTAGTTGGCGTCCATGGGTGCAACCCAGTACAAGGGCTTACTATCAGATGATTCTTCAGCAGGGTTGCCAGAACCGGCTGACTCGGACATCGGCATGGTTTGTTGACTGGTCAGCCAGCCAAGACCAAAGGCAATAGCGATCACTATCGCCACCAGGGCAATGCGCATTGATGTTTCCTCGTTTAAAGCTTATGAGCGCACGCTCGTGGCCTATAGGGCCGGTTGGACGTGCGAATTAACGACTCAGGTCAGGCTTTTGAGGAATTGGGAGGTGGTGTGAAGGTATCGAGGATGATGCTGAGATAGCCTTCATGGGGGCAACGATGGGCGGAGTCTGACAGAGATTGCACCGGCGCAACTGCTTTTTCAGAAACCAGTGCACATAGCATCGTACCGCAGTTGCCCTGAGTGGCGGCGACAGCACAATCCGCCGATGCCATATCGCCACAGGCCATATTCTGTTCCGAATGCCCGTTAGTACTGGCTAAATCAGCGTTGCAACAATCCATCATGGCCATTTGGCTGAAACGGGCAGGAGGTTCCGATGCGTCCGCCGTAAATTGCCCAAACGCCAGCACCGGCTGTATTGCCATGATCAGCAACAGCAGGTTAACAATGGCTTTAGGCGTTTTTGAGCGTGGCAAATGGAGTGACCTATATTGATGATTCTAAAAATGCTTTGACAAAAATGCGCGCATATTAAGACTTGGTGCGTATCACTGACCCACCCCGACGGTTGATCACCATTACATGGGTTCGCGGCGGCATACGCTTTGTTACTCCCATTCGCCAAGACGGTATCCTTAGAGTTGGCTTTAAGGTCAAGTCTTTTGTTGCCTGGATTTTAGTGGAGTTGGCCATGACATTACCCTCTCTGGGCAATAGCTTCGACAATCGGACAGTCGTCCATCGGCCCCTCGCCGGAACATGCCTCCAGAGAATCCGACAGGACCGCCTCAATGCGGGAAAGACTCTGGATCTGATGTCGAATCTTTTCCAGTTGCTTTCTGGCGATGCGTTTGGCATCGGCTCTATCACCATTGGCATCCTGAAGCATCAGCAGTTCGCGAATCTCATCAAGGGTGAAGCCCCATTGCTTAGCGTGAATAATGAACTGCAACCGGGCAATCGCATCCTCCGGGTAACGGCGATAGTTGGACGAAGTGCGCGCTGGCTCGGGCATGAGATTCTCCCGCTCGTAGAAGCGGATTGCATGGCTGGCAACACCACTTTTTTCGGAGAGCTCACCGATATTGAACGTTTTCATTCACGCACCTCAGGCGTAGTCTTGGAAGCACAGGGCCAACAATAACCTTGAAGTACACTTTAAGGTCAAGAGCTTTTCTGAAGGCCGAGCGCTTCTGGCCGCCGGACATTTTTGGCCTGGACCTGAAAAACTACGATGTGGAACTGAGCCTACGCGCCACTCCCGATTCTGTTGGCATACTTCCCGGCCGACCCCACTGAGCTATGGCGTTACAAGGCGGAACTAGAAAAGGGTTCGGACGATACGATCACAGAATGTAGCGGTGTCATTGAAATAAAAAACTGCTAGCATCCGGTGAACTAAACGATTTACTGGGTGTCACAGCCACTAATGTTCACAGTGTGGTGCTAGAAATCAGGATGACCGCAACAAACCGCCGAATTATGTCTCTGCTGCTATCACTTATTATGGTGATAAGTGGGCCTGCTTTGGCTATTTCTGAAATGGCCGACGGTCAGGCGGATGCGCCCATGATGATGGATTGCAGTTCCATGATGTCCGATGCAACCGGAACCAGCGGATCTGCTTCTGATAACAGAATCAATTGTTTCACAGGTTCAGACATGGCCTGTCAGACTGCCAGCGGGCTGAACAGCTGTGGTGTCGGTATCGGTCTTTTGCCAACAGGCCCCAACGGCTTGATTGATGCCAGTTCCCAACCGGTTTTAAGCGCCCTTGAGAACGACTACCAAGACCCTTTCCTGGCTTCTATCACCCCCCCTCCACAATTTCGCTCCTGAGTCTTAACCCGGACTTTTGCCCATTGCGGCAATGTCATTAACGTTAATTCTTACAAGAAAGCCTCGTGTTCATACCTATTCGTCACGAGTCTTTAACTGGAGCAAACCAAATGCGCAATTCAAATATCAAGCTTTCAATCACCGCTGCCATTTTCGCGGGTAGTGTTGCTTTCTTCTCTGTGTTCGCCCATGCCGAAGGCAACGGAATGATGGACCCTGACTCCGAGGAGAATGGAATGATGTCCTCCGAAGGCATGCATGGAATGGGTGGCATGATGGGCATGATGTCCGAGATGCCTGAAGAAGATCGCAAAGCCATGAAAGAAGCCTGTATGAAGATGATGCAGAGCCATAACGGCGATCACATGGGCGGTGGCGAGAAGGATCAGGACGCCTGACCCGATCAAACACCCATTGCCCGGGGAAGCCAATGCGCCCCCCGGGCCTTGCATTGCCGATGACCGAATCAAATCGAGGATTACCATGAAAACCAAGAAACTTGCTCTGTTTACAGGTGTAGCCGCTGTCGTTCTCGTTGCCGGCGCTACCACACTGGCAATCCAGGCTGGTGAGTCTGCCGAGCCATCAGCCGCAGTCGCAGTCGCACCCACTGCAGACGCTGGCACAGCCATCACCATCTACAAGAGCCCCAACTGCAGTTGTTGTCAGTCCTGGGCCGAGCATCTTGCGGCCAATGGCTTTGAAACCGACATTGTTGAAACCGACGATCTCAATCAAATCAAGCAGTCCCATGGCGTGCCCCGCGAAATGGCATCCTGCCACACTGCGTTGATTGGTGATCTGGTAATTGAGGGCCATGTGCCGGCGGATGATATTGTCGCTTACCTCGAAAACCCGCAGTTCAACACCCTTGGCCTCTCTGTGCCCGGCATGGTCCAGGGCAGCCCCGGCATGGAAACCGGCCGGAAAGAGGATTATCAGGTCATCGCTTTCAGCGCCAATGGCCAGCAGCGCGTTTTCCGCGAACACAAGGATTACTGAGGTCAGCGCCATGACAGCGATCGTTTATCGCCTGAAGCCCGCACTCTTGCGCTTTTTCCTGACCACTCTGGCTGTTGTCTTGCCGGCACTGGTACATGCCCAGTCTGCGGGCGATGGCCAATCAGTGAAGGCCCTGACGAGCAACCCGTCAGGGACCCTTGTAGTGCTGCGTGACCGCGGACTGTTTGCCATTGAAGGTGACACATCCACTGAAATTCCGCTACCAACCCCGGATGCGGGCGCGCAACCCACGTCTCTGGCAAAAGGAGCCGATGGCAGTATTTACCTTGCCGGCCCCGGCCTGGGCGTCTGGCGCTACAACAGTGCCAACAATAGCTGGCAAGCCCTCAATGACACCTTGCCCGATCTCGGCGTCACTGCCATGGCCACTCATGCGACCCAAGCCGGAACTCTCTACGCGTACCTCGGAGAAGATGGCATGTTCCGGTCCAGGGACGGTGGCGCCGAATGGATCAAAGTCGATGGTGGCCCCCGGGAACCAGTGCGGGCATTCCTGCACTCGGATATGCCCGGCAGTATGGAAAGTGGCTGGCTTTTCGCCGGCACGACGCGCGGCGTCGCCCGCTCCATGGACTGTTTCTGCTTCTGGGGCGATGCGGGAGACCTGCGAGGTACCGTGTCGGCCATCAGCTATGATCCCGCCGCTCCGGAAAACGTCTATGCGGTCGTCGAGGGACAACTCCATCACAGTAACGATGGCGGCGAAACCTGGGCAAACGTTAAGGCACCCGGAACCGTGACGGCACTGACTTTCTCGCCAGTTCATGGGTTCGTAACAGCCGTTGAGGGCGGCAACCTGTTTGCCCATGGCGACGGCGGCGAATGGACGCCAGTGTATGAATAAGTGGATCGGCTTGCTGATTCTGTTCGTTGTGCCGGCCGTTGCGATCGCGTCCGGCCGACCGGCGAGTACCGACCCTGCGCCCGCGAATGTGGCGCAGGGTCGACAAATTTATCAACAATACTGCGCCGCCTGCCATGGCCGGCAGGCTGAGGGCGCTGCCAATTGGAAAAAGCCGGACGAGAAGGGCGAAATGCCCGCACCGCCTCACGATGAAACCGGCCACACCTGGCGCCACAGCGACGCCATGCTGTTCAAGATGATCGAGAAGGGCTGGCGGCACCCCTTCAACAAAACCGATCGGCTGACCATGCCAGCGTTCGAACACGCTCTCACCGAACAGGAAATTCAGTCAGTCATTGAGTACCTGAGAACGCTCTGGACCGATGAACAACGGAAGTACCAGGCGACAGAGAGCCAGTAGCGATAACACCAGCCTGGAAAACCCGCTGCTTTGGCGTTTGTTAATGCCCTACCCCATATCTTTATACCGTTCATCTGCACAGCTATTTTTAATAGTCACTCTCACGTAAATTTATAGTAATTTTTATTTTATCGTTTTCAGGAACATTTCAGAAACTAGTGATTAAATATAATCGACAACGAAATAGGAGGTGTCGATTATGAATAATATACTTTTATTTACTGCAACAATTGCCCTCTCAACCTATACATTTGCTGGCAACATGTCATCAGATGATAATATGAAAGCCACGTACGATCAGTCTAAAGATAAGCGCTCCTTTGAAAACATTCTCAACAATGAAGAAATGAAACGCTTACACAAACGGATGACACTCTACGGTATGTCAGAGCCTGGAATGGAGGCTCGCGTGGAAATGATTACTACTGAAGAGGGCCGGGCCTACCACAGAGCACTGGAAGATGCGGGGAAAAATACCGCAGGGTGAACCCTTCGGCCAAGTTAACTCATGGAGACATGAGCAATTAAACCATACGAACCTGAAATCAGGCTGAAATACTAAACTGGTTTTACGGTTAAAAGGGGAATGTCATGAAAAAAGTAATGGTGATCGCGGCAATCGTAGCTTTGTTTTCAACCATGGCCTCAGCCAATTCAGGTTTGGCGGACCGTATTAACGAGGCTCGCACTTATCCCGATAAGATGGTTGAAGATAAAAAAGTGGAAACATGCATGGAGCATATGAAGAAAGACGAAAAAATGAGCCAAGAACACTCATAAACCGAGTCAGATAATCTAATTGAAACAAATAACCGACCCCCGTAAAAATGGCGGAGGTCGGTTATCTCTCACTAACTGAACATTGATGTGTCACCGCTTTGGCGCCAACCGTACTACCCTCAACCGCAATGCGTTCACGATCACACTGACCGACGACAGCGACATGGCAGCCGCCGCGAAGACTGGGGAAAGCAGCACGCCTAGAAATGGATAAAGAACCCCGGCCGCTATCGGAACACCAGCAGAGTTATAAACGAAGGCAAAAAACAGGTTTTGCCGAATATTGCGCATGGTCGCCAGCGACAACCGGCGCGCTTCGACGATACCCATCAGGTCGCCACGCAGTAGAGTAATGCCCGCGCTTTCAATGGCCACATCCGTGCCCGTGCCCATGGCCACACCGACATCCGCGGTTGCCAATGCAGGTGCATCATTTACGCCGTCTCCTGCCATCACGACAACACGGCCTTCGTCTTTCAGACGTTGGACAATCTTGCCCTTGTCCTCCGGCAGGACTTCCGCTTCCACTTCATCAATATGCAGTTTGCGAGCAACCGCCTCGGCCGAGGTGCGGTTGTCGCCAGTCAGCATGACCACCCGAATACCGTCTTCTTGCAGGGCCGAAATAGCGGCCTCAGTGGTTTCCTTAACTGGATCGGCAATGGCCAGCAACCCAGCCACGCTTCCATCGACGGCGGCAAAAATGACGGTGGCTCCATCCTTGCGAAGCTCATCCGCGTCATCGTTAAATCGCGACGTGTCGATGTTCTCTGCCTCCATAAGAAGACGGTTTCCGAGCAGCACCTGCTTGCCGTCGATTCGCCCGGTCACCCCTTTGCCGTTCGGGGAATCAAAGTCTTCGGCATCCGGAAGCTTCAGATCCATGCCTTTGGCTTTGTCGAGAATGGCGTGGGCCAGCGGATGCTCACTGCCCTTTTCCAGGCCGCCGGCATAACGCATTAGATCACTGTCACTGAACCCGTTCGCCGCGACCAGTCGAGTGACTTGCGGCTTGCCCTCCGTCAGCGTGCCGGTTTTATCCACCACCACGGTGTCCACCTTCTCCATGCGCTCCAGTGCTTCCGCATCGCGGATCAGCACTCCACTCTGGGCACCACGACCAACACCCACCATAATCGACATGGGCGTAGCCAGGCCCAGTGCGCAGGGACAGGCGATGATCAGAACACTGACCGCCGCAATCAGCCCGAATGCCATGGGCGGCGCGGGGCCAAAGATTGACCAGGCGATGAAAGCGACAATGGCAATCAAAATCACCGCCGGTACAAACCAGCCCGCGACCTTGTCGGCCAGCCCCTGGATCGGTGCGCGGCTGCGCTGGGCACTCGCAACCATCTGAACAATCTGGGACAGCATCGTGTCGCGGCCAATCTTGTCGGCGCGCATGATAAAACTGCCCTGCTGGTTAATGCTGCCGCCAATGACCTGGTCACCGGATTTCTTACTGACTGCGAGGGGCTCTCCGGTCACCATGGACTCATCCACGTTGGAGCCGCCCTCAATTACCTCGCCGTCTAGCGGCACCTTATCTCCGGGGCGCACGCGCAAACGGTCACCCACCTCGACCTGATCCAGCGACACATCGGACTCGTCACCTTGATCATCCAGTTTCCGAGCAGTCGCCGGTGCCAGATCCAGCAGCGCCTTAATCGCGCCCGAGGTTTTTTCCCGGGCTCTCAGTTCCAGCACTTGGCCAAGCAGCACCAGTACGACAATCACAGCAGCGGCCTCAAAATAGACGGCAACCGAACCGTCCTCTTGTCGGAAGGCATCGGGAAAAATCTGGGGAGCCAGAGTCGCCACCAGGCTATAGATCAACGCGACACCGGTACCAATAGCGATAAGAGTGAACATGTTCAGATGACGGTTGATCACTGATTTCCAACCCCTGACAAAGAAAGGCCAGCCACACCAGACCACAACGGGCGTTGCCAATACCAGTTGAATCCAGTTAGATATTTGTGGGGCAACGATCTGATCAAGGCCGGTGAGATGCCCGCCCATTTCCAGCACCAATACTGGCAGGGCCAGCACCAAGCCAATCCAGAATCGGCGAGTCATGTCTTTTAGATCAGCCGAAGGGCCATCGTCCAGGCTTACTTGCTCGGGTTCCAGAGCCATACCACAGATCGGGCAATCCCCGGGACCCTGCTGCCGGATTTCCGGATGCATCGGGCAGGTGTACATGGTGCCCGGAGCCACGGGTTCGTCCTGTTTCTGTTCTCCACTGAGGTAGTGTCCCGGGTCGCTGTCAAACTTCGATTTGCACCCCGAAGAACAGAAATACCAGGTTTTCCCGCCATGCTCGCTGCGATGCTCCGCCGAGTGTGGATTCACCGACATGCCGCAAACAGGATCTTTGACCGTGTGCTCAGCCGTCATGGCCGATCCCTCCCTATCGAGTTCTGGTGATTAGTGATGATGAGCATTAGATTCTTTGTGTCCCGCTTCTTCGGCTTCTGTGGCCTTTTTCAGGAACAGTTGCTCGGCCACTGCGATAACAATCATGGTGGCAACCGCCACGCCAATAACAAACGGGTCAGTATTCAGTTTGACCCAAACGAAGCCACCAAGAGCGAGCAAATCCAGAACAATTGCCACCGTGGGCACCCACACATTGGCCTTTACATCCTCCCATAAATAGCGCAGAACGCCCCAATGGATAGCAATGTCCATGATTAGGTAAAAAATGATGCCCAGCGCTGCAATTCGGGACAGGTCGAAGAAGGCCGTGAGGATAAGCCCAAGCACCACGGTATAAACCAGCGTGTGCTTCTGGATGCTACCGGGCATGCCGAAATGACTGTGGGGGACCAGCTTCATTTCAGTCAGCATGGCCAACATGCGTGAGACGGCGAAAATACTGGCCAGAATGCCACCGGCGGTGGCCATCATGGCAATGGCGACGGTAAACCAGACGCCGTAGTCGCCCAATGCGGGACGCGCAGCGGCCGCCAGAGAGTAGTCCTGCGTCTTGATGATTTCCGCCAGGGACAGGTTACTGGCAACGGCGAAACCGACCAGGGTGTAGATCACCACGCAGGCTGCGATGGAAATAATAATCGCTCGCCCCACGTTTCTCTTGGGGTCTATGACTTCCGAGCCGCTGTTGGTGATGGTGGTAAAACCTTTGAAGGCCAGAATGCCAAGGGCCGTTGCCCCCAGGAAATTGCCAAAGGTTCCAGCCTCACCGGGGCTAGAGAAATCAACAGAAACACTGTCGGCAATCCAGATACCCACCAGCCCGAAAACCAGAATGCCTCCGATCTTCAGGATACCTATAAAGGAGGCCACGCCCTGAATCATTCGGTTGCCCAACAGATTGATCAGAAACGCGGCCAGAATTAGTGAGACGCCAAGAATGGGCACCATGCGACCACTTTCATCGCCACCGAACAGTTGCATGGTGTAAGAACCGAAGGTTCGCGCAAGAAAGCTCTGGGCAATCACCATCGAAAAATACATCAGCAAAGCGTTAAACGCTGTCGGTAGCCGGTTGCCATAGGCTTTGTGCAGGTACATGCCGATGCCCCCGGCTGACGGGTAGGCATTGGAAATTTTGATGTAGGAATAGGCACTGAAACTTACGATTACCGCCGCGGCCAGAAAAGCCAACGGGAAAAGAACACCCGTCATCTGCGCCATCTGCCCGGTAAGTGCAAAGATACCGGCGCCAATCATCACTCCGGTACCCAGCATAACGGTTCCCGGGAGTGTGAGACTGCCTTCCTGATAGTGCGTGGTTCTGTCGTGCTTGCTGCTCATTCAACCTCCTGTTGCTTTGAACGGCGCTTAATATTCAATAGATAGCCAGTGCTGGCTTTGATATACCTCACTTACATCAATATCGAGAAAAACGGCCGAAGAAATATCTTTGGCCCCAACATAGCCGATCAGAACGCGATACGTGCGCCAATCACGGCAAACCAGTCTTCTGTACTGCCACCATCCGCTTCGGCGAAGTCGGCGCTATCACCATACTTACGCTCATGAACAACGCCTACATAGGGTGAGAACGCTCGGTCGATCAAGTCATAGCTCAACCTGAGACCGGTTTCAGTAGAAACAAGTCCTTTACCAACGCCAATCTCCCGATCCTCGCTGAACGCCACCGTTGCATCCAGGGTGGCCGCCAGAATCCAGTAGTTGGTGAGAAGCAGCTCGTACTCCGCATCAAGCTCGGTAGAAGTGTCGCCATCCTTGCTGACATAAAGATTGGCGTCGACCTCAAACCACTGGGGCGCCAACCCGGCAACCCCCAGCACCGCATAGGTTCGATCCGGGCCTTCGGGGGTATCAAAGCGCACACCCGCTTTGGCGTCGAAGAACTTGGAGATAGGGATCTGGCCAACCAACTGGTTTTCCAGAGTTTCGTAGGCCTGCTCCTCTATCTCGTATTCCCCGGTTGTCAGCAGCCGGATTTTAAACTCGTCGGTGCCATAGAAGGCGTCTGCGTTCCAGACGCCCAGTTCCTCGTTATCGTCGCTGTAGCGGTATTCAAACTCCTCGAACTGAACACCCCAGGTTGTGAGCGGCTGTTTACGAGCGGTGGTGTCGGAGATCATTTCCTGGGCCGCCACTGCCGTTGAGAATCCCATGGAGGCAAGGAAACTGACGGCAACAACTGATTGAATACGGCTCATGCCTCTCCTCCTTCTTCAGCAATCACGTCTGTTTTGGCCTGCTTCGATTCTGGCCCACCTTCAACAATCACCTTGCGGAACATACCGGCTGCCGCGTGATAGGACAGATGACAGTGGAAAGCCCACTGGCCTGGCTCGTCGACCTCAGTTTCCATATAGACCGTGGTGCCGGGTTGCACGCTGATCGTGTGCTTGATGGGATTCCACTGGCCTGCCCCGACATCGAGAATGGACCACATGCCATGCAGGTGCATGGGGTGTGTCATCATGGTTTCGTTGACAAACTTGAAGCGAACCCGCTCACCGTATTTCAGGCGAATCGGATCAGCGTCTTCGTATTTAACGCCATTAATGCTCCAGGTGTAGCGCTCCATGTTGCCGGTGAGGCGAAGCTCGACTTCCCGAGTCGGTTCACGATCTTCATACAGTGGGTTTTGGGCCTTCAGGTCAGCGTAGGAGAGGAACTTTCCGCCATTGGCCGCCGTGGGCACGAGGCCACTGCCCTTGGCATAGAAAGGGTCGCTTGGGCTTTCCTTCCCCATCGCCATGGAACCATGATCCATGCCGGCCATGCCCGAATGATCCATTCCTTTCATGTTTGAGTGATCCATCCCGGACATACCTTTTGAGCTGCCCATATCCATGTTTCCATGATCCATACCAGCCATGCTGCCATGGTCCATTCCGTGCATTCCGCTCATGTCAGCCATGGTCAGGCGCGCAGGTTTACGCAGTTGCGGCACAGCCGCTTCCATACCCTCTTCTGGGGCCAGTGTCGCTCTGGCATAGCCTGAACGCCCCATGGATTCGGCAAAGATGGTGTATGCCTGCTTCTCTTTCGGGCGCACGATGACGTCATAGGTTTCCGCCACACCAATCCGGAATTCATCCACATTAACCGGCTGAACGTTGTTGCCATCAGCCTGCACAACGGTCATGTCCAGACCGGGGATCCGGATATCAAAGTAAGTCATCGCCGAGGAGTTGATGAAGCGCAGCCGAATGCGTTCGCCCGGCTCAAAAAGCCCAGTCCAGTTCTGCTCCGGCCCTTTACCGTTGATCAGCCCTGTAAAGCCCTGCAAGTCTTCGACATCCGCTTTCATCATCCGCATGCCGCCCCAGGCCATACGGTCCCGAACGGTGTTCATCAGGCCATTCTCGGACACGTCAGAGAAAAACTCGCCGACGGTCTGCTGCTCGCGGTTGTAGTAATCCGGCATCATCTTCAGGTTACGCATGATGCGATCACCGGAGTGCGGGTGCTTATCGGTTAGCTGAACCACGTATTCGCGATCGTAGCGGAACGGCTCACGGCCCTCGGGTTCAATCACAATGGCACCATAGGCACCGTCCGGCTCCTGAAAACCGGAGTGGCTGTGAAACCAATAAGTACCAGCCTGCTGGATTGGGAATTCGTAGGTGAAGGTTTCACCCGCCTTTATACCCGGAAAACTGATGCCGGGCACACCGTCCTGGTTGAAGGGAAGAATCAAACCATGCCAGTGGATTGAGGTCATCTCATCCAGGTTGTTGGTCACATTGATCCTGACGTTTTCGCCTTCCTTGAATCGCATCACCGGCCCGGGAGATTTCCCGTTGTAGCCAATGCCCTCCTTGACGAAATCACCGGTGTCAATTTCAACCCGGTCGACCGTCAGGTCGTACTCAGCGGCCAGAACTATCACCGGCATTAACAGGCTCAAAAGTCCCGTCAGTAGGCGTGTTTTCATCTTTTTGAACTCCAAACTGCACGTCGTTGAAGCGGGGCTGGGACACAGTCCCAACCCGTGCATTCGCGGGGTTTTCAGTACGCCGGTTTACTCAAAGTTAACGTCACCGTACATACCGGCCTGGTAATGGCCTGGCACGTTGCATGCGAACTCAATGTCACCTTTTTCCGTAAACTTCCAGACAACTTCCTTGCTCTGTCCAGGCTCAAGCAACACGCTGTTTGGATCGTCATGCTTCATGGTTTTTCCGTTGCCCATGTCCATGCTCATCATGTCGTGGTTGAGCTTGCCTCCCTGGATCACGCCGTGCTCTACCATCATCATCATTTCTTTCTGATGGCCTTCGTGCATGGATGGGGTGCCGATGTTGAACTCGTGAACCAGACTGCCCTCGTTCTTAACGACGAAGCGAACCGTTTCACCGGGCTCAACACTGATTTCTTCCGGCTCATAGTAGTTGTCGTACATTTCAACAGTGATGGTGCGAGAGGCTTCCGATGCCTTGCCCGGCTCTCCACTACCTGCACCGTGGCCACCACCATGGGCGCCGGCAGCGATGGCTGCTGCAGACATGGACATGGACGCTGCTACCAGAAAAATCTTTGATGCTTTCATTTCACTTTCTCCTACGACGACAGGTTCGTTAACACGGGTGTTGGTTAGCTCAGGACACTGAGCCATGCCAAAATAAGAACCACACCATCGCGCACTTACCTGAATCCTTGCTGAAAATGCCAGATTTTTAATCGTTCAGGCTGAATTCAGTTTGATAAGCGACACTTACACCCACTTGAGTTACGAGAGGGATGGCCCGATGCGATTACTGCTCGTTGAAGATGACCGTTTGCTGGCTGATGGTTTAAGTAGTCAACTTGAAAAGGCGGGGTTCAGCGTTGACACAACACACACGGCCAGAGAAGCCAGGATGTTGGCAGGACAGGAGGAATACCGTGCCATTATTCTTGACCTTGGCTTGCCAGATGGCAACGGCCTGGACGTGCTGAGAAAATGGAGGAAGGATCGCATTGCCTTTCCGGTATTAATTTTAACCGCAAGGGGTGACTGGCACGATAAAGTCGAAGGACTGAAAGCCGGGGCGGATGACTACCTCGCCAAACCCTTCCAGACAGAAGAGTTAATCGCCCGACTGAATGCCATTGTGCGTCGAAGCGAAGGCCGCATTCATTCTCTGGTCAAAGCCGGGCGCTACGAGTTGGACGAAAATCGTCAGAGCCTGAAATCCGACGATGGCACCGAACACAGCCTGACAGGTACCGAATTCCGCCTGCTACGCTGCCTGATGAGCCGTCCCGGGCATGTCTTCTCGAAAGAACAGTTGATGGAACAGCTCTATAACCTGAACGACAACCCCAGTGAGAATGTGATCGAAGCCTACATCCGAAGATTACGGAAGCTTGTCGGCAACGATACTATCTCCACCCGTCGCGGCCAGGGGTATCTGTTCAATGACATTGCTTAGAAAGCCGGCTTCCGTTAAGGGAACTCTGTTGGCGCTGTTACTGCCTGCTGGCATCGCCCTGATGGGCCTTGCATGGCTGGTACACGGTGTTTTGTTGGACCGAATGTCCCGGGATTTCGTTGAGACGCGGCTGAAAGATGAAGTGGCATTCCTTGAACATCAGATTCGTGATTCCGACGGCAAACTGGACACCCTCCAGACTGGTGACTACTTTCAGGAGGTCTTTCACCACGCATTTGCCATACATTCACCGTCCAGATCCATTATTTCACCGGATTCCTGGGCGCCAGTATTGATGTCACTGATTGAATCCGGGCAGGACGGAACCCATCGTGTACAGGACTCTGGAAAGGCCGATACGCCAGCCGATATTCTGGCTTACCGGAAGTCATTTCGCGTGGGCGACACGCCTATCGTGGTGATTGTGTCCGAGGATCTGGGCGCACTGAAACGCAGCCAGGCCGAGTTACACGCATGGACGGCGATTGTCTCCATATTGCTGATTTTACTGCTGGTCGTCGTAATCTGGTTCGGCATCAACCTCTCCATGCGTCCCGTTGTAGCCCTCAGGGCCACATTAAAGCAACTTCAGGACGGCAAAGTCTCTCGGATTCATGTCAGGGCACCTGAAGAATTCCGCCCACTTGTACAACAGCTCAACCAGCTCCTCGACTCTCTGGATCAACGACTGGAACGCTCAAGGGACGCTTTGGCAAATCTTTCCCACAGCGTAAAGACCCCGATTGCCGCTGTCCGGCAGATTCTTGAGGACACCAGCCGCCCGCTATCCAACGAGCTGCGGCTCCAAATGACCGCAAGACTCAACGACATCGACAAACAGCTTGAAGCAGAAATGCGACGGAGCCGCTTTGCAGGACCACAAGTCGGAAAAAGCGCTTATCCCATGAAACAGGCCCGGGATCTGGTCTGGATGCTGGGACGACTGTACACGGAAAAATCCTTCGAATTGTCGAGTTCTCTCCCCGAGGATGCCCGCTGGCCGATTGAGGAGCACGACCTGAATGAAATCATGGGCAATCTCCTGGATAACGCAGGCAAGTGGTCAGGCCGTTGTGTGGAGCTTTCACTGTCGCAAGGCTCCGGAATGCTGAACATAGATGTCGTGGATGATGGCCCGGGGGTCACAGACACCGAGATCGGCAAGCTCGGACAAAGAGGGCTGCGACTTGACGAACAAACACCAGGCCACGGCCTCGGACTCGCCATTGTGCGTGAAATTGTCGAACGCTACGGCGGAACTCTTCAGTTTTCTGCGGGGGCTGTACGCGGACTGCAGGTGGTGGTGGACATCCCCCTGACGGTTCCAACAGCCACTTATTAACCCGGCCACCGAGGATGCAGTTCATCAATCACATACCGGTGGGAATGCTCCGCTTCCGATTCCGTTATGTGCGGGTGGTCGCGTGGCAGGTCATGATGGCTATGGGCAATCACCAATGAATCATCGGCGGGCCACAGTCGGGTGGCTGCAATCAGGAAGACAAGTCCCAGAACCGCCAACACAATCAGCGTTGGCTGGATGCCGGCAGATGAGCCAAGCCATCCCGCCAGCGGATAGGCAACCAACCACCCAGCATGAGAGAGCGAGAACTGCGCAGCAAAAAACGCCGGGCGATCTTCACCATGTGAGGACTGGGTGAGCAACCGACCTATTGGAGTCTGTACTGTTGAGAACCCAGTACCAAGCAACGCCCAGACTGGCAACAGCGTGTAGATACTATCCACGAACAGGGCCGCACCCAAGCCACCGAGCAATACCCATGCCCCTGACAGCATCACTGGGCGATCCTTCCATCGTGTTAGTAAAGCGGGCAACACCAGAGCCGCCAGCATAGAGCCGCCCCCAAAAGCGGCAAACGCCATGGCGGTGTGCTGAGCCGTCAGGCCAAAACTGCCCTGCACGATTACCACCGTGTTCACAATCACCATCGAACCGGCCATGCTGACCACCACATTCAGCGCCATCAGCCCTCGAAGTCGCGGTGTGGCCATAAAGATGCGGAACCCGCGGCGGGCCCGCTCATAGATGCCCCGACGTTTCTCCGGCCTGGACCCAACCGGAAGAATCACCGACACCACCAACAGTGCAGACGCGAGGAAGCCCACCACCGTGCCCGAGAACAACCCGTGCCAACTGGTGACAAGCAGCAACACCGCGGCCAGTGCCGGACTGATCAGGTTTTCGAGGTCGTAGGCAAGGCGCGAAAGGGACAACGCCTGGGTGTAATCATCTTCGTTCGGCAAGGTATCCGGTATGGTGGACTGAAACGTCGGCGTGAAGGCTGCAGACGCCGATTGCAGTATCGCGATCAGCACATACACTTCCCAGACCTCAGTCACAAAAGGCAGTGCCAGCGCTACGGCGGCTCGCATCAGGTCCAGCGAAACCAACATCACCCGGCGGGGTATACTCTCAGCCAGCGCCGCTGCCAGGGGGGCGATAAACACGTAGGCGACCATTTTGATGGCCATGGCCGTGCCAACGACCTGCCCCGCCTCGTCGCCGGCCAGATCAAACGCCAGGAGGCTTAACGCAACCGTTGCCAGGCCCGTTCCCAGCAGGGCCACCACCTGAGCTAAAAACAAATGCCTGTATGTACGGTTCTGTAAAATCTGAAGCATGGTTCTCCTAAAACACGAGGCTATGCCCCATCAGTTACGGGGGCGTGTCATAGGCGCCCACCCAAAGGTATGGGCCAAAATATCCGTCAGCAGCGTTCCCATTGCTTTGGCTCAGTCTAACCGTTAAAAGCCCGCAACCTTTGGTTCAACGGGCCTTTAAGTGACCTCCGGCTTTACAATTTGCCGGAATGATTAGCGCCAATGGGGTTGCCGAATTCATCGACAAACACGAACAGTTTCGCCCTGTTTTCATCGGCGGAATCAGGGTTATCAAACTGGACTACCCATAGTTTGCCCTCTGACGTAGAACGCTGCTTGGCGGTGCCCATAGAAACCTGTGCCCAGGTAGACCCAATCTGTTCTGAACTGACGAGTTGCTGCTTAACCGCAACGGCCCGTTCAGTTGCCTGGTCTTTTGAAACAGGCTCCGCTGCGCCATGGCTGTGCCCCGCCCCGGCGATTGCGTTGCCTGCAAATGACAGAGACATGACGATTGCGAAAGCGTGGATGATCTTTTTCATGAGATAACTCCTGATTGAAAATGGTTGGATTACTTTTTACCTATGCCGTTGTAAAACCCACTGGTTTCAAGAACAACTGTGACCGTTTCGCCTCCGTTATTCTGCCAGTACCAGCCATGAGTACCGTCAAAGGGCGCCTCGAAGGCGCCACTCGCAGATACTTGGTCGCGCCCCTGCCAGTAACTGGTAAAGTTGTCACCATCATTGAACCGCTCACCGTGCATATCAAAGCTTACGGGGCCGCCCTCGGTGGTCCAGTTAAAGACCAAGCGGTCACCCTTTGACATTGTGGCTTTCACTTCCAGCCCCTCGTTCGGCTTTAAAGTAACGGTAGTGGCATCGGAATCCAGTCCTCCTGACGCTTTCCAGACAGGGCCAGCGGGAAGCGATAACATGTTGCCCGATGATGAAGCCGAAGCCGTCTCTGTCGATGTTGATTCTGCCGCATTGGCCTGACTGAGCACGGTAAGCCCCATCGTCTGGCCCAGTCCCGTCGGATCAATTCCGTATTCAGCAGGAAGAATGGTTGTGACCAGAACCACAAGCCCTATAGCTGCAGCCACTCCGGTCGCTTTGAAAAGGCTTTTCGAGGAAGGGAGCCCCTCACGATTCATATTTGAAATGTCTTGCATGATTTATCTCCTCAGGAAACCGTGTAAAGGCCTGTCAGCTGATAGCCCATCAACATGAAACCGGCGCTCATTAGCAGGACGTTGGCTGCAAGCGCCTGCCGAGGAAAAACATCGGTTCTACGCCAGAAATTCATAGCAATCAGAATGATGCCCAAAGCCATCAACTGACCAATCTCAACACCGACGTTAAACGCCAGGATATTGGCCACCAGACCATCTTCCGACAACGTGAAGTCCTGGAGCTTTGTGGCCAAACCAAACCCATGGAAAAACCCGAAAATCAGGACAGCGCCCTTGGTATTTGGCTGAAAACCAAACCAACGCCGAAAAGCACCAAGGTTATCCAGGGCCTTGTAGACCACAGAAAAGCCGATGATTGCATCCACCATATAAGCGTTAACGTTGGTCTCACTGAGCACGCCGTACAGAAGAGTGACACTGTGCCCAACCGCAAAAAGAGTGACGTAGATACCCACGTCCTTCATGCGGTAGAGGAAGAAGATGACCCCTGCCAGGAACAGGAGGTGGTCATAGCCGGTGACCATGTGTTTGGCACCGAGATAGATAAACGGCAGCAACTGTGCCCCGCTGGCCTGCTCTATAAACGTGGCGTCACCTTCCTCGACACCATGGGCAAACAGCAGGGGAGAGAACATCAGGCAAACGAAGGCCGTCGCAAAAACGGATAGCCACCGCGCACCCGGGCCTGCGCATGAAAAGCGCAGAATCGGCTTCTGATTCATTCGGTTATCTCCGATAATATCGACTTAAATTTATAAAGACGCTAAGGCGCCAATCATTTTTAAGTTTTCAGGCTTTCGGAGGGCGATAAAGTGCGGACGTTTGCTCCGGCAAGGGAGACGGTGTTTTTTGAAGCTCAGGTTTGTCCTGACGGCGGGAAACCGGCACTGCCGCCAAAGTGAGAGGCATGTGCTTTTCAACTGCGCCAAACGCATGAAGTAGTAGATGATCCCGGTCCGACATGTCCGGAGTATAAACGTGGAGGTGCTCAAGTGAGGACGGATGAGTATGACCGTGATTCTCGACAAACTTTGCAATAGAAAGGCTCTGTGACGCCTCATGAACGTTCTGATCTGAAGCCCAGGCGACACTATAGAGCATCATCAGTGACAGCATGGCCACCACCGAAATTTTTCTGCCTGTGGAAAATCGAGCCTGGCTCAAAAGCACGTGGTATCTCATCAGCGTCGATAATTTGTCAAGGAGACTATCCAAGTCCGGTCTACTTTGCAAAGGTGCGTTTTGAAACACTTAGTTTCGGGCAGCACCTAAAGCGCTCCGGCGAAACTCGCACGCTCATTGTGGTGGCATTGACCCTGGCGATGATGGTCTGGGAAATCCTCGCCGGGATCATTTACGGCTCGATGGCGTTGCTGGCCGTATTCGCGTCATACATGGTCATCGAGAGCGTTGGCCGCTTCATTCAACCGGTCGATATTTCATTCGATGGCGCGATTTTAGTGGCCTTTATCGGCTTGGTAGTCAATGGCGTTTCCGCCTGGATACTGGGTGAGGAAGGCCATGACCATGGCCATGATCATGGCCACGGACACGGCCATCACAACCACGATGATCATAACCGCAGAGCTGCGTACCTCCATGTGCTCGCCGATGCCCTGACGTCGGTATTGGCAATCGTCGCCCTTCTTGCCGGAAAATACGCGGGATGGAACTGGATGGATCCGATGATGGGTATTATCGGTGCCATACTGGTGACGCGCTGGTCATGGTACCTGCTCAAAGATACCTCAAAGGTACTCCTCGACGAGCAGCACCAGGACATGGAAGAGGCGGTAAAACAAGCCGTAGAGGACAACGACGCCAAAGTCAGTGATCTGCATGTGTGGGCGATTGGGCCAAACATTCATGCAGCCATTGTCTCGGTTGTCTCCCACCAGCCTGAGTCACCCACTGTTTACAAAAGCCGCATTCAGAACCAGTGCCAGTCACTGGTGCATGTAACGGTTGAGCCGCTACGGTGTGACTGAATCCGGGAGTTGGCTACTGACAGAATCACAGATACCGGGCAATGGCCTTGAATTCGTCCGCACAACGTTGCTGATCCGGTGCCAGAGGTCCGATGGCATCGTCTAGGCAGTGTTCAATGTGACCCTGAACCAACACCCACTTGAGGCATTTAATGATGTCCGGATGCGATGGGTGCGTGTATTCATTGACCATATTTAATTCTCACCCCCCATGAGGGGGATGTTATCCTTGGGCTCCATTGTAATCCAACAACCGGATCTGTGCTCTGAGACTTATGATTACGGCCATTCACCGTAAAAAGCTGCTCGCGACTCTGATCATGCTACTGGCCCTGGCAGGCTTGTCTCTCTCGGTGATCGGTGAGGCTTTCTCGCACGGTGTGGCTGAACTGCAAGAAAGCCCGGAAATCGGTCAGGCCAACCAATCACACAGTCATAACGGGCACAGCCACGATGTCGGTGAAACGGGTAAAGTTTCACCGCATCACGACGCCGGCAATCATACCCACGAGACAGTAGACCAACTGCCAAGTCCTCTTGCCTCCCAAAGCATCGCCGCGCTCCGGCAACCGGCACCCTTTGTCGGTGGCTCTCCCCGCAATTTGCGCTATCGGCTGGAACGCCCTCCTAAAGCACTCCTTTCTGCTTGATTCTTGCCGCCTACGCGGACCTTAAAAATTTGATTGGAGTCTTTATGTTGTCAAGCTTGCTTGACGATTGCCGTAATGCGCGTCTAGCGCGCGGAGGCAGTCGTCTCTTCTGGATATTTCTGACACTCGGATTACTGAGCTTGAGTACCGATGTGCTGGCCCATGCTGTCGCCCAAGGCGACAAGGGGTACATTCAGGAAATCACCGGTGTAAACCTCATTGCGTTCATCTACCTCGGGGCCAAACACATGGTCACCGGATATGATCACCTGCTGTTTCTGTTGGGTGTGATCTTCTTCCTCTACCGCATGCAGCACATTGCCATATACGTGAGCCTGTTTGCGCTGGGGCACTCCACCACCATGTTGCTGGGCGTGTACTTCAACGTCGGCATCAACAGCTACATCATCGATGCGATTATCGGCCTGTCTATTGTGTACAAGGCACTGGACAACATTGGAGCCTATCAGCGCTGGTTTGGATTCCAGCCCAATACCAAAGCAGCCACGCTCATTTTCGGGTTCTTCCATGGCTTTGGTCTATCCACAAAAATCATTGAATACGACATCTCGTCGGATGGACTGATTCCGAACCTTCTCGCGTTCAACGTGGGTGTGGAAATCGGACAGCTCATTGCCCTTGCCATGATTCTGATTGTGATGAGTTTCTGGCGTAAAACCGATGGTTTCTTTCGCCATGCCTACACCGCCAATGTGGCCATGATGAGCGCAGGCTTCCTGCTCTTTGGCTATCAGGTCACCGGCTATTTTGTCGCTTAATTCTGGAGATTCACTATGTACAACACTGATATGCCCAACCGTGAAGAATTACCCAGTACCCCGAGACTGATTCGCTCAACGATCATCGCTGCCATCGTGGCGCTGTTATTGCTCGTTTCCGTGGTGATGCCTGCGGAATATGCCCTGGACCCAACGGGTGCGGGCCAACTTCTGGGATTGACTGAAATGGGTGAAATCAAGGAGCAGCTTGTCGAGGAGGCGGCTGCAGACGCTGCTGCCCAAATGGTTGCCGTGCAGCCTTCGGCGGAACAGACGGCACCGCCAGTTGCCAAACCTGTTCAGGAGACAGCCTCGGCTCCAGAACCTGAGCTTGCGCCTGCCGAGGAAGATCCAGCATCAGAACCAATACCTGCGGAACCACAGTGGCAGGATGAAGTGCGTGTAGTTCTCACGCCAGGAGAAGGCACTGAGTTCAAACTTACCATGGAAGAAGGTGCGACAGCCCGATTCTCCTGGGTGTCTGAAGGCGGCCCGATCAATTTCGACACTCACGGCGATGGCAGTGGCCAAAACATCTCTTACGAGAAGGGCCGAGGCGTTCCAGCAGATGACGGCAAGCTTGTGGCGGCGTTCACTGGCAACCACGGCTGGTTTTTCCGAAACCGAAACGACAACAACATCACCCTCGTGCTGAGAACGGGCGGAGATTATGGCGAGTTGCGAAGAGCGTTATAAATCCGGGTGATCCTACCAAGGGAGGGCCGGTCTCGCGGCCGGCCCTCCTGCCAACTATTCAGGGTATTAGAAATGCACTGCAATAAGTCGCCATGGCCCGCTTTATGCTTAAACCTCCCCAAGACACCAAAACCGTCAACATTTCCTCAATGGCCGTGGGAGGGGAACAGAGCCATGTCGCTACTCACATCGCTGATCAAAGCCAGCACCCAGTTCCAGCAGGCCATGGAAAAGAAACAGCCGGCGGCATCGGGCAATGCGGCACCAAAGCCCACAGCCCCGGAGGCGCCGGCTTCCGCAACTGATGACCGGTTCACCCTGTCCGAGCGGGCGAGTTTCGATACCGGCCACCCCAAGTCCACCCGATTGCAGATGGCGGAATACAAACAAACCGTCGGGCAGGACCTTGCCTATATGCGAGAAACGCTGCGGCATAAACTTGCCGAATACAAACTCAACCCGGCAACCAGTGTGGAAGTCTCGAAGAACGACGAAGGCAAGATCAGCGTTGGCGGCGGCATACCAGAGGAAACCCGCAACCGAATCGAGCAGGACCTGAACAACAGCAAGCCGTTCCGGGAGGCGTTCAGCCGTCTCAGTGCCAGCGAACCCACCCTGCATTTTGTGGACAACGCGCTCAAGCTGAACAAAGCCTACGGTGTGAACAACTCACTGCTGGATACCCTGGTCAGCGACAACCAGCAATTCAACGGCCTGCAGGACCTGGCGCACCGATACGACAGCCTGCGCAGAACCATAAATACCGATCAGGCCACCAACTACGCAGACCGCAAAAATTTCGCCCTGAGCCTGAACACCCGGGCCTGATTCCGTTAAATCCGGAAGGGCTCGGGATCTCCTTTACCGACGCGAGTTACCTCAGGCGCATCCCCTGTCATGTTCACCACGGTGGTCGCCTCCAGGCCGCAAAAACCACCATCGATGATCAGATCCAGCTCGTGCTCCAGAGTTTCCCGGATGTCATAAGGATCCGTCATCGGGTCCTCGTCACCCGGCAATATCAGCGTGCTGCTCATGATGGGTTCGCCCAGCTCCGCCAGCAGCGCCTGCACAATGGCGTTGTCCGGCACCCGCATGCCAATGGTCTTGCGTTTGGGGTGCAGCAGGCGGCGCGGTACTTCACTGGTGGCGTCCAGAATGAATGTGTAAGCCCCCGGCGTGAAGTTCTTTAGAAGCCGATACTGGGTGTTATCAACCTTCGCGAACACGCCGATATCCGACAGGTCCCGACACATCAGGGTGAAGTTGTGCTTGTCATCCAGGCGGCGAATACGTTTGATTCTATCCGCTGCCTGCTTGTCACCGAGATGGCAGCCGACGGCGTAGGCAGAATCCGTCGGGTACACAATAACGCCTCCCTTGCGGAGAATATCCACGGCCTGGTTGATCAGACGTTTCTGGGGCGTTTCCGGGTGAATCTGGAAGAACTGGCTCACTGGCCACCTCCGGATGCAAAGGCCGGGTCGTTTTTGGAGCCGCCCATGCAATTGGGAGAGTCGGGCGCTGCCTGGCCGGACGCCTCCCACTCCTGTGGTGAATACACGTGCAGCGCCAGGGCGTGGACGCCACCGGCCATTTCGTCCGCCAGTACTTTGTAGATGGCTTGATGCCGCTTGACCTTGCCCTGCCCCTCAAATTCTGGAGACACCAGGGTCACCTTGAAATGGGTTTCAGAGTTGGGTGGCACGCTATGTTTGTGACTCTCGTTTTCAACCATGAGGTGTTGGCTGTCGAACGCGCTTGTCAGCTTTTGTTCAATGGCTTGTTGTGTGGACATAAACAGGCCTGCTCCTGATTGAATGTGTTATGGAACAGTCTACTACACCAAACGCTATGTTACCTTGACAGGATACCAACAAAGCGCCATCTTCCATCCCCATCCGAAAACTGCTTCCGACTTATGCGCCTGTACATTGCTGAAAAACCAAGCCTGGGCCGGGCAATTGCTGCCGCCCTCCCCGCTCCGCATCAAAAGGGTACGGGCTGGATTCGTTGTGGCGAGGGAAGCAACGCCTGCACCGTAAGCTGGTGCATTGGCCACCTACTGGAGCCGGCGGAACCCGGGCAGTACGACCCGCGCTGGAAAAAATGGCGACAGGAAGACCTGCCCCTGTTTCCAGAGCGCTGGGAGGTAATGCCCAAAGACAGCGTGCGCCAGCAGCTCAAGGTATTGGAATCGCTGATCCGCAAAGCGGAGACCATCGTCCACGCCGGCGATCCGGACCGGGAAGGCCAACTGCTGGTGGACGAAGTCATCCGCTACACGGGCGCCACCTGCCCGGTGCAGAGAATTCTGATCAATGATCTGACTCCGGCGGCCGTGGCAAAGGCCATCCAGGCACCAAAAGACAACCTCGAATTCCGCCGTCTGTCCCATTCCGCCCTCGCCCGTCAGCGAGCGGACTGGCTCTATGGCATCAATCTCACGCGCTTCTATACGCTGTCGTATCAGCAACAGGGCCAGCAGGGCGTATATTCCGTTGGCCGAGTACAAACGCCGGTGCTCGGGCTGGTGGTGGCTCGGGACAATACCATTGAGAACTTCCAGCCCAAACCCTTCTTCCGCATTCAGGCAACGTGCCATGCAGTGGATGAAGAATTGGACCAGCAGGCGTTCACGGCGCGCTGGCAGCCCTCTGAAGCCTACCGGGAATACCTGGATGAGGATGACCGGTTGCTGGACAGCGACGTGGCCAGGCAAGTTGCCGAGGCTGTCGAGGGGCGGCCAGGCAAGGTTACAGAATCCCGTTTCCGCGACAGAAACGAAGCGCCACCTTTACCGCTCTCACTCTCTGCTTTACAGATCGACGCAGGACGACTGTTCCGGATGGGCGCGAAAGACGTGCTGGATACCGCCCAGAACCTGTACGAACGCCATCAGTTGATTACCTATCCCCGTTCGGATTGCCGCTATCTGCCGGAAGGGCATTTTGACCAGCGGCAGAGTGTGGTTCAGGCCATTGGCAATGTCGCCGGCGAACTGGCAACGGCGTGTGAGGCGGCGGACCTGAACCGCCATACCGAAGCCTGGAACGACAAAAAGGTGGATGCCCACCATGCCATCATCCCCACGGCCAGAAAGGCTCCCAATGGGCGTCTGAGCGAGGCTGAGAAGAATATTTACGAACTGATCAGCCGATATTACCTGATGCAGTTCAGCACAGACGCAATCCACCGGGAAGGCAAGTTGACCGTTGGAATTGGTGATCACACTTTTAAAGCAACCGAAACCGCTGTTCTTCAGCCCGGCTGGAAAACCCTGGAAATCCGTCAGCGGGAAAGCCGACAAGAGGCCGCCAAAAGTCCTCTCCCCCGCCTGGACAAAGATGATCCCATACTCTGTGACTCGGTGGACATCGCCGAGCGCAAAACTCAGCCGCCCCAGTATTTCACCGACGCCACGCTGCTGTCAGCAATGACCAACATCGCCCGTTTTGTCAGCGACCCTGAGCTTCGAAAAACCTTGCGCGAAACCGATGGGCTGGGCACTGAGGCCACACGGGCGGCGATTATTGACACCCTGTTCCGGCGCGACTATTTATACCGGGACAAACGCCACATCCGGTCAACGCCGAAAGGTAAGGCGTTGATTGAATCGTTGCCGGAGTCTGTCAGCAAGCCGGATACGACCGCCATTTGGGAAGCCACCCTGGAAAGTATTCGCCGGGGCGAGGGCAACCCCAAACAGTTTATTGCGGATCTGAAAGAACAGATACGCGGCTTCATCAACACCCCTGAGCAAGAAGCCAGGGCAGCCCCATCACCCGAAGGGCAGCCCCATTGCCCCAAGTGCCGCGCCCCGATGCGCCAGCGCGAGGGCAAGTTTGGTGCCTTTCATGCCTGCACACGCTTTCCGGACTGCAAAGGCACGCGGCCCATTGAGGACCAGTTGCCGGCGGATGGCACGGGAGAAAAACCTATTCCCTGCCCGCACTGTTTTTCGCCATTGGTGCGCAGAAAAGGCAAAAAAGGCTGGTTCTGGGGCTGTAGTAATTTTCCCGGCTGCCGACAAACACTGGATGACGACAATGGAAAGCCTGCGATTCGTTTACGCAACACTACATAACGACACTGAAGCGAAATTGCGGATTTGTAATAATATGAAGCTGAATTCAATAACCATTCCCCGACGTCGGTCGGGAAGCCTGAATATGACAGCTTTGATGTCGGGAGACGTTTGATGCGAATTGCTCTGCTTGAGGACGAACATGAACAGGCTCAGCACATTCAGTCTGTGCTGTCCGAGCGCGGGCACCACTGTGACAGTTTTCCGTCAGGCCAGGCATTCCTGAGCGCGGTCCTTCACCGCAGCTACGATCTGCTGGTGATGGACTGGCAAATACCCGACATGACCGGAATTGAGGTTCTGGAAAGTGTACGTGCGCAGTTGAACTGGCAGATTCCGGTGGTGTTTCTCACCCAGCGCGACAGCGAAACAGACATTGTACGTGCGCTGGATGCCGGTGCCGACGACTACCTGGCTAAACCCGCTCGCGAGGCAGAACTGGTGGCACGCATCAATGCGCTGGCGCGTCGCACCAGCCCCGATGTCGAAAAAGAATCGTTGCAGTACGGCCCGTTCGAGATCAATACCCAGCTTCGAACCATTGCGCTTCACGGCAACGTACTGACGCTGACCGACAAGGACTTTGACCTGACCCTGTTCCTGTTCCAGAACCAGGGCCGGCTACTGACCCGCGAGATGTTGCTTGAACGTGTATGGGGGCTGGCGAAAGACATCAATACCCGTACCGTGGATACTCACATGAGCCGACTTCGCCGCAGACTGGGCCTTAATCCCGAGAACGGTTTCCGGATCAAGACCATCTACCAGCGCGGCTATCGTCTTGAGGCGATGAAGGCCTCAGGCCCGAACGAGAACGTACCGGCCATGGAACAAGCCTGACATGAGCCAATGCGTTACCCTGCGAACATTCACCGGTTTGATATTTCTGGCCGGTTCACTGCTGGCATTGCCAGTACAGGCGGAACTTTCGGTCACCCGGGGTTCTCAGGCGGCCGCCGTTGCCCCGGAATCCAACGCGACGCCGGAGTGGATCTATACGGTAAGACCCGGTGAAAATTTTGTAGAGATCGCTGACGCATTATTGGCCAAGGGCATTCCCGCCATTCGCCTGCTACAGCACAACGGGATAGACAACCCCGCCACGATAAGCAGCGGAGACAGCCTGCGAGTTCCCCTTGCCTGGCTTCAGCGCCAACCCGACCCCGCCCGAGTCAATTCGGTGACCGGCCAGGTACAACTGATTTCCGGCAGCGACGGCACCAAGCGCCCCCTAACAAGCAATTCCCTGGTCCGGGTGGGCGATGAAATCCAGTCACACGCTGGCACGGCAACCATCGAACTCGCTGACGGCTCTGTGGTGCGGATATCACCGCATTCCCGCCTCGCCTTCAATCGCCTGACACAGTACGGGAAGTCCGGCATGGTGGACACTCGCCTGCGCCTCAATCAGGGCGAAATTGAAACCCAGGTGAAACCGGTGATCGAAGGCGGTTCACGCTTTGAGATTGAAACACCCTCCGCTGTAGCGGCGGTCAGGGGCACCATGTTCACCCTACGGACTGCGCCCGGCATGACCGATCTGCGGGTCACCGAGGGCGAGGTATCGTTTGGCCCGCCGGGGCAAACACGCCGAATTCCAGCCGGTTATAGCGCCAGCGTTTCAACCGCAGGTGTGGGCAGAATGAACATCCGCCGCCTGCCCCCAGCTCCGGAGATTAACCCCCTGCCGCAGCAACTGAAGCAACTTCCTGCACAATTGAGCTGGACACCCAACGGCGCCAACAGCCATCGCGTGGATATCTTTGATGCCGATTCCGGCCGCTGGATTAACAGCAGCAAAGTCAGCGACAGTGATTTCGATATTAACCTGCTGGACAATGGCCGCTACGAGATTCACCTTGCCGCCGTCGACAATCGTGGCATGGCTGGCATGCCCGGCGTCATGTCCTTTGAAGTCGACCTACAGGCCCGGACCGCCGCACTGGAACAACCTGAACCAGGAGAGACGGTTAACGACGACATGCCCGAATTCCGATGGCAGTTGCGTGGCGAAAACGAAGTCGCCCGGGTGGAAATTGCGGAGGACAAAGACTTTGGAAACACGATTGCCACCAGCGAGTGGGCGCCCGATGAAAGTGCGCTGCCCTCTCGACCACTGACACCTGGGCAATACTACTGGCGGGTGGTCACCGAGGCCGGCGGCAATTCTGTGGCCACGAGTGAGGCACGTTCACTGGTCGTGAACGGGACCCTGCCACCGGTTCGCATCATCAGCGTCAACTACGTTGACAGCCAGGTAAGGGTGTTCTGGCAGAAGGTGGATACCGCGACCGATTATCGCCTGCAGCTATCTGAAGAGCCGAGATTCAACAACATAATCAAAGAGGCTACGCTGTCGGATACCACAGCAGCCTTGCGCCTCATTCCCGGAAGACGGTATTTTGTTCGCCTGAAAGCCCTCTCTGACGGCCCGCTTGAAAGCCGGTGGGGACCAGGGAGGGAATTGTTTCTGGAATAACCCACAACTTCCTGATACCCGACAGCAGGCCCCATGACCCGGAACTGGTTTCCCATTAAGACAACACCTTGGACGCTGGGCCTGCCACTACTGACATTTCTGCTACTGTTCCAGACAACCTCAGCTCCAGAGCGTCTGGACTTCTGGCTTTACGACACCCTCATCACCGCAACACCCGCAGAACCCGCCGATGACGTGGTTGTTATCGCCATTGACGAACTGAGCATGGATCGCCTGGGGCGCTGGCCCTGGCCACGGACAACCCATGCGCAACTCATCGAGAAACTCCACCAGGCCGGCGCCGAAACCATTGTGTTCGACATTCTGTTCCCCGAACCATCGCCGGAAGACCAGGCGATGGCCAGCGCCATGCAGGAACACGGCAACGTCATCCTGCCACTTCATCTGTCACCACCTTCCCGGCACTACCTGATCAGCGAGCAGCTTCCTGCCCCTGCATTGGCGTCCGCAGCTGCAACGATTGGGCATGCCCATGTTGAGCTTGATGAAGACGGCCTGGCTCGGGGGTTTTACCTGTTGAATGGCCTCGGTGGTCAGTTGTGGCCCAGTCTGGCCCTGGCGGCCTCTGACACGCCGTCACCAGGCCCAAAAACATCCAGTGCGCCGCCCTACACAAATGTTAGACAGCACTACCGCACCATTCCAATGGCTGGTGGTGCCGGAACTCTGCCCTCTTATTCCTATATCAAGGTGCTTGACGGGCCACCCGCAAAGGACGCTTTCAAGGGGAAGACCGTGTTTGTGGGTGCAACCGCACCAGGCTTTGGCGACATCCTGCCCACCCCGTTTTCGGGCCTCAATCAGCCCATGTCCGGCGTTGAGTTCCACGCCAACAGTTATTCCGCACTGGTAAAAGATGAATTGATATCGCGGGTATCAAAGCCTATCGCGATTGGTCTCGCCGTTTTGGTCATTGTTCTGCTGTCATTCAGCCTGCCCCGCATGAGGCCGGCCCGTACCATTCTCTTGTGTCTTACGAGTCTCGGCCTACTGGCCCTCCTGCATGCGCTGCTGCTGATCGGAGCCAAGCTCTGGCTACCTATCTCCTATGCCATCGTGATTCCTCTGTTGGCGCTACCCGTGTCCAGCGCGCTACGGCTGGCCATGACTAACAGCTTCCTCAACCGGCAGCTTGACGAACTTGCCCGCGGACCCACCATGACCCTCGAAGAACCGTCACTGAGGCACCCGCCGCAACTACTCAGCCATTTCCGGGCTCTGCTTCAACCAGAGGGCTGGTTGTTGGCTGAAGGTGATGAGGTGATGACGTCGTCCGGCCTCGCCGCCGGTGATATCCCGCCACTAGACACACCGGGGCAATGGCATCACATCGATGGCCAGAGCTGGGTCAGCCTGGTACGCAATGGCGTAACCTACAAAATCGGGCTCAAACTGCCCAACGACCTGAGTCGGGAGGCCACCCAGCGCTACCTTCGCCGTTTGCCACTGTCCAATACCCGTTCGCCGGTGCGCAAAACGGGGCCACGGGAAAACATCTCCGCCCGAATCGAGCGAGTACGTGTGGCGACCGAACGCATGAGCCAAATGCAGATATTCATACGCCGCAGCTTTGAGCGTATGCCAGACGGCATTATCGTGACCGACGAACTGGGTGTTATCCGCTTTGCCAACGGCCATATCGAGGAGTGGTTCCGCGAACCCATGCCAAGCCTGAACGGCCTGCCGTTGGCGCGGCTTCTGGAAGGCCACGATCCGAGAGAAACGCCACCCTGGCACGAAACCGTGTCAGAAACGCTGACCCTGGCACAGAGCCGCACCGTGGACCTGCGCATTCACGGCAAGGACTTCCTGATCCATTTTGCGCCGTTCTCCCTGCCAGACAGCGATCAGAGCGGCATCATTGCCAACATCTCCGATATCTCCGAACTGCGGGAGCAACAACGCCAGCACCGGGAAGCCATCGACTTCATATCCCACGACGTTCGCTCGCCGCTGGTATCGCAGCTGGCGCTGATCGAACAATTGAAGCGAAACCAGGGCCAGGTAGCACCGGAACAGCTCGATCAACTTGGCAGACTCGCAAAACGGAGCTATCACCTGGCGGAGGAGTTCGTACAACTGGCCCGAGCCGAACAGTTGACCGAAACCCGCTTCTACGAATGCGAGTTCTTGGCCATTGTGGAAAACGCCAGGGATAGCGTCAGCGAACAAGCTGTAGAGAAAGGCATCCAGCTGATACTGCAGGGAACCGAAGACCTGTGGTTAAAGGGCAACGCGGAATTGCTGGAGCGGGCGGTGATCAACCTGCTGACCAACGCGGTACAGTACAGTCCGCCACAGTCCACCATCAATATTCAGGTGTTCCTGGCCGGCCATCAGGCATGCCTGACCGTCAGTGACGAGGGGGAAGGCATCGCTCCAGACGAGCTTCCCCATCTGTTCGAACGCTATCGGCGTCAGAGAACCAGCGAACTATCCGGCAACCATGGCACCGGCCTCGGGCTCTCATTTGTCAACGTAGTAGTGGAAAAGCATCGTGGCGACATTTACGTCCACTCTCGCCTGGGGGAAGGCTCGGCTTTTACCCTAAAATTGCCGGTGACGCACCCAATCGAATAACCACAAGCCCAGAGCATTGGGACTCAGATCAGATCGTCTTACTCACCCGCTCTGACGGCGCACTGACCAGGCCGTCAACGTCTTCTACCTGAACAATAAAGTACCAGGTACCATTATCCAGATTGTTGATGGTGTAGTTCATAGTAGTGGCATCATCGATGCGAATAGCTTCGGAAAGCTCGTTCGGGTTCTGACCGTAACTGATCACATAACCAGACAGCTCACCCATCTTGATTCCTTCCCCGTTCGCCCGGGTTGCAGGCGCGTTCCAGCTCAGCGACGCTGATGCAGCGCTGCTGGAGCTACCACTAGATGAGCCACCACAGCCTGTAAGCCCAACTACTACTAAAAGTGCGGCAATCCATACCGGTGACATTCTAATGACGCGTTTCATATATTTTTTACACCAATAAATTGCCGTATTTGTTGAATTGTATAAAACGCGGGCAAGTATCGATGTGAATGACGTCATTTCCCAAGTTACATTTTCGTCAATTTGTTGACGGATAATTGTAACAAAACGACGGAACACACTGATTCTTCGAGCAATTTTTTGCCCAGAGGGCAAAAATTGGCGGTTACTTTTGGTACGAAAGTATTAGATTTGAGAAAAACCGATTGAAAGGGAATTGCAAAAGGGTAGAAAAGTGTGCGGGGCGGAATATCAATACGGATATAGACTGAACAAACAAAAAAAAGCCGGTCAAAGACCGGCTTTTTAATAGTGGTAGCGGGGGCAGGATTCGAACCTACGACCTTCGGGTTATGAGCCCGACGAGCTACCAGACTGCTCCACCCCGCATCAAACTGGTTGTTTACCGGAGCTTCCCCCGATCAACGTGCGCGTATACTAAGGATTTGATCGGAACCTGTCAATCGATACTTTCAAACAAATCGGCAGGATATTGCAATTCCTGATCCCCGGCATGGCTGTACAAACCCACGGCATCAATCGCTTCCTGAACCGGGCGGAATGAGCGACGATGGTGGGCGGTCGCACCCAATCTACCGAGCGCTTCGAGGTGCACGGGCGTTGGATAACCCTTGTGGCCTGCAAAGCCGTACTCAGGGAATTCTTCATGGAGCACAACCATCTCCCTGTCCCGAGTTACCTTGGCGATAATGGACGCAGCACTAATGGCTTCCACCCGGCTATCGCCCTTCACTACAGGCTCCGAGGCCCAGCGCCATTTGGGGCAGCGGTTACCGTCTACCAGCACATATTCCGGCTCGACATGCAGCCCCGCCACGGCACGCTCCATAGCTACCATAGTGGCCTGAAATATGTTCAGTTTGTCGATCTCACCGGCTTCACAGCGACCCAGGCTCCATGAGGCTGCGTGTTCAATGATCTGCTCGTAAAGAGCCTCACGGCGCTTATCCGTCAGCTTCTTCGAATCCGCCAGGCCCGGTATCGGCTTTTCCGGATTCAGGATAACGGCGGCAGTCACTACAGCCCCTACCAGCGGCCCACGCCCCACCTCGTCCACACCGGCTAATAGTCGCCCCTGGTATTGGCACTCAAACGGCGGTAGAGGTCGTTTGCTCATATTGTTCCGCCTTCTATTAATGCGGAAACGGCTGCAGCAGACTGCTCATCGGCCCCCTGTCGCAACTGTTCATGCAATTGAGAAAATGCGGCTGTCAGACGGGTGCGCTCGGATTCATTTTCAAGGCGCTCAAGCACAGCTTCTCCGAGAGCCTCAGGCGAAGCATTATCCTGCAATAACTCCGGAACCAGTTGCTCCTTAGCCAACAGGTTTGGCAAGGCCACATAGGGCACCTTGACCAGCCTGGAGACCAATGCGTAACTGACACGACTTAACCGGTAACCCACCACCATAGGCTTTTTCAGCAACATGGCTTCCAGAGTGGCGGTTCCGGATGCCAGCAATACCACGTCAGACGATGCCATCACTTCTCGAGAACGCCCCCGCACAATGGTCACCGCCAGCTTCACGTTCAGGGCTTCAACCAGTTCCCGAACCTGCCTTTCCCGCTCCCGGTTCACGCAGGGGATCACTAGCTGCAAATCAGGACGCTTGCCCTGGATCCAACGGGCGGCTTCCAGGAAAAGAGTACCCAGGCGCTCCACTTCCCCGCCCCGACTACCCGGAAGAATAGCCAGCACCGGCGAGTTTTCCTGAAGCCCCAGAGACCGACGGGCACCGGTTGTATCAGGCGTCATCGGGATGCGGTCCGCCAGGGGGTGCCCTACAAATGCCACGGGCACGTTGTGCTCTTCGTAGAAACGGGCTTCGAACGGGAACAGGGTAAGCATAAGGTTAACGGATTTGGCGATCGTGAAAATCCGTTTCTGCCGCCAGGCCCAAACGGACGGACTGACATAATGGGCGGTCGGAATACCGGCGTCACGACACCTGCGCTCAATACCCAAGGTAAAGTCCGGAGAGTCGATACCAATAACAACATCCGGCGGCGTCGCCAGCAGGTAGTTCATCAACCGGGCGCGTATATCGAACAGCTCCCGTATTCGCCCAAGCACTTCCACAAGCCCCATTACGGACAATCGCTCCATGGGAACGAGAGAATGGAAGCCCTCCGCAATCATCTCGTCACCACCGATGCCGACAAACCGCGCGTTCGGATATCTTAGCCGCAGGGAACGAATCAGGCCGGCGCCAAGGATATCTCCTGACGCCTCTCCGGCCACGATGGCGAAAGTCACTTTGCGGGTACTAACAACAGAATTTTCGTGATGGTCCGTCACCGGGGCGGTCACTCCCTGGTTAGCGGATGATGCCGCGGTCTGCACCACGAAGGGAATCGATCAGGGGCATCACTTCGGGAATGTTGGAGTAGGCTTTTTCGAGCTCTTTTACGGCTTGCTCCGTGGTCAGGCCCTGACGATAGATAATCTTGTAAGCACGACGCAGAGCCAACAACACTTCCTTACTGAAACCACGGCGGCGAAGGCCTTCCACGTTCATACCAAACGGCTGTGCAGATTGCCCGCTTGCCATGATGTAGGCGGGGATGTCTTTCAGCACAATACTTCCGCCAGCACTCATGCTGTGGGTTCCAATATGACAGAACTGATGAACCATGGTGCCGCCGCCCAGAATAGCGAAGTCACCAACGGACACATGGCCAGCCAGCGTCGCACAATTGGCCAGTATAGTGTTATTGCCGATAAGGCAGTCATGCGCCACATGCACGTAGGCCATGAGCAGGTTGCCATTGCCGATACAGGTTTCGCCGCGATCCTGAACCGTGCCACGATGAATGGTGCAGTTCTCGCGGATGATATTGTCATCACCGATGATCAGAGTGGTTGGCTCACCCGCGTATTTTTTGTCCTGGCACTCTTCCCCTACACTGGAAAACTGGAATATGCGGTTGTTACGGCCGATTCTTGTTGGCCCCTTGATAACAACATGGGACAGCACTTCGGTCCCTTCTCCGATCTCAACGTTTGGGCCGATGTAGCTCCACGGGCCAACCGTTACGTTGTCGGCAAGCTTGGCAGAGGGGTCCACAATCGCCTGAGGATGGACTCCCGACCATTCTTTTGTCGCCATCAAACTTCTCTCTCAGCGGTCAATATTTCTGCCACACAGACGACGTCACCATCAACCAGTGCGCGGCACTCGAATTTGTAGATTCCACGCTTTCCGGAAATAACCTGTGACTCCATGCACAACCTGTCACCCGGAACAACGGGGCGCTTGAACCGCGCTTTGCTGGAACCAGCCAGATATTGTACCACGCCATCAGACGGTTTCCGGCCCACTGTCATAAAACCGAGAATCCCCGAAAGCTGTGCCATGGCTTCGATGATCAGCACGCCCGGCATAATCGGATTATTGGGAAAGTGGCCGGTAAAAAACGGCTCATTAAGGGAGATATTCTTATAGCCCTTGATGAATTGTCCTTTTTCCACCTCGGTTACCCGATCAACCAGCAAAAACGGGTAGCGATGGGGCAGGTATTCCATGATTTCGTCGATGTACATCATCAGTTGCGGCCTCAGCCCTCAATTTTCTTTTCCAGTTCTTTAAGCCGACGCGCCAAGGCATCAAGCTGACGAAAACGCACGGCGTTTTTACGCCATTGCCGATTGCTATCGGCGCTGGTTCCCGACGAATACACGCCAGACTCCCGAATGTCTCCGGAAACCAGCGTCATGCCGGTCAGGTGGACTTGGTCAGCGATCGTCAGGTGCCCTGCTACGCCCGATTGGCCGCCGAAAACACAATGACGACCGATACGCGTGCTGCCCGCTATACCCACCATTGCTGCCATGGCACTGTGGTCGCCGATACTGACGTTGTGGGCAATCTGAATCAGATTGTCCAGCTTCACGCCGTCGCCGATAATCGTATCGTCCAACGCGCCCCGGTCGATCGTTGTGTTTGCCCCTACTTCCACATCGTCACCCAGAATGACCCGGCCAAGTTGGGCGATGCGATGCCAGGCGCCCTTCTCGTTGGCAAAACCGAACCCGTCGGAGCCAATGACCGCACCACTGAGGATATAGCAACGCTTACCCACAACGACATCGTGGGCAAGGGTGACCCTTGGACGCAGTATAGACTGTTCACCAATATGGCACCTGGCCCCGACAACGCAACCAGCGCCGACAACGACGCTCTCTCCTATGACGGCCTCGGCTTCGACAACGGCCTGGGGCCCTATACGGGCGGTTGTCGACACCTCCGCGGAAGACGCCACGACCGCTGATGGGTGCACCCCGGGCTCAGCCACAGGCGCTGGATCAAACCAGTGGCTCAGGCGAGCGTAGCCAAGGTAGGGATTGTCCAGTAACAGAGCATTGGTGGGACACTGGTCCGCAACCGATGGAGAAAGAATAACCGCTGACGCACTGGTCTCGTTCAGGTAGCGGCCGTACGACGAGTTGGCCAGGAAGGCAATCTGGCCCGGAGAGGCCGCCTGAAGCGTCGCAAGCCCCATGATTTCCGTATCGGAATCACCCTTGAGCTCCGCGCCAAGCTCAGAAGCAATATCGCCCAGCCGGTACGAACGCTTTGTCATTGTCAGCTCCACAAAGTTATCCAGGCTGGCCATTATCCGGCCCGAGGTATCAGCGGTCCAGTTTCTCTAGCAACTCATCGGTCAGATTCATTTCAGGTTTTACGTACACCACCGCTTCGCTGGGAAGAATGATGTCCAGGTCGTTCTCTTCCAGAAGTTCCTTGACCGCTGCGTCCACCTCCGGGCGGGCTTCTTCGAGGAACTGCTGCTTGCGGTTGGCCACGGTGGAGTCCAGGCGCTGCTTGAGGAAATTGAATTCCTTTACCTTCTCCTGAAACTCAGCCGCCATCTGTTGGCGCTCTGACTCATTCATCATGGCACCGTCTTTCTCAAGGCGTTCCTTGAGCTTGCGGGCAGCGTCCTGGGCTTCACGAACCTTGGCTTCCTCGCCCGCGAAATCTTTCTGCAGTGTCTCACTGAACGCGCGCGCATCACTGGACGAGAACAGGGCCTGGCGAAGATCAACCACGCCTATTCTGGTTTCGGCAGCAACCGGGAATGCGACCAGCAGCGCTGCCAGGACCGCTGCAACGGAATATCGGAACATGTTGTTTCTCCTATTTATCATTGTCTTTCGCACTCCCTCTATCCCTGACGATCAGAATGTCTGGCCGAGGGAGAACTGGAATATCTGAGTGTCATCACCGCTCTTGTCGTTCAAAGGTTTGGCAAGGCTGAACGCCAGCGGGCCAACCGCGGTAATCCATTGGAATCCTACACCGGCTGACAGGCGAATTTCATCCAGAGCCGGGTCAAAATTCCGGTCAGCATCAAATACCTGCCCAGCATCCACGAAGAACGCCGTTCTCATGGAGCGGGTATCACCAGCGAACGGTGTGGGGAAAATAAGTTCAAAACCGCCCTCGGTCAGCAAACTACCACCGAAGGGATCAGGATCGGAGAAGTCATTCGGCGCGTTCGTGGCCAGCGGGCCGAGAGAGTTTGCCTCATAACCACGCACCGAACCATAGCCACCGGCATAGAAGTGCTCGTAGAACGGCATCACGCTTCGACCGTCGTAGCCGTCGCCGTAACCAATCTCTGAACGCGCCCTGAACACCCAGGTCTGGTTATCGTTCAGCGGGTGATAGAAGTCCGTTTTCTGACTCAGTTTATAGAAGGTCAGGTCACTGCCGGGTACGGCCACATCAGCGGATAGTGACAGACTGTACCCATCGGTCGGAAGAACGCCCCTGTTCAATGTGCTGCGCCGCCACGAACCGAACAGGAAGTAATTGTTGAAATCGTTGCCTTCTTCCTCAATGAAGGTTTTGACTTCCTCCGAAGTGAATGCGCCCGCCTTCACTTTGGACAGCGTATAACCCAGGCCGAAATTGAGACGGGTAATGTTGTCCGTGGGGTAGCCGAAGGTAAGCCGGCCGCCGTACTCATCCAGCAGATAGGATGAAATGTCCTGCTCTTCAAAATCGGTTTCACGGGCAAACACGCTGAAGCCACGGCTAACACCATCTACGGTGTAATACGGGTCCTGATAGGAGAAGTTGGCGCTTTTAATGGAATCGCTGACGTTTACACCGAACGACACGCGCTTGCCGCTGCCAAAGAAATTATTCTCGGACACGTTTGCGCCAAGGATCACCCCGGAAGCCTGAGAGAAGCCGACAGACGCCGACAGGCTACCCGTTGCCTGTTCTGCTACGGAATAGTTAACGTCGACCAAATCGTCGGTACCGGGGACAGGAACTGTCTCCACATCGACGGTTTCAAAGAAGCCAAGCCGCTCCAGTTTAGTTTTCGAAAACTCAATCCGGTCGGTGGAGGCAACGCCGCCTTCCATCTGGGTCATTTCCTGGCGCAATACATCATCCCGGGTAGACACGTTGCCATCAAAATTGATGCGCCGGACATACGCCCGCTTACCTGGCTCCACAAAGAATGTCACAGAAGCTGTATTGTCATCGGCAGGCTCCGGCACCGCATTCACGTTTGCAAACGCATAGCCTTCGCGGCCAAGACGACGGGAAAGCGCTTCCGAAATCGCCGTCATGCGGGAACGGGAGAAAACATCGCCCTCTTCAATGGGAATAAGCTCCCGCAGTTCTTCTTCAGGTACGATCAGTTCGCCGCGCAGATTGACATCCGATACCGTGTACTGCGGCCCCTCATTCAACGAGATGGCAATAAAAACCTGTTTCTTGTCGGGGGAAATCGAGACTTGGCTGGATTCAACCGTAAAGTCGATGTAGCCGCGGTCAAGGTAGAAAGACCGCAGTGATTCCAGGTCGCCGCTCAGGCGTTCCCGGGCGTATTTGTCAGCACTGGTAATGGAATTCCACCAGCTGGTGGTCTGGAGCTCAAACAGATCCAGCAGCGTTTCGTCGTCAAACTCGTCATTACCCACAATATTGATGTGCTGGATAGCCGCAACCGTGCCTTCGTTAATATCCAGCTTGATGGCAACGCGATTGCGGGGAAGATCCTCTGCGGTGGCTTTCACCCGCGCGTTGTAACGACCCTGACTGATGTAGGACCGGAGTATCTCAAGCTCCAGCCGTTCCAGGGTTGCCCGACGGAATACCTGCCCCTCCTGGAGCCCGGCTCCGGATAGCGCATCCATCAGCATGGGGGTTTCAATGTTCTTGTTGCCTTCAATCTCTATGGACGTGATCGAAGGCCGCTCCTGAACCGTAAGGATCAACACACCACCATCGCGGCTGGCCTTGATGTCGGTAAACAGGCCGGTGCGAAACAGGTCTTTGATGGCGTCGGACAACTCCACCTCATCGACCGGTTCCCCGATCGAAACGGGAAATGCGGAAAATACCGTCCCTGCGGATACCCGCTGAAGGCCTTCTACCTCGATATCGGATACGGTGAATTCATCAGCCAGTGCCGGTTTTATGGTTGAGGTGGCGACTACCAAGCCTACAGCTATACCCAGAAGAGAACGTCTCATTCAATAATTTCGCCTGTTGATGCGCGTAAGGAGTTCGCAATTCTCACAACCGCATCAGGTCGTTGTAAAGTGCGAACACCATTAATGTAAGGATCATTGCCATTCCAATACGCAATCCGAATGCCTGGGCCTGCTCTGAAAGAGGCTTCCGGCGAATGGCTTCAATGGTGTAATAGACAATATGCCCACCATCAAGAACCGGTATTGGTAGAAGGTTCAGCACCCCAAGACTGACACTGAGGTAGGCAAGAAAACGAATAAAGTCTTCGAAACCGGAACTTACACTGGCTTCCGCTATCCTGGCAATGGTAATCGGGCCACTAAGGTTAGTGGGAGAAAGCAATCCGGTCACCATTTTTTTAATCGCGACCAGGGTCAAACGAGTGTCACCCCAGGTTTCGGAGAGCGCATTGGGAATCGCTGCCAGGGGACCATAACTTACATCCCTGAGTACGTGGTCAGGCCAGGTCACTTCACTGACACCTGCGCCCACGAAACCGGTAACGCTGCCATCGTCTGCCGCTCTTTCAGCCGGCGTAACACGCACCTTTTCCATGCGACCATCGCGCTCGACCGTCAGTTCCAGGGACGTTTCGGGCGCCTCGCGTATGAACGCCACCAGTTCGAACCAGTCCGATACCGGCTTGCCGTCCACCGCAACCACACGGTCGCCAGACTTCAACCCACCGGCCTCCGCCCGGCCACCTGGTGATATCTCCCCCAGTACTGCTGGTACATCGGGGCGCCAGGGCGTCACACCAAATTCGTTCAATGGGTTCGGAGTATCCTCACTTAAACTCCAACCACCCAGAGCCCCCCGCAATGTCCCACGATTACCATTCTGCGAGACATCGATGGTTACCTCACCAAACTCCCCCGTGCGCTCAAGCAGGCGCATGTTCACGTCGCGCCAGGACGTCACACGACGGCCGTCGACCTGGTGGATTTCCATGCCGTTGGTGAGCCCCACCCGTTCCGCGACGCTGCCCTGACTGACCTCCCCAACAATTGGCGCAACCGTGGTGAAGCCAACCACGCTGAGCAGCCAGTAGGCGGCGATGGCAAACAGGAAATTCGCTACGGGCCCTGCGGCGGCAATGGCAATACGTTTTGAGGGGGGCTTGGCATTGAACGCCTGGTTCTTGAGCTCTTCAGGCACCGGCCCTTCCCGCTCATCCAGCATTTTCACATAGCCGCCGAGAGGGATGGCAGCAACCGCAAACTCGGTTCCCTGCCGGTCGTACCACGAAAACAGAGGCTTCCCGAAACCGACAGAAAAGCGCAAGACCTTGACACCGCAGCGGCGAGCCACCCAAAAGTGACCAGCTTCATGGAGCGTCACCAGAATGCCCAGCGTCAGTATCAACGCCAATACGGTTTCAACGATCTGCATAATGCTCTCTGTTGGTGATGATAGAACCGCCTCTCAGGGCTCGCATGGTTCAGACAGCCAGCGCCCGTATCTGTTCCCGTGCGACGGCCCGGCCCTCAGCATCCTTCGCGAAGATGGTATCGAAACTGTCCGCCGGCACAACCTCGGTGGCTGCCAACGTACGCTCTATGATAAGGGGGATATCCGCAAAACACAGGTTACCGGAAAGAAAGGCTGCCACGGCCTCTTCGTTTGCGGCATTCATTACCGCTGGTGCCGTTCCGCCCTTATAGAACGCCTCCGCCGCCAACTTCAGGCACGGAAAGCGTTCCAGGTCAGGGCGCTCAAAGTGGAACCGCCCGATACGAAACAGGTCCAGCGGCGCAACGCCGGCCTCAATTCTCTCAGGCCAGGCCAACCCATTGGCGATGGGAGTGCGCATGTCGGGACTACCGAGCTGCGCCAGAACAGACCCGTCGGCGTACTCAACCATGGAGTGAATAATGCTTTCCGGGTGAACATGAACCTCAATCATTTCCGGTGTGGTATTGAACAGCCAGCATGCTTCTATCAATTCCAAACCTTTGTTCATCAGGGTTGCCGAATCCACCGAAATCTTCTGCCCCATCGACCAGTTCGGATGGTTGCAAGCCTCAGCAGGCAGCACGTTACGCAGGGATTCGGCTGAGTGAGTACGAAATGGCCCGCCCGAGGCAGTGAGCAGAATTCGTGTAATACCCGCGCCACGGGTATCCCGGATCTTATCCGGGGGCATACATTGGAAGATGGCGTTATGTTCGCTGTCGATCGGTAGGACGTCTGCGCCCGAGGCCAAAACCGCATCCATAAATAGCTGGCCCGACATAACCAGCGCTTCCTTGTTGGCCAGCAAAACGCGCTTACCAGCCCGCACCGCGGCAAGCGTGGGCGGCAGCCCTACGGCTCCAACGATCGCAGCCATAACCGTATCGGAATCACCATCGCCCGCGACCTGACATAGTGCTTCCGAGCCGCCGAGAACCGTTACAGAAGGCAGATCACCCAACGCACGAGACAACGCGGCGGCCGCATTCTCATCGGCCATGACCGCGTACCTCGGACGAAACTCATGACAAAGCTCCACCATGCTATCGACACTGGTACTGGCGGTTAACGCTGAAACCGAAAACCGGTCTGGATGGCGCCGAATGACATCAAGCGTACTCAGGCCAATGGAGCCAGTCGCCCCTAGTATCGAGACACGACGCTTCACAATAGTCACCACTGCCCCGTCGTCAACCAACCCATCAGGGTAATGATCAGGGCAAATACCGGAATGGCAGCCGTCAGACTGTCAATTCTGTCCATGATGCCCCCATGGCCCGGCAACAACTGACTACTATCCTTAATACCCCTGAAACGCTTCAGCATGCTTTCCAGCAGATCGCCAAGCACGGAAACGGCACCGGTGATCAGGCTGGCAATAACCAATAGCAGAACCTGGATAGCGGTGGCTGAGGCCAGTGCACTGATGATAATCGCGAAGACAGCAACCGCCACCAGACCACCCCAGACACCAGCCCAGGATTTTCCCGGACTGACCCGGGGCGCGAGCTTCGCCTTACCAAACGCACGGCCGGCAAAATAAGCGCCGATATCCGCCACCCAGACCACGCAGAACACATAGAGAATAAGCAGGAGGTTATTGGCGCTGTCACCGAACTGAAAGCCGCCGGTGCGAAGATGGTTCAACCCTACCCACGCGGGAACCAGCACCAATAAGCCCATCAGGGCGCGGGCAGGCACACCGCCCCAGCGCTCAGAACCACTGGGGTAATTTCTTACCAGCAGGAAACTCAGTACCCACCAGAACAATGCTAGCCAAAGTACCGCAACAGCCGGAACGTTCAGCAGTCCATATAGCACCGCCGCGACCACAAGGGCATAAACAACACGAGCTGCTTGCGTGGTCAGGCCGGACATATTCGCCCACTCCCAGGCACCGAGGGTAATAATCGCCCCGGTAAACAGAGCAAATCCCAGGGGCGGCAGGAAGAAAATTCCGCCAATGGCGATGGGGGCAAGGATAAGCGCGGTAATAATACGGGTTTTAAGCACGATATCGTTCGCTATCTTGTCGTTATTGTTCTGACGAAACGCCGGCGATCTGGTCGTCTGTCTGACCAAATCGGCGTTTCCGACCCGCATACGCCTGTAGCGCCTGACTCATTTCCTGCTCTTGGAAATCGGGCCAGTAAACAGGAGAAAAATACAGTTCGGTATAGGCCAGGTGCCAGAGCATGAAGTTGCTGATGCGTTGCTCGCCCGCCGTACGAATCATCAGATCCGGCATAGGCAGGTCGCCAATGGACAGGTGTTGCTGGATGAGATCGTCGGTGATGTCGGAGGGCGACAGTTCTCCAGAGCGGACCTTCTCAGCCACTTTACGACTGGCTTGGGTGATGTCCCAGTGCCCGCCATAATTGGCGGCGATGACCAGCGTCATCCGGGTATTGTCGCGGGTAAGCGCCTCGGCGCGCTCCATATGCTCCTGCAGGTTGGCGCTGAACGCAGAGCGATCACCGACAATGCGCAGACAGATGTCGTTGCGGTGTAATTTTTTGACTTCCCGCTCGAGCGCAAACAGGAACAGGCGCATCAGGGCCGACACTTCATCTTCGGGACGGCGCCAGTTTTCGCTGGAAAACGCAAACAGGGTAAGCACCTCCACCCCTTCCCGGGCACAGGTTTCCACCACCGACCTAACCGCTTTTACGCCGGCTTTGTGGCCGGCGACGCCTTTCAGTCGCCGGGCTTTTGCCCAGCGATTGTTACCATCCATGATAATGGCCACATGCCGGGGCCGGCCACCAGCCGAAACCGGAATCTCTGCGGATACTTTTTCCGTCATGCAATCCCCTGTTCAGCCGATACCGGACAACTGCAATGGCACCGGCTGATCATTGTGCTGAATTGGACCGGCTGATCAGACAGCCATCAGGTCCTCTTCCTTGGCCTTGAGCTGCTTCTCGATCTCGGCGATATAACGGTCGGTCAACTTCTGAATCTCTTCCTCACCGTGGCGCTCTTCGTCTTCGTTGATGTCTTTTTCCTTCAGCAGCTCTTTCAGCGTGCTGTTGGCATCACGACGCGCGTTGCGGACGGAAACCTTGCCGTGCTCCGCATCAGCCCTGGCCTGCTTGACCATTTCCTTACGGGTTTCCTCAGTCAGCATCGGCATGGGGATTCGAATAACCTCACCGTTGTTGGAGGGGTTCAGGCCCAGGTCCGACATCATGATCGCTTTTTCGATCTTCGGTAACAGCGGTTTCTCCCAAGGCGACACTGCCAACGTACGGTTGTCCTCGACGGTCACACTCGCCACCTGTTTGAGCGGTGTCTCCTGGCCGTAATAATCCACGGTCACGCTGTCCAGAATGGACGGATGCGCTCGCCCGGTACGGATCTTGTTAAAAGCCCAGCTCAAGGATTCAAGGCTTTTCTTCATCTTCTTTTCAGCATCAGCTTTAATATCGTCAATCACTGCAGCGTCCTCGGATTCGTTGTTCAAAATGTCTCAATCAGATCACTCGATCAATGTGCCTTCCGACTCCCCGGTCACGATACGGGTCAGCGCACCGGAGCGGTTCATGTCGAAAACCCGCAGAGGCATACCATGATCTCGCGCAAGGCATATAGCGGTCAGATCCATCACGCCCAGCTTCTTGTCCAGCACCTCGTCATAGGTGAGACGATCATATTTCTCCGCAGTCGGATCCTTGTAAGGATCGGCGGAATAAACGCCATCAACCTTGGTTGCCTTCAGCACGGCATCCGCTTCAATTTCGATACCCCGCAAACAGGCGGCTGAGTCGGTCGTGAAGAACGGGTTACCTGTGCCTGCACAGAAAATCACCACATCGCCGTCTTTCAGATCACGCACCGCCCGCCGGCGATCATAATGCTCAACAATACCACTCATAGGGATGGCAGACATAACCCGGGTACGGATATTGGATCGTTCCAGGGCGTCCCGCATGGCCAGGCCATTCATGACCGTCGCCAGCATGCCCATATGGTCGCCGGTCACCCTGTCCATGCCGGCGGCGTTTAACGCCGCACCACGGAACAGGTTGCCACCGCCAACGACCAGGCCTACCTGAACACCAATGCCAATGAGCGAACCAATATCCAATGCCATCCGGTCAAGCACTTTTGGATCGATGCCAAAATCGTGCTCGCCCATCAAGGCTTCACCGCTGAGCTTGAGCAGGACACGTTTGTATCTGGGCTGGGTATTGGACGACTTCGGCATGGGGATCCCCTTCTATGTGTCTGGCGTGGTGCCTGGCAGGACAAGCTTCTCAGGCTTGTATCTGACATACTCCTCAATGAAAAGGGGTATCTCAGATACAAGCCCGCCACGAGAACCGGACAACTCCGGCTAACGTGGCAGACTTGGAAGGTGCCCCGGACATCGCCCTGGCACCTGTCAGAAGGATCAGGACTTGCCGGTGCCTGCCGCCGCAGCGACCTCTGCAGCAAAATCCACTTCTTCCTTCTCGATACCTTCACCGACTTCCAGGCGAACAAAGCTAACCAGCTCACCGCCGTTGTCCTTGATCAACTGACCCACGCTTTGGTCAGGATTCTTGACGAACGGTTGCTCGACCAGGCTGTTCTCTGCCAGGAATTTCTTGATCCGGCCGCCCATCATCTTCTCGATGATTTCAGCAGGCTTGCCTTCCATGTCCGGCTGGGCCTTGATGACATCCTTTTCTCTCTCAAGCTCATCGGCCGGCATGTCTTCCGGCTTGCCAACCCGTGGGTTAACAGCGGCGACGTGCATAGCGATATCACGGGCCACTTCCGCGTCACCGGCGCTCAGGGCAACGACAGAGGCAATCTTGTTGTTGCTGTGAACGTAGGCGCCCACAACCGGGCCTTCCACCCGTACAATACGGCGAACGGTGATGTTCTCGCCGATTTTCTGAACCAGCGCCTCGCGCTTGGCTTCCAGATCGCCTTCCATCAGTTCGGCAACGTCTGTTCTGCTGTTTTCAAAGGCAACATTCAGAACGTCGTTGGCGAAGTTCATGAAGTTGTCATCGCGAGCAACAAAATCAGTCTCGGAGTTCACTTCCAGGATGTAAGCGACAGTGTTGTCGTCGGACACCTTGATCAGGGAGACACCTTCAGCGGCGGTACGACCCGCCTTCTTGGCAGCCTTCAGGCCGGAAGACTTGCGCAGTTCTTCGATTGCAGCATCAACGCTTCCGCCAGCTTCCACCAACGCCTTTTTGCACTCCATCATGCCAAGGCCGGTGCGCTCACGAAGCTCTTTGACCATTGCAGCAGTAATTGCAGCCATGTTCATTCCTCTTAACTGTTCCGAATTCTGGACCGGTGTGCCCGGCGGTAAACCACGGGCACACCCTACAACCTGTTCGCGAAGGAACTATTACTCCGCAGCGGGAGCAGCACCTTCCGCGTTTTCACTGACTTCTACAAACTCGTCAGTGCCGGCACCGGCAGACTGGCCTGCCTCAATGCAGGTTTCAGCAACAGCCTGCACGTAGATCTGGATCGCGCGGATGGCATCATCGTTGCCAGGAATCACGTAATCAACGCCGTCAGGATCGCTGTTGGTATCAACAACACCGATAACAGGAATGCCCAGCTTGTTGGCTTCCTTGATCGCGATACGCTCGTGGTCAACGTCGATTACGAACATGGCGTCCGGCAGGCCGCCCATGTCTTTGATACCACCGATGGAGCGCTCAAGACGGTCCATTTCGCGTGTACGATCCAGGGCTTCTTTCTTGGTCAGCTTGTCGAAAGTACCGTCCTGGCTCTGTGATTCCAGGTCGCGATAGCGACGGATTGACTGGCGAATGGTCTTGTAGTTGGTCAGCATGCCGCCCAACCAGCGATGGTTCACGTATGGCTGGCTGGAGCGCAGCGCTTCTTCCTTGATGATCTTGGCCGCCGCACGCTTGGTGCCAACGAACAGGATCTTGTTCTTGTTGCCCGCGAGATTATGAACGAAGTTCAACGCATCGTTCATGGCAGGAACAGTCTGCTCAAGGTTGATGATATGAATCTTGTTACGAGCGCCGAAGATGAACTTCGACATTTTCGGGTTCCAGTAGCGAGTCTGGTGACCGAAGTGGGCGCCTGCTTTCAGCAGGTCACGCATATTTACCTGAGCCATGATATTTACCTTTTTAGCTTCGGGTTAGTCCTCCACACGTCCGATTGCCCCAACCTGGCTACGTTGCCTTTTATATAGAGACAACATGAGCAGGCACCCTGGGACAACGTGCCGACGTGTGTGCGAATTTGCCGGATTTGTTTCCAGCGGGCGCGTTTATACCATAAATCCCCCGCCGGATTCCATTAATTTGTGTCCCGGAAAGCACGGCAAAACCGCCTCTTCCTTGTACCGGGCAACACTCCCCCTTAAAATGCGTGTTTGATCCAAATCAACGGGAACCCCAATGCAGGTATCGATCAAGACTCCGGAAGAAATCGAGAAGATGCGTGTCGCTGGCCGCCTGGCGGCCGAAGTTCTTGAGATGATTGGCGAACACGTCAAACCGGGCGTAACAACCGAGAAGCTCGATAATATTTGCCACGCTTATATGGTGGACGAGCAGAAGACCATCCCGGCGCCGCTGAACTACAAGGGTTTCCCGAAATCGGTATGCACCTCAGTAAATCATGTGGTCTGCCATGGCATCCCGAATGAGAAGAAGGTGCTAAAGGACGGTGATATCGTCAATATCGACGTCACGGTGATCAAGGACGGATGGCACGGCGATACCAGCAAGATGTTCATCGTCGGCAAACCCAAGCCCGGCAGCGAACGCTTGATTCAGATCACCCAGGAGTGTCTTTATAAGGGAATCGAGCTGGTGAAGCCCGGCGCCCGGCTTGGCGACATCGGTCACGTGATCCAACAGCATGCTGAGAAGCATCGTTATTCTGTGGTGCGCGACTATTGCGGCCACGGCATCGGAGAAGTGTTTCACGAAGACCCTCAGGTGATGCACTACGGCAAGCCCGGCACCGGCATGGAACTGCAGGAAGGCATGACCTTTACCATCGAACCGATGATTAACCAAGGCAAGTATCACACCAAACTGCTGCCGGATGGCTGGACCGTGGTTACCAAGGATCACAAGCTCTCCGCGCAGTGGGAGCACACGATCCTGGTAACGTCGGACGGCCATGAGGTACTGACCAAGCGCACGGAAGAGTCATTCTAGGTGGACCTTAGCGAACTGGAATCCAGGATAAGCAACGACCTCTCGCCTGTTGTATCGGCCCGGGAGCTGTTGAAGGAACGCTACAACGCTGATGCAGAAGCGTTCCGACAGGGGGCCGATGTTCGCGCACTGGTCCATTCCCGGTCCGGCACCCTGGATACTGTCCTCGCCCTGATCTGGAACCGCTACGCCTTTTCCGCGTCTGCCGATGTCTCACTCGTTGCTGTCGGCGGCTATGGTCGGGGGGAGCTCCACCCTCACTCCGATATCGACCTGCTGATCCTCACCCGGAGCGGTATAGAAGAAAACTGGCAGGAAGACCTTGGCGCCTTCATTACACTCCTGTGGGACCTGAAACTGGATATCGGCCATAGCGTCCGCAGCATCCAGGAGAGCATGGACGCCGCCAGGGAAGACGTGACTATCCTCACCAACCTGCTGGAAACCCGTACCATTGCCGGCTCCGATGACCTACGCGATGAACTCAGTCATCAGGTTTATTCAGATGCCATCAGCTCTGACCGCGATTACTTCATCGCCAAACGCGAAGAACAGAAGCAGCGCCACGCGAAATACGGGGACACGGAATACAACCTTGAGCCCAATGTAAAGGGATCTCCAGGGGCTCTGCGAGATATACAGACCATCGGCTGGATTACCAAGCGACACTTCGGCTTGCAGAATATCGCGGACCTGACACGTTTTAGTATCCTGACCGAAGAAGAGCACCAGATACTGCTACAGGGCGAAACCTTCCTGTGGCGACTTCGCTTTGGTCTGCAACTGATTGCCGACCGCAACGAGAACCGCCTCCTGTTTGACCATCAACGGGCACTGGCTCAAATGCTGGGTTATAAGGATGAGGGCAAGCGGCTGGGTGTTGAGCTGATGATGCAGTCCTACTACCGCACTGTGCTGGCCCTGGCAGAGCTGACCGACGTTATCCTGCAGTACTACGACGAAGCCATACTAGGCGCCGGAAGTGACGACGACATCCTGCCCCTGAACAAACGCTTCCAGATTCGCAACTACTACATTGAAGCTGTTAATAATCAGGTCTTTGCCTACGCGCCCTATGCCATCATGGAAATTTTCGTGCTGATGGCACAGCACCCGGAGATCAAGGGCATCCGCGCCACCACCATCCGCTCGCTGCGGGCGCACCGCCACCTGATTGACGATGCTTTCCGCTCGGATCTGGCCGTTACCTCCCTGTTCATGGAGTTACTGCGGACGCCGCACGCTCTCGACCAGACCCTGTCGGCCATGAAGAAATACAACGTGCTGGGCCGCTACTTGCCCGAATTCGGCCAGATTATCGGCCAGATGCAGCACGACCTGTTTCATATATACACCGTAGACGCCCACACCATGCGGGTGATCCGTAATATGGTACGACTGGACAGCGCCGAAGCCCGCAATGAATACCCGCTGGCGTCGCGCCTGATTCACCGGTTACCGAAGTTGGAAACACTCTACATAGCGGGCCTTTATCACGATGTAGCCAAGGGTCGGGGCGGCGACCACTCAGAGTTGGGGGCAATTGACGTGGAAAGCTTCTGCGAGCGCCATCACCTCAGCGAACGAGACACCCAGCTGGCCTCCTGGCTGGTGGAGAATCATCTGTTGATGTCGATGACCGCCCAGCGCAAGGACATTTCCGACCCGGACATCATTCACGGTTTCGCCCGCGCCGTACCCAGCCAGGTGCACCTGGATTATCTCTACGTGCTAACGGTGTGCGATATCAGCGCCACCAACCCCAAACTCTGGAATACCTGGCGGGCATCGCTTCTGCGCCAGCTTTATATCGAAGCCAAACGAGCGCTCAGGCGTGGCTCGGAAACACCGGTGGACCGTCAGGAATGGGTGCGCGCTACCCAGTCGGAGGCGCGAGAGATCCTACATGCCCAGAACATGACGGACGAGCAGGTCGACAGCATCTGGGAAACCCTGGACGAGGACTACTTCCTGCAGGATTCCACAGTGGACATTGCCTGGCAGACCGCCGCCATCATCCGGCATGGAGACGACCCCGACCCGCTGGTACTGATTCGAGACACCCGTGGAGGCCCTACTGACGGCTACTCCCAGATCATCATTTATATGAGTGACCGTATTGACCTGTTCGCGGCCACCACGGCGGTACTGGAACAACTTAATCTCAACATCGTCGATGCTCGCATCAGCTCCAGCGAAGGCCCATTCTCTATCAGTTCCTACATTGTTCTGGACGAGAAAGGCAAACCCCTGGGCATTGACCCGGCTCGAAAGGATCGGGTTCGCATGCGCCTGATCGAAGAGCTGGATGATCCGGAAGATTACCCCGACATCATCCACCGGCGTACGCCCAGACAGCTGAAACACTTCGCTTTCCCAACGGAAGTGACCTTCTCCAACGATACCATTAACCTGCGCACGGTAATGGAGGTGATCACACCCGACCGCCCGGGGTTGCTGGCCCGCGTTGGACAGGTATTGCTGGAGCATCGCGTGCGGCTGACCAACGCCAAGATTGCGACGCTGGGTGAACGGGTGGAAGACGTATTCTTTGTAACCGACGAGCACGGTGAGCAGATCAGCGACCCCACGGTCTGCCAGGCCCTGCAGCAGGATCTTTGCCAAATGCTGGATGACACCCAATGAACCCCGACCTGGACAGACTCCACCCCTACCCTTTTGAGAAATTAACCAGGCTAAAGGCCGGCATCAGCGTTCCTGAGGATTTGAGTTCAATCTCACTGGGTATTGGCGAGCCCAAGCATCCGTCTCCGGAATTCGTCAAACAGGTGATCGCGAATAATCTGGAAAAGCTCGCCAATTACCCGACAACGAAAGGCACCGATGAGCTGCGTCAGGCCATCGCACGCTGGGCCACCCGCCGTTTTGAATTGACACCTGGGTCATTGACGCCTGAGCAGCATGTCGTTCCGGTAAATGGCACTCGGGAAGGTATCTTCTCACTGGTGCAATCGGTAGTGGATTCCAGCCAGAGTGCCACCGTGGTCAGCCCCAATCCGTTTTACCAGGTCTACGAAGGCGCCGCATTCCTTGCCGGCGCAACGCCCCATTACCTTGCCTGCGACGCAGACAGCCATTTCATACCAGACTTTGATAAAGTTCCGGAATCCGTATGGAAGGACTGCCAGGTGCTGTTTCTGTGCTCGCCCGGTAACCCCAGCGGTTCGGTGATCCCCCGGGAAACATTGGTACGGATCATCGAACTGGCGGACAAACACGATTTCATCGTCGCGTCGGACGAATGCTATTCCGAGCTCTACCCCGACGAAGGCCGGCCACCGGAAGGGTTGCTGCAAACCTGTGCTGCCATTGGCCGCAATGATTTCGCCCGCTGCATCGTGTTCCACAGCCTGTCGAAGCGGAGCAACCTTCCTGGCCTGCGGTCCGGTTTCGTGGCCGGCGATGCCGAAATCCTCAAAGGCTATCTCAAATACCGCACCTACCACGGCTGCGCCATGCCCATCCACAATCAGCTGGCAAGCATTGCCGCCTGGAACGATGAGGAGCATGTGCGGGAAAACCGCGCCGCCTACCGCGCAAAGTTTGAGGCAGTGGTCCCCATTCTGCGGGAAGTAATGAACGTGGACTTTCCCGATGCCGGCTTCTACCTCTGGCCCGAAACCCCGATGGACGACGAAACCTTCGCACGGGAACTGTCGGCCCAGCAAAATGTGCATGTACTCCCCGGCCGTTACCTCTCCCGCACCGTCGATGGCCATAATCCTGGCGAAAACCGTGTGAGGATGGCTCTGGTGGCGCCGGTTGAAGAGTGCGTGGAAGCAGCAAAACGCATTGTGACTTTTGTAAAGGCAAACAGGACATGAAGCTCTACGGCATCCGAAATTGCGACACCGTCAAGAAAGCCCGGAAATGGCTGGACGACGCCGGCATCGACTATGAATTCCACGATTTCAAGAAGGACGGCCTGGACACCGACCGACTTCGCCAGTGGGAGCGGGCGGCCGGCTGGGAAGTGTTGCTGAACCGTCGCGGCACCACCTGGCGCAAACTTCCGGACGAGGTTCGTGATAATATTAGCGCCCAGTCCGCCCACAGCCTGATGCTCGACAACCCATCCATCATCAAGCGGCCCGTGGTTGAGCACGGCGACACGGTCAGCGTCGGTTTTAACACCGGTGAGTGGGCCGAACGATTTAAACACTGAGAACCAGGAGCACATCAATGAGTTTTGCATTCGGAATTGGTATCGGCAGCCAGAACAAACAGGGCGAGTGGCTGGAAGTGTATTACCAGCAGCCGGTCATCACCCCCGATACCGGCCTCATCGAAGTGGCTCAAAACGTTCTGGATTACCAGGGAGGCAATCAGGCTGTGTCGGTGACTCCTGATCAGCTCAAGGCGCTCTCAGACGGATTGCGCCAGTTGGGCCAGATGGAACAGTCCGCCCTTGCCGGTAAAGCAGCCGAAAGCCGTCGCCCGGTAGTCATTACCCTGCTAGACACCGATGACACCGCTTCCAGCACACCCGAGGTTTACCTCAAGCTGCATCTGATCTCAAGCCGCCAGGCCAAACCCCATGAGCTGAAGCTGGACGGTATTTTCGGCCTGCTGCCCAACCTGGCCTGGACCAGCGAAGGCGCCATCGACCTGAATGAACTGCCGGAGCGCCAGCTCAAAGCGCGCCTCGAAGACCGCACACTGGAAGTGAAGTCTGTCGACAAGTTCCCACAAATGACCGATTACGTAGTACCGAAAGGCGTACGCATCGCCGACACCGCCCGTGTTCGTCTGGGCGCCTACGTGGGTGAAGGCACCACCGTGATGCACGAAGGCTTTATCAACTTCAATGCTGGCACCGAAGGCACCAGCATGATCGAAGGCCGCATCTCCGCTGGCGTGATGATCGGCCAGGGCTCAGACCTGGGTGGCGGTTGCTCCACCATGGGCACCCTCTCCGGCGGCGGCAACATCATCATCTCAGTGGGCGAGAACTGCCTTATTGGCGCCAACGCCGGCATAGGCATCCCTCTGGGTGACCGCTGCAAAGTGGAAGCCGGCCTCTATATTACCGCCGGTACCAAGGTGGCCCTGCTGGACGACAACAACGAGCTGGTTGAGGTCATCAAGGCCCGGGATTTGGCCAACAAGCCGGACCTTCTTTTCCGCCGCAACAGCCAGACCGGCGCGGTTGAATGCAAAACCAACAAGTCCGCCATCGAGCTGAACGAAGAACTGCATGCAAACAACTAATTCCGCCGAGCTTTCCCCAACCCTCAAGCTGGCCGTTGACCTGATCCGCCGGCCGTCCGTCACCCCGGACGACGCCGGTTGCCAGGAACTGATGATGTCGCGGCTTTCCGCCCTTGGCTTCAAGGGCGAGGCCCTGCGCTTTGGCGAAACCGACAACCTATGGGCCCGTAAGGGCTCGGATGGCCCGTTATTGGCGTTTGCAGGCCATACGGATGTGGTGCCCACCGGCCCGGAAAGAAACTGGCGTCATCCACCGTTCGACGCAGTGATTGACGATGGTTTCCTCCATGGCCGGGGCGCCGCCGACATGAAAGGCAGCCTGGCGGCCTTTGTCACGGCCTGCGAGCGGTTTGTGGCCAACCATCCGGATCATCGGGGCTCCATCGCTTTGCTGATCACCAGCGACGAGGAAGGTCCAGCCCAGGACGGCACCGTGAAAGTGGTGGAAACCCTGGAAGCCAGGAACGAGAAAATCGACTGGTGCCTGATTGGCGAGCCCTCCAGCACCCATGAGGTGGGCGATGTGATCAAGAACGGTCGTCGTGGCTCACTCCATGGGTACCTCACGGTGCGCGGCACTCAGGGACACGTGGCCTACCCGCACTTGGCTGAGAATCCGGTTCATACCATTGCCCCGGCGCTGGACACCCTGGCGAAGGAGTTCTGGGACGACGGAAATGACTTCTTCCCACCCACCACCTTCCAGATCACTAAGATCGAAGCTGGCACCGGGAGCAACATCATTCCCGGGGAGTGCCTGGTTCATTTCAATTTCCGCTATTGTACGGAAAACACGGCGGAAAGCCTGGAAGAACGAGTGGTTGCGATTCTGGACCGCCACGAGTTGAAATACGATCTGCAATGGCATCTTAGCGGCCGTCCGTTCCTGACCGATAGTGGATCACTGGTCTCGGCGGCACAAAGTGCCATCCGCTCCGTGACCGGTCGGGAAACCGAACTGTCTACCTCTGGTGGCACGTCAGACGGGCGTTTTATCGCCCCTACCGGCGCACAGGTTCTGGAGCTTGGCCCCATCAACGCCACCATCCACAAAGTCAATGAATGCGTGAAAGCCGCTGACCTGGACACCCTGTCCGAAATCTACGAACAGGTTCTTGTTGAACTGTTGGCCTGATCAGTAGTGGGGAGGAGGCGTTTCGTCCTCCTCCTTTCTGATGTTCGATGACGATACTTCCTTGAGCTGATGATTCAGCTGCTTCTTCGCCTCCCAGAGTTCCCGGATATCCAGTTCCTGGCGGGCCACTTGTTCGCTCAGCGTATGAATGACGTCGTCCTGGAATGCCAGCCGCGTTTCCAGTTCATCCAGCCGGGCTTGTAGATCTTTGTCGCTCATAAGGTTTTTGGTTCTCCGGGAAGGACTCCCATCAATATATTATGTGATCAATTTGGTGTCGGCGGCCACGCCGCTTGGTCAGCGCTCCCCGTTATCTGGTATCATCCCGCTTTTGCCCGCCGGGGAACGTGCAAGGCACTTTCATACCTTGCAGTACCCTGACGGTTTTCACCGCCGGAGACCCGATTTTACCCGATATCCGGCTCTTTATCGTTAGCGTTAGATGAATGGAGAAACTTCAGTCCATGCAAAACCCAGCAAAAGCGATCGTTCTTGCTCTACTGGTCGCGATTCCGTCACCTTTTATCCTCGGCTTTCTGTTGGTGACTTTCACCCCGGAACTCTTCCAGATTCTGTCTCAGTCTCGCACTAGCGAGCTGGCAAACAGTACCCCGTTTGTACTGGGCAGCGCCCAGGGTATTGCCGCCTATGTGATTGCCGTTGTTCTTTTCGGCCTGGCTGGCTTCGTGACCGTAGCTCTGGCAGCCAAGAAACCATCAGCCGTCAAACAGCAAGCCCCCCGCACCAGCGCCGCACCACGTCAGCCTTCCCCGCGCAAGCAGCAGTCCGAACCGGATTACGATGACGACGATGACTACGACGACAGCACCCCCGAGGGCAATGAAGAAGGCACCGTTAAGTGGTTCAACGTCAAAAAAGGCTTCGGGTTTATTGTTCGCGATAGCGGCGATGAAGTCTTTGTACACTTCCGTGCCATCCGCGGCCGTGGCCGCCGGGTACTGCGCCAGGGTCAGTTGGTCCGTTTCAGCGTTGTCGAGGCGGACAAGGGCCTACAGGCGGACAACGTGTCCATCCTGAGCGATTGATTCGCAAGAACCTGTATCAAAAAAAGGGGGCAGCCGATTGGCTGCCCCCTTTTTTGTTGCCGCGAAGAGAGTCAGTTCCAGACCGCCAACTGTTCACCGCGCTGGTCCAGCCGCCACCATTTCTCCTCTTCCACCGACTCCCCTTCTTTCCAGTCACCAGGGCTGCAGCGAATCTCAGTATCCACGGCACGCCAGGCACTACGGGCGCAATCGAGATCGGAAACCCAGGGCAGATCCTCACCTTCAAGGATCAGTGATGTGTACCGCTTTCCACCCGCGCCGGGATACAGACTAATGCGGACCCTATGCGACTGATACCGAGCTGAGCCTTTCACTGCCCTATTACCCAGCGCATCGTCTGGGAGGTCAATCTCGTCCAGGTGACTGGCGAGCCAACCCGATACCGCTGACGACCCCAGGTCACGAATGTAGATTTCGAGATCCCGCACCTTCTGTTTCTCCTACCCGTTGATCACAATGGACCACATAGTGAACCGGCCCGGGACGGGCTGCAACCCAGCGTTCGAGTTCATGGCGGAGGTCGTCCACTTTCAGGGTCCTCAGAGTACCCTCCGCTTTGCGCTCATGCCATGCCACTTCTGCAGCCGCACGCTCAACGGCCAGGCTCTCAAGGGATCGCTCAAGCGTTTCCGTGGACTGCTGCCTGGCCATTGCCACCAAAGACTGGCGCCGCAGCGTATCGGCTGTGCCGGCCATCGCCATGCCCACAATGGGCCCCCGTTCGGCAAACAGGCTCAACCTGGCTGCCGCCCGCTCCACCCACTGGATCATGCCGCCTGGAGAACCAACCAGACGGCTTCGGCTTGAAGCGGCATAGCGGATAAGGGTCTGGGACAGTTCAATATTCCAACGTTTTTCAATCGCTGGCTGATGTGAGGTCAGTATGGCGACTTTCTGGCCGGGACTCATGCGGGGCATATCAAAGATATCGAAATCCCGTCCCAGCCACCGCTCCAGTTGCTCAACGGCAGCGCCTGTCTCCGGCGAATCGGGGCCCAGCATAATCACAGGGCCCATATACCCACTAAACAGGCTTCGGGCCACACTGAGCTCGGATGTCATCATGGTGGCCAGATCTGCCGGCGAAACGTTATCCAGAACCAGCGCGGGATAGTCCATTCGGTCGACACCACTGGACGGAATAACGGGGCTATCACTGGCCATCACTTCCGCCTCATTGCGAAGGTCCAGCTTCACGAAACCGCGGTGCAGGAATGGTAACAGGGCCTGCAGCCAACTGGTTTTCCCGCAGCCTCTCTGACCCCTCACCCACACCAGCGCACGCGGAACCGAGGCCAAGGTGATTGACACCTCCTCCGCCAGCTCAAGCCATTCCAGATCGGTAATCACAACAGGCACATCACCTTTGCTGGGCGTTTCGGCGGCATGCTGCTGACTTTCATCGGCAGCTGGCCAGCGGTCGACCAGTTCCAGCACCGCCACGTATGCCTTTTCCTGCAGACGCTCGGCATTACGAGTCAGCACCGACAACAGAATGGGCCAGTCCAGCCAGGGCGCATTGCTCAGTTCACGGGCCGAGGAGAACCAGTACAAAAGTTGTGAGGACAGTTGGCCTTCACTACCCACTTCGGTCACGATTGGCTGTTCGCACTGGATGGTACGGGTGAGTTCATCTATATCGACACCACGGCCTCGCAGGAACCCGCAGATATCAGGCTCACCATCCAGCAACGCCAGCAGGAAATCCTCAACGGTGATGGCATAACCACCGCGCTGGGCAACGCTGTCACGCGCCCGTTGCAGTGCGGTTTGACAGAGGGGGCTCAGGCATCCTTGCCAGTCTTCCATTCACTTCTCCTTGTGTTAACAGGCATCGTCCTGATGCCATTTCAGGTATACCGATCAGACCCGGTTGTAGGTATCTTCGAAACGCACGATGTCGTCTTCACCCAGGTAGCTGCCTGTTTGCACTTCAATCAGCTCCAGGGGAATGACACCCGGGTTGGTCAGCCTATGGGTCACGCCCAATGGAATATAAGTGGACTGATCCTCAGTCAGCAACAACACGTCATCACCGCGATTAACCGTGGCGGTTCCTTTCACCACAACCCAGTGCTCGGCCCGATGGTGATGCTTCTGCAGCGACAGGGATGCCCCCGGTTTCACGGTAATTCGCTTGACCTGGAAACGCTCCCCCGTGGCAATGCCTTCATAGGTGCCCCAGGGGCGGTGAACCTTCTTGTGGAACCGGTGCTCATGACGTCCCTGGGCCTTGACCTGGGCAACCAGCTTCTTCACATCCTGAACCCGGTCGCGGTCGGCCACCAGCACCACGTCATCGGTTTCAACGATCACGTGGTCCGTGATACCCAGTGCGGCAATCAGTCGGCCTTCGGAATGGATATAGGAGCCGGAAACGTCTTCGGTAATCACGTCTCCCCGACACACATTGTTGTTTTCGTCGTGGGGCTGGATATCCCATAGCGCAGACCAGGAACCCACATCCGACCAACCGGCATCCAGCGGCACCACGACCGCGTCGCGGGTTTTCTCCATCACGGCATAGTCGATGGAATCGTCCGGGCAGGACTTGAAATTCTCGGCGCCAACGCGGGTGAAATCCATGTCGGCATTGCGTTCTTTCCACGCAGCACGGCAAGCATTCATCATCTCGGGTTGCTGGTCTTCCAGTTCTTTCAGGTAACGGTCGGCCCGAAACAGGAACATGCCACTGTTCCAGAAATAGTCACCTTCATCCAGGTATTCGCGGGCGGTTTTCTCGTTCGGCTTTTCCACAAAAGCCGCCACATCGTTGTACCCTTCGTGAGCCGCACCGGCTTTGATGTAACCGTAGCCAGTGTGGGGGGCGCTGGGCACAATACCAAAGGTGACCAGTTTGCCGGAACGGGCGGCTTCAGCGCCCTGACTAACCGCCTGGCGAAACACGTCCTGGCTCTTCAATACGTGATCTGAGGGCATCACCAACAACAGCTCTTCCGGGTTTTCCTCCGCCGCTGCCAGGGCCGCCAAGGCGATTGCCGGGGCGGTATTGCGGCCGACCGGCTCGAGAATGATCCCCGCGGTACGTTCCGGTGCCTGGGCCTGCAAATGGGCGGCCACCACAAACCGGTGCTCCTCGTTGGTAATGGCCATTACCCGGGCGGTGTCATCCAGTGCCAGGCCACGGTCAATGGTTTCCGCCAGCAGGGAATCGTCAGACACCACCGGTAGAAACTGCTTGGGATAGGCTTCACGGGACAGCGGCCAGAGACGGGTGCCAGAACCACCAGAAAGAATCACTGCAAGCATGGGTCGTCCTTGTCTTGAATTTTCGCGAATTTTACCCCAAAAACTGCCAACCTGTCCTGCCGATGGCGAGTTAACAGGTTCCAATCTGCAAACCTTTACTCACCATCACCAAGTGCCAATGTTTTCCATACTGGCCCAAGGCTCCTTCGCTGGCAGTGAGTCGCCTTTCTGGAGCAGTTCGATGGAAATACCGTCTGGCGACCGCACAAACGCCATATGGCCGTCGCGCGGCGGACGATTGATGGTAACGCCGTTGGCCTGTAGGTGGCTACAAAGTGCATAGATGTCGTCCACCCGATACGCCAGATGTCCGAAGTTGCGGCCACCTGTGTATTCTTCGGGGTCCCAGTTATAGGTGAGCTCTATCATCGGGGCCCGATCGTCCCTTGCCCGCGCCTCATCCTCCGCAGCCGCTAGGAAGACCAGCGTGAAGCGCCCCTTCTCACTGCTTTTGCGGTTGATTTCCACCATACCCAGTAACTCGCAGAAAAAGTGCAGAGTTTCTTCGAGGTTGCTGACTCGGATCATTGTGTGAAGATACTGCATATCGCGTCTCCTGAAGCATTGCCCCGGGGCATACGGCGGGGACTGATCAAACCGCTGGTTTAGGGTATCCTGCCTCCATGAATCGACGTCCTGAAACGACAGCCCATCTTCAGTACCGCGTTCCAGCCGTGCGCCATCTGGCATGGATGTGTCATGCGCCCCAGCTTATCAGTTCTCCCATGGGATTTGATCCAGAAAATCACCTTCCGGAAGATACCGATGAACGCCTGCGAGACTGGGACAACGCCCCTCAACATGGCCCCGAAGTGCTCACAGAACAGCCGGCGCGAAGGCTCGGGCACTACTTTGAGCGCTTGTACGAGTGCCTGATGCAAAATCTCCTGGGATGGGACATCCTGCTCAAGAACCAGCCAGTTCGCAGCAACGGCATCACTCTGGGTGAACTGGATTTTCTGGTCCGCAATCCTGCGGATAACGTTGTCGAACACCACGAAATAGCCGTGAAATTCTACCTCGGCCATCAGGATGCCACTCAGGACAGGCCGCTCTGGTACGGGCCTAATGCTCGGGACCGGCTGGATATCAAAACACGGCGACTGACGGACCACCAGAGCCAATTGACGGAAAGACCCGAGGCTCGCAACCTGCTGGCATCTCTGGGCATCGAAACGCCCGTGCGGCCCAGAGTTTTCATGCCCGGCTATCTGTTCTACCCCCTATCCACCCCCCTGTCACCACCAGACAGCATTCCGGCAGGACACCTACGTGGTGACTGGCTCTATATCGACGAAATGGATGAGGCAGGCAGGGTAGAAATCAGTGACAGGAAACGATGGATCCCACTGATTAAACCTCACTGGTTAGGCCCCTGGCGCCAACAGGAGACGCCAGACCCGCAGAGCACCGAAGAGGCATTGGCTGTGGTCCGCTCGGCCGGCATTCCCCGCCTGTTTGCGGTACTGGAACTGTCACCTGAAGACGGCTACTGGCGTGAGACCTCCCGGGTTTTTGTGGTTCCGAGTGCTTGGCCGGGAGCGCATGACCTGGGCTGAACAGCAACTGACTATATCGCCTCCAGCTCCACCCGGTTACGGCCACCCTCCTTACTGCGATAGAGCGCACGGTCCGCACGACTGACGGCGGAATTCAGGTTGTCGCCCCGGCGAAACTCGCTGACTCCGGCACTGATGGTCAGGTCGATGGGCTCATCGGTTGTCGCCAGCCAGTCGTGAGCCAGAAGCGCCTTGCGCACACGCTCCGCACTGGCTTGGGCACTATCCAGGCCAGTGTCTGGAAGCACAACGAGAAATTCCTCACCGCCCCAGCGGGAGATCAGGTCCTGAGTGCGCAACTGGGCCTCAATGATATTGGCGACTTCAATCAATACCCGATCACCAATCTCGTGCCCGTGACGGTCATTGATAGCCTTGAAATGGTCAATATCGAGCACCAGGAACGCAACCGGGTGCCCCGTCCTCCCGAAGCGCGCCAGTTCCTTTTCCGCAAGATAGGTCACATGACGCCGGTTGAAGAGGCCCGTCAACGAGTCGGTTGTTGCCATCCGCCGCAGTTTCCGGTGTGCCGTGGTCACCATGGTGAGATAGAAAAACGACAGATAGCTGAACATGGCGAACACCACACTCAGGTTGAACAGATAAACGGCAAGCAGGGCTCCGGGGGCAATGGGCTGCAGGGGCTCGATAATCCACATGACCAGGTGCAGGGCGATGTAATAGCTCCACAACGCCATCAGGCAGACCATCGCCGCGCGCAACGTCAGGCTGACGAACAGCGCCGGAATAAACATCAGCAGGTAATAGTGAAAGCCACTGTCCCAACCGATAAACACAATTCCCAGCCCGGCGTGAATAATCACTTCCGCCCAAATCAGGCCAATGGCAAGACCGTTCTGCTTGTTCCCCAGTGCCCGGTAAGCAACCACGTACATGGCGACACTCACAACGTTCACCCATGCCAGTAGCGGTGAACCGAGGATATGAAAAAGAAAGAAGAACGCCACATCAACTGTGGCTGCAATCTGGCAACACCGCCTGGCCATCTGCCAGAACTGTGGACGAAGCTCCCTGATTGGTTCCCTGGCAGACATGGATCTGGCCTGACTCATAAACAGTAACTTCCAAAACGGTTGTCTTCAGGTTACCCCGAAAATTACAAACCTGCTCATCACAAACGTAAAATACTGAAAATCTTTGAAACAACTACTATGCGCAGCATGACGCTCCATGCAGCCAGCACCCTGCTTCGATAATCGGTTTGTGGCAGAATAATCCACATCAACAATGAGATGATGGGCCACAATCATGGACGACCACAGCCAGTTCCGGCTGCTTTCCGAGCGACGCTTCCTGCCGTTCTTTCTGACGCAGTTTTCAGGGGCCTTCAACGATAACCTGTTCCGCAACATTCTGCTGTTGCTGATCACTTACACCGCTGGCGGCCTGCTAGGCATGCCGATTGATGTGGTGGTGAATATAGCGGCGTTTCTTTTCATCCTGCCCTTTTTCCTTTTTTCCGGCATCGCTGGCCAACTGGCGGACAAGTATGAAAAATCGCGAGTGATCCGCTGGGTGAAGTTGGCTGAAATAGCCATCATGGCGCTGGCGGCCGCCGGGCTCTGGGTCGGCTGGTACGAATCGATGCTGCTGTTGTTGTTTCTGATGGGCGTGCAATCCACCTTCTTCGGCCCGGTGAAGTACGCCATCCTGCCCCAGGTGCTTCGGGACGATGAACTGGTGGGTGGCAACGCCCTGGTGGAAATGGGCACTTTCGTGGCCATTCTGGTGGGCACACTTACCGCAGGACTGCTGATGGGCAGCGACCAGCCGGAGAAACTCGCCGCCATTGGGGTCCTTGCCCTGGCCGTCATTGGCTACCTGGCGGCGCGGCAAGTACCAGTGACCGGCGCCACTAATCCCCACATGACCATACGGCTAAACCCCCTACAGGAAACCTGGCGCCTGATGCGTCTGGCCGCCGAAAACCATTCCGTGCTGTTGTGTATCATGGCCATCTCCTGGTTCTGGTTCTTGGGCGCCGCCTACCTCACTCAGTTTCCCAGCTTCGCCCAGACCGATCTAATGGGCGACGAGACCGTCGTAACCCTGTTGTTGGCGATTTTCACCGTTGGTATTGCTCTGGGCTCCGTCGCCTGTGAGCGGCTTTCCGGACATCGGATAGAATTGGGCATCGTGCCCATCGGCTCCCTCGGCATCAGCCTGTTCGGACTCGACCTCTACTTCAACATGCCCGCCAACCCCGTTCCGACCGACTGGTGGATGATCCTGACCGACAGCCAGCATCGCCAGGTGGCCATTGACCTGCTGGGTATCGGTTTCTTCGGCGGCCTGTTCATCGTGCCTCTCTACGCGTTCGTACAACGGGAAACCCCGGAGGAACGGCGTGCCCGTGTTATTGCAGCACTGAACGTGTTCAACGCCCTGTTCATGGTGGTCAGCGCCATCATGGGCGTCCTGATGCTGGGCGTTATCGGCCTCAGCATCCCCGAATTCTTCCTGGTGCTGTCCATCATGAACCTGATCGTGGCAGGGTTTGTGTACCAACAAGTGCCGGAATTCGCACTCCGGTTCATTATCTGGGTGCTCTCCCACACTCTTTACCGGGTGCACCATGAAGGCCTGCATCGCATTCCCGAAGAAGGCCCCGTATTGCTGGTCTGCAACCACGTTACCTACATGGATGCTCTGGTTATCGGTGGCGCAATCAAGCGGCCGGTTCGATTCGTGATGGACTACCAGATCTTCAAAACACCGATACTCGGCGCGATTTTCAGGCTCGCCAAGACCATTCCCATTGGCTCCCGCAATCGGGTGCCGGAGATCTACGACGCCGCCTTCGAGCGCATTGACGAAGAACTGGATGCCGGCCATGTCGTCTGCATCTTTCCCGAGGGCCGCCTGACCTCCGACGGTGAAGTAGCCACCTTCCGCGGCGGCGTGGATATTATCCTGGAACGACGCCCGGTACCCGTAGTTCCCATGGCACTGCGAGGCCTGTGGGGCAGCTTCTTCAGCCACTGCGGCGGGCCTGCGTTGAAACATTTCCCCAGGCGGTTCTGGTCGCGGATTGAACTCATTGCCGGTGAGCCAGTAACCGCGCAGGAGGCCAATGCGGAAATGTTGGAAGAAAAGGTCAAAGCCCTGAGAGGTAATCACCGCTAGGCATGCCTCAAGGCTGACTGGTTGTAATGATCTGAGCGACTGCTACTCTTTGACTATCCTCAACATTTAGTGCGACCGATCGATGGCGGTGTTGTGAACCACCCCTGCCATCCGGTCAGCACCTGCTTTGGTGGATGGACAAATGGTTAAGCAGGGATCGCCCAGATACGATCGACGACTCATTCGGTTGATCAGGCAGCTATTGAGTCACCTCTACATTACCCTTACAAGTGCACTGATTGCCTGCGCCCTCGCCTTGCCGCTTCAAGCCGACGAAGCGGCTCCGACCATCAGGCTCACCAACGGGCACTGGCCTCCCTACATGGAAGACACCCCACCTCATTTCGGAGTCATTTCCCAGATCGTCACCCTGGCTTTTGCCAACGAAGACATTCCCGTAACCTATGGCTTTTTCCCTTGGTCCCGCGCCCGCCTGCTAGCGGAAAAAGGCCGGTGGGACGGTTCAGTCGCCTGGACATGTCGCAGGAAATTACTCAAGCATTTCCACTTCAGCGACCCCATTGTCGCCCACAACTACGCCCTGTTTCATCGTAAAGACATGGACTTTGACTGGGACGAGGTGAAAGATCTGGAAAGCTACCGGATAGGCCTGACACAGGACTACAACTACGGTGAAGAATTCGAGGAAGCCGTCGCCGCCGGAACTATAAGTGCGGATGTCACCACCTCCGATAAATCCAACTTTCGCAAACTGGCAGCACGCAGAATCGACCTGTTCCCAATGGAGCCCGCGGTGGGAATGGGCATGCTGAAGGAGCTCGGGCTCAGCGACAAAATTACCTTCCACACCACGCCGCTGCAATCGGATTACCTGTATCTGGTTCTGTCCAAGCGGGTGCCTGAGAGTGAGCGCTATCTGGAAGCGTTTAATGAAGGGCTCAGCGAGCTGCGGACGTCCGGCAGGCTGGAGGACTTGATTACGACTTCGCTGCCAAATTTGCCGGCTCGGTATCTGGTGGTGGAGGATAAGGTTCAGTGTGTGGAATGAGGTCGACTACAATGCCTTTCCAGATTGGTTTATTGCGGGTGAAACTGAAGGGCGCCGAGTTACGATTACACCAATCACCTTTTCCGGTATGCCCTCAAAATAAAGCTTGGCTGAATAGCCAGCTCCTTTGAAACCAATAAACTGAATGTTTTCACATTCGGAAATACTAAGTTTCTCAAGCGTTGATTCGAATCCCCAGTTCTCAAATCCAGCACTCAGAACTGAATCGTAGTGTATTTTCATCTGCTCAGCCTCATGCTTCGGCTCGACACTGACAGAAGCTGCATTCACGAACCTAAAATCAGGTGACAAGACTATCTCACGCAAGAATGCGGCATCTGTGCTGTTCGCTCTCGTATAAATAACACTTTCTAGATCTTTCTTGATCATGGACTGAACAGCTCTACCTCCTCCGTTGACCTCTAAGAACCTAGAATCGAACCAGATCTATATATATATAAATTTTATATCCTGCAGTATTTCTTTTTCATCATCCGTCAACTTTAAAGTTGCGACACTTTCTAATTCTTCTAAAATTGCTTTCATTGGCAATATCTTTGGATCGAGAAATAGCAAATCCAATATCCTATTTTTATCCTCTTCTTTTACAACGACTCGACTTATAATTCTCTTCAGGTCACTTTTACATTCATCGATTGTCGGAAACTTCATCATTCCTCCGGTAAAATTTCGAGCTTTCTGAACATTATTGTTTGGCCCTCCGCATGCATTTGAACAGCTCCACCATCGCCATATTTCGGATACGCTTCTGCGAATGGCTCCAATTTATCAGATGCAGGGTTGTCTCCCCCCCAAAATGGAATACGTGAGTTAGGCACCCCGTTTTCGTACAGTTGAAGGGTATCAAACTCTCCCAATAGTCTTGCGTCACTCCATGAATCTGGGCCCAAATCAGGTCCTTTTATCTGAAAAGCGTTTCGTGCTGCACTGCCTGATGAGTATTTTTCGAAACCGAAATATGTCACTGGAGCAGATTTATTCTCCATCGTCATTTCTGCCCATTTGTTTACGGATCCATCATCATTTTTGTACCTCATGTACCTATAACCTGTACTGGGCATAGTTGAATCTGGTCCGCTAGGGCCCACATAAAAATCAGGTCGTGAGCCACTTTCACTCGGGTCATTCTTCGAGACAGAGGTCAGGCCCAACGGATCCACCCACCCCGTAGGATTCGGAACATACTGGTAGTTATTCAATCCGCCCGCAAGCCCAATCGGGTCCGGGGTCAGGAAGCGCCCGGTGTTCGGATTATAGTACCGGTGGCGATTGTAATGCAGGCCGGTTTCCGGGTCGTGGTACTGGCCCTGGAAGCGGATCGGGTTGTCGATTTCGTTGACCAGGGCGCGGACGACGTTGCCGTAGGCGCGGTAAGTTACTGACCAGACAAGGTCGCCCTGGGCGTTGGTGAGTTCCTGGGGGGTGCCCAGGTGGTCCAGATGGTAATAGAAAATGCTGGCCTGTTCGGGGCCGCAGCCGTCTACCAGCGCCAGGGGTTTGAAGGTGTCCGGCTCGTAGAGGTAGGTGCGGTACTGGTCGCCGGTTTCCTCGGCGATCAGGCGGTCGCCCTGCCAGAGGAATTCGGTCCGGGTCAGGCCGTTGGTTTTGGCGATTCGGCGGCCGAAGGCGTCGTATTCGTAGTGCCAGGTGCTGCCATCCGGTTTGGTGACGCTGCTCAGGCGGTGTTCGCAGTCGTAGGCGTACCGGGTGACCAGTTTCTGGTCCTTACCACGGCGTTCTTCAGTCAGGTTGCCGAATTCGTCGTATTCGTAGTGGCAGTCGCCATGCATGGTGAGCCGGTTGCCGCGTACGTTGGCGGTGTTTCCACTGGCTGGGCTTTGGCTTTGTTCCAGCAGGTTGCCGGCTGGGTCGTGGATCAGTTGTTCGTAGAGGTCGCCGCGCACGCCAACCAACCGGTCCATGGGATCGTAGACGTATTCCCGCAGGCCTTTGCGGCTGTCCTGGATGGCTTTTAGGTTGCCGTTTGGATCGTACTGGTAATCCCGCTGGGCGGCGATGTCCTTGATGCGCCCCTGGTGCACCCGGTGCTGGGTCAGGCGGCCTTCTTCATCGTAAACATAGGCACTCAGCAGGTCGCCCTGTTGGCGTTCGATTTCCTCGCCGGTGGAAGCCATGCGATGGCGGGTTAGTGGTTTTCCGTTGAGGTCGATACAAGATAGAAGGCCAGATTTATCATGCTGGTAAGTCAGCGACTGACCATCCGGGAGCACCATGCCGCGCAGGCGGTCCATCTCGTCGTACTGGTAACGAAGGGTCGCCCAGCCCTGGTGCTCCGTTGTCAGCAGGCCGAATTCATCGTACTCAAAGGCCAATGGCCAGCGCCCGTCATCCACAGCGGTCAGCTTACCGTCGGCGTTGTAGCCATACTGGATTTCGCGGCCGTCTGGCAGCACTTTTTTCAGTAATTGACCGAGCTCATCCCGTTCGTAGGCCGTGGTCTGCAGTACGTCTGTGGACGTGCCGTACTCGGCTTTTTCGATCAGGTGACCGTTCAGGTCGTACTGGTAAGCCGTCCTGTGACCGTCGAAAGCCGTTTCCTGTTTGACCAGACCGTTCGGGTAATAGTCGATGCGATACTCTTCACCCTGTTCGTTCTCGATGTGGGTGAGCAGGAAGCGGTGGTGATCATACCGGTAGCGCAATTCGCTGCCGTCCGGGTTAATGCGTCGGGTCAGCAGATGGAGGTTATTGCCGTATTCGTATCGGGTTTCCCGGCCTTTCTCGTCAACAAAGCGCGTTACTTTGTTGTAGTGATTGTAGTGGTACTGTCGGCGCCGGTTGCCGGAAAGGATTTCGTCGGTCACCCGCCCCAGGCCATCGTACTCATAGCGGGTAATGGTGCCCCGGGCGTCCTTCTTCGCCAGTAGCTGGCCGAATTCATCGTACCGGTATTGGTAAAAAGCGCCGGTGGGGGTGGTTTCCTCGATCAGTTGGCCATGGTTGTTCCAGCCCCATTTGTGGGTTCGTCCGTCGGGCAGATTTACCTGTGTCAGTTGACCCTGTGAGTTGTAGTTGTAGCGGGTGGCGCGCCCCTTTGGATCGGTTTCGCGGGCAAGGTCACCGTATCGGGTATAATCGAACGCCCAGGTCTGGCCGCTGCGGTGGATTTCCGCGATCCGCCCTTTGCGATAGGTGAAGAGGACAGGCTGGCCGTCGGGGCCGGTTTTACCCTGCAGGCGTCCGTTGCTGTCGTACTGGTATTCCGTGCGGGCGCCCATGGGGTCAACGGTGGCTTGTAGGTGGCCTTTGTCATTGTATTCGCTGACGTGTTTGGCGCCGTCCGGGTCGATCTTTTCCTGCAGCTGGGCGTCGCCATCGTAGTGCCAGATTTCCTTGCTGCCGTCCACGTAGCTGACGGTGCAGGCATGGTTGTCGTCATCCCATTCAAACCGGGTATCAACCTGAGCACTGTCACCCCACTGGTGAACGCAACGCCCTTTGGGCGAAGCTTCGTCCCATTCCAGATAGAAGCTATATCCTCCGGCAAGCTGACGGCTGGTCAGCATGTGGTTGTCATAACCGTAGCGTTCGATGCCATCGACCGCATCTTCAGCCGCGATCAGGTCATCACCGTCATCGTATTCGTAACGGCGCTCTGTCCGAAGTGTCTGCCATTGATAGCCAGTGTCTGTGAGTTTGCGCCGCAGCCGGGTAACGGCTTTGAGATATGGACCGTCAAATTCGAAGGCAAGGGCGCCTCCAACATCACTGACCACTCTCTCCAACTGGCCGTGGAGGTCATAGCCAACCTGTAGTTTGTTGCCGTACCGGTCGGAAATCTGCGCCAGAATGCCGTGATCGCCCTCACGGCGGAAGTGATAGCGCGGTGCTTTTTCCCCGGCGCAGACAACAATGTACTCACCCTCTTTCCAGGCTGCCATGCCGGTCTGGGAATTGGTGCCGAAGGGCGCACTGTCGAGCTCGGGCAGTCGGGTATTCTTGCCTTCGTGGTCGTGCCAGGTAACGCTGCCGCCATCAAAACTCAGGCTGTGGTTCAGGCTGTGGCGCCAGCCGTACCCCATATCCAGGCGGCGATCACTACTACCGGAGCGATACACTCTTTTGAACTCGAAGGGCAACGGGCCGCTGAGGCGCGCATCTGTCAGCTCAAGCACCTCTTCACCGGTAACCGTGCTGATCGGGTCCTCCACGCTTTCCGTGGATTCATTGTCCTGCGTGACCCGGCCCTGATCGGTTTCAGAGGGCGATGGATCATCCCGCACGGGAGCGTTGCTGGCCTCACTGGCGGCAGCATGATCACGGCCTCCAGCCTGCAAATTCACAACCTCGTCATCGTCAGCGATCTGCTGATACATTGCATTCCGATTCCGAACGTCCGGGCCGGGTTGGGTGCTGGACGGGTTCAAGCGGCTACCACCGGCTATCTGGATAGCGCGGTGATTGGTACCGATATCCTCCATGAAATCCTGGAACTCCCTGGCGAACTGGCCAAGGAATTCCCCGAGAATGTTTTTGTTGGTGCGTGCGCCATCCGCCACATTCATCGCGCCCGCAACCGTTTTACTGCCAATACGGACGCCGTATTTGGCGGCAAGGCCGGCACCGCCGGTAATAATCAGCCCGACGACCACGTCGAACAGAATCTGCCCAACCAGCTCACCCGAGACTTCGGCTACCTGCGTTGGTGACAGAAGCCGGAAGTACTGGCGAACGGTATACATTACTAGGAACAGGAAGATTTCATCGTTGGCGACCAGGCAGGCTTTCAGGTAGGCGTCATCGGCTTTTTTCAGGGTTTCCATCTGCTCCTGAAGGTCGTCCGGCAGGTTGCTGAAGTCGTAGTCCAGCAAGCCGCAGATTACATCGTAAATACGACGAATATCATCCAAAACAGCGGTAAAGCCATCAGCGATACCTTCCTGAAGGCGACCGTAAACGGCCAGCGACTGTTCCGTGGAACTCATAGACAGATAACTGTCCCATTCCTGGCGGGCGCCGTTGTTCCAGGTGTTTTCCAGCAAGGCGCAGCACCGATCTATAAAGCCCTCGTACGTTTGATAGAGAGCATCCATCTCTGCCTGAGAGACATCAGGGGACATTACCACCCGGTATTCCTTCCCCGGTGTCACCGGCACCTCCGCCACACCATTTTCATCAGTGGTGCCGCTGTGAATCGTGTCCCAGCTATCAAACACCCATCCGGTATTTTCCTGGATCTGGAAACGTGTGGACGGTATCGGGGTTTTGCTCACATTCTCGTGGAAGTGGGCAATTTTGATCTTGCGGGTTTCTTCGCAGGGTGCAACGGTGGACGAAACAATCTCGTTTTCACCAACGTCTTCACGGTTGTTCTCACCGTTGACCTCCAAAACCTGCTCGTGGCCCATGAAAATCGATGAGAACCAGCCATCACGCCAGTCATCGTAGGAACTGGCAAGGGATTCCCGAAGCTCCCGGGTAATGGCATTGATATCCGGAAGTGCGCCGGATGTCTGTTCTGAAGCCTGAAGAGCCGTCCGTGACTCGATCATTGATTCATCCTCAATCAGTGTGCGCCCTGCAATGCCTCACGCATCAGGGCTTCGTGTATGGTTTGCACGTGTTCCGGAGACAATTCGGTGACGACATCACCGCTGGTCAACCGCCGCAAATGACGTTCAACTTTCTGACGGGCGATGGGCTCTGGATAACGAACCAAGGGTGTCTGCTTTTTCTTGCCGAGCGCCGAAACCGTATTGTCCACCAACTGTTCCCAACACAGGACTGCAATTTTTTTCAGGGCGTCGGCGGGCAGTGAGAACCACGGGAACTCTTGTGCCGATCCAGTGGTATCCGGAACACTCGGATGGTCAATGACCTCACCCTCTGGAAGCACGATGGTTGCGATCGGCCCCATCAAATGGGCGCGGCAGATGTCATCAACGCTATGCAGAATCGCGCCAAAATACCGGGCGTCCCAGTATCGAAAGAACACCTCTTGCCGGTCTGGCAGGAGAATCTTGGTCAGGCTACGGATGTGGCCGAATACCTCTTCAAGCGTGGCGTTACTCACCAATCCCCAGCCCCAGTCGGTACTGTCGGTTTCGTCAATCCAGCCCAGGAATGCGCTGGTTTCCGTCACCTGCGCCAGGAACGGCATCACTTCGTGCCAACCGGCGTATTGCGTGCCCTGAAACAACGGGAGAGCAGTCAGGCCATCCGTCGCGTAAAAATGGCGAACCGGCTTCGCGGCACTGGTGCCACTCAATACGAGATAGACGGAGCTCTCGGGATCAGCCTGTTCGCAAACGTCGTTAAGGCATGACCAGAAACCCTGCAATTCAGACATCACACACCCCGTCCCGACACTTCACACACTCTTCACAGAATGGTGCATCCGACATCAGGTTATTGAACTGTGGTGCGGTGAGGGGCACCTCCGGCAAAGCTGCTGGTTCAATAGCCTGATGAACCAGCCCTTCCAAATCCTGCGGCATTTCCGCCATCACCACACCCTGCCCGGAACCACTGCCCGGCGAACCACCGGAATTGATCTTGATACCCGGCCCCGCCAGGGTCACGCCGCTCGGGTCCAGTTTCAGCAGGCTGCCACCGGCGGAAATGGTGAGTTCCGCTCCGGCATCCAGCACCACTTTGGCGCCCGCCTTGTGATGAATTTCGGTGCCAGCTTCGCTGAGCGTGCCCTGGGCGGACTTTTGGTGGAAGGTGCCACCAATGTTCTGGCTGCAGTCACCGCCGACAGTCTCTCGTCTTTCACCGTCCACCGTGCAGTGATCATCGCCCTTGATGTAGCTGAACTCATTGCTGTCCACCGTTCGATGGCTATCGTTTTTAACCACCTCGGTACGGTTGTTTTCACTCAGCAAGTCCAGGTCTTTCTGGGCGTGGACGTAGATCTGTTCCTTGTCCGCTTCGTCCTCAAATCGCAGTTCGTTGCTGCCCTCACCCTTGTGGGTCTGGGTTTTTAGTGTGGTGCGGGTCTTGTGCTCCGGCAGCGCGTACGGCGGGGTGTTGGTGGCGTGATAGGTTCTTCCAGTAATGATCGGCTGGTCCGGGTCGCCGTCCAGGAAGCTGACAATAACTTCGTTGCCGATTCTTGGCAGGGCCATGAAGCCATACTGGCCACCGGCCCAGCCCTGGCTGACTCTTAACCAGGCGCTGCTGTGTTCGTCGTTTTTGCTGTAGCGGTCCCAGGGGAATCGCACTTTGACCCTGCCGTATTCGTCGCAGTGGATCTCTTCGCCTTCAGGGCCGGTGACGAGGGCGATCTGGGGGCCGTCCATCAGGGGGCGGTGTTTGACCTGTGGTCGCCAGGTACGGTCCGCGGGGATGGCATTGAAGGCGTTGTGGTAGGTGGTGGCGCCGTTGTTGCCGTCCTCTTCCAGGGCCTGGGGCTGTTCGCCGGTATGGCTGATGCGGGTGAACAGCCATTCCCGGTTGAGGCGTGGGTTGTCGTGCTCGGTGAGTTCGACTTTGGCGCCCACGGTGAAGTCGGGGCGATTGCTCTGGCCGTTGGCGGTGGCGGCGTCGTTTCTCAGGGCATCCAGTCGGGTTTCGGTAAAGGGCTGGCCGCTGGCGTCCTGTTTGAAGCGGCCGGGGTAGTCGTAGTGTTGATAGTCTTCCCGCTGGCCTTCAAGTTTGTCGGCCTGGTGTTCGTGCATTAAGGCATAGGCGGGGTTCTTGAAGGTGTAGTCCTTCATGGCCACGGATGCGGCTCTTACCCTTTCCTGGTAGCTAAACTGGAAAACCGTGCTCTGGCGGGTACTGCCGCCAGCCTTGCCGTTGTATTCCACCGGATCAAGTTTCGGGGCGTCGCCATGGTGGTCGGCGATGATCAGGGCGGGCTGTTCGTTGCCTTCCACGTCGCCGTGGTTGAAGCGATAGTGCCAGCCTTCTTCGGCGGCCAGGCGTTCGACAAAGGCCAGGTCGCTTTCCCGATGCTGGACACAGTATTCCCGTTCTTCGGGAGAACGCTTCAGATCAAACACGGTGTCGATGAGGCCCCGCTCTTCCAGCAGGGTGCGCACGATGGCATCGGTACTCTGGGTCTGGAAGATGCGGCTGTTGTGCATCAGGCCCAGTCGCCACAGCGGGGGCTGGACGATGACGTCGTAACGGGTACGGCGATGGCCGGAGTCGCCCCGGATGAATTCGTTGACCACACCGTGGAAGCGCCGAAGGGGCACGCCGTCCTGCCAGACCACCAGCTCCATGGGCTGTTCCAGAAGGTCTTCGGGGGCGATGTCGGGTGAGGTACTGGCCAGCTCCAGCTTGCAGTAGCAGAGCCTGGAAAGATACTCGGTCAGTTCAAAGCGGGCGACCACGAACAAGTCTTTGGGGAGTTGGCCAAGGGTGGCCGTGAACTGCAGTCCGGTTGCCTGGGGCATGTCTTCGGTCCCTGAAGAAGTCTGAAATTTGAGTCAATCAACAAACGGCTCGTCCTGAGCTTTGGTGATTATAACGATCAGGCTGGAGAATGTAACCCCGGTTCCTCAAAGCCGGGATGTTGACCTCAAAACGAATCTACTGCACTCTAATCTGGTTTCATAATGCAACCGGAGATGATTTGTGAGCAACCATACCAATCGAGCGGTGATTCTCAAACAGCGTCCTCAAGGCGAAATTCAGGAAGGCGATCTGGCACTGGAAGAACGGCCAGTCCGCGAACTGAAGGAAGGCGAAGTTCTGGCCAAGGTGTTATGGCTGTCCCTGGACCCCTACATGCGCCCCCGTATGAACGATGCCAAGGGCTACATGGACCCTATTGGCCTTGATGAGGTGATCGTTGGCGAGAGCGTTGCGCGGATTGTCGAGTCCCGTTCAAACGATCTCAAGGTCGGTGATCTGGTGACCTGTTACTCGGGCTGGCAGGAGTACGTAGTGTTCCCCGGCAATGCCGAGATGGTCTACAAGATTGACCCGAAGGACAATGTGCCTCTGCAGACCTACCTTGGCGTAGCGGGCATGCCTGGCCGTACCGGCTACTGTGGCCTGATGTATGTGGGCAAGCCAGCGAAGGGTGAAACGGTTGTTGTCTCAGCTGCTTCCGGCCCGGTAGGCACCGTGGTTGGCCAAACCGCCAAAAAAGAAGGTTGTCGCGCAGTGGGTGTGGCCGGCGGCCCGGAGAAATGCCGCTACGTGGTCGAAGAACTGGGCTTTGATGCCTGCGTGGATTACAAGGCTGGCAATCTCGAAGCCGACCTGAAAGCCGCCTGTCCCGATGGCATCGACATCTATTTTGAAAACGTGGGCGGAGCGGTGACCCGTGCCGTTGCACCGTTGCTCAATCCTGGCGCGCGGGTACCTATCTGCGGCTTCGTGTCTGCCTACAACGCCGAAGACATGGGCTCAGTGGAAACACCTTTCCACGTGCTCAAGGCGCTCGACCCAGTGCCGGAGCACCGCTTCTTCCTGGTCACAGAGTGGCAGGATAAACATCAGGAAATCACCAACATCCTGACGGACCGCGTGGCCTCCGGAGAACTCAAATACCACGAGACCGTCGCGGAAGGCCTGGAAAATGCGCCGGAAGCCTTCAAGGGTATGCTGAAAGGGAAAAACTTCGGCAAACAGTTGGTGCACATCGCCGACTGATCCGGAAAACCTCCAGGGAAGGAGGTTTAACCGACAACCTGCAACAGCACTTTCCCGGTATTCCTGTTCTCCGCCACGTAGGCCATGGCTTCTCCAGCCTTCTCGATGGGCCAGGCGCTGTCGATCACGGGATCAATCTGCCGCGCACTGAGCAATGGCCAGACATGCTTGTACAGAGCACTCATGACGTCGCCCTTGTCCGCAACGGGCCGGGAACGCAGGGTTGAGCCAATCAGACGATGCCGCTTCATCAGCATCAGCCCCAGATCCACTTCCGCCATGCGGCCGCCCATCAGGCCAATGAGTATGATTCGGCCATCCATATTCAGCACTTTCTGGTCTTCGGCAATGTAGTTGCCGCCAACCGGGTCCAGCACCATATCCACCCCGCCCCAGGATTTGATGGCATCAACGAATGAGCCGTCTTTTCGGTTCCAGACGCCACTGGCACCCAACTTCCTGCAAACTTCGAGCTTATCGTTGTCACCGGCCGTGGCAAACACGGGGTTGCCGAGCGCCGTCGCCAACTGAATGACAGCCGTACCAAGACCACTGGCGGCGGCATGCACCAGCACTTTCTCACCGGGCTTGAGTGCGGCTTCGTGATAGAGATTCAGCCAGGCAGTCGCGAACACTTCCGGAATGGCGGCGGCCTCTTTCAGGGTGTAGCCCTTGGGAATGGGCAACACCTGAACCGCAGGCACCACCACATGGGTGGCATAACCTCCGCCAGTGAGCAGAGCACAGACTTCATCACCAGGTTTGAGGTGATGAACGCCCTCTCCCACCCTGGAGATAACCCCGCTGACTTCGAGGCCCAGAATGTCCGACGCGCCGGGCGGCGGCGGATACACACCGGCCTTCTGCATCAGGTCCGCACGGTTGATCGCGGTCCACGCAATATCAATAGCCACATGACTCTCGGGCACTTCGGAAGGCGCTTCATACGCCTCCCAGCTCAGTGTGTCGCCACTGACCTTGATGGCTCTCATCATCTGCGCATACTCCGTGTTTTTTGGATCAGGCTCAGGATACCGTCTGCTGGCTCAGGGTTGCACTGATCACTTTGTAATATTTCTTTTGCAGTTCACTGAGCCGCCAATCTCGGGGGCTGCAAGGCTCCGGAGATTGATGTAACAAGCCGCTTAGCAAGCCAGTTGCAGCGTCAGCCTCCGCTGCTGGATTATCAACATGACTGGCGTAACGTTGCGCCGCCGGCACGTATTCCGGATACGCCAGCCTGTCAGGCGCCAATGCCACGCACCCAGACGCCATGGCCTCCAACACCGAGAGCCCCTGAAAATCATGGAGGGCGGTGGAGATAGCCACATCGGCTTCGCCCAGCAAACGGTCGTAATCCGACCTGCTCTGCAGATACCCCCAGTTCACAATGCGCTCCTGGTGACGCACACGTATAGCCCCGAATGCCTCGGGCTCCTTACGAAACTGCTCACCCACCACACTCAGCCTGAAGTTCTGGCCGGCCCCTGCAAGCGAGTCCAGCAACAGAGATAGTCGGTCTGGCGCCTTGTCGTATTCCCAACGGTGATTCCATAAGAGGTGGGGACACTGTGGGTTGATCGGCGTATCTCTTTCGACAAACAAGCGATCTTCGATCGGTACGGGAACCACCTCGGATTTTGCACGAATACCATTCAGCAGGCCATCGGGAAGCCCGTCCGGCATCTTTTCCAGGAAACGGCGGGCGCCGTCCAGAAAGCTGTCCCGGTTCCAGGTGCTGTTAAAAAGTACTTTATCTGCCGCAACGGCACTGTAGAGGTTGACGATTTTCGGCTCTGCACTGGAATGCTGCCTGCCGGAATCCGGATAGGCGAACTGGTTCTCGTGCATGTAAAGAATGGTGGGCGTACTCGCCAGATGGGGATGAAACCCCTTCAGGGACGCAAGATCCACCATGGAGGTGACGATCAGCAGATCATAGTCATCCTTGAGCGCTGGCTCCTGCAGCCAGGTCAGTGCGTTGCCGCGGATCCGCCAGCGGAAAAAACGGGGCGGGAGCGCCAGAACCTCCCAATCGAAGTCGGGCTGGCTGGCCACCAGTTGTTCACGCCAGCGTTGATGGCTACCGGCGTCGTAGGCGGACAATAATAGAATGCGGGGCTGGGCTGTCGATGGCATCCGCGCATTCTGCCATCATTCCCGGTTCGACAACCACACACTTTGATAGGGCTTGAGGGTCAGGCTGCCAGACAGGTCGTCAACCTTCAGACCGGAGATCAGGTCCTGCCATTGGTCGGTTCCTATCAGGTTAATGTCGCCAAGAGACACCTGCTGGACCTCATCGGTGATGTTGTGAATGCAGAAAATGGACTGGTCACGACGCATGCTCTGGCGCCAAAAGCCGAACAACTGCAACCCGAGGTGCAGGGTGAACTGGGTGGCATTGGGATGAAATGCAGGCTGCTTGCGGCGAATGGCAATCAGGCGTTTGAGCTCGGTGAACACTTTGTGGTGATGACTCAGCGGGTCCGCCAGTTCAGCTTCCAGCTTATCCAGATTCCACTGCCCACGGTTGATGGAACGCAACCGACCGGTGTTCTCCACCCGCTCATGGTCGTTCTCAGTGCCCAGCAGGCTGTGAATGTAGAACGCGGGAATCCCTTCCAGCGCCAGCATGACCGTATGAGCGCAGATAAAGCGGTGCAACTGCCAATGGTCAGCGCCTCTCTCCGCTGTTCCCTTCAATGCATCAAACAGCGCTACGTTCATTTCATAGGGCTGATCCTTGCCATCTGGCGTGCGCCGATAGGACACCTTCCCCCCAAAAGATTCCATGGTGTTGATCAGCCGTAGCTTCTCTTCTTCCGTCAACAAGCCGTCCGTTGGGCGCAGGCCCACTCCATCGTGGGAGGCAATGAAGTTGAGGTAGGTAGTACCCATCTGAGCGGGAGGCATGCTCATCAGCCAGGTTTTCAGGTGGCGGCAGTTGCCGGTGACCAGGGTGTTGATCAGCAGCGGTGGTAGTGAAAAGTTGTAGATCACATGAGCTTCGTTGGCGTTGCCGAAGTAGGTCAGGTTCTCGCGATTGGGAACGTTGGTTTCCGTAATCACGACGCTCCCAGGAGTGTGGTGCTCTATCAACAACCGCAGGACTTTGATCAGTTCATGGGTTTGCTGCAGGTGGATGGACGGTGTTCCTATCTCTTTCCAGAGAAATGCCACCGCGTCCAGCCGGAAAATGGTCACGCCCCGCTCCAGGTAATAGCGGATGATTCCCACAAACTCGTTCAGCACCTGGGGATTCGCAAAATTCAGGTCCACCTGGTCTTCACTAAACGTACACCATACGTATCGTTCACCATCGTCCGTCTGTACGGCGTTAAGCAAGGGTGATGTGCGGGGACGGACCACGGCGCTCAGGTCATCCGTGGGTCTGGCCTCGAAGAAATAATCTTTGCCCGGGTCAATCCGTTTTTTGAAGTTCTCGAACCAACGGCTGCGGGCCGACATGTGGTTGATCACCAGGTCCGCCATCAACTTGTAGTCGCTGGCCAAACGCTCGATGTCATCCCAATCACCATGAGATTCATTCACCGCCAGATAATCCATAACGGAAAAGCCATCGTCCGAGCTGTAGGGGAAGAACGGTAGGATGTGCACGGCGGACACGGTGTCTTTCAGGCAGTCGTCCAGAAACCGGTACAGCGTTTCGAGCGGCTTTTCATCATTGCGTTGAACCGTGTCTGCGTAGGTGATCAGCATGACATCGGATTCGTCCCAGTTGTTCTGGTGGGCCGGCGGTGCCGGTGTATCTGCGGCCACTCCCATGGTTTCAAGCAGTTGATCCGCAAGAAAGCCCGTATCAATTGCCGGGTAAACCACATCCAGCATCGTGGTGAGCTTGTGATGCAGGGTGTTGCTCATGCTACCGATACTCCTCATTGTCCAGCTCCACGGCCTCAAGAAGCTGCTGCTTGATATCCGGAATGGCACTGGTGACCCGGTTCCAGCTTGGAATGAAGGGGGTATCCATGGGGTTGTCCAGAAAATAGGCCCCTGCCCGCATGACATTCTGCGCAAATAACTCCACCGCTTTTTCTTCCTTGTGGCGGTCAAAGCTCAGCCCGTTGATCACTGCGTCGCTTTGGTAGGTTTCAACAAAGTCGAGGGCAATGCGGAAGTAGGCCGCCTTGATGGTGCGGAACTTTTCGTTGGAAAAGATTTCACCATTGGTAGCCAGTTTGCGAAACAGGGCTTTGCTGATGTCCGTGCTCATTTTGGACAGGCCGCGGCTGGCGTCCTCCGGTGATAACTCCTGATGCTTATGATCGTAGGTGTCAGCGATGTCTACCTGGCAAAGACGGTTGGTCGCGTAGTTGCGCTTCATCTCCGAGAGCACGCCCACTTCCAGCCCCCAGTCACTGGGTATGCGCAGGTCGTTAATGACGTCGGTCCGGAACGAGAACTCCCCCGCCAGGGGATACCGGTAGCTGTCGAGATAGTCCAGGAAGTCGCTGGGGCCGCACACCTTCTTCAGCGCACGAATCAGCGGTGTGACCAGCAACCGGCTAACACGACCGTTCATTGAGCCATCCGCTACCCGGGCGTAGTAGCCTTTGCAGAACATGTAATTGAAACCGGGATTGGCCACCGGGTAGATCAGCCTTGCCACCAGGTCACGGGAATAGGTCAGGATGTCGCAGTCGTGGAGGGCCACCGATTTGCTCTTGCCTGAGGCGAGCACGTAACCAAAGCAATACCAGACGTTCCTGCCCTTGCCCATTTCTGTGGGCGCCAGGTTCTGCTCGCGCAGTTGCAAATCCAGCGCTTTCAGTCGGGGGCCGTCGTTCCAGAGCACACGCACATGCTGGGGCAGCTCGGAGAAGTATTCCAGGGCGTGCCGATATTCCTCCTCGTTGGCGCGATCAAGGCCGATGACGATCTGCTCGAGGTACGGCACTTTGGCGAGTTCTTTCACAATGTTCTTAAGGGCCGGGCCTTTCAGCTCCGAGTACAGGGATGGCAGCACCAGCGACATCGGCCGTTCCTTGCGGAACCCCATGAGTTCACGCTCCAACTCTTCCACCGGCCGGCGGCATAGGTTATGAAGGGTTGTAATGATGCCATTCTGGTAAAAGTCGCCCATGGCGGCTCTCCTGTGGTTAGTACCCGGTTTCAGTAACCGTACTCAATCAGCAGATTCAGCACGCATTCGTTCCACCCCGCTGGGCCGGCCTTGATGGACCGTATCGCCCGGCTCTGTGAGGGCAGGGACACACTCTCGGAGTGAGCGCCCCGCACGATAACTGCAATATCCGCTTCCTCCAGCATGTGTTGATCGTTGGGGCTGTCGCCGAGTGCGATGGCAACCAACCGTTCCCACACAAAGTGTTCCCTGTATTTACCCAGCAAAAAACGGACCCCATCGGCTTTATCGAAGGTGCCCATGGCATGGAGAAAGCGACCGCCCTGCACCAGGCGGCAGCCCTGCTCCCCCAGTTTCTGGCGGAATCCGGCCAGGGAATCCTCGTCTCCCTGCCACAGCATTGGCTCTGTGCCGGCCCGGTCTTTCGCCAGTTCTGCTTCGGATTCAGAGAGGTTGGCGTGCCCGGCCAGCTCCGCCGGGCTCATATCCGCAAAACTGCGGAACTGAAAACCCTCAGCCCGACATTTCTTCAACAGTGCCAACACCTCATCCCGGGATGCCCCAAAACTCTGCACTTGCTCGGAGCCCGGTCCAAAACAGTTCGCCGGGATAACAACGGCGGCGCCATTTTCAACGATGAAAGGTGCCGTGTTTCCCAGTTGCCTCCTCACGGCCCGAATCTCTCCAGCAGTTTTACTGGAATTGAGGACCACCGGAATATTCGACGCCGCCAGCCTCTCAAGCGCAGGCCTTGCCGGTGACCAGTCGTAACTGTCGTGGTCCAGAAGCGTGCCATCCAGATCGGTAAATAGAAGCAGTCGGGGTTTAGGCATGGCAATTCCTCTACTGTCGCTGACGGATCAGCGGTTCGCCGAAACTATGGTCTTCACCCACATTGATCACGCAATCGGCGCGGGCCGGCATTTCTTGCAGGCTGGCACGGGTGATCCGCTCGTAATGCATGATGAATCTGGCAATCTCCTCATCATTCATGATGCGCAACTCGGATTGAGCTCTTTCGTTCGCGGGGCCCTCTTTTGGTGCAGATGGAGATCGATCCCGCAACTTGTGCTCCTGCAGGGTGCGCCATGCCAGCACGCACTCCATGGAGGGCGCCCGCAGCATGATCAGGCTGTCAAACTGGCTGAAAAACCGGCCATATTCGCCTTTCAGGCAGCTATTGACGTTTCGACGCCATAGGCCTTCAGGGTCCTCAGACCGTTCCAGTTCGTTAACCGGCTCCAACAACTCCTCCTCACTGCCCGCTGGCACCGCTCCCACGCACCAACCTTCCAACAGGATGATGTCGGCCCCGCCCTTGAACACAGGCCACTGGGCTTTCGGGCAACGGTCGTCCCGGGACTTATCAAACGCCGGAACGGCGGTTTCCGTGTCTTGGTGGGCGGCTTTCAGTTGGTCAATAACGTGCTGTCCCAGCGCCAGGTCGTGGGTGCCGGGAACGCCCCGGGTTATGAACAGCGGGTGGATTTCACTTGCTCGCTGTTCCCGCTCTGCACGGGTGAGATAGAGGTCGTCGAGGGAAAAGCTGGCCGTGGGAATTCGATAGTGATGGGTCAGCAGTTCCCTGAGGAACAGGGTCAGGGTCGACTTTCCGGTGCCCTGGGCGCCGTGAATGCCTATAACGATGGGTTCATTTCGGGCCTGCTTGAGGCTGTGCAGGTGTTGGGCCAGGGGTAGGATGGTCTTTTTGACGGTGTCGGCGTAGGAATCGGGAAGGGATTCCTGTTTGATCAATGTACGGATGGTGTTGGTCAATTCGGGTGAGGACACGGTTGACGGTTTCCCTGTTGGTTTGTGTTGGGTTTTGCAGGTTTTGTACCAATTGGAGTATAGGCAGTGGTTTTTCGGATTGTGGGAGATTGAGGTTATCTGGGACACTGACGCTATGAGCAGCAACCAGTTTAAAGTCGAACATCGTTATCTTGAGCTTCCGGACAGTTTTTACACCCGGGTGCCGCCCACGCCGTTGAAGGACGCACGGATGGTGTGTTTTAACCACGACTTGGCCGGGGAGATGGGTTTTCACGCGCAGAACCCCGATGACTGGACCGGCATTGGTGCCGGGACGGAATTGCTGGAAGGGATGGACCCGGTGGCGATGAAATACACCGGGCATCAGTTCGGAATGTACAACCCGGACCTGGGCGATGGCCGTGGATTGCTACTGTGGGAGACGGCTGGCCCTGATGGCCGACGCTGGGACTGGCATCTGAAGGGAGCAGGGACAACGCCCTATTCCCGATTCGGGGATGGCAAGGCGGTGCTGCGGTCGACCATTCGGGAGTATTTGTGCAGCGAGGCGATGGCAGCACTGGGGATTCCGACAACCCGGGCGCTGTTCATGGTGAGCGCCAAGGACCCGGTGCGGCGAGAGTCGATTGAGACGGCGGCATCACTGGTGCGGGTGGCCCAGACGCACATCCGTTTCGGGCACTTTGAGTTTGCGGCGCATCACGAAGGTGAGCAGGCTTTGAAAACCCTGATAGAACATGTAATTGCGCTGCACTTCCCTCACCTGATTGATTTACCGGAGGATGAGCGCTACCAGAGGTGGTATGTAGAGGTGGTCGAGCGCACGGCGCGAATGATTGCAGACTGGCAGGCAGTGGGCTTCTGCCATGGGGTGATGAACAGCGACAACATGTCGATCATCGGCGACACCTTTGATTATGGCCCCTACGCGTTCCTGGATGATTTCGACGCCGGTTACATCTGCAATCATACCGACCAGGGCGGACGCTACGCCTACAATCGCCAGCCCAACGCTGGGTTTGTGAACTGCCAGTATCTGGCGAACGCACTGCTCCCAATCATGAACGAGGACGATGTACGACGGGGGCTGCGGCGTTACGAACTTGCCTACAACGAACGCTTCCTGCAGAACATGCGGGACAAGCTGGGGCTGGCCCAGGAAGACGAATCCGACCTCAGCCGGATCATGGATACCTTCAGCATGCTGCACGAACACCATGTCGACTACACGCTGTTTTTCCGGGGGCTGTCCAACCTCACGTCCAAAGGCTCTTCGCCGATCCGCGACCTGTTTGTGGATCGCAATGTGGCGGATGATTGGATCGAGCGGTATGAACGACGCCTGCAATCCGAGACCCGCGCCCATGACGAGCGGGAGTACCAGATGCGCACCGTGAATCCGAAGTACATTCTGAGAAACTATCTCGCGCAGCAGGTGATACTGGAAGCACAGAACGGCGACTACGAGCCGATGAAGGAGTTACTGGAGGTACTGAAGAAGCCGTTCGACGAACAGCCGGAGTTCGAACAATACTCAGCGCCTCCCCCGGACTGGGGGAAGCACCTGAGTATCAGTTGTTCTTCCTGAGTTCGAGGGTCACACCGCCTTGGCGGTGATGATCTTCTCGTGCCACTCAGCAGGACCGGTCTGGTGGACGGAGGAGCCCTTGGAATCCACCGCAACCGTAACGGGCATGTCCTCTACCTCAAACTCATAGATGGCTTCCATACCCAGTTCTTCGAAGGCAACCACTTCTGCATTCTTGATAGCCTTGGACACCAAGTAGGCAGAGCCACCAACAGCCATAAGGTAGACGGCGCCGAACTCGCGGATAGCGTCAATGGCTACCTGGCCACGCTCTGCCTTGCCGATCATGCCGGTGAGGCCGGTTTTCTCCAGCATGGTGCGGGTGAACTTGTCCATGCGGGTAGCGGTGGTGGGGCCAGCGGGACCAACCACTTCCTCGCGTACCGGGTCGACCGGCCCCACGTAATAGATGAAGCGACCTTTCAGATCTACCGGCAATTCTTCACCGCGCTCGATCATATCCACCATCTTCTTGTGGGCAGCATCGCGGCCAGTCAGCATCTTGCCGGAGAGCAGTACGGTTTCACCCGGCTTCCAGTCCTTCACATCTTCTGGTGTCACCGTATCCAGATTGACACGGCGCACGCTGTCGCCCACTTCCCAGGTGATTTCCGGCCAGTCATCCAGGCTCGGTGGCGTCTGCAGTGAGGGGCCGGAGCCGTCCAGAACGAAGTGCGCATGGCGGGTGGCGGCGCAGTTGGGAATGATCGCCACTGGTTTGTTGGCGGCGTGCGTGGGGTAATCCTTGACCTTCACATCCAGAACCGTGGTCAGGCCGCCTAGACCTTGGGCGCCAATGCCCAGTTCGTTGACCTTATCGAACAGCTCCAGACGCAATTCCTCTGAGCGGTTGGAAGCGCCACGTGCCTGCAGATCGTGGATGTCGATTGGGTCCAATAGGGATTCCTTGGCCAGCTCCATCGCCTTTTCGGCGGTGCCGCCAACACCGATACCCAGCATGCCTGGCGGGCACCAGCCGGCGCCCATCTGCGGCACCATTTTCAGTACCCAGTCCACCACGGAGTCGGAGGGGTTCAGCATGGCGAACTTGGACTTGGCCTCGGAACCGCCACCCTTGGCAGCCACATGCACATCCACGGTATTACCCGGCACAATTTTGTAGTGGATGATTGCAGGCGTGTTGTCCTTGGTATTGGTGCGCTTGCCATCCGGATCGGCCAGGATAGAGGCACGCAGCACATTATCCGGGTGCATGTAGGCCCGGCGAACGCCCTCATTGATAATATCGTCCAACGCCATGTCGGCATCCCATTGCACATCCATACCGACCGTCACGAACACCGTAACGATGCCAGTGTCCTGGCACAGTGGCCGCTTGCCTTGAGCACACATACGGGAGTTAATCAGAATCTGTGCCATCGCATCCTTCGCCGCCTGAGACTCTTCCTTGTTGTAGGCCTCATGTACAGCCTGAATAAAGTCTTTAGGGTGGTAATAGGAGATGAACTGCAGCGCGTCCGCTACGCTCTCAATCAGGTCGTCCTGGCGGATTACGGTGGTCATAGGCGTCTCATCAGGTCTGGTTTATCTATTAGGGGTTATAAATGTGTCTAAAAAGGAAGCGCGAAGTTTACCAGAAAATCCGAAACCAAGGGACCAAACCCGGCGCGAACGTTTTTTACGACAAACTTGCCTAAACGGATACGAAAAAATGTAACATCGCGGGTATCTTCGACATAAAAACAGCAGGAGACACCGTGACAGACCTCGTCCTAACTGAAAAAAAGAACCATATTTTAACCGTCCGCATTAACCGCCTGGACCGCAAGAACGCCCTCACCCACGATATGTACACCGCCCTTGGTGATGCAATCGAACAGGCCCGCGACGACAGCGACATCCGCTGTATTCTATACACCGGAAGCGATGAGTGTTTCACCGCCGGAAATGATCTGGGCGATTTTGCTGCAGGCTTGCCTGGCGAGTTTAAAGACACCCCTGTAGGCCGGTTCCTGCTCTTAATGGCCAGCACCAACAAACCGATCGTCGCCTCAGTAAATGGCCCGGCCGTGGGCATCGGCACCACCATGTTGCTGCACTGCGACATGGTGTTTGCTGGCAACAACACCCGCTTCCAGATGCCGTTTGCCAATCTCGGCCTATGTCCGGAAGGCGGCTCCAGTCTGCTGTTACCCTCCTGGCTCGGCCGAGTACGCGCCGCGGAATTGTTGATGTTGGGCGGCGCATTTACAGCCGAAGATGCTCTGCGCATGGGCCTGATCAACCGGGTGTGCGAACCGTCACAAACTGAAGCCACAGCCCTGGAAGCCTGTGCCCGGCTTGCTGCCCAGCCACCCGCCGCCGTCCGCGCTACCCGTGAACTGCTTAACCGCGCCAACGGTGATGAGCTGAAAGCCGCCATGCTGGCCGAAGGTAAACTGTTCGCAGAACGCCTGAAGTCACCGGAAAATGCTGAAGCCATCAAAGCCTTCACTGAAAAGCGGAAACCGGATTTTTCAAGCTTCAGCTAGGCTGGCTACCCCTGCCCTGAAAGACTCGACAAAAGCCCTGGGGCCAACTATTTTTCAATGAAGCCGAACTCCGACCGTGCGGGTAGGCTCCCAATGATCAGAATCACACTTTAGAGCGATCAACTGTTGCTTTACTGCCGCTATAGTCAGAGTTACAGAAATTGGGCACAGAGCGCTGGCCAGAATTTCAGACAACAGCTAAGCAAACCAGGCCACTGACAACGGGTTTACCGGGCCAGACCGGCCCCGTCAGCTGCCGAACATAACGACACAACAACAGGAAAAGGTTCCACCCATGTTCAAGAAAACTCTAATAAGTCTTGCCGTGGCTTCTTCCCTTGGACTGACAGGCTGCTTTGACAGCGCCGGTTCCGGGTCCAGTAATGCGGATCCGGATTACAAGATCAACAACCCGGACTTCACAGGGCGCACCTGGCCGATCTTCGATCCATTAGCCGGCAACCTACCTATTCCAAGTGACCTTAACTTTGACTCTGCCCAAGGTGACGGTACCTTTGGCGTTCCTGATAGTCAGCCACCGGTTACAACGGCTCTGAATGAGCTGAGCGGTGCTTCAACGGTTGCGCCAGCGGTGATTGCCTTTAACGGCCGAATCGATGCCGACACCGTCGTCACCGGTGAAACGGTCTTCCTGATCGAGCTTACCTATGCCAGTGGCGACCCTGTACAAGGTCTGGGTAACCAGGAACCGCCTGCCCCAAGCGCTGCGCTCAGCCTGCCGACGCCAGCCTATCGAGCCGACGTAGTGACGCTTGATGGTAACTCTGCGATTCGAATTCTGCCATTGGAGCCTTTGAACCCACGCAAACGTTATGTCGCGGTCGTAACCACAGGCATTGAAGACGTTAATGGCGACGCTATCGTTCCATCTCCTTTCTACGGAAGCCTGTCGGACGAGGAGCAGCCTCTCGGCAACTCGGCTCTGGCACCCGTTAAAGCGCTTATCAACGGGCTTTGGGAGCCAATCGCTGCAGCCGCTGGAATTGCAGAGGAAAACATCGCTCTGAGTTACAGCTTTACCACGTCCAACGATGAGAAAGTGCTGCAGTACATTGCCGAACCAGCAGCCTGGTTTTCCGATCAGCTCAAAACTTTCGTAAAAGTGGCTGCTGCTACCAGCGCGCAAGAGGGTGGAGCTTCAAGTTATGCGGAAGTCGCCCCCGTAGTACAGGGTGCAATGGGTGCGTTCCCGGACGTTCCTGTTAGCGAAACTGAGACCTTCCGGGATGTTTTATCCGACGTGTTTGCTGGACCTTGTAATGGAGTGGCGAGCGGACAGGCAGCTTTTGACTGCACCGGCGTAGCCATTACATCTCAGCTAGTGGGCCTGAATGCTGACACATTTCCAACCCCAATACCTGGGGTAAACCGTAACGGTGGAGACTTCTCTATTGATCCGAGTTCGGTCTCCCCTGTCGGGCTTGTCTCTGCTGTTGCAGGTGCAATTACCGGCTCTGACGGCGTTCTTGCTGCTCAGGGCACCGTCAATCTGCCATATTTCCTGGCAGACAGCGCCCCAGGCGTTGTAACAGACTCCTGGAAGGCTGATTCTGCTCTGGCTGGTGGCATTAACGACCTGTTCTCCGGCGTGAGTGATGAGCCTCTGTTTGCACAAGGCAATCCAGACGTATCAACCGCAGTGAACTATATCTTCCCGTTCCCGGAAAGAACGGTTACTGGTGGCGTGGACGTTCCTGTTCTGGCTCTCTATCCCTCTGATGGCAACATAAACGGGGCCGTACTTTACCAACACGGTATTACGACCGACCGAAGCGCTGCGCTGACCTTTGGCACTGCGCTGGCCGCAAATGGCTATGCTGTTATAGCGATTGATCAGCCACTCCATGGCGTAGCTGCATTCACAGACGCGGAACAAGCAGGTCTCGCCGACCAATTATTGACCGGCGCGGGGCTTGAAGTTAACGAAACGAATCGTGGGGCTCTGATCAACGGGCAACTTTCCCTGGGTCTTCTTCAGCAACTACGCGGCGCAGGATGCACTCTGGATGCCGACGACGCCACAGCTGTCATGCAGGTCTTGGGTGGCGCGTGCGACGGTACCGACGCTACAGCTGCTGCATCGATGGCTGGACTGGTCGCCATTGAAAACACTGTCGCGAATGCGGGAAGTACTATTCCCGGCCTGGCACCGCAGATTGGCAATGAACGCCACTTCGGGCTCTACGCGCCGCAGCCGAGCGTTCCAACACCGATCGACTATGACGCAGGTATGGGTGACTCTGGCAGTCTGTTCATTAACTTGACCAGCTTCCTCACTAGCCGGGATAACAGCCGACAAAGCGTAATGGATCAGATGAACCTTCGTGCCAGTCTGGCAGATCCGAACCCCGGTACAGCACTGGAACTTCCTGGCACCGATAACACTCTCGTTATCTCTGCTGCGACTCCCATGTACTTTGCTGGTCACTCTCTCGGCACAATTACCGGAACGCCTTTCATTGCCAGCGTGAACGAAAACCAGGTATCGGACATCATGTTCACCGCGCCGGACGGCAGCTCCTCTATCCCATCAGCAATTAACGATGTTCAGTCCGCCAGCCTGCTGACTCCCGGCGGTGGCGTTGTGCGCCTGCTGGAAAACTCGCCCTCATTTGCACCACGTATACTCGCTGGCCTCCAGCAGGCAGCTGGTCTAGAACAGGGCGACTCTGGCCTGGAAACCTACCTCAATGTGTTCCAGGCTGCCTACGACACAGTTGATCCCGTCAATTTTGTCGACAATCTTGCAGACAAAGGAACGCCGACACTGCTTTCACAGGTCGTTGGAGATACGGTTATTCCAAACGGCGCGGACGAAATGCTTTGGGGAGTTCCACCTCTCGAAGGCAACCTGCCGCTCCAGGTTTCACCGACTCAAACCATTAACGTGACCGTTGACAGCTTCAACGCGCCTCTAGCAGGTGGCTTCCCGCTGTCCGCACCGTTTGACGCGAACTGCTTCGTGGAGTACGACGCCGATGGCGCCAACCACGGCACCCCCACTTCTGCAGACCCCGCAAGTGTGTTTGCACAGATGGTTGGTGGCACTGTCGCCCTCTACATGGGTGGAGCATGCCCTCCAAACTAACAAATACACAACTTTGATATGACAGAACACCCTCAAGCAAGTGCTTGAGGGGCAGGTTGTAAGCACAAACCCTCGTCACCTTGGCGGGGGTTTGTGCTTTAAGGTAAGCGCCTCCCCAAAAGTATGATCGACACCTACTAGTTAGTGCCCCAAAGAACTCACCCAATTGACACTCTATAGCTCCGCCTTACAGGGATACTAGAGCACGGTTAGAAGGCATTTTTGTTCTTGGACAGGAACAAGTGAGTAATTCAAAGGTGGGAGAGGAAACATGACTAGGGGCAGGCCGACTCACTGCTTTGATGCAATAACGCGGACATACAGCGTGTCCGCGTTATTACCGTTACTCTACCTCAGTATCAATTAGAAATCGTTATCTCACCATTCGTCAGGAGATTGGCTTCGATGTCCGCCTCATCAAACCAGAACTGGCGATAGTCCTCTTCAGAATACCGGAGACTCTGGTCATTGAAGTGGGTTGAATCTGAATCAGACGACTGCGAGTAGCTTGTCAACCCGTAGGCCACTGGCCCCTGCTCTGTAAACTCCAGACCGAAATGCCAACTTGTGCCTCTGGCCATCTGCCATCCCTCACCTGCCTGATTAGAAAGCCCCGCTGTGTTAGGAAGGACTACGGGAGCGATTCTCGGGAAGACCGTGTCCTCGGCAACCGCAACCGAGCTGTCAGACGGGCGGGATACCACTCCAATCGCATTAAAGGCGCCATCAATGGAGCCATCCCCACCGTGCCACGGAAACGCGTTGCCGAGGGTGATTGGTGTACCGCCAGGTGGAACGCCACCTGTAGGCTGATAATACTGAACGTCTCCCAGCGTGGCATCATAGGCGATACCGACGGAATCAAGTGCTTCCAGGCCATCCGCCAGCGCAATCAACATCGTATCGTCAGCGGTTTCTGCGTTGGCTGCCGAGGGGGTTGACGGCGTCGCGACGGGGTCGGCTGCGTCGAACGGCACAGTCAGATCTGTCCCGAAGTCCTCCCGATAATTGGCAATAAACACCCTGAATACGTGAGCACCAATGCTGTCGGTGTTATAAACACCGTCCCAGCTCTGCAGCACGTCACATGCCGTATCGACGGTGCGCGTACCTCCAGCAGACAGGTTGACGGGGGTCGCTCCGATCGTTGTGCATCGAGACCTGAGCTCCGCCAGGAACATATCGGTGTACCATGTGCGATTGTTGTAAATGACTTCGATAAGATCAATCGCCCCGAATTTTCCGTCCTGACCCGCGGGTGCGCGATCAGCGAAACCAGCATTCATCGGATTCTGCAGCATTGAAATCCCGATGCGAGTCCGCGGGTTAAGCGGCGTCTCCTCAGAGCCAAAGAGCGGTGAGAATCCGGTCAGAAACTGATCCGGGTTGGTCGACCAATAGCTGTCATTGGAGTTCTGGACCCAATCCGTACGAACCATCTGGGGGCGTTGCTCAAACGGTACGAGACCGTTGCATTCCCCTTCCACCCAATCATCACGGGATTTACTGCCATCCAGCAGGGTCAGTCCACTGTTGAACAACTGATTGTAGCCGGCATTGACCGAGCGCTTGAAATCCACCACCGCAAGCGCAGCACCGGAGAGGTTTGGCACGGAACTGCTGTCGATGTAGTAGGCGTTGCCCTGATCGTCGGCATAGGTGGTGTTGGTCCAGAACGTTGTGCCACAGTTTTCAAAAACAGTCTGGAACTCATCCAGATTGGATGCCCTGCTCATCTGCAACCAGGTATCCAGCAGTTTTTCCGTACTGGCATTGGCATCCCGGTAGGTATATGCCGTACCGTTGGCTCCCCAGGCCGGAAGTGCACCGCCGGTCACTGCTTCTGCAGCCAGCATCGGGCCATACTCAGAGAAGTAGAAGGTTTTCTCCAGCACCTGCGGTGTCGGCCCTCCTGTGTTCACCTCAACTTGATAGGTTTCCGAGGTGATCGGCTTTTCCACGCCATCTTTTATGTAGGTGAAGTTGTCACCATCTTTGAGCGTTAGCTCGTAAAGCGTGAACCGACGGCTCGTGGTTACGGTATGAGACCAGGCCAAATTCTCATTGAAATTGATCAATGGAATGGCCGTGCCCAACAAGCCCGCGCCGTTAGTGTTCAGGTACCCCGGAACGGTCAACTGAACCTGGTAAAGTCTGCGATGCCCAGTATAGGGAAAATGTGGATTGGCCAGCAAAGCACCCTTGCCCTGCTCAGACATATCGCTGCCGATGCCCCAGGCGTTACTGCCGAGACCAATGTCCTGAAAATCAGTCTGGCTTGAAGCTCCCATTCTGGCATTCGCCACCATACGCTTCAGGTCATTTTCCTGTTTTAGGTCGGTCGTGTCAGTTACGACTGCGGCCGGCGTTGGCAGAGGTGAATCGCCCTGCGGCACCGCAACAAACACAGCTCCCGTGGCAAACAACGCACCACTGGCATACTGCCCAACGATGCGATAGTGAGCGAACAGATCCACCGGCGTAATTTCCTTCACCCAGGGCTGATCGCGGCATTCTCCTGGAAGATCTCCTGGGAGTGTTTCATTCACATATTTGTTATAACCAGCGGTGAAGCCCTCGATCATGGCTCGAGTTTCCGCACTCAGGTTGGGATACTCCTTCTCGGCGCCGCTGAGGATTTTCTGTGCTTTATAGCTAAAGTCGTTGATAACGTTTATGTCGCCCGGCCCGGGACCAAAGTACTTGGCCCGCTCGCTCCGGGCTTTGACAATAGCCTCGGCAAGCAGACAGACGTTGTCTTGAGTTTGGGCGTAGCCCGCACCAAACGCAGCAGACGCAAGGTTGTCCGCCTTAACATGTGGAATCCCGTTCGTCGTTCTCCTTATGGTTGCCTCAAACGTACCGTCCGCCGGGAAAAGCTGTTCGTTCACCGAGCTATCGGAGTCGGAAGAAGAACTGCTTCCATCGAAACATCCTGCAATCAGAAAGCTGCTGACCAGCGCTACCCCGGCAGCCTTCAGCGCGCCTTTGTCTGCGCTCCTCAAAGGTTTGCAAAGCGATCTCATAGTGATTCGTCCATTGTGATTGTTATGGGTAAGCCAAAGATGACTCACTCTCACAAATTAGCAGACAAACCCCTCGTTAGCTAAGGTCTGACAAGCTATTCATTTCTTGACCGGGTGGCATTATGAATCATTTCACATATCATGTTTGCTGAGCGTGGCACTATTGCGGTTTGCGTCGCTTGCGTCCTTCGGATTCCCAACAACAAGTAGCCTATGAGTCAACCTGACAATACCGGGGCCAACAGATCTCCGGCTCAAAACACCGAACGGGAGCAGAAGCTTCGCCTACGGCGCCTCGGAATGTCTTTCGGGTCCTACATGGTCACGTTCAGCATCGTCGTATACTGCTGGGTGCAGGGCCTTATTTCGTTAGGCGTAACGGTGGGATTTCTGGTATTCGCCTCACTGATCAACGCCACTTTCTGGTGGTTGATCCATACCGGTCGAAACCTGAAATTCCATGATCCAAGCATGACATCGGCACAGATGATCGTGTCTTTGCTTCCCCCCATTTGGGTAATGGCCTTCCTCGAGGCAGGTCAGGCTAGGGCCATCTTCCTGCTGATTGCAGTTGTACCGATGTTGTTTGGCATTTTGGCGCTGACAACTCGCCAGTTCATTGTCGTGGGCGTATCGTTTTTTGCTTTGTATGGCCTGCTGCATCTTGGCCTATGGGCATACCGGCCAGAAGTACTGAGTAGCGAGCTAGAGGTTCTACAAACGGTGGCCTTTGCTCTTGTTATGGCTGAGATCACGATCATCGGCGGCTTCATCAGCAGCCTCCGGGGTAAGCTGCGGCAACGCAACCTGGAATTGGGTGAAGCCATGGAGCAGATTCGGGAACTGGTGAACGTGGATGCATTGACTGGTGTCTACAACCGCCGCCGGCTGTTCGAGGTCATCTCCGAGGAGTCCAATCGCTACAGCCGAATGCCGGGCTCGTTTTCCATTTGCCTGATGGACATCGACCATTTCAAAGAGGTAAATGATACCTATGGGCACCAAGCCGGGGACACGATCCTGCAGGCCGTCGCCCACTCAGTGAAGGATGGATTGAGAACCATCGACTGTTTCGGTCGTTACGGGGGAGAAGAATTCCTGCTGGTCCTCCCACAGACTCCCCTTGAAGGCGCGCGCATCAAGGCAGAACGGGTACGGGAAGCCATAGAGCGCCTGACGTTTCCCGAAATCGGGGACGATTTCCAGGTAACCGTATCGATTGGTGTGGCAGAATATCACCGCGAAGAAAGCACGGACGATACTCTGCTCAGGGCCGATCAGGCACTGTATGCGGCAAAACACGATGGCCGCAACAATGTGAAAGTGGCTTCCACCCAGGCGCCTCAGAAATCGCCGTTGTCGGCCCCCAATGCTCGACCGATATAACGGCTCTCACAAGGCGTTGCGCTGAATTTGATTGGGTGGCCAATCTGCTTTTGGGTTCCCCCGCCCCCTTTCGCGACCTCAACAACCATGCCGCGAGCTTTCAGTTGCGGATGTTCGGCCGCCTCGGTGATGGTCAGCACCGGCTCCACGCACGCATCGACACCCGCAAAGACGTCTTGCCATTCCGCCAGTGTTTTCCCCGCAACGGTGGCTTTCAACGCCTCTCGGATAGCCCTCTGATCGTCAGGGTTCTGGCTCAGGGCAAGGTTCTTCATGTCGGGGATGTCCAAGGCATCACATAGCCGGCCGGAAAACTGCGGCTCCAGGCTACCCACAGACAGCCACCGGTTGTCGCTGGTCTGGTAGTAATCATAGAAAGTGCCGCCGTTGAGCATGGACTCTTCCGGCTTCTGTTCCTGCCCGCCAGCCAGTGCTGCTGCGCCGGCCATCGTATTGAGGGCAAAGGCGGCGTCGGTCATGCTGATATCGATAAACTGCCCTTGCCCCGTTTGCTGGCGATGAATCACTGCCGCCAGGATGCCCATGACAGCATGGTGGGAGCCGCCTGCCACATCGGCTATCTGGATACCCATCGGTGGGGGGCCACTCTCCTTGCGGCCGCAGTGGCTGGAAACACCGGCCAGGGAAAGGTAGTTAATATCATGCCCTGCCCGGTTTTTATAGGGGCCTGTCTGGCCGTAGCCGGTGATGGCACAGTAGATAAGATCTGGATTGATGGCTTTGAGGGTTTCATAACCAATTCCGAGCCGGTCCATAACGCCGGGGCGAAATTGTTCAATCACCACGTCGTACTCTGCCACCAACTGCTTGACCAGATCCGCACTGCCCTCTTGCTTCAAATCCAGCCCGAGGGATCGTTTACCCCGATTGAGGAAGGTGTGGGACGTGCTAACGCCGTCTTCCAGCGGCGGCATAACTCGGGTGAGGTCCAGACGGCCAGGGGCCTCCACCCGCAATACATCCGCCCCCATATCCGCCAGCAGCATGGTAGCGTAGGGACCAGGCAGCAGGGTACTGAAATCCAGAACCTTCAGGTTGTTCAGTGGGCCGGGCATGCAAACCTCCTTCTCTGTTTTGGGACAACCCTGATGCTGCCCTGTTTTCCCTGCGGGGCCAACTGCCGGTTCCATCATTCCAATTGACTATTTCTTCCAGTGCGGCGCGAGGGTGGTGGTTGCATTGTACCCAAGGGGTTTTATGATGGGTTTCGTTCAATAAGGATAAAGGATGATATGTCGGAACTCACCGTTTCCAGGCACTTCGTGGAAGCCGCATTGGTTGGAGCCGAAAGAGCGGGGATTGATACCCATACAATGCTGCGCGAAGCCGGCATTTCACCGGACCTGCTGAGGATTGAAATGGCCCGGGTGAGCAGCACCCAATACAGCCAGCTGATGCAGGCTACCTGGAACGCAATGGACGATGAGTTTATGGGCCTGGGCCCGCGACGCTGCCGCACCGGCACTTTCGCCACCATGTGCGCGCTGGTCATTGACTGTCCCAATCTGGAGGCGGTCTATCGCCAGGCGTTTGATTTTTGCCGCCTGTTCGAGCCCATGGTCACCATGAAACTGGAAGTGGACGACAGGAGTGCCCGGCTGGTAACGGCGATTGAAGGGGATATCAATGACCCGATGCACTTTTTCCGGGAAAGCATACTGGTCATCTGGCATCGCTTGGGTAGTTGGTTGATCGGGCAACCGGTGGAGCTGCTTAAGGCGGAATTCAGTTATCCCAGACCGCCCCATGGCGACGAATACCGGCATATCTTCCATTGCCCACTGTCGTTCGAAGCCAGTGAAACTGCCCTGACGTTCGACAAGCGTTTTCTGCAAGCACCCGTGATACGCGACAAGCCGGAAATGCGGCAGTTCCTGAAAACTTCACCGGCCGACCTGCTGTCACGCCCGGACGAGAGCAACACCTTCACCGGACGTATCCGTGCACTGATTGGACGGGATTTTGCGCGTTCCCTGCCCGATTTCGAATGGATAGCCACAGAGCTTCACACCAGCCCTCAGACCCTTCGCCGCCGGCTGAAGCAGGAAAACACCTCTTTTCAGGAAATCAAGGACCTGCTACGCCGGGACATGGCCATCTATTACCTGTCCCGGCCTGACTTGCCGATCAATGACATTGCCTTTCGGGTGGGATTCACCGAACCCTCAACATTCCACCGCGCCTTCAAGAAGTGGACGGGAGTCACTCCCGGTGCTTATCGCGAAGGCGAACGAGGTCAGCTTCAGGATTGATTGGGGCTCTGCATGGTGCGAATCAGGCGGCCAAGGGTGCGGGCAATTTCTTCGGCCCGCTCGCGATCCGGGCTGAGCTTCATCAACCGCGAGCCATCTCGCGGGTCGTAAATCCAGCAACTGGCGGTTGAACTCTCGCAGTTCCATTCAATCTGCGGATTGACTCCGAAAACGCCCATGGACTCGGTTGTTTTGACAACACGACCACCGGACTCACGTCGGGACTCCTGGATACTGATAGTGTCGTTCAGCCTCTCAATCCTGTACGACACATCGGCAGGACGGTCCAGCCTAACGATTCGCTGATCTTCACGCCAACCAGCGACGTCCAGGAGCGTATTGGCATGAATCACCAGCGCGTCGGCGTTCGAATCCGCCAGATAGAGTTCCCGGAGTTTCCCCAGTGACTGCTCGCTTGCAGGCTCAATAATAGCCACTGGCTCTGGATCAATAGAGCCATTGTTCTTGGCACTTGCGCCCTCTTGCTGACGGGCTTTCTCAACATTGGTTATCAATTTCAGTGCGTCGGTGTAGTGCTCGCCTTCACTGCCCGCCAGACTGACGTACTTTTCCAACGCTGCTTGTGCCTCGTTGTAGTGATCAGATTCCAGCATCACGCGGCCGCGAAAATAGAAATAATTCGCTGGCTTCTGCCCTTCAAGTTGCTGAAGACGATTCAGGTACTCCCCCGCCTCGCCCCAGCTCTCCGCGGAAACAGCCTCTTCAGTGGCAAGCATTAATCGGCGGGTCTCATGTTCCGGCTCCAGGGCACTAACCTGACCAGCCATCAGTAGGGATGCCAACATAAAGCCACTGACTGAACGACGCCCGACTCGGGTTATCTTCACCATCTTGTTTACTCCTGCTGATTATCCCGGGCGGCGTCTTCGTCCACCGTGGGCTCGACCGGATCGTTGGTGTCATCAACACCATCGGTGTCCACTTCGGCTTGATCCAAAATCGCTTTCGGGAGTTCTTTTTTAACACGAACGCCCAACTCCACAAAGCGATTGGCTTGCGAGATAAGGTTGCCGCGCCCCCGGGTGAGCGTATTCATCGCCGAATCATAGGTTCCTTGTGCGGTGTGCAACTGGCTGCCCAGCTTTTCCATCGCTTCCACAAACACCCGCAGCTTGTCGTACACCGCACTGGCACGGTCGGCAATCCTACGCGCATTCTGGCTTTGACGCTCGTATCGCCAGATATTTTCAATGGTTCGCAAAGTTGCAAGCAATGTCGTTGGTGTTACCACAATAATCTTTCGCTCGAATGCTTCTGCGAATAGGTTCTCGTCCTGCTGAAACGCAGCCACGAAGGCCGGTTCAATGGGCATGAAAAGAAAAACGAAATCTGGTGAGTGCAGGCCATGAAGCTGGCTGTAATCTTTCTCACTCAGGGAGCGAATATGATTGCGTACCGCTTCAACGTGCTGGCGAAGGGCTTCTTCTTTGGCGGTCTCATCCTCTTCCGTTGCCCATTGCTGGTACGCCAGCAGGGACACCTTTGAATCTACCACCAGGTTTCGACTGTCCGGCAAATGAACGATGACATCCGGGCGCAGCAACTGGTTGTCATCATCGCGATAGCTGCCCTGGGTTTCATACTCGATACCCTTTCGCAAACCGGAGCGTTCGAGGACTCGCTCCAGAATCAACTCGCCCCAATTGCCCTGGATTTTCTTGTCACCTTTAAGCGCCTTCGTAAGGTTGGAGGCTTCTTCGGTAATCTGGCGATTCAGTTCCTGCAGGGACTTGATCTCACTTCTTAACGCCTGGCGATCCCGCGTTTCGGTGGTATAAACATCCTCTACCCGTTTGCGGAAATCCTGGAGTTGATCCCGGAAAGGGTTCAACAGGGTGTCAATGCTGGTACGGGTCTGCTGGCTGAAGCGTTCGCTCTTCTGTTCGAAAATACGATTGGCGAGATTCTCGAACTCCTGCTTCAACGCATCACGGTTGCGCTCCAATAACTCCAGTTTCTCCGTTGTTGCACGGCGCTCCTTGTCCAGCGTTACTTCCTGCTCGCGTTGGGCAACCCTGGCGTCGCCAAGCTCGCGGGAGAGCTCGTCGGCTCGCTGCTGATGGGACCTCTTCTCGGCTTCGAGTTGTTCTATACGCTCCAGCCGCGCCTTACTCTCAGATTCCAGTCCGGCCACCCGATTTTCCAGCGTTGCCGCGCGCTGTCGCCAGTGTTCGGTGTCCAGGCTGGCCTGCTCTACCTCCGCTTTGCCGTTTTCGTGAGCAGCTTCAAGCTGATGGAGGCGCTGTTCGTCCATCGCCCGTGTGTACTCAAGCTCCCGGAGTGCGGTTCTGGCGCGGCCTCCCTTAACCATTGCGGACACCAGACAGCACAGCGTTAACACCAACAAAATCAGCAAAGTGGCCGTTTCCGGCCTACTCCCCACTATATTGATGATTGCCTCGGGCACCCCGATCTCCTCTAATAATTGACTCAAACATTACGATAGAACAACAGTTTATCGTATTGGCGGAACCTTTTTGCTCAAACCCACGTCAAAGGTTTGCCATTCACTGGTTCTAGTGGACCAATTGGCAAATTTCCCGACCCAAGGCATCCGGCTCTGGACTCGGAACGTAATATCATCTAAAACGGTGAATGTGGCCTGTTTACCGACAGAATGGCTGGTTTGCCGCCGGGTGCCAAGGTCCAGGAGCAGTATAAGGGACAGGAATTCAACATGCTCAAAGAGCTATGGAGAAAACTGGGATCTGAATTCTCCCATTCCGGGTGTTCGGATATGGAAGGCGGTGACTATCGCAAGTCCGGACCGAAAGCCGGCCATGGCGGTTTTCGGATTCTGCCCCATATGACCCACACCGGGGAATTCCACATGGAACGGTTGACCGGCATCCTGAAGGGGCGCTACGGCAGAACCTTTCAGAACAATGGGGACGAGTCCATCCGCGACCTGATTCACTTCGCTTCCCGCATTCAGGATCAGGATGTCCAGAGAGAACTGCTGCTGTTTTATCTGAACTGTTCCCCTGTCGTGCAGGAATACCTTCGCTCCGAAGAGGTCCTTGCCAAGAACCACTTCCTTTCCCAGGCATCTGGAAGAAAATAATACCCGCCGTTAATGATCTGTAAACCGACTCAACAGTTATGATGCTGTATACTGCCGGCTTGTGATTACAAGTGGCTGTTTTAGCACACCTGAATTATCCTTGCAGCGCTATGTAATTAAAGTATCAAAGCCGTGGATTCAGGGGTTTCGGATCTTGTCTATACGTTCAGAGTTTGGAAAGTTGGCTGCGGCCGGTCTTGTGATATCACTCATCACCGGCTGCACTGCGGATCGTTACTTCATGGTGCCGAAGCAGGATCTTGAAGCGCTGAATACCTCCGTTATAAATCAGGGGGAACAGGTCGTTCGCCTTGAGAACCGGACGGATGGAAACTTCCAGGCGCTGACCCGTCTCAACGAGGAATCCACGAAAACCATCCTCGAGGCCATCACCGAGCAAGTCGAGAAACCCGCCTGCCCTCCCACCCCCAAAAAGCAGACCTGTACCGTGAATCAGTCTGGGTCCGACAGCAGCGGCAGGGCGGACCGACTCAAGGGAAAGGTCGTTGTCGGCGAGTTGGAGAAGTTCTATCTGGCCGGTCCGGGCTTGATTTACGACGCTCGTATTGACAGCGGGGCGGAAACCTCTTCATTGGATGCCCGAGACATCACCCGGTTTGAACGCGATGGTAATAACTGGGTAAGGTTTGACGTGCCGGTACCTGACTCCGATGACATGGTAACGCTGGAACGGGAAATCTCACGCCGGGTCAGGATTATCCAATCCAGCACTGAGGAATCAGAACGCCGTGTGGTTGTGGAGTTGCAGTTCATGATTGGCAACCATAGACAACAGGCTGAGTTTACATTGACCAACAGAGAGCATCTCTCGCACACGGTGCTGGTTGGCCGCAATATTTTGAGGGACGTCATGCTGATTGATGTGGGCAAGGAGTTCGCCACCGAACTGCCAGACAAACTGCCAGCCGAAGAAAATGGGGGCCAACCTTGAGTAGCCGCTCGCGCATTCCGTTTTTCTTCGCCATCCTCCTTCTCATTGCGGCTGGGATCTCTATCGCCACTTGGCGGCATGTGGAGCTGGGCATTCCCTGGTTTACCGGCGAGCAAAAGCCCGTTTGGATGGTGGAGGCCCGAGTTGACTTCGACGGCACTGGCGAACCCGTACTCGCCAGCCTGAACATCCCCGACCAACCGCCGCAATTCCGTATTCTCTCGGAGCAGGCTGCGTCTCCCGGTTACGGCTTTTCCATCGTTGATGACTCCGGTAAGCGCCGGGCTGAGTGGTCAAAACGCGATGTCAGTGGCCCGCAGACGCTCTACTTCAAGATCCAACTGATTCCCGATGACAGAGCCCTGGGCAGTCAGCCCAAACGACCTCCCAAGCCGGAACCGGTGTTTTGGGAAGAACCACAGGCAACGGCCGTAGAAGAGTTGTTACAGCAGACTGCTGAACGCTCCAGCACACCCGAGAGCATGACCCGGGAACTGATCAAACTGCTACAACCGGACCAGGGCGCCCAGAACACCACTCTGCTTGTGTCTGAAACAAACTACATTGACCTGCTAACCCGAATGCTCAACCATGCCGGGATTCCTGCCCGGACGGCAGATGGCCTTGCTCTGGAAGATGCGAGACGACGCCAGCAACTTCGTCCTTTCCTGCAGATCTACGATGGCTCCCGATGGCTGACATTCAATCCCCGCACGGCGGAACAGGGGCTTCCAGAGCATGTACTGCTATGGCGACAGGCAGCAGCCTCGCTACTGGATATAGTCGGTGGCGATAATTCAGACGTTAGCTTCTCCATGCTTCGGCAAACCATCCCGGCTCTGCAGCTGGCGCAGGCCCAATCCAGCGAGAATGGCCTTGGGTTCCTGAGCCTGTATCAGCTTCCCATCGAAGAACAGAGCATGTTCAGGATGCTTCTACTGCTTCCCCTCGGCGCACTCGTAGTCGCCTTTATGCGCATTGTCGTTGGCATACGGACCTCAGGCACGTTCATGCCCATACTTATCGCCGTGGCATTCGTCCAGACGACTCTGATTCCGGGGCTCATAGCCTTTATTTCCGTGGTAGCAATCGGCCTGCTCATGCGCGGCTACCTGTCTAGCCTTAACCTGCTCCTGGTCTCTCGAATTTCCGCGCTCATCATTCTGGTGATCTTTATCACCGCCGGGTTGAGCATCGCGGGTTATCAAATGGGCTTCAACACCGGGATGACCGTCACCTTTTTCCCGATGGTAATTATCGCCTGGACGATAGAACGTATGTCCATACTTTGGGAAGAGGAAGGCGCCCGGGAGGTGTTTGTTCAGGGCGCTGGCAGTTTGTTTGTCGCGGTATGCGCGTTCCTGATCATGAGCGCGCCCCTGGCGAGCCACCTGACGTTTAATTTCCCGGAACTTCATTTCGTGGTTTTGGGACTGATTCTGCTGATGGGACAGTACACGGGCTATAAGCTCACAGAGCTTCGTCGCTTCTATCCGATGAAGGCGTATAACTGATGGGCTGGATTTCGCCCTTCAAGTTGAACCAACTGGGCATGCTGAATATGAACCGGCGCAATGTCGATTACATTGCGCGGTACAATAGCCGCTCATCATACCCGTTTGTGGACAACAAGCTGAAAACCAAGCTGGTGGTTGCCGAGTACGATGTTCGCACCCCCAAGCTCTTGCAGGTGGTTCGTCAGCAACACGAAATATCCCACTTCCGGGAGATGGCTGAGGACCTGGACGGCTTTGCCATCAAACCGGCTAAAGGTTCCGGTGGCAAAGGGATTACCGTGATTACTGGCCGGGACGATAACGAATACGTCAAGGCCTCTGGCTCACGGGTCTCCTCGAGTCACCTTGAGCGACACCTGTCCAACATTCTTGCCGGGCTTTACTCGTTGGCCGGCACGCCCGATGTCGCCATTGTCGAAAACCTGGTGGAATCGATCCCATCGCTTGCCAGGTATTCTTTCCAGGGTGTTCCGGATATCCGCATCGTCGTTTTTCAGGGTTACCCCGTTATGGCAATGCTCCGGTTGGCTACGACTGCCTCAGATGGCAAAGCCAACCTGCATCAGGGCGCCGTTGGTGTTGGTCTGAATATCGCCAATGGCCACAGCCTGAACGCAGTGCAGTTCAATCGGCCGATCACGCTGCATCCCGATACAGGCCTTGCCCTGGAAAACCTGGTGATCGATGACTGGCAGGAAATGCTGGTAATGGCATCACGATGCTATGAGGCAACCGGGCTGGGATATATGGGTGTCGATCTGGTCGTAGATGCACACGAAGGGCCCATGCTCCTTGAGCTAAACGCCCGCCCAGGCCTAGCCATCCAGATGGCCAATGGTCGCGGGCTGTTGCCGCGTCTGAGACAGATCGAAGCCCTCCGAAGGACGCACTTCACCCCAGAAGAGAGGGCCGCATTCGCCATGGACACCTTCACGTCCAAAACCTGAACCGCGAATGGCAGGCACAAAAAAACCGGGGCGAACCCCGGTTTTTTACTTTCTCACACTTCTCAGAGCTTGCCCTCTGCAATCAGCAGCTTGCGCTCATGAGTGAGGCCTTTCAGCAGCCCCCAGGTCATGACCAGCAATACAGCTGTAAACGGCAGCCCTGCCGTAATGGCAGCCGCCTGGATCGCGCCCAGTGCGTCTTCACCGCCACCGAAAATCAGTGCTGCGGCAATGGCACCTTCCATCACTACCCAGAACACACGCTGTGCAGTCGGGGCGTCAGTTTTACCACCCGCAGTAATGCTGTCCACAACCAACGAACCGGAATCAGACGAGGTCACGAAGAACACCAGCACCAGCACGATACCCACGAAGGATGAGATGGCAACGAGCGGCAGGTTGGCAAACATCTGGAACATTGCCAGGGACACATCCGTCAGGCCATTCTCAGCCAGAGCACCAATGCCATCCTGGATCTGCTCCAGAGCGGAACCGCCGAATGCGCTCATCCAGACCACGGTAATGACGGTCGGCACGATCAGCACCGCTGTCACGAATTCACGAACCGTGCGGCCCTTGGATACGCGAGCGATAAACATACCAACGAACGGTGACCAGGAAATCCACCACGCCCAATAGAAGACTGTCCAGCCGTGGAACCAGGCCTGGTCTTCGCGACCAAACGGGTTACTGAGTGCCACCGCGTTGCCAACGTAACTGGATGAGGTTACCCAGATGGTCTCGAAGATGGTCATGGTTGGACCGGCGAAAATGATGAAGAACAACAGAATGCCAGCCAGCGACATGTTGATGTTACTCAGGATTTTTACGCCACCGTCAAGACCGCGCAGAACGGAAATCAGAGCAAGGGCCGTCACGCCGGTAATGATCGCCATCTGCACATTGATACCTGACGAAATACCGAACAGGTAATCCAGGCCGGAAGCAGCCTGCTGAGCACCAAAACCAAGGGAAGTCGCGAGACCAAATATCGTTGCCACCACTGCCAGGATATCAATGATGTGACCTGGCCAGCCCCAGACTTTATCGCGGAGCAGCGGAAAGAACGCAGAACGAATGGTTAGCGGCATGTTTTTGTTGTAAGCAAAAAACGCCAGAGACAGCGCTACAATCGCGTAGATCGCCCAGGGATGCAGACCCCAGTGGTACATGGTTGCACCCATGGCCAATCTCGCACCCTCGGCTGTATTGGCCTCAACGCCGAGCGGCGTTTCATACCAGCCCGTGTAGTAGGCAACCGGTTCGGCAACCGCCCAGAACATGAGACCAATACCCATACCTGCCGCAAAGAGCATGGCAAACCACGACATCGTTGAAAATTCCGGCTTGGCATCCATCCCACCAATACGAATTTTGCCAACGGGCATGAATATAAGAGCGAGAGATACAACAACAAAAATATTGGCACTGATCAGGAAGAACCAGTCAAATTGTCCGATAGTCCACCACTTGGCGCCGTCGAGGAGTTCCTTTGCCTCTCCCGGGAAAATCAGCGTCCCGATTACAAACGCAATAACGATTATTGCTGTAATCGGGAAAACTGGCGCGTGCAGGTCCAGGCCAAACGGATTGATATTATCCTGGCCTGCGACGTAATCCGTCTGGTATTCGTCTTTTACAACGTCGCCCACGTTTTGAGCCTCCTGTTTGTGTAAATCTTTTCAATCTTCGGATGCAAACGTTACAAGCTCGCCATCTTATTGCTTTGAGTTCAAAACATCAAAGAGCAGACACTTACGCCCTGAAAACAATCTTAGACCAATATTTCAGTGTTCGTGCAAAATACTCCCTGATCCGCTCTGCCATACTGAAACGTATGACCCGCGCGGATACTGTTAATATTCTGCAAGCAAACTGCACATCCACTCAGAGGAGCTTATGGATAAAACCAAAACCTTCCCCTTTCGCTATACAGCTTATGCGCTAAGCCTGGCTGGCCTTATAGTTTCGTTACTGGCCAGCGCCATTTGGGGAGGCTGGTTTTATGTTGTGCCCATCCTGTTCGGGGTATTGGCGGCAACCGGCACGTGGGACCTTCTTCAGCATAAACACACCGTTAGCCGAATTTACCCCATCCTCGCCCATTTTCGGTACTTTCTCGAATCGATTGGCCCGGAAATACGCCAGTATTTCATACAGTCCGACATCGACGAACGCCCTTTTTCACGAGAACAGCGCACCATCGTCTACCAGCGAGCCAAGAACGTGCTCGACAAGCGCCCTTTCGGCTCACAGCTGGGTATGTATGACGAAGGCTTCGAGTGGATCAATCACTCCCTCCAGCCTTCTGCACTGAAAGACGCTGACTTCCGGATCGTGATTGGCAAACAGTGCACCAAGCCCTACAACGCCAGCGTCTTCAACATCTCGGCAATGAGCTTTGGGTCATTGTCAGCCAACGCCATCCTGAGCCTCAATACTGGCGCAAAAATGGGTGATTTCTACCACGATACTGGCGAGGGCTCCATATCCTGCTATCACCGGGAACCCGGCGGAGATCTGGTCTGGGAAATCGGTTCTGGCTACTTCGGATGCCGCAACAAAGACGGCACCTTCAACGAAGAAAAGTTCGCCAGCAATGCCACTCTCGACCAGGTAAAAATGATAGAGGTCAAACTATCCCAGGGCGCAAAACCCGGACATGGCGGCATTCTTCCCGGCGAGAAAGTGACGCCGGAAATTGCCGAGGCCCGAGGCGTCGAACCTGGCAAGGATGTAGTCTCCCCGGCCAGCCATTCAGCTTTCTCTACACCCAAGGAGCTTCTCGAGTTCCTGGAAAAACTTCGTGAACTATCAGGTGGAAAACCGGTGGGCTTCAAACTGGCGATTGGCCACCCCTGGGAGTGGTTCGCCATCGTCAAGGCGATGCTGGAGACAGGAAAAACACCGGATTTCATCGTTGTGGATGGTGGCGAAGGTGGCACCGGAGCGGCCCCCCTGGAATTCATCAACCGCATTGGAACACCCATGACGGAGGCCCTGTTGCTGGTACACAACACACTGGTGGGCACTAACCTGCGCGAACACATTGCCATAGGAGCTGCGGGTAAGATCACCTCGGCATTCAACATAGCCCGGACCCTGGCCCTGGGGGCAGACTGGTGTAATGCGGCAAGAGGCTATATGTTCTCTCTCGGCTGCATCCAGGCGCTCAACTGCCATACAGGAAAATGCCCCAGCGGTGTTGCAACCCAGGACCCGAGGCGAAGTGAAAAGCTTGATGTTGAGGACAAGAGCCAGCGTGTTTACAACTACCACAAGAACACTCTGGAGGCGCTGATGAACCTGCTTGAGGCGTCAGGGCTCAAGCACCCATCCGAACTTGGGCCGGAACACATCATCCGCCGCACCTCAAAGACGGAGACCCATTCCTACATGGACCTGTTTCCCTTTCTGGAACCGGGCGCCCTTCTGCTGGAAGGAGAGACCGGTGAAAGAGTGTTTGATACCTACTGGTCGAATGCTACCTCCGACAGCTTCGACCCGCCGGAGTTTATTCGCCAGCTTCGGGAAACCAAACTGCGATAGAAATGCCCGAAGAATTCGGCGATTGGATGTTTATTTTTATCCGAGGCTGGTGTAGACTTCGCTCCCGCTAAGCCACTGAGATATCTCTCAAGTTTCTCTCTGGCCACTGGCAATTTCGGGGCGTAGCGCAGCTTGGTAGCGCACTTGCATGGGGTGCAAGGGGTCGTAGGTTCAAATCCTACCGTCCCGACCAATTACAGTAATGAAAAAGGCCAGTCCTTCGAACTGGCCTTTTTCATTTCCAGGCCGGGAAAGCAAAGCTCAACGCCCTTCACTATCTGTTGGCTCTGTAGAAAACCACTCATCCTCTGTCTGTCCACTCGGTGCATTCACCCAGAATGGTGCGGTGAACTGCTCCAATACGTTACTCGACGTATCATTGATATCCGGCACGGATTCTGCCGCCTGAAACTGAATGAACGAGGTGCAGTTAATCTCCCCCTCAAGAGGCGAAATGAGCGTTGAGACCGCCTCGTCAACGACTGGACTGCTGGCCAGGTCGAGCTGTTCGTCGATCAGTTGCTCCACGGCCACAAATACAACCGCATCCACCAGTCCTTGTGGATCCAGGTCATAGGCTTCACGGCAGCACAGGGTTCCTATCGTTAAATCCGATGGCACCACTAGCGGCCCCAACAGCCCGAGCACCTCATTGACGGATGCCACGGTTTCTTCAAGAACGCGATTGATCTCGGGAACATAATTATTAAGCACGTCTGATTCATCTTCGTAACTGCCCGGGCATTCGCAAGGTTCCAGCGTTTCAATAAGACAGGCAGCGTAGGCAGAGTCTGAAGGTTGATCATCTGCATTGAACGGCTCGCAGGGCTCGCCGGAGACAACTTTCTGGGACACCCAGCGGGACTGAATCCCGGCCGCATCGACGGGACAGGCTGCTGCAGTTTCCCTAAACAACGCACCAGGCAGGCCTTCGCTGCCACGCCCTACGGCGTAATTTGGAACCCCCTGCAGTGCATTGAAATAACTGACATTCCCCGAACCTGTTTGACTGTCTGCACCCACGCTATCGGTCGCTTCATCTGACGTTGTTTTTATACAGGGAGTGCCACTACAGTTTTGTTGCGAATAGTAAACAGATTCTCGTGACGTGAAGCGGTCATCCCGCACCCCGACAAGAGTTCGTCGGGCCTGCCCATCAATCAGGGTTCGATCAAACAGAAAAATACGGGGTGCGTCGTGTTCGTCAAAGTCAACAGCCTTCCCCAGCGGCTTGCCAGTTGCATCGGCAATAATCGCCTCCGTCGATTGCTTGTTCACATAGTGCTTGAACAGCGCATCTCGAATCGCAATCAGGCCTACGAGCGAGCCCAGCACAAGTATCGTTATGATCAGAATCAGTTCAACCGTCACCACAAAGCCTTTCTGATTCGAAAGCGTCAACCCTGGACGCGTCTTATTGGTTCCAGTCATGACAAGACACTCCTGAATGTATGCAATCCACTAGAGAATGCCTTTAAGTAACTGAAAGATCTCAGCCAGCTTTATCATTGCCGGAAAGATCACAATAACCGTAAACACAGGGAGGCCCACGACCATCATGGCAAACAGAAGCAGTATGCTTTTCTGGCTTATCAGTTTTCGATTCAGCTCATCCTGGCGGTCCCTTATAACGTCGGACTGCTGGGCAAGGGTGTCTGTCATTGCAGCACCTGCCTGGCGCCCTACAGTAACCACCGCGGCCAACCGTTGAAGTTCTCGCACGCCTGTTCTGAGATACAGGCGCTCAAATGCCTTGGCGTAAGATTCCCCTGCCCGTATCTCCATCGCGACCAACTGCACTTCCATAGCCAGAGGATGTCGTCGTTCGAAGCCGAATTCCCCCGCCAATTCAAAGGCGCGCGCCATGGAAGCACCAGAATGCAAATACGCATTCACCAGATCGACAAAGAAACTGAGGCTGCCCTGTAGTGTCTGGCGACGCTGCTTACGACGTTGCCACAATAGAAAATCCAGGGTGAAAAAGGCACTGAGGGAGCTCAACAGCAATGTCCAGATCGGCGCTTCGGTGTTTAGCTCCGCGAGTACCAGGGGCATTGTTACCGCCAGGGAAATTTTTAGAGGCCAGTACACAAATCTGAAATCCGCCGGCATAATCCCGGCGTGCCTCATTAGCTTCGCGGGATAGAGCCACCGATGTTCCCCTGATGCCCTTAATAGTGCATCGGCATCTGGGCGAAGCTCGGTGCGGCTGAGAAGATAAACGCCCCCCATCCCGCATAGAATACCAATAGAAAGACCGATATCGATGAGCAGTGACGTCACCATGCCTGCTTCCTCATGATGGTTCGCATCCACAGCAACCCGCCAATCTGACAAAGTATCGCCGTATAAAGGACGGTTGGGCCCGTGGAAGCCTCTGTAAGAGGTAGTAACCAGTCCGGTTCCTTCCACATAAAAAATGGGATCAGCAGATAAGGAAAACCGGCTGCAAAAAGCAGGGCATAGCGAGCGCCTGACAACTGCCCCCGCATCTGGAGCATAAATCGGCGACGCTGGCGGAGGGTTGCGGATAAGGCTCGTAACAGAGACTCAAAATGCGGTCCGTCATGCCATCTGGACCTGAGGGCCATAATGAACAGGCGAACCCCTTCACTTCGATAGGCTTGCAATACCGGTCTCGTTGCGTTTTCAACGGTATCCCCCAGTTTCAGGCGAGAGACGATTTCCAGCAACGGCTTGCTAATGAAAGCCGGGCAGCCTTTTGAAGCCGTTTCCAGGGCATGCAAGGGTGACACCCCACTGGCACTGAGGGCTGTCATAAGATCGAGCACATCCACCAGGGCATGCTCAAAGCGCTGGGCACGCCATAGAAGCAGATCCTTGAGGATGAAATAGGATACCGGCAGGAAGCTGATACCGGCCAACGCAGAAAGCCCCGGGTGATCGGGGAATACCGTCGAGAATGTAAGAGAAACAGCCGTCCCCGTCAGCACGATACCTGCGATAAAGAACAATGGCTCCAAATTGATCTCGAGTACTTTGAGTACCCTTCGCAACGGTGACAGGCGAACCCTGGCAAACTGATCAGAATCCACAAAACCAACCCGATCCTCCTTGATGAGATTCACATAAACCAGGCGTGCGGAATATAGAAACACAATCAAGGCCACCGCAATTCCCATAACATTCAGCATGATTCCGACTCCCGGGCAGGCCAGAGAGTGTTCAAAGACGTTGGTACCTCCAACCCCTTCTCCCAAGTACCCTCGAAAAACCCAGGTCGGACGGAACCTGCCTCGAATACGAACTGCCGGCGACCGGTACCACTCTGAGAAGATGCGGTATCCCGTGCTGTGCAGAAAAGCTCGGTTAACAGATACCCCGCCTCTCCTGCCCTGACCTCACAGATACTCGTCACATGACGATGGCCATCTGCCGTTCGGGCAATCTGTACAACGATCTGAACCGCCGATTCGATCAGATTACGAACCGTCTCTCTGGCAATCTGGCCATCGGCAAGCATGGCAAGCGTCTCCATTCGCCTCAGCACTTGATAGGGATTATTGGCATGTATGGTGGTCAGGCTTCCGTCATGACCAACGTTCATGGCCTGGAGCATATCGAAAACCTCATCGCCCCTGACTTCCCCGACAATGATACGATCAGCACGCATACGCAGGGCGTTCCGTACCAGCAGTCTCAGGTCGACTTTACCGCGGCCCTCGCTATTCCCCTGGCGCCCTTCCAGAGTAATGACATGCTGGTGCCTCAACGCGAGCTCAGCCGATTCCTCGATGGTTATGATCCGCTCGTTATCAGGAATGAACTCCGAAACAGCATTCAGTAACGTCGTTTTACCTGCCCCGGCGCCACCCGCGAACACAATATTGACCCTGGCTTTTACAGCAAGAATCAGTAGGTCTGCCATCTCGCGCGATAACATGCCTGACTGGATCAGGTCATCCACCGATGAATGGGACGGCCGAAAGCGGCGAATACTGACAACCGTTCCTGTGCGGCTCAGGGGCGGAATCACAATGTTCATGCGGCTGCCATCCGGCAGTCGGGTATCAACGGTCGGGGTTGTGGAATCAAGGTGCTTGCCTTCGGCTCCCACATATCGGTCAACAAATCTTCGAACGTGCGCTTCATCGTCGAATTGGACGTCGGTCAGCTCAAGCTGCCCGGAGCGATCTACCCAGATGGCATCAGCACCATTGACCAGAATATCGGTTACGTCTGGATCCGCCATAAGTTTGGCCAACGGGCCAAAGCCGATAACCTCGTTAGCAACCTCTGTACAGATAACGTCACCCTGTTCGGAGCTCAGTCGCAGACCGGTCGCTGTCTTGATCGACTCCAGCAAATGCCACAACCGCTTTTTAAGCCGTTCCGGATTGCCGATTACCGGCGGTTCTGATTCAACGGAAGCGATAAGCCGTTGATGAAGGTGCTGCCTGAGCCGGATAACCAGGTCATCCGTCATGACGGTGCTTTGATGCATCAGGCGTCTCCTTCTACAAAGGCTGCCAGCTCAAAACAAACCTTGTTCCCGGCAAGGGCCATCAGCCGACCCCTGGGGGCGTGAAAATCACGATTTCGGCTGTACGACGTCACGTATTGCTCACAGGCGGCCGGTTGGTTCTTTCTCGCTTCGAATATCAGCCCCCGGTGGTAAGCGATACGCCATTCAGGTGCCCCCAGCCGCTCCGCCAGCGCAAGACTGGCCATGCTTTCCGGGAATTTCCGGTTTGCGTAATGGGTGGCCGCAAGCATCTCATGCAATTCGGGGTGCATTGGATTCTGGCGTACCTGCACCTCCAACAGGGTCCTGGCACGATTAACATTCCCCTCTTCCAGCGCAATTCTTGCTCTTAATACGGCAGCCTCTGGACGTGGAAGACCTTTCGCCAGCAACTGGTCGAGAACAAAACGTGCCTTCTCAACCTGCCCCGACTGATAGCTCACGATCGCCATGGCCATATTCACCCGTTCATTGTCGGGATAAACCACATAGATCTGGGAAAGGCGACGAAGGACTCCATCACATTCCTGAAAGGAGTCGTTACCCAGATCACCCGTACACGACCGGCCTTTGCTCATGTTTTCCTGATACAATCCCAGCAGGCGATCCACCTCCAGCGCTGGGTCCACCACATCGGTCACGTATTTTTGCGGCTGCGCTGCACAGCCAGCCAACGTCACCAATAGCAACAGCAAGATCAATACCGATACGTTTTTCATGGTGTCAATTCTCCTGGTAACCATGCGAAGACAGCGATAGCGTTCGATCAGCGATATCAGTGACCGCTGGGAAAGCCCATTGATGAATCAGCCCGTTCGGTTCCCGAATCAGTGTCGGTGTGACCACGATGACCAGTTCACGGTCCTGCTCACTTTTTGACGTCGCTTCGGCGAGCTGACCAATCAGTGGTATATCGTGCAAGCCTGGGGTGTGATCGTTCCGAGTCGATTGTTCTCGATAGATCAGGCCACCCAGAATCAATGGCTGGCCGTCACTCAAACGGGTGGTGGTGCGAATACTGCGCGTGTTGAAGGCGGTGGAATTCAGACTGCTGCCTGTGCTCTGACTGATTTGCTGCGTCAATAACGTATCCGGCGCGGAAATCGTCGGATTAATGTCAAGCGTAATGCGGTCATCTTCATCCACCATGGCGCGCACACTGAGCTCAACACCAAAAGACTTGAACGATGTGCCACTAAAGACACCCGGGGTATTGGCCGCCACCTCATCGCCAGACTTCAGGCCGCTGGGGGCAAATGCCGTTGGCACCGGCACTTCGCCACCCACACTGAACACTGCGGATTCGCCTGCCATCACCGTCAGGTTGGGGCGCGACAACGTTCTGGAGATACCATCCTGCTCCATCAGTGAAAACAGCAGATCAAACGCTGCATCACTTCCACCGATTTGCAGATTGTTGGTCAAGGTGCCACCCAGAATCTGGAGAGCATTTTCAACCATCGAACTGTCTGCGGTGCGTGAAGACAGACCTCCGAGCGAGAACAGTCCGTTGGTGTTGTAGCCCTCGCTCACCAGCGACAGATCGGGCCTCCAGCGAAACATGCGGTTACGATTGATTTCGTGTATCTGAACGGCAACCCGCACCTGCGGTAAATCCCCAACCTCAATGACCGACAACAAACGGCCATTACCCACCGAAATCAACTTTGATCGCCCAACGTTCGACTTGATCCGATTGCCCTGGCCGCCTCCGGCAGAGGAACCCAGACCATTGCCGAATGCATTGGACAAGTTGGCAACACCGCCTCCACCTGCCCCTATAAGCCCGCCTGCCTCGTCAGTCAGGGCAACCAGTGCTCCGTTGGCCGTGGCACCATCCCTGGTATTCAGGAGTAGCTTCGAGGCAACATTGAGTACGCGCGTCAGCGTTACCTGGTCGCGGACTTCCCCTTCCAGAATGAACGTATCCTGGACATCATCGGGCACCACACCACGCACCACCCGGCGGATCTTCACATTACCAGCCCCCATTGGCCTGATAGCCTCGAGGATCTTTGATTCGAAGGTGGCAGGGAGCTCTTCTATCTGAATCAGATTGATAATCGCAATCCGGCTGCTCTGAGAAAGATGTTGCGCATTGAGCCGGAAAGCGTCACCCGGTGACTGTTGTACCTGGCTTAGAATGTGGAGCGGGTTATTATCCAGTGTCTGCCCACCAACTCCCGGCAGTCGACCCTGCTGGCGCCTGCGGTCGGTACTGGCGCCAAGATAGTGAGTGGCGGCAGCCTCAGCAGCAATCTTGAAATCGACACTGGGTACTCGACCACGCAATGTCAGAGCAGGACGGTCCGGTGCAAGCTCAAGCCGGATATCCGGGTGAATATCCCTGAGTGCTCCTTTCAGTATCGACAGGTCTTCCGTCACGCTGAACAGGAACGTTTCAGTCTCGCCACCCTGATACCATACGATCAACGTGGTTCGCCCAACCTCTTTGGCTAAGAGGAGCAGCTCCTTACCTCCGAGCACCTCTACTTCGAGGGTTTTAGCCTGGCCCACGGCAACCCGCTCAATTCCCCTGTCAAATACAAGCCGGGAATGGGTCCATTGAATAAGGGATCGATTCTCCGACGTATGGCGACCAGTCGCGTCTTCAAGATAGACAAGACCGCCCTGCGCGGACACCGACACCAAAGCCAGCGCCAAGAGCAGAAGTCCGGGCCAGGCAGCAAAAACCGGTAGATCTCTCATAATGTGTCCCTTGAGTTAGCGACGGAAACCATCCTGTTAGTTTGAGAGCGACAATCTGACCTACCTCCCCTGGGTTCAGGAGCACGAACAAAGGTAGCGAGTTCAACCCGGCGACTACGTTCATGCAACACAACCGGGTCTTCGTAGGCCGGTGGAATTGACTCACCCGCAGCGACAACATGAATGTGCTCCGGAGAGATACCGTTCAGGATCAGGTAACGAGTTGTATTGCGAGCCCTGGCTTCAGAAAGTGCGTTGTTAAAGCCTTCCGAACCTCTACTGCTGGCGTGACCAATAACAACAACATGAGGTAGAACCGAGTTAGCTGTGAGCGATTGAGCAAACCATTCCAGATCTGCTTTCAGGGCTTCTGAAAGCATGGACATCCCCGGTTCAAAGGTGGAACGAATAACGTGGCGTTGGTAGGTCGACAGGTAACCGGCTTCGGGACCTATCCCGTCATTGAGATACCGTTGTAGTGGCGACTCGTGATCCTTCGCCCGGCGATGGTTCAGCGTATAGAACTGCAACCGACATCCGGGAGCAACCCACTGACGGTTCACTATAGGCTGTCCCGTACCTTCCCGGTCCGGGTAGTCAATATCTTGCGCCAGGACTCTGTGAGTCGAGATGTTTCGGGCTTGGGTAACCTCAATCCGGGTCTGTTCCGGAAGGTCAACTATGGCGGGATGAATATGTCCGCATCCGGCACTCAAGAGCACTAGGCATAAACAGCCGGGCTTCACCATGTGACAACTCCTCACTTTATACACCTCTGAAATTGTTGGTTGTTCTCATCTTCCATGGAATTTGCAGGTTGCATGCCACATTGTGATCAATTTTTTATCTTTAAAAATCAATGGCATGAAAATTATGGAACAAACGATTTAGCGTTTTGCACAAGGCATTTGCATAATGCAAAGCGAATAGGAAAATAAAAAAAGCGGCCTGATACATCGGCCGCCAATCTTGAGAATGAACGAGGGAGAACGCCCGGCTCTACACCGTTATTTATGGATCCGATATCGCCACTGAAATGGTCTTCCTTTTCAATCCGGACACGACTTCAATCTGTCGATGGGTCGGCTGGGGATCAATGTGCGCTCTTTGACTTGAGACTTCCGAGGTTTCTCCATGAAGCACAATGGATACTTTTTCCTGCGGATTAATATGTGCCAGCGGATAGACATACTCTGGCGCAACCGCCACCACTAAAGAGACACCTTTCTCGCGGGGTGCAGGCTTCGAGCTTGCCAGCCCGAAAAGACCGCCCTGATCGAGCGCCGTGTTGTTGCCTGTTGTGCGGCCACCGGAGACTCCGATCAATCTTACATCTCGCGCTACCGTTCGAACGCCTCCGCGCCCCGTGGCAATAACATCGAACGAGTCGCCGTTTCTTAACTGGGTATAGGGTATAGATCCTGGCTGAGGAACCATCGTGTAAAGGACTTTGCCGTCAGGAACCTGTTGCGCCAGCCATGATTTCCTCGCACGCTTGAGTTCGCCAGGCCGAAGGATTTCGCCGTCTTTCTTGGCAGCATTTAATGTCAGCCCCACAACCTTCCGTGGGTCTGGAATTCCGGATACCTCTTTATCAACCCGGATTTTTTTCAGCATTGCCGGTTGCAGAGATACACCTGCCGGCCAGTCGCCATTGAGCCCAAGTACCTCATGAGTAGTGAAGCGCTCAAACTGCCTTGCACCAAGCACACTGGCAAACACTCCGGAAATCAGAAACATGCTGATGGCGGCGGTAGTACTTCCGGTCAGTTTCTTTTTCATGATCCACCCCCGAATTTCGAGCTTAAAGCAGCCGCGACCATAGAGCGCCGCGGCGTGTCATCTATCTTCAGCTTACGGCGTGTTTACAGTGCCTGTATTTGCTGAGGAGCTGGCACCCAGGCTCGCTGCGGTCGAAGCACCCTCAAGCGGCGTTGCGGCCACAAAGGTGAACTCGACATCATCACCCGCGTTGGTGTCAGTCGCGTCGCCAAAGACAGAACCTTCAATGGCTGCGGTTTTTTGACCATTTACGATACCGTTAAACGCGTAGGTCTGGTCGAGATGACCGATGGCTTCAGCAACATCCTCCATTTCTGCGGTCAACGCATCCCGCATCGTCACCATCCCGGCAACGAGTCCGACAACCATGACAGTAGAAAGAAGGACCAGCTCGGTGGTCATCACAAAACCCGCTTGCTTACGTGGCAGCTTGCTAACTTGAATGTTTTTCATTGTATTTACCTCAAACTATGCTCTGGTTTTAAGTTGGGTGTGAAGTGTGTCTCACAAATTATTCAATGCACACTCAATGCCAACTTTTTATTGTATTTACAATCAAAGAGTTAGAACGTTATCCGGAGATTAAAAGTACTATGAAAACTGGCACTTGCTGATTGGGTAGCAAATTGCAAAGCTACTTGCAGTACCCGGCCTGGCGATGAGAGTTTAAAACGTTCGAAGGTTGGGACCGTGGGAGATCCCCCACCGGGCAGGGACCTGGAGACTTGACGAGAGTGATGTTTCAGATGGTTGACGACGGCCCTTCCCTGGCCGTCGCAAAGATTTCGAGGGTTGCGTCAATCAGTGGGTTGAACGAGGAACATATCCGCCAAAGAATACGTCAAAGTGATCACTGTCTACGGGCCGTCCGGTCAGGTATCCCTGAACAGAGTCGCATTTCGCGTCCTTAAGGCAGGCCATCTGCTCTGGTGTCTCCACGCCTTCGGCAATGACATGGAGGCCTACTTCATGCCCGATGGTGATAATCGCCTTCGCGATGGCGTGTGCGGTTGGGTCACTGGCAATGCTATTCACGAAACTACGGTCGATTTTGAGACAGTCAATCGGCAACTCTCGCAAGTAACTGAGAGATGAGTAGCCGGTACCAAAGTCATCAATTGAAATGCGAACTCCCTTTTTCCGGAGTTCATGAAGATTGGCCAGCGCCCTGCCAGCGCCTTCGATCATGATGCTTTCGGTCACCTCCAGTTCCACAAGATGGCAGGGAATGTCTCGCTGCTCAATACCAGCCATCAGTTCCTCAACAATCGTTTGGCTGTTGAGGTGGTGACCTGAGATGTTGATGGAAACGGGAACGGCAGGGCTCCCTTCTTCGTGCCAATGCACAATCTGATCAAGAACCGTTTCGATGACGAAGTGACTCAGCGGTATGATTAAACCCGCCTGTTCAGCCAGCGGAATGAAATGCGCTGGAGAGACAGGCCCCAATTCCAGGCTGTTCCAGCGAACCAACGCCTCCATACCGATTAACGACCGATCAGACAACGCAAACTTTGGCTGGTAATACACTTCAAGAGCCCCTGCCGCAATGTCTTTACGAAGCAGTCTCTCAAGTTCCATCGCCCTGCCAATATCCTCCTGAACACCGGAATTATAGAAACGGATACGATCACTTCCATTGACCGCCAAACCGGATTGAATGGCATACGCGGTGGCGCTCAGCAAGGCATCTGGTGAGGTTGTTCCGGTGCTGGTTGCAATGCCAATCTTCCAGCCCATTGGACATGAAAACCCATCGATCTCGACACAATTAGTGAGCACGCTGAGAAGGCTCTGCGCCAATTCCTCGATGTTGTCTCCCCTAATGCCCTCTCCGGAAAGGGCAATCGCGTAATGCGATTCCGAGATACGGGCGACGAGCGGCGGTTCAATAAGAACCAATGAGGTATCTTTAGCGAACTCTGTTACACGGCTATTAATGCGACCAACGATGGTGCAGGCAAGTTTATTAAGCCCGGAACGTCCTAGTCGTGGTTCAAAGTCCTGGAAATCGGACGTGGCACAACGAATCAACACCGTGCTGGGACCACCGTCCCTCTCCTGTTTCAGGCGCAGCGTGAGTTCTGAAATGAGACGCTTTTCATTGGCGATACCTGTGCACGGGTCCGCATAGGCCAGTTCATACATTTTTCGTTCGGTAACAAAAGCTTCAGTTTGATCCTGGAGCAGGCACAGCATTTCGTTTTCGACACCGGCGATAAACCGTCCGTGAATATTCATATCGGAACCGTTCGCATCAAACTGAAGCATGAACTCATCAATGCTGTCGCCGTTCACTGCATTTTCCCAGGCTTTTGCAACTCGCTCTGAACACTCAATCGGCAGCAAATCGAAAAACGCGCATCCTGGTCGAAACATTTTTTTCACCGCTTCAGGAAGTTTTTCGGTGTGCTTTTGCTCCTGAATCACGCCATTGCGGTCCATAGTCAGGACAGCTTCGGAAGACGTTTTCAACATCGAGGAAATCTGAAGGCTTCGCCCATTGAGGTGATTGCTGGCTTCGCGAGCGCGGATCAAGGCACGCAGGCGCTGGATGATTATCTGCCAGTTAAGAGGCTTGGGCGCAAAATCAGTGGCACCACAGTCAAAAGCGGTCTGGATAGATACGTCATCATCCAACCCTGTAGCGATCACGATGGGGACAGGGTCCGTTCCCAGTCTTTCGCGCATTTGTCGGCAGGTTTCAAATCCATCGATGCCCGGCATTCGAGCGTCCAGAAGAATCGCATCGAAACGATGAGACTTTAGCCAACTCAAGGCAGTGTAGCCGTCACAGGCTTCGGTAACGCTGAAGCCTGAATATTCCAACGCAAGACGCGAAACAATCCGAATAGCGGAATCATCGTCGACAACCAGCAAACGGGAAGGCTCCGGGCCTCGTGAAGATAGGAGGCGATCACTACTCGAAATTGCGGTTTGCATGTCAGTGCTCCACTGATGAATCATCAATTGCCAGAAGCCTTGTTTTCTGGCGCCTGACACAGCCTCAGCAGATTACGTGCCAGCTATTAAAATCATTATTTATCAGAAAGATAGGGGCCACGACACCATCTTCGAACCGCCTCCTTTGAGGTCGCTGCAAAATGCGAATCGAATTGCGTGTCAGAAACCTACATCTTTTCCCATTGCAGGCGCTTCCGGTAGATGGTGGACGCACTGATTTCAAGAAACGCTGCCGCTTTGGGCACATTACCGTCGCATTGCGCAATTGCAGCCTCAATAATGCGCTTTTCCTCCTGCCATAACGGCAGTATCCGGTTGTTGCCGAGAGTGGTTTCGTCACTCCCCTGTTCCGGCAATACGGAAGGAATAGCGGCCTGAACCGAATTGAACAGCCCTGTATCAACGTGCTGTGGCACTTCCGGAATCGAGTGGCATGTGTCAGTCATGGTGGACGGTAACATTGCCATGGTCACGGTTTCGCCATCGTTCAGAACGACCACATTGCGAATGATATTGCTGAGTTCCCGCACGTTCCCTTGCCAGCGACTCCGTTCCAGGAAGGATTCCACCTCCCGACTGAAAGAGCGGAAAGACTTGCCCTCATCGTCTGAATATTGAATCAACAGCGAACGGGCAATGAGCAGGATATCGTTACCCCGGTCCCGGAGTGGTGGCATCTGTATCGGGATGACATGCAGGCGATAATAGAGGTCTTCGCGGAAACGGCCTTCCCGCACCTCGATCAGAGGGTTACGGTTAGTCGCACAGACAAAGCGGACATCAACAGCGACTTCCTTGCTGCTGCCAACCGGCTGAAACGTTCCCGACTGAATCAGGCGAAGTAACTTGCTTTGCAGATCCAGGGGCATTTCACCGATTTCATCAAGGAAGAGAGTCCCGCCATCTGCCCGAAGGGCGGCCCCTTCACGTGAAGACGATGCACCGGTAAAGGCTCCTTTCAGATGCCCAAAAATCTCGCTTTCAATAAGATCGCGGGGAATGGCAGCACAGTTCAAAGCCACAAACGGCTTGTCTGAACGATCACTTTCAGCGTGCAGAGCCTCGGCACACAGCTCCTTTCCCGTTCCACTCTCGCCCGTAATGAAGACCGACGCACGACTTTGGGCCGAGCTTTCGATAATCCGATAGACACTCTGCATCGGCAACGAGGAACCAATCATCCTGTGGAACTGCTCACGAACGAAAGACTTTTCATATTCCGCTACAACGTCTTCGAGCTTTTGCTTCTTGAAAATATTAGCGAGCGTAACGTTAAGTCTGGCCTTGTCGAACGGCTTGGTGATGAAATCCGCAGCGCCGCGTTGCATCGCGTCTACCACCATATCCACGGAACCGTGGGCGGTGATCACAACAACTGGTAGATCCGGAGTGTCTGACTGAACACGATCAAGGATGTCCAAGCCCGTGGTATCCGGCAGGCGAACGTCCGTTATCAGCGCCTGGTATTCCTGTTTACCAAGACAAATAAACGCATCGTGCCCCGTGTGAGCAACGTCAACGTCGTAAGTTACCTCCAGGTAGCTCTGATAAACCAGTGAGTTGGAAGGGCTGTCTTCCACAAGTAACACTCTGGGCCGGACATTATTCGCCATTACAGTTCCTTTCACAGAAGTTGATCCAAAAATCAGAACGCACGCCCGAGATCCTTCTGATACTCAGCGTATTCAATCAGAGTTTGCTCTGCCACTTCTGCGAGCTCTTCAATCAATGTGGATAACTCTTGGGTATTGCCAGCATCAGCGGCCTCCTCCAGAAACTTTGCCAATTCCTGGAGACGCAGACCACCAAAGGTGCCGGCACAACTTTTAAGGGCATGAGCCTGCTCTCTCAACTCGCTCACGTCGCCATCATCGAAACAACGGTTGATTAGCTTGACCCGCTTGCTCATCTCTCCCTGAAATACCGTGATCATCTTGGGAAGTGCTTCGGCGGAGGTATCCCGGGCCAGTTGTTGTAAAACAGTCGCTGACAGCAATTCAGTCGTCTTGCCTGATGCTTGTTGTTTCATATCGATTCTCGCAGCACTCTGAACACATTGATGGATTGATTGGATAAGGCGCTCCCGTGCAAACGGCTTGCTGATAAAGTCGTCCATACCCGCTTCTTTGCAGCGTCGAACTTCGGTTTTCTCGGCGTTGGCCGTCAACGCGATTATCGGTGTCATGGAGTTTATCCCACCACTCTCACGGATACGCCGGGTCGCCTCCAATCCATTAAGGCGCGGCATTCTTATATCCATGAGAATAACGTCATACTGACTTGCCGATGCCATATCGACTGCTTCGACTCCGTCCTGCGCAGCGTGCACTTCAAAGCCCTCATTTTTTAACATTTCTGATGCGATCAATACGTTGGCTTCAACATCGTCGACAATAAGTACAGACAACCTTCGATTGACGACCGCAGCGGTATCTGGCTCTGCCATTACTCCGGAGGTGTGATCCGCTCCTACCGTTTTCGCGGTATTTGCCAGAGGTGCTTCCGATGTCGAAAAAGGAACTGTCACAAAGAACGATGTACCGACCGAGACTTCGCTTTCTACACGGATTTCACCGCCCATACCCTCAGTAAGCTGTCGCGCAATAGCCAATCCTAGTCCGGACCCGCCAAGGCCAGAATCCCGGGCTGGATCAACCTGCTCGAATTCAAGAAAAACGGTCTCCACCTGATCCGGAGGTATGCCGGGCCCCGTGTCGCTAACCTCAACCGTCAGCAATCCGCCAATGGACTCCGTCGGCACTCTATCCACGCCTACCCGCATCAGGACATTGCCAGCCCCCGTAAACTTACAGGCGTTATCCAACAAGATCGTCAACACCTGCCTCAAGTGGTCGCAATCGGCAAGAATAATGCCTGGCACATGCTCATCTACCACTCGGTTAATAGGGACCTGACTGTCGAATCGACGCACTCCCACTGAACTTTCAATTTCTTCGAGCAGTTCCCTGATGCTGAAACGATGTTGATCGAAGTTGATATACCCCGCTTCAATTTTTGAAAAATCCAGAACTTCATTCACCACTTGGAGCAATGCATCACCGGAACCACGCGCGAGTCGGATAAATCGCTCATTGGGATCGTGGGGCTGAATACGATCCATCATCACGGCAAGCGAACCCAGCACGGCATTTAGAGGGGACCGGATCTCGTGGCTCATATGAGTAAGAAAACGGGATTTTGCCAACGACGCCTGTTCGGCCAAGTGTTTCGCATCCAGAAGCTCCTTTTCCCGGGCAATTAATTTCTGGTTCGACTCAACCAGTTGATTGTTCTTGGTTTTCAGGGCCATTTCGCGTTCCTGCAAAGCCTCAGCCATAGTATTGAAAGCTACCAGCGCCTCAGCAAGCTCATCGCCCCCTTTAACGGGTATGGGCTTTCGAAACCCACCGCCTGCAAGTGCCTGTGCGGCCCGCCTCAGCCTATTAAGCTTACCCGTAAGGTAATTCGCGAGAATCCAGGAACACAACGCCACCAGGACAAGTTCCGCTGCAGCAATCCCATAGAATCGGAATTGAGCCTGAGTCAACGTTTGCTTCAATTCACGAACAGACATGCCAATTTCGAGCGTACCGAATACCTGGTCTGCGACAATCAGCTCATGGGCCTGGTCAAAAATACCGTCCTCAGCTTCTGCCAATGTACCGTCTGGCGTGCGCTCGCTATCCTGCTCAGATCCCACTGACACCAGAACCCGGTCAAATCCGGTGATTCGGACATACTCAACGCCTTCCACCTTCAGAATCTGCCCAGCCTGCTCTTCAAGGCTCGCCAGATCATAGGCAATCATTGATTTGGTAATCACAGAACTCGCCAGCATCAGCGTGTCACGAGCACGCGCCAGTATGGCATCTTCATTGGACTCACGAAGATAGCTAGAGGCTTGCCAGATCAGTAGTGACAGGAAGACCAGCTCAATCAGACCAATACCCAGAATGGTCTTCCACCTGAAGGACATGTTGACGAGTCTCCCACCGAATCAAGACAAACACTGAAAACCAGTCAGTCACCGTGTACTGAAATCCAACTGCCGGACATCATCCCAGTCCGAGTTGGCGGCTGACTGGAATCCGCTCATTCCAAGGGCTTGCAACAGTTTTTGCCCAAGCTCGTCATCCGAAAGCGTCAGAAACGCATTCGCCAGCCGTCCTCGTAGCTCCTCAGACACCCGCGGGTGCGTTGCAATCGCATGGCTGGTATAACCCGGCGACAACCACAGCACTTCAAGTTTTTCCTGGATATCCGGGGCTACCTCCCGAAGGGTTCTGACAATGCCACCCCCCGCGGCAAACAATCCATCTGCCACCCCGCGGTAAACAGAGTCATGCGAGTTAACATACGTTGGCCTGTATCCCGGCGCATGGGTGTTGAGATGCGAACGAGTCACCAGAGTGGCGGCGAATGCCATAGGCGCTGGAAAGGCAATGGACTCTCCCGCGAGTTCATCCACTGACTCAAAACGAAGATCACGCGATACGACAATAATTCCGCGAAGCTTATGATTTTTCTGACGGGCAAGGGCTTGATAACCAACTCCCTCGCCGATGGTAATGAAGTGATATGGATTCATATAGGCAACATCATAAGCCCCCATAGATAGCCGCCGCTCAAACTCGGGAATGTCTGGGGCGGTTGCAAAGCGAATAGGCCGCCCGACCGTGTCAGAAAGCAGTTTCATTAAGGGAACCCAGTCTCTGGCCAGTTTTTCACTGGCCTGTTGCGGAACAACACCGAACGTTAACACGGCCGATTCATCCACCTCCGCCACGGCATGTTCACTTAATGGCAGCCACAGACCAAGTATCACTGGCACTAACCACCCTACACCTAACCTCATAACGTTGACTCCAATGGGGCCGTGGCAGCCTCGCCACTCACTCAATGAAGTTTGCAAAGCACTTTTCGGTCCAACTATCGCATATCCGGAATATTCCGCAGTTTCCGATTCAAATTGCTCCCTAATCTGCGTCAACGCGCATTTCAATTCGCAATATGCAAATCAGATTGCAACGCATATATGGGCTTTCCCATACACACGTAGCCGCCGCAACGAATTACGGAGCTATGGCACTGCTCTTGCACATACACCTGAAACTCGCCTATCTCACCGCGAGAAGACTATGTCACTAAAAGGAAACGTCCCGATGACTGAAACGTCTCCGTACAACAATGAAAGGGAAAGACTGATAGCACTCCGGCAACTGGAGTTGATGGACAGTCCACCTGAGCAACGTTTTGATCGCCTGACGACCATCGCCCGGGCGCTATTTGATGTGCCGATTGCGCTTATAACGCTTGTGGAAGAAGATCGACAGTGGTTCAAATCCAGTATTGGAACCGACGAGACCGAGACTCCCAGAAGCGTGTCTTTCTGCTCCCATGCCGTTACTGCGGACTCGATGCTGGTCGTCGAGGACGCCTCCATGGATCCACGGTTCCTCGACAACCCTCTCGTTACGGGTGACATGCACTTACGCTTCTATGCTGGCCACCCCATTCATTCACCGGACGGCCATGCGGTGGGAGCCATTTGCATAATTGACCAGCATCCCAGGCCTTTTAAAGAGAACCATCGTCTTCTTCTGAAGCAGCTTGCTGAGATGGTTGATAGGGAAATTCGTGAGCAACCACCAAAGGACGTAGATGTGCCAACCGAAGACGAACAGTTCGGCCGCACCTTGCAAAGGATTGGCTCCTTCATTTCACAGCGCTCGGTGGCACTGATCATCTCGGCACTGGTTTTTTCCGTCATTATGCTGGTGGCACAGGCGGAATTCCTGAATGAACTTGAAAACAAACGCCTCCAGAAGCAGGCGTCGCTGTCTGAAACGCTGTTTAACGTTCGCGGGCGGCTGGAAACCGAAGTGAATGCTCGTCTCCACCTGACACACGGACTCGCGGGCTATGTGCGGTCCGGCAATGCCCGAATAGATCGGGATAGCTTTCAGAACTTCGCTGCAGATCTCGGCAATAGCCTGACAGGTATTCGCAGCCTGCAACTGGCGCCAGACGGGATCGTCACGTATCTGTGGCCCGAACCGACTAACCGGGCTGCCGTTGGACACAACCTTTTAGAGGACCCGAACCGAAGGATGGCTGCATTGAAAGCCATAGAAACCAAGCAGTTGTGGGTGGCGGGGCCTCTCGAGCTCCTTCAAGGGGGCACCGCGCTTATTGGCCGTCGTCCTATTTTCGTTACAGACTCCCGGTCCGGAACGGATAACTTCTGGGGTTTTGCAACCGTACTCGTAGACTTGCCTCCTCTGTTGGAAGAAGCTGGATTTAACGACCTGGCACCAGATCGCAATATCGCGATCCGCGGCCGAAATGGTCTGGGTGCCAACGGAGACGTATTTTATGGCTCTCCAGAGATCTTTGACGGACACAATCTCAGTGCAGATGTGGCCCTGCCTTCAGGAAGTTGGCAGATAGCCATTGCGGCGCCAGAGGCAACCACGTTGACTAACGTCCCTGTGGCCCGCTGGGCGTTTGCTGCGAGCCTCGCGCTGATTGTTGCCTGCCTGGTTTACTTTGTGCTCCGCCTACCCTTTCGCTATGCCAGCGCCGTTGATAAAGCCAAGGAAGACCTAAATCGCAGCAATGCCCGTTTCAAGGATGCCATTGAATCGTTGCCAGACGGCTTTGCAGTGTTCAATGGCGAGGACAGGCTTGTTCGGTGCAACCAGAAATACCGTGAGTTCTTTGCCGTACCTGAACAGTTGATATCGCTCGGAACGCGCTTCGAAGACCTCCTCAGAGAAAGCGTGGAAGCCAACCGCTATGTTCTGGAAGACGATTCACCCCGCAGCAGACAAGAGTACATAGACAAACGGCTGCAACAACACCGTCAGTTTGACTCTGGCGTCATCGAACTCCATCTCCGCTCCGGGCGCTGGTTACGTGCTGAGGAATCCAGGGTCCCCTCCGGCGGTACCATCATCTCCTATACAGACATTTCTGAGTTAAAGAACAAGGAACATGAACTGGCCAAAGAAAAAAGCCGGGCCGAGAACGCAAATCAGGCAAAAACCCGCTTTCTTGCCACCGTAAGCCACGAACTACGCACCCCGATGAACGCCATTCTCGGTCTCCTTCATCTTGTTCAGACCAGCGGAAATCTTAGCCAGAAGAACCAGGAGTTTATTGATACAACCTACGAATCGGCCGAACACTTGCTGAGCCTGCTGAACGAGCTTCTCGACCTGTCGAAAATGGAGGCGGGGAAGGTTGAACTGGAAGTGAACCATTTCAACCTTGCCCAGCTGATCCGGAAAACACTGAAAATATCCGAAACAAAAGCTCATCAGAAAGGCCTGACTCTCATTGATGACCTCAGTGAGCAGGCTAACGTGATCGTTGAAGGTGATGCTGGGCGCATTCAGCAGATTCTCATGAACCTGTTAAGCAATGGGATCAAGTTTACGGATGAGGGATCCGTCTCACTGAGCGGATTCAGATCGACGCCCGATCATTTTATATTCAGCATTGCGGATACTGGTGTCGGTTTTTCCGATGGCCAAGCAGAGGCATTGTTCCAGCCATTCAGCCAATTGGACTCTACAGCGTCTCGACGGCATGAAGGCACCGGACTGGGACTGGCGATCTGCAAACGCCTTGTTTCTGCAATGGGCGGCACTATTACGGCCCGGGGCAAACCTGACAAAGGTGCGGTCTTTAAATTTGAGATTCCGCTCTCGGTTATTTCAGAGTCCCCGTCATCCCTTGGCAACGAAGAACTGCAAATAGTGGACCTGTCGCCGCTTCCATGTAGTGGTGAACCACTCAGGGTATTAATTGCAGAGGACTCCCCTGCCAACCAGATAGTGTTCAAGGCCATGCTCGCAGATACCGGGTACATCGCGGATGTGGTCGGCAACGGTCTGGAGGCAGTCGAGGCGATCAAAAGACTGGATTACGACATTGTCCTGATGGATATTTTCATGCCTGAAATGGATGGGCTGGAAGCCACGAGAATCATTCGTAGCGATGGTCGAATGAGCGACAAAGCCATTATTGCCCTGACCGCGAATGCCATGCCTGGCGATCAGGACAAGTTCCTGGAGGCGGGTATGGACGACTATCTATCTAAACCCGTGACAAAATACAATTTGCTGAAAATGCTCAACAAATGGGCATTGCTTCAGGAACAATGACGCAAACACATGAAAACCAACGTGCCTTAAGGATTCAGACTAACCGAAGTGGAAAAAGGCCAGTTTATTTCCATCGAGGTCTCTTACATAGGCCCCGTAAAACTGGTCAGGGATCCGCTGGCCAGGCTCGCCGTCACAGCTCGCACCTAACTCCAACGCTCGCTTGTAGCGGGCATCTACCGCCTCCTTGGACCCTGTGTGAATGGCGACCATATTGCCATTGCCCGGTTGATTGGGTTCGCCATCGTAGGGGGTGCACACAGCCAGCATCGGCGCCTTCATACTCTCCCCAATAAACGCAATGCGGCCCATATCCAGAAGGACTTTAGCGCCGATATCCCCCAGCAGTTCCGAATAGAAGGCCTTGGCTCGAGACATATCACTGACGCCAATCGTTACGTATCCAATCATGTTGTTCCTCTCCGATGTGAGTGCCGGTCAATCATACGACCCATTTGTTCATTTCAGCGACTGCCACCTACAAAAAAGCCGAAGGCGGACCTTCGGCTTTCAGCTTCAAAACGTCTCACTTCACCGGCGTATTGAGCACGTCGAGAACATCTTCCAGTTCGGTAATCATCTGCCGGATCAGCTGCTTGTACTGGGAGGTATCGTCTTTCACCTCGTGGCTGCTGAGCTTCTGCTTGGCCCCGCCAATGGTGTAGCCCTGGTCATACAACAGGCTACGAATCTGGCGGATGGTAATGACATCGGCACGCTGATAGTAGCGGCGGTTGCCACGGCGCTTGACCGGAGAAAGCTGAGGGAACTCCTGCTCCCAGTATCTGAGCACGTGCGCTTTTACCGCGCAAAGTTCGGCAACTTCACCGATGGTGAAATAACGCTTACCCGGTATTGTGGGTAATTCGTTGTTATGACTGGGTTCCAGCATACGCTTCTACTTTCTGTTTTAGTTTTTGTCCTGGGCGGAAGGTAACAACGCGCCGTGCACTGATCGGAATTTCCTCACCGGTTTTCGGGTTCCGTCCCGGACGTTGCTTCTTGTCACGCAAATCAAAGTTACCAAATCCCGACAGCTTCACCTGTTCGTTGTGGCTGAGAGCGCCTCTGATCTCGTCGAAAAAAGCTTCCACCATTTCCTTGGCTTCACGTTTGTTGAGACCCAATTCCTCGTACAACCGCTCTGCCATCTCCGCTTTCGTCAAAGCCGCCATCTGCTAACTCCTCAGTGTTGCCCCCAGCTCTTCGCGCAGTGCGTCGATCACACCGTTGAAGAGCGAATGCACCTCTTCTTCATTTAGTGTGCGTTCGGGATGCTGCCAGAACAGGCTGAGAGCAAGGCTTCGATTGCCTTCACCCAGGCTTTCACCTTCATAAACATCAAACGCACGCAAAGCCGTGAGGTGCTCCCCGGCGTGTTTTTTCGCTACACGCTCGACGTCTGCGAACCCCACGTCGCTTCCGATAATAATAGCCAAATCCCGCCGAACTTCTGGGAATTTTGAAATATCTTTGAAATTAGGCACATATCCAGAAACGACCGAATTCAAGAATAGCTCAAACATCAGAATCGTGCCATTAAGTTCCAGTTTTTTCTGCACTTGTGGGTGCAATGTGCCTAGCCAGCCTACATGTTCTCCGTCCCGGATCAATTCCGCCGTCTGGCCCGGATGCAGTGCGGGGTGCTGACTTGCGAGGAACTGCACCTCAATACCAAGGAGCTGGAACAGACTCTCCAATTCTCCTTTTACGTCAAAGAAATCGGCGTTTCTGCGACCGTTCACCCAGTTCTCTGGCAACTGCCCACCTGCAATCACGCCCGCAAGCATGGGCTGCTGATCAATCCGATCGCCATCCTTAACGAAGCGGAGACCGGTTTCGAACAAGCGGATTCGCGGCTGCTGACGATTCTGGTTGTAGGCCACCGTTTTCAGGAGTCCGCTCCAGAGGCTGGTGCGCATAACGGACAGATCCGACGAAATCGGGTTTGCCAGCGCAATGCCCTCCCGCTCGGGGTCAACCAGACCCTGAACTTTCGGGTCTACAAAGCTGTAGGTGATCGCTTCCTGGTATCCACATGCCACGAAATAGTTCTGGATAGCCGATACCGGGCGGACAGCCTCTTCCTGCGGGCGAAGGCCGAGTGAGCCGGTGGGCTCGGTGACCGGCAGGTTGTTGTAACCGTATATCCGTCCAATCTCTTCGATCAGGTCCTCTTCGATACTGATATCCGGGCGGAAACTCGGCACGTGCACGCGCCAACCGTCCTTCAGCAGTTTGTCGATGTGCAACCCCAACCTGGTGAGTATCTCTTCCACCGTAGTGCGGTCAATCTCCAGCCCCAACACGTCGGCAACACGCTTCTCCCGAAGGTCCACAGTGCGGTCCTCAGGCAGGTCCTGTTTACTGACAACCTCTACAATATCCCCTGGCTCGCCACCAACAATGGACATCAGCAGGGCCGTCGCGCGCTCCATAGCATCGCGGGCAAGGTTGTAGTCCACCCCTCGCTCAAACCGATGTGAAGCGTCCGTGTGAAGGCCATAGTGGCGCGCCTTACCTGCCAGAGTGATCGGCTCAAAATAAGCCGCCTCAAGGATCAGATCGCGGGTTCGCTCACTGACTCCGGAATGCTCGCCACCCATCACACCGGCAATCGCTATCGGCTTGGCGTGATCCGCGATAACCAGGGTGTCCGGGGTCAGTTCCACTTCCTGACCATCCAGCAATACCAACTTTTCACCCTGCGTTGCCCGGCGCACAACAATACCGCCCTCTATTTCCTCACGGTCAAAGGCGTGCAGGGGCTGACCCAGTTCAAGCATCACATAGTTGGTAACATCCACCGCAGCGTCGATGGAGCGGATCCCGGAGCGGCGAAGCTTTTCCTGCATCCAGAGCGGAGACTCAATACTCAGATCCACATTGCGCAGGATTCTCCCCAGATACCGGGGGCAACCTTCGGGGTCTTTCACGGCGATGTCAGGCACCTCTGAGTGCACTGATTCCACGGGGAGAATTTCGGGCCCCTCAACCACAAGACTGTTCAGTACCCCGACTTCCCGGGCAATGCCTTTGATCGACAGGCAATCACTGCGATTCGGTGTCAGGTCCACGTCGATGGTGACATCGTTCAACTTGAGAAACTCACTCAGCTCCTGACCCACCGGCGCATCGTCAGGCAATTCCATCAGGCCGTCATGGCTGTCAGAAACACCAAGCTCTGACTCGGAGCACAGCATTCCCTCTGAAGACTGCCCACGCAGCTTGGCCTTCTTGATCCTGAAATCACCCGGCAACACCGCCCCGACTACGGCAAAAGGGACTTTCAGGCCGTCGCGGACATTGGGTGCACCACAAACAACCTGGACAGTTTCAGTGCCGTTATTAACCTGACAGACCCGAAGCTTATCCGCATCGGGATGAGGGGATACCGACACAACCTCACCCACAACAATGCCACTGAACTTCCCGGCTACCGGCTCAAATCCGTCAACTTCCAGACCCGCCATGGTGATCTGATCCATCAATGCCTGGGTATCATTCGCCGGATTAACCCATTCACGTAGCCACTGCTCACTGAATTTCATGGTATCTGCCTTGTTCTGATGCGGTGTTGCCTGTTAATTCGTTTACCTTGATGGCGTGTTCAGCGGAACTGCCGCAGGAAGCGGAGATCGTTCTCGAAGAACATTCGCAAGTCCTTCACGCCATAGCGAAGCATGGCAAGACGCTCAACGCCCAGACCAAACGCAAAGCCACGGTATTCCTCGGCGTCGATACCGCAATGCTCGAATACTTTAGGATGAACCATGCCGCAGCCCATCACTTCCAGCCACTTGATGCTGCCATCCTCTTCGCGCCCCCACTCGATATCCACCTCGGCAGACGGCTCCGTGAATGGGAAATAAGATGGACGGAAACGTACTTCCAGGTCGCGCTCGAAGAATACCCGCAGGAATTCCTCAACGGTGCTCTTCAGGTCCGCGAAACTAACGTCCTTCTCGACCAACAATCCTTCCACCTGGTGGAACATCGGGGTGTGGGTCATATCAGAATCGCAGCGATAGACACGACCGGGGCAAATCATCCGAAACGGTGGCTTGCCATCTTCCATGGTGCGAATCTGAACCGGTGAAGTATGGGTTCGCAGCAATGTGCCAGGATTGAAGTAAAACGTGTCATGCATCGCACGGGCGGGATGGTGGCCGGGAATATTGAGAGCTTCGAAGTTGTGATAGTCATCTTCGATTTCCGGCCCCTGCTCCACCGTATAGCCCGCACGGGAGAAAAACTGCTCAATACGCTGAAGAGTTCGGGTAACCGGATGTAGGCCGCCCAGGTCCTGGCCTCGCCCGGGAAGCGTTACATCAATGGATTCACTGGCGAGCTTCTGTTCAATGGCGGCACGTTCAAGGTTCGTTCGGCGGGCGTTGATGGCCTGCTCCACCTGCCCCTTGGCTTCGTTGATCTTCTGGCCGGCGGCGGGACGCTCTTCCGCAGACAGCTTGCCCAGTGTCTTCGCCTGCTGGGTAATCACACCCTTCTTGCCAAGGTATTCAACACGAATCTGATCCAGTGCCTGCAAACTGTCGGCACTTTCAACCGCCGCCAGGCCGTCCTGAACGAGTTGATTCAGGTTTTCCATTGCCCCTGCTCCAATCCAGAAATGGAATCACTCTAAACAAAAATAGGGGAAGAGCGCGCCCTTCCCCTATCAGAAGGCGTCTTCATGAAACCATGGAGACGCCTGAATCGATCGGTTAACCGATGAAAGAGCTAAGCGATCACAGAGACGCTTTGGCCTTCTCAACAACAGCGGTAAACGCCTGCTGTTCGTTCATAGCCAAGTCGGCCAGAACCTTACGGTCGATCTCAACATTGGCCTTCTTCAGGCCAGCAATCAGACGGCTGTAAGACAGGCCGTTAGCACGGGCGCCAGCATTGATACGGGCGATCCACAGTGCGCGGAACGAGCGCTTACGGTTACGACGGTCGCGGTAAGCGTACTGACCGGCCTTGATAACCGCCTGTTTGGCTACGCGGAAGACGCGGCTACGCGCTCCGTAATAACCCTTGGCCTGACTGAGAATCTTTTTATGACGACGGCGTGCAACCACACCACGTTTTACGCGAGGCATACGTTAATCCTTCTACCTTTAAACCTGAAAAGAAATGGCTAGCGGCTGAATCAGCACGCCGTCATACGCTTGATTGAAGCCACATCGGACTTGGCAATCAGCTTGGTACCACGGAGCTGACGCTTACGCTTCGGGCTCTTCTTGGTCAGGATATGACTGGTGAAGGATTGCTTATGCTTAAAGCCAGTCGCGGTTTTCTTGAACCGCTTAGTGGCCCCGCTTTTGGTTTTCATCTTGGGCATTTTTAAAACTCCGCATTCTGTTTTTAAGTGATATCAATGTGCCCCTGAACGACAAATCCCCCGCGACCGCGGGGGATCAACACCGGATCAGGTTCACTTCTTTTTACGGGGGGCCACTACCATGGTCATCTGGCGGCCTTCCATTTTCGGCCGCTGTTCTACCTGGGCAAGCTCTTCAATATCCACTTCAATCCTGTTCATGAGCTTCATACCAATTTCCTGGTGTGCCATCTCACGCCCACGGAAGCGAATAGTAATTTTGCCGCGGTCCCCGTTTTCAAGGAAACGTACCAGGTTGCGTAGTTTGACCTGATAATCCCCTTCTTCAGTTCCTGGTCGGAACTTAAGCTCTTTGACCTGCGTCTGCTTCTGCTTTTTCTTGGCAGCCGCTTTGGCCTTCTTCTCATCGAAGATTTTCTTGCCGTAGTCCATTATCTTACAGACGATCGGATCGGAATCCGTAACCTGAACCAGGTCAAGAGACGCTTCTTCAGCCTGCTTGAGTGCATCTTCAATCGGTACGACACCGACCTGATTGCCTTCGGCATCGATCAGACGGACTTCAGTTGCGTCAATGTTCTCGTTGATCGGCGCTTTTGGAGTGCGCCCCCGATTCGCTCGCTGTTTAATAATCAGATCTCCGTTTTGGTTCTGCCTTTGCGATTGATTTCGTCAGCCATCAGCTGCTCAAACGCTTCCAGCGATAAAGTTCCCAGATCCTCACCCTTGCGGGTTCTCACCGCAACAGCGTTGTTTTCAACTTCTTTGTCGCCGATAACAACAAGGAAGGGAACTTTGTTAATAGTATGCTCGCGGATTTTAAAGCCGATCTTCTCGTTTCTCAAGTCAGCATTAACCCTATAGCCAAGAGAATCCCATTTTTTCGCAAGATTCTGGCAATAATTCCGCTGATTGTCGGTAATATTCAGTACCGCGATCTGCGTTGGTGCAAGCCATGTCGGGAAGGCACCCTCGTATTCCTCGATGAGGATACCGATAAAGCGCTCGAACGAGCCAAGAACCGCCCGGTGCAACATCACCGGTGTTTTACGCTCAGAGTTGTCCGCCACATATTGGGCGCCCAACCGCCCCGGCATGGAAAAATCGACCTGAATGGTACCACATTGCCACACTCGACCGATGCAGTCTTTCAGCGAAAACTCGATTTTCGGGCCATAAAAGGCACCCTCACCTGGCAAAAGCTCCCAATCGACACCTTCCCGGTTCAGGGCTTCTTCCAGCGCAGCTTCTGCCTTGTCCCAGACCTCGTCCGAGCCAACCCGCTTTTCAGGACGGGTTGAAAGCTTGTAAAGAATTTCCGTATACCCGAAATCCGCATAAATCTCGTGGAGCATCCCGATAAAGTCAGACACTTCCTGCTGAATGGCGTCCTCTTCGCAGAAAATGTGGGCGTCGTCCTGGGTAAACCCGCGCACCCGCATCAGGCCGTGCAGTGCTCCCGATGCCTCGTTGCGGTGACAGGAACCAAACTCCGCCAGCCGCAGTGGCAGGTCCTTGTAGCTTTTCAGGCCCTGATTGAAAACCTGAACATGGCAAGGGCAGTTCATCGGCTTGATGGCGTAATCGTGTTTCTCGGATTCCGTGGTGAACATGTCGTCTTTGAACTTGTCCCAATGCCCTGACTTCTCCCAGAGCGCCCTGGAAACCACCTGCGGTGTCTTGATTTCCTGGTAACCGTGTTCATGCTGCTTGCGACGCATGTATTGCTCAATTTCCTGGTACAGGGACCAGCCGTCTGGATGCCAGAACACCATGCCCGGCGCCTCTTCCTGCATGTGGAACAGGCTCAGTTTCTTGCCGATCTTGCGATGGTCACGCTTCTCGGCCTCTTCCAGACGATGCAGATAGGCCTTCAGGTCCTTCTTGTTACCCCAGGCGGTACCATACACCCTCTGCAATTGCTCATTGCTGGTATCACCGCGCCAATAGGCACCGGCAACCTTGGTCAGCTTGAAGGCCTTGAGCTTGCCAGTATTGGGCACGTGGGGGCCACGACACAGATCGATAAAGTCACCCTGGCGGTAGAAGGATAGATCCTCCTCGCCAGGGATGTCCTCGATAATACGAACCTTGTATTCCTCACCCATCTCATCAAACAGACGGACGGCCTCGTCGCGGGACATCACCGAGCGGGACACCGGGATGTCCTGCTTCGCAAGCTCTTCCATACGCTTTTCGATCCGGCTCAGATCTTCGTTGGTAAACGGCCGGTCAAATTTGAAATCGTAATAGAACCCGTTGTCCACCACCGGGCCTATGGTTACCTGGGCAGATGGAAACAGCTCCTTGACGGCCATGGCCAAAAGGTGAGCCGTGGAGTGACGGATAATGTCGACACCGTCTTCGTCCCGCTCGGTAACAATGGCGAGATCAGCGTCTTCTTCAATAGGGAAACTGGTATCGACTAACTTGCCATTAACACGGCCGGCAATGGCGGCCTTGGCAAGCCCGGCGCCAATGTCTGCGGCGACATCGTGAACGGTAACAGATTCGGCAAAACTGCGGTGACTGCCATCTGGCAGGGTAACGACAGGCATAATAGGCTCCTAGGGGCTCAGAGGTGATCCGTACCAAAGACCACATGTTGACGGTTGGCCGCGATACAAACCGCGGACCGTTGCGGGCAGGAGTTTAACAGAAAAAAGCCCGACAGGTTAATGCCGGGCTTCACAGGGAAAAGGGTCAGCCGTAGGCGCTGGCCTCTTCGGGTGTGCGTCGCCGCAATTGGCCGAACGCGACAAGGCCAAGCAGTATAAGTGCAGGAATGAACATAAGCTCCTTCGGCGGGCGCTCATTCTCCACCTGTACGGCATCAATGGTCCAGCCGAAACTGACACCGGCGTTCTCTGCCTGGCTACCGTAGCCAACAAAATCCACCACCATCGTGTCGTCCTGGCGCGACAGTTCGAGGCCGGCACTCGCCAGTCTCGCCTCCGGGGATTCAGCAGCCGGCAGCTCCAGACTGAGATAGGTGGAGACCTCGTCACCACTCAGGGACATGCCTGACGCCTGCACAACGATGGACTCGCCTTCGGGCACATTCTCAATATGCTCAATCACCTCGGTTCCCGGCTTGTCCTGCGTTGCCGGGTAGACCATATCCCACCAGTAACCCGGACGGAACAGGGTGAACGTGATAAGCAATAGCAGAGCCGACTCCCACTTGTAGCTCTTGGTAAACCAGTAACCCTGGGTGGCCGCCGAGAACACCAGCATGGCCGTCACCGCACTTGCGATCGTCACCAGCAAATCCACCCAACCCGTCAGGCCAATCAACAACAACTGGGTGTTGAAGATGAACATGAAGGGCAGGATCGCTGTCCGAATATCGTAAGTGAAGCCCTGCACACCCGTTCGTATCGGGTCCGCCCCTGAGATAGCCGCCGCCGCGTAGGCGGCCAGCCCCACGGGCGGCGTATCATCCGCCAGTATGCCGAAATAGAACACGAACAGATGGACAGCGATCAAAGGCACCAACAAACCGCTCTGGGCGCCCAACGTTACGATAACCGGAGCCATCAGCGTGGAAACCACAATGTAGTTGGCGGTTGTCGGCAACCCCATACCCAGAATCAGACTGATAATCGCCGTGAAAACCAACATCAGCAACAAGTTGCCGCCGGAGATAAACTCCACAAACTGGGTCATCACCAGGCCGATGCCTGTCAGCGTCACCGTGCCCACCACAATGCCGGCAGTGGCTGTCGCGACACCAATGCCAACCATGTTTCGCGCGCCAGTTACCAGCGAGAGAGTCAGGTCGACGAGGCCCGTTTTTGTTTCCGCGAGGAAGTGTCCCTTTTTGCGGAAAAATGCTTTCAGTGGCTGCTGAGTGATCACGATGAAAATCATAAACACCGTGGCCCAGAATGCTGATAGCTGGGGCGAAAACCGCTCAACCGTGAGACACCAGACCAGGACCACCACTGGCAATAGGAAGTACAAGCCGGTCTTAACCGTTGGCCCTACGTCCGGCAGCGTATCCATTGCGGATTCAGGGTCGTCCTGAGCCAGTTCCGGAAAACGGGTGGAGTACCAGACCAGCCCTATATAAATGAACAGCAGTAGTGGGCCGAGAACCCATACTGCAGCTTCACCCAGAATCACCTTTAACCAGCCAATGCCGTAATAAACGATGAACGTAAGAGCGCTCAGGCCGATCAGAATCACAACCCAGTTCAACATGCGCTGGGCCAGCGTCGGACGATTTGGACGCTCAATACCCTTCATCTTGAGCTTACAGGCCTCAAGGTGAACGATGTAGATCAGCGCTACGTAGGAGATTAACGCTGGCAGGATGGCATGCTTGATCACTTCCAGGTAGGAAATGCCCACGTACTCAACCATCAGAAAAGCCGCCGCGCCCATAATGGGAGGCGTCAACTGACCGTTGGTGGATGCAGCCACCTCAACAGCACCCGCCTTGGTAGCAGGAAAACCAACCCGCTTCATCAGGGGGATGGTAAAGGTGCCGGTTGTCACCACGTTGGCGATGGACGAACCGGAAATGACACCGCTCAGGCCGCTGGATACTACCGCAGCCTTGGCGGGACCGCCACGCATGTGCCCAAGCATGGCGTAGGCAACCTGGATAAAGTAGTTGCCCGCCCCTGCCCGTTCCAGCAGCGCACCGAATAATACGAACAGGAAGACAAAACTGGTGGAAACGCCGAGAGCGACGCCAAACACGCCTTCCGTACCCAGCCACATGTGGGAAGACAACTTGCTCAGGCTAGCCCCTTTGTGGGAGATCACATCCGGCATATAGGGGCCGGCCAGCGCGTAGATGAGGAACACACCCGCAACGATGGTCAGCGGGAGTCCCAGAGCGCGGCGAGTAGCTTCCAAAAGAAGCACCAGACCACCAAGCGCAATAATCAGGTCCTGGGTAATAGGCGAGCCCGGACGCGTCGCAAGCTGGTCGTAAAACAGATAGAGATAAGAGGCCGCAAAAGCGGCAGCCAGTGCAAGAATCCAGTCATAAATCGGTACGTGATCGACATTCCTGCCGCGAATCATGGGGTAAGCCGCAAACGCGAGGAACGCGGCAAATGCGAGATGAATGGATCTTGCTTCCGTCGAGTTAAAAACACCAAACTCGACAATGTATGGCAGCGGTGATGCTATCCATAGTTGAAAAAGGGACCAGAGCAGGGGAACAACAAAGAGTATCTTTGCAGCCGTGCCGGTCGCAGCCCTTCCACCGGTCTCGGTTTGGAGAACCTCTGCAACCTTCTTGCTGTCGATGGTATCCCCGGCTCTCGGTTCGCTATTGGTCATAGCTGAGTCCTGTAAAGATATAGCGGGTCGGAGATCAAAACACCGCGGGCGGGCATGCCCGCGGTGTCGTTTTACCGGTTACAGGATCAATCGATCAGGCCGGCTTCTTTGTAGTATTTCGCCGCGCCCGGGTGCAGGGGAGCACTCAACGCGTCAGATACCATTTCTTCTTTCTTCAGGTTGGCAAACGCAGGGTGTAGGCGCTTGAAGCTATCAAAGTTCTCGAATACAGCCTTGACCACTTCGTACACTACGTCCTCAGATACGTCGGTAGACGATACGAACGTTGCTGCCACACCAAACGTGGTCACGTCATCATCAGAACCACGATACATACCACCCGGGATCACCGCTTCACGGTAGTAAGGGTTGTCTGCAACCAGCTTCTTGGTGGCCTCGTTATTAACACTGACGATCACACTGTCACAAGACGTGGTCGCTTCCTTGATCGCACCGGAGGGGTGACCAACGGTGTAGAAGAACGCATCAATATTGCCATCACACAGGGCCTGGGACTGCTCTGCAGCCTTCAGTTCCGCCGGGAGCGAGAACTTGTCCATGGTCCAGCCCATTTCGTCCATCAACACTTCCGCTGTGGCTCGCTGGCCGGAACCAGGGTTACCGACAGACACCCGCTTGCCTGCGAGATCTTCAAACGTCTCGATGCCGGACCCTTTGCTGGCCACCACCGTGAACGGCTCCGGGTGCAGCGAGAATACAGCACGCAGCTTCTCGTTCTTTCCGTCTTCCTCGAACTGGCTGGTGCCGTTGTACGCGTGGTACTGCCAATCAGACTGAGCTACCGCCAGGTCCAGCTCACCCTGCCGAATTGCGTTCAGGTTATAGACCGAACCGCCGGTGCTCTCGACAGAGCAGCGAATACCATGCTCCTTACGATCCATGTTAACCAGGCGACAAATCGCACCACCAGCCGGATAGTAAACACCGGTTACGCCCCCGGTACCGATGGTGACAAATTTCTGCTCCTGCGCGGTAACCGCTGTAGAGGCGGTTCCGAGGCTGACCGCTGCTGCTACTGCAAGTGCGGAAAATTTCTGTTTCAGTGCCATGACTTTTCCCTTATCTGTTCATTATTGCTTTTTTGGGCCCGCGTAACGACACGGACACTCTCCACTTTCGCCTTAAAACATAGACCACTTTGCGATATAAATAAAGCAAGGGTTAGCTCGCTAACCACTTGAGCAAAAAAACAAAAAAGCCCGCAAAGCGGGCTTTTCTGATCAGGCGGTTGCGAATCTTATTTGTTCGCGCGGGCCTTGGCAACCATGCGATCCGGGCGCAGGAGGAAACGCGCCAGGGCCGGCAGCAGCCAGATAGAACCCACCATGTTCCAGATGAACATGAAGAACAGCAACAGCCCCATATCCGCCTGGAACTTGATCGGCGAGAAGATCCAGGTGACAACACCAATACCGAGCGTGACACCGGTGAAGATAACCGCCTTACCAGTGGACCTCAGGGTCTCGAAATAGGCTTCCTGGAGCGTCTTACCCTCCAGCAGGAATTTCTCGAGTTTGCTGTAGATATAAATGCCGTAGTCGACACCGATACCAACACCCAGCGCAATAACCGGCAACGTTGCCACCTTGATGCCAATGCCTGACACCGCCATGATCGCTTCGGCCAGGATCGAAGTGAGGCCCAGTGGGATCAGGATACACAAGACCGCACGGATCGAACGGAACGTCAGCAAGCACAGCGTCGCAACCACACCATAGACGAAGATCAGCATCATGTTCTTCGCGCTTGAGATGACATCATTCGTGGCAGCTTCGACGCCCGCATTACCGGCGGCCAGCATGAACGTGTATTCGTCGTTGTTATTGTTGCTGGCGAATTCCTCAACGCGTTCTGTGACCGTTTCCAGCGTTTCGGCCTTGTGATCCTCAAGGAAAACAAGCACCGGTGTCAGGTCACAATTGGTGTTGATCAGGCCTGCCGGCGCCTCCCGGATCGAAGCATTGATGATGGTCTGGTTGCGGGAAATTTCATACCACTTCCAGTTACCCTCGTTCAGTGCCTTGGTAACAATCTTGGACACATCGGCCAAAGACGCCGAGGACTGCACCCCAGGGGTGTTCTGAAGCTCCCATTGCAGGTTGTCCATGGCGCGGAGAACATTGTACTGGGTACACTGCTCTTCCTCGGTTTTCACCATCACTACCAACACGTCCGCACTCGTTGAGTAGTTGTTGATGAGGTAGGCATTATCCTTGTTGTAACGGGAATCGGCCCGCAACTCCGGTGCGCCCTGATCAAGGTCACCGACCTTCAGACCCTGCTTGTAATAAAGGCCTAGACCCAGGCCAATAACCGCGATCAACAGCGAGATCGGTGCCACACCAGGATGTGCGAAGTAAGACATGACGCGCCATTTGCGATCCTGCTTTTCACCATGATTTTGCACATGACGAACACCGCCCTTGGAAATGCCAAGGTACGACATGATCAGTACGTGCAGTACCAGGTTGGTCAGGATGACAAACGCCACACCAACACCGGCAGCGACAGCCAGATCCCGGATCACGTCAATTTCAATGAAGAACAGTGTCAGGAAGCCGAACGCGTCTGAGATCAGAGCCAGCATGCCCGGGATGTAGAGCGCCCGGAACGCAAGGCGGGCAGCGGTAACGGAATCAAACCCTTTCGCCGCTTCCACCGCCATGGCGTTCACGATCTGGACGCCGTGACTGATACCGATTGCAAACACAAGGAATGGAACCAGCACGGAATACGGATCGAGGCCATACCCCAACAGTCTCAACGTACCCAGTTGCAGGAACACAGCAATGATGGAGGTAAACACCGGAACCAGTGTTCCGGTAACGCAACGTGAATACCCGAACAGCAGCAGGGTTGTCAGAACAATGGTAATGCCCGCAAACCAGGCGATGGAGCCAATACCCTCGATGAGATCGCCTACTTTCTTGGCGAAACCAACGATGTGAATTTCGATACTCGGATTCTGCGCCTCGTATTTGTCCCGGATCTTTTCTTCCAGCTGACGCGAGAATTCACCATAGTCCAGCGGTTCACCGGTCTCCGGGTTGTTCTCATAAAGCGGCGCATACACGATGGTAGAGCGGAAGTTGTCGGAAATCAGGCGCCCTACTTCGTTCGAACGGAGTACGTTCTGGCGCAGCTGTTCAAGGCTGGCCCGGGAACCATCGTAACCATCCGGGATTACGGTGCCGCCCTGGAACCCTTGTTCAGTCACCTCAACCCAGCGAACGTTAGAGGTCCAGAGTGATTTCAATCCGGAACGGTCCACCCCGTTGAGATAGAACACTTCATCAGTGATCTGCTTCAGGGTTTCCATATACTCGGCGGTGAAGATATCGCCCTCTTCCACTTCCACGGCGATACGCACAAAGTTACCCAGGTTCTCCAGGTCGTCCCGGTGCTCAAGCATATTGACGATGTAGGGATGCTCCAGCGGGATCATCCGCTCGAAACTGGCATCCGGCTCAATCTTGACTGCGTTGTAGCCAAGAAACAGCGTCAGGAAGAAAAAGGCAATCAGGATAATGGCCCGATTGTTGAAGATCAGCCGCTCCAGGAACGGTTCTGCCTTCGGTGTAGTCAGGTAATGCTCGCCCTTGTCATGCTTCGGGTTCGACATTCAAAAGCCCCTCTAATTTTCTATCTGTTGGTGCCGCATCAGGGCGTTATTGAAGATTCTTGCCGCGGGCATCGGTGTGCTTCACGCCACCCTCGCCCACAATCAGTAGATTGGTTCCCGATACGGGGACAACATCCATCACACCTTCCCGGTCATCCCGGAAGTAGGGACGGAAGGTATCGCCACCGTTGGTGCTCATTAGCACTGCGCCACCATTGCCAACCAACGTGATACGGCCGTCTTCAGACACCGTGCCATCATTGAGGGTTGCATCCGACTCACTGGGTACCACTTTCCAGCTTCTGCCCAGGTCGGACGAAAAGAAGATGTTCCCACGCAAACCGAATGCGAGTATCTCATTCACATTGCCGGTTCCGATTGCTCCGAACAGGGAGCCTTCATAGGGGCTCTCACGTTTCTCCCAGCTATCACCGCCGTCGACGGACACGAAAATCTGGCCCGCTTCACCAACGATCACCAAGCCACCGCCAGTGATGCGGCCGATACTGTTCAGGTGAAAACTGCTGGGATTCTCAAGCTTTGGTGCCCAGTCTTTCCAGGTCTCTCCGCCGTCTGTCGTGCGCAGAAACATGCCATAGGCACCGACAACGAAACCGTGGTTCTCATTTTCAAACCAGACATCCAGAAACGGGTTCACCGGGCCGATCTCAAGGTCGGCCTGCAAATTTTCCAGCGAGAAATACAGGTCACCCAATGCCCAATCGAGGTCGTCTTTCTCGTCCTCCGGGGCTTCTTCCAGCTTCTGCTCCATTTCAACGATCTGCTCCTGGCGACTTTCGATAGCCAATTCAGCAGCTCGGATGCCGGTGAGCTGGAGGTCCCAGCTTTCGCCCGCATCGTCTGAATGGAGAACAACACCACTGTGCCCTATGGCCCAGCCATGCTGTTCGGTGCCAAAATCCACGCCGGTCAATGTGACGGAGACCGGAACTTCACCTTGCACCCAGGTTTCACCACCATCATCGGAAAAAATAATATGACCACGCACACCGGCTGCCACGATTCTTTCGCCCGCCGTGTCGACATCGTTTAACAGATGCTCTGGCGCAAGCGCAGTGGGCCGGGATGGGGTTTCGATGATATCTGCAAGCGCAAACACCGTGGGCGCGGACAATGCCATGGATAGTCCAAGACAGGCCGCTCCCAGAGTCTTGCACATCAACCTTGTAGCCATTCAGATTGCCTATATGTTGTGTTGAACCGTGTCACTCTGATTTCGCCGGTTGCACCGGCCAATACTATGAATATACCGGCGGCCTTCCGACCACCGGTATATCCGTCGCCATCCGTCTCTGGCGAAAACCGTGTCCCGACAACGAGTCAAGAGGTTAACGCACGCTCCTGCGACGCAGAGAGGCCGGCGAGAAATACCGTCGATTGGGCACGTCGTTGGTAAACTTCCGGGTGGAACCCTCTTCGGTATCCAGACCCAGCACGTGATAACGACGAGCCTGAAGGTCATGGTACACATCCAGCACTGTCCAGACGCCGGGCAATTCGTAATAGTTCTTCGCCAGGCCCATGGTCACGCGCCAAAGCTCACCACGGCCATCGTACTGGTCCAGCAGCAAGGTATTCCAGCTATCGGCATCCACATAGAAGCGACGTTTGCCGTAGATATGGCGCTCCCCTTCCTTCAGGGTTGCTTCCACAACATGCACCCGATGGAGCTCCCAACGGGTGAGGTCCGGATTCAGGTGGGAAATACCCAGGATTTCGGAATAAGGCGTGCCCTGCTCACCAATGCGGTAATTGTTGTAGGGAACGTAAATCTCGCGCATTCCCTCGTATTCCCAATTGTAGCGGTCCAGAGCGCCGTTAAAGATATCGGTGTCATCGGCTGTTCGCAGATTGTCTGCGGCTGCAATCGGAGAGTCATAGCCCAGATTCGGCGCACGCCGAACGCGGCGCTGACCAGCATTGTAGCCCCACCCATTACGCGGGTTGATAACCTGGTTCAGGGTTTCGTGAATCAGGATGGCACCACCGGCGAGGCGAGGTGGCGACTGGGTGAACGACAGATAATAGAAAATGACGTTATCCAGTTCTTCTTCACTACCCTCAGGGTTGTAGTAGTTGAAGAAGGCTTCCTGCTGAGAGGTCACCAAGGAATAGTCACCGTCCGGCTGCACCGCCACTTCGCTCGAGCGGCGTGTTACGGAAACGCCACGCCAGCGAGTCAGGTGATTCCAGATCACCTGCCAGGCTTTTTGCTCATTATTACCGTGCAGAATGGGGAAAGGATAACCGGCAAAGGCGCCATCGATGCCCTCGCCTTTACCCACTACTTCAGCCTCTACGGCGTTTTCCCTGGTATTTTGAGCAACCCAATCCGGCACCGCATGTGTGCGGCGGCTCTTGTAGATCGGAATACGGAAGGTCGTCGGATAGGTATCGAGCATGGCGCGGAGGCCGTCGGTCAGGTACTCGTCGTACTGATCCATGTTGGACGCGCTGATGGTGAATAACACCTCATCGTCCGGGAAAGGGTTGATATGGTGCTGACCACTACCTTCATATCCAGTAGGAGCGTCGGTGAGGCCACCCGTCCAGGCGGGAATGGTACCGGCATCGTTACCGGCTTTCACGGAGCCAAACGGGGTAAGATCCTGGCCCAGTCGAGCAGCTTCACTACTGGAAACGGCGGAACTGGCTGGCATGGCAAAAACCGAAAGAGCAAACAGACTGCCCAAAATCACATTGTTCTTGTATGTCATTTTTTAACCTTAAACCTGTCTGAAAGCCCTGTGGAAGGCTTTTCTTATTGTGTTGTCATGGAATATCGGCTCCTGACAGAGTAGCCGATTGGCCAATATTGTCTATCGACCGAAAGTGCGATTTTGTATCCGCCTGTGACAGGCCCCGCGTTGCGGCAGGCGGATACCCAAGCGATCTCGTTTCCTTACTGGCCGGCAAGGCTCTTGTGAACCACCTCATAAACATCCCGCGACAATCCGGACTTGTCACGAATGGTCTCCAGCGCCGATTTCATCTGCTCGCCGTGGACCGGCGCGAATTTACGCCAGCGGGTGAGCGGGGACACCAGCCTGGCCGCAATCTGTGGGTTACTGTCATCCAGTTTGCGCACCTGCTCCGCCAGGAACTGATAACCGGTTCCATCCTCTGCGTGGAAGGCAGGGAGATTCTGGCCTGCAAACACCCCGATCACAGAGCGGATCTTGTTGGGGTTCTTCCAGTCGAACGCCGGGTGCTCCATCAGTTCACGGATTTTGCGCAGGCCTCCGGTGTGGCTGCTGCCCGACTGCACCGCGAACCACTGTTCAACCACCTGCGGATCGTCCTTCCACTGCTGGTAGAAGTCTGCAAGCGCCTGCGTCTGCTCTTTTTCGTAACCGGAATTCACCAGGGCACGAAGGGCCCCCATGCGATCCGTCATATTATCGGAACCTTCAAACTGACTTGTCGCCAGCGCCCGGCCCTCTTCATCATCTATATGCAGAAGCCAAGCCAGGGCCGTATTCCTCAGGCTTCGACGCGCCACGGCCTCCGGCGTCACCTCGTAGCGACCGCTCAGGGTGTTGCGATGGTAGCAGGCCAGAAGTTCGTCCCTCAGAGCTCTGGCGAGATGCTCGAGCACGCGTTCACGGGCCCTGTGGATGGTTGGAACATTGGGCTGATCAGCCAGTTCGATCAGATAGGCTTCGGATGGCAGCTGCAACATTTTGGCAACCAGCGCCTGATCCAGGGACGAATCCGCCAGTAGGCTGCGATACGCCTCAACCAGTCCGGCATCCACATCCCCACCTATGGACGACACCAGGGAGTTGATGACGTCCACCGCCAGGCGTTGTCCCGCATCCCAGCGATTGAAACCGTCTGAGTCATGGCTCATCAGGAAGGTGAGCTGTTCCCGTGTCCACGGATAAAAGACCCGCACCGGTGCCGAGAAACCCCGCAGCAATGAAGGGACTGGCCGCTCTGACAAACCATGGAATTCGAAGGTATGACTGGCGTCGGTCAATTCCAGGACCCGATCCATTGGCGCCTCGGCATCATCCGCAGCCAGCCTCAGTGGCAACGACTCACCATCGGCACCCAGCAGGCCGATGGCAAACGGGATGTGCTGCGGTTTCTTACCGGTCTGGCCCGGCGTATCCGGAATCGACTGGTCGATGGTCAGGCGATAGATGCCAGCTTCGTCATCAAACTCATCCCGAACCGTCAGCTCCGGCGTGCCAGACTGCTCATACCAGAGACGGAACTGCGACAGGTCGCGACCACTGGCATCCTCCATAGCGCGGACAAAGTCGTCTGTTGTCACCGCCTGACCGTCATGCCGTTCGAAGTACAGATCACTGCCCTTGCGGAACAGGTCGGGCCCCAGCAGCGTATGGATCATGCCCACCACTTCCGAACCTTTCTCGTAGATGGTCAGCGTGTAGAAGTTCGTGATCTCCATGTAGGATTCCGGGCGAACCGGGTGCGCCATCGGTCCCGCATCCTCGGCGAACTGAGCGGTGCGAAGCATGGTCGCATCCTCAATCCGCTTGACGGTGGGTGACCCCACATCGGCAGAAAAACAGGAATCCCGAAACACCGTAAAGCCTTCTTTCAGGCTAAGCTGGAACCAGTCACGGCAGGTCACGCGGTTACCGGACCAATTGTGAAAATACTCGTGGGCCACGATGGACTCGATACGCTGGAACGCCATATCCGTCGCGGTTTCCTGGCTGGCCAGTACGCACGAGGAGTTGAAGATGTTCAGGCCTTTGTTCTCCATGGCTCCCATGTTGAAGTCGTCCACCGCGACAATCATGAAAATATCCAGATCGTACTCGCGGCCATACACCTCCTCGTCCCAGCGCATGGCGCGTTTCAGGGAGTCCATAGCATGGTCGCACTTCTCGGCGTTGCGGGGCTCAACGTACATGCGCAGATCGATGTCACGAGCGGACATGGTCTTAAAGCTGTCCCGTTTTTCCACCAGGTCACCAGCCACCAGAGCAAACAGGTAGCAGGGCTTCGGAAAGGGATCTTCCCAGGTGACAAAATGCCTGCCGTCGTCCAGATCGCCAGTTTCAACATCGTTGCCGTTGGACAGCAGGATGGGATAGCGGGTTTTATCCGCCTCAACGCGGGTGCGGAAACGGGCCATCACATCGGGCCGGTCAGGAAAGTACGTAATGCAGCGGAAGCCTTCGGCCTCGCATTGGGTGCAAAACATGCCGGACGATTTATAGAGACCTTCCAGACGCGTGTTGTTCTGGGGTTCGATCCAGGTCACGATCCCCAGATTAAACTGATCCGGCACCTCATGAAGGACGAGTTTGTCGTCACGGTCTTCGTAGGCACTGCCTTCCAATGGGTTGCTATCCAGACTCACTGACTCAAGTGTCGTCAGGCTGTCGCCATCCAGCTCAAGGCTCTTTTCCGAGTAGTCGCTGTCAGGGTTCCGGCGCATGGCCAGAGTACAGTGAACCCTGGCTCCATCTTCAAACAGTTCGAAACGCAGATCCACATGGTCCACCAGAAAGGCGGGCACACGGTAATCCTTAAGGAAAATGGTCTGTGGCTGGCTGGTACGCATTCACTTTCTCCAGAATTCGTTAGGCCGGGCTCAATGGTTTGGAAAGACCCGGAAGCGGACTTCATAACCGGTGTATTTACGGATATTGATGACGCCGGTGTCCAGGATCAGGTACTGCCCTTTAATCCCCTGGAGCACTCCCTCCGCCATGGGCGCTTTGTCCAGATTATGGGTTTTTACCTTTTCGGGCCACACCTGGACCGGATAACTCAGTGCCAGGCTCTCTTCATCGACGGCCCGGATACTTTGCTCGCCGTGGGCTGCACGCAGCTCCGACAGATCGTCGGCAATCTGTTCCAGCATGCGGCGACGCTCCTCAACCAGATCCAGCTCCGGCACGTCGCCTTTAAGCATCGCCCGCCAGTTGGTTCGGTCCGCGACGTATTTCTTGCACGCGACTTCCACAAACCCCGCCAACTGGCGGGTTGCCACCCGGACCATCGGGATGGCATCGACAGCGCCTTGGTCGATCCAGCGAGTGGGCACCTGGGACCCCCTGGTAATACCCACCTTGAGGCCGGACGAGTTGGCCAGATAGACCACATGCTCGATCATACAGTGAGTCTCTCCCCACTCCGGTTCACGGCAGGTGCCCTCATGGTAATGGCATTTTTCCGGGCTCATGATGCAGCTGTCGCAGGCGGCCAGCTTGCGAAAACAGGGATAGCAGTAACCCTGGCTGAAACTTTTGTTGGTCTTACGGTCGCAGTTGATGCAGCGTATTACGCCGTCAAAATCAAACTGCAATGGGCGCCCCACCATCTCATTCAGGGGTATGCGGGTATCGCCTACCCGTATGGTATAGCTGACCGGATGACCAGCCTCCGCAGGCATCTTGCGCAAGCGACCGGTCACATCAACCAATGCGGTCAAGACTTCACCTCAACGTACTGATCTGAGCCGGCCCCACCGTTTGCTGATTTCCCTGCCGTGCGCGAAACACTGGGATCACACGCAGTTCCCGCCTTTTCACCACGGTCGAGATAACCGACTCGCTCTTTCATAGGTGTGTTGTGGTGGTCTTCGTAATAAATAACGGCCTCCATGCAGATCGACCGCTGCTCATCACTCAGTTTACGACCATCCGGCCACTTGCCCAGCTCAAGGGCGCGCTTGAGGCTCTGATAAACAGCGGGGTCCAGCCGTTTAATCAGCTCTTCGTAGGTCATTTCGTTCTCCAATCATTCGCTAGCAAAAAAATGTGAGGCAACCCGTTGACAACAATAAACGATAATGATTATCATTAACTCACCAAATGACGAAGGTCGTGTTCATTTGGTCTCTCTCATCAGGAGCTATACGCTCTTTTCATGCCCCGCGATTTCGCGGGGCTTTTTTTGGTACCGGCAAAATGGCTGCCAGGGCAAGCCCGGCCACAAAGCCTCCCAGGTGGGCTTCATTTGCCATCTGCCCCAACCCCACCATTTCGGTAAATGGCGTAAAGCCAATCACCATCCAGGCCACCGCAAACGTCACCAGCGCAGGCGGAAACTGGAAACGGGGCACACGCCGCTGGCTGAGCCAGCAATAACCCAGAATGCCGTACACAACGCCAGACAGACCGCCAAACAGAGGCCCACTCACGATGTACTGCAATCCGTTGGACAGCAGGCTGGTCACCACAAACAGGGCAAGCAACCGCGCACGGCCATCGAACCACTCAACCTGGCTGCCCAGGAACCACAACATGACGGAATTAAAGATGATATGGGTCCAGCTGAAATGCAGGAAATCCGGCGTGATCAGACGCCAGACCTGCCCCCCAGACAAGGTAGAAGACAGCGCCTGGATTCGGTCCGCCATGGTACCAACATCATAGAAACGCGGATCAACGAACATCAACAGGGTTGATAGCTGGTTCTGTCCCATGGCCGTCACCCAAGCCATCAATACGGCCAGGGCAATCATACCAAGCACCAGGGGTGCGTGGCGTGGCGACGGCTGCCAGCGCCCCCCGACGAACACCGGCGATTGCGCTGTCGTATTGACAGCGTCCTGTACCTCGGGTTCCTTCAGGAAGCGTTCAAGAGCCTGTAATACCGGCTCCGTATGCTCAGGGTTTTCGAGCCACAGCACCTGTGCGCCACCTTCCTCGGCAATCCGGTGCTCCACCCCCTGCTCTTTTAGCCAACGACTGAAACCTGCCAAGTTTATGTCGGTATCAATCTGCTTCACACGATACACAAGTTACCTCGCCACACTGTCTTCGCTGGTGGGGTAGTCCGGCTGTTCCGGCCGCTCCACATCCACCCACACGAACTTGTCACGGGACAGAGTACGTTCGCCATCCAGGCGATAGGCCACCAACTTGCCGTATTTGACCGCACTAAAGTCGATACAGGCCACATTGTGTTTCAGTGGCGCCGGCTCGCCTTCCATCCAATAATGGCCCACAAACACCGGCGGCTCTGAAGCGGGGTAGCTGATCAGTTGGTTACGCTCAGCTTCCGTCAACTCACGGCGGGCGACGTCCTCCGGCAAGGGGTCTGGCTGGAACACCACGTCGGCATATGTTTTCGGGTTATCAGCCCAGAACTTGGTGCGAAAAAACTCCCTGACATAGCCGTCCTTGCCGGTAATTTTCACGCCCGGCGGCAATCGCAGATCGGTACCGCGCAGCAGGGTATCCATGACCTGGCCGGCAAAGGACTCGATCGCTGCAGACGCATGGAGGAACTCGTCATCGATACAGGCGCCGCCCTGATTTTCCTTGAATTTGGTAATCAGGTCGCTGTCCCAGCACGCGTGCACTGCCCGGAAGTCGGGCTCATCGATAAACAGGGGAATGGTGTAGAACCACTCCAGAAATTCGTTCCATTCGTGGGGGTAATGCTCGAACTGCTCGAGAGTCTCGCGGATCAACCGGTCGTGACGGGCATTGTGCTCCCGCAGGAACGTCTTGCCACTACCGGGGCGGGCACGGGTGCAGTAGCCCAAGGCGTTGTACTCGTGATTTCCCATCACAATGCGAGCTGAACCGTGCTCGACCATATCCCTGACCAGATGAAGCGACTCACGGATCCGAGGCCCTCGGTCAATGATGTCACCAATGAATATGGCCTGGCGCCGGGGGTGTTCATAGACGCCGTTAACCTTGCGGTAGCCCATCTGGTCCAGTAGCCGCACCAGGGTATGAGCGCATCCGTGAATATCGCCGATAATATCGTAGCCGCGGCTCGCGGATCTTTCCTGTCCTGCCATGTTGTTAGCTCGCTGCAATCTCACTGGCCCAGCCCAGCTTGTCCCGGCATGTGGCGTAAAAATTGTGATCCGCGGGGTGAATCAGGCGAATCTTGAAGGGTTTCTTGGTGATTCGGATGATGTCGCCGGGGGCACAGGCAATGTTCATCTGACCGTCGAAACTGATCTGCGGATAGGTTTCGTTGGTTTCACCTATCACCAGCTTGATCTCGCTCTTGCCATCCACCACGATCGGGCGACTGCTCAATGTGTGCGGGAACATGGGCACCAGCACGACAGCATCGAGCTTCGGATGCATAATCGGCCCGCCCGCCGATAACGAGTAGGCAGTCGACCCGGTTGGCGTGGCCACGATAAGCCCGTCCGAGCGCTGGCTGTATACGAAATGTCCGTCGATATAGAGGTCGAACCCGATCATCCGGGTCGATTTTCCTGGGTGCAGTACCACATCATTCAGTGCGGTCCCAAAGCCCAGGGGCTGACCATTGCGCTCTACGTGCCCATCCAGCAGGAAGCGTGTCTCTTCGATGTATTTTCCCTGCAGAACTTTGCCCAGTCGCTCCTCCAGGTCAGACGGAGAAATATCGGTCAGGAAACCAAGACGGCCACGGTTCACACCCAGCAGTGGAATCTTGGATTTCGCCAACTCCCGGGCTGCGCCCAGTAGACTGCCATCACCACCAACCACAATAACCAGGTCACAAATTTCCCCCAGCAGCTTCTTGCTGGCCACCTGAAGACCATGGCCAGGCAGCATACTGGCGGTGTCTTCCTCAATAATCACGTGATAGTTGTTGCTCACCAGATACTGTTTGAGCTGACGCAGCGATTCGACCACCTTTACGCTGCCCATGCGGCCAATCACGCCAATGTTTCTGAATTGATCCATGTAGCTTCCTGTGGGTGTCTGTGTTGGGCCGGGGCGGAGCTGATTCGTCACCCGGGAGCATCTCAGCAACCATAGTAACGAAATACGGACCGATTCTGAAAAAAGATCCCTCAGGAAACCGCTAGAGTTGGGTCAGTTGGAGCCCTTCGGCCGATGCTGTTCGCAGCGATCATCCACATCCGCCCGGAACTCTGCCGGCTGACTGACGCGCATGACGGGTTCACCGCAGGCTTTACCGCTGGAAAGCTTATGGTGGCAGACCGGGTGTTCATAGTGGTCAAGCCATTGCCGGTAGGCAGGCTCATTGAGCCCGCAACGTTCAGCAGCGTAAGCCACAGGATTGCGGAAATAGTCCTCAATATCGTCGTAAGGCAGGGTAATATGGCCCACCCCGGCGTGATAGGCCACCAGGAAGACTGAATGGTTTTGCAGGTGATCCATGACTGAATTTTCGGTTGGCGGCTGGTGTCGCAAGTCGTAATTTTCCTGCTCCAGCACCACGATCTTTTCGTCCCTCAGTTCCAGTTCGCGCTGACGGCGCTCCAGTTGCTCCCGCAGCAGCACCACCTCGGCGCCCGCCGTGGCACCCTCGCGTTCAGTACGGGCCTCACCACTGGCGATCTGCTCCTGCATCATCAGGTACTGTTCATTGCGCTCGGCAAGGCGCTTTTTTAGCTGCTCATTGCTGAGTTTCTGGCGCTCATACTTCTGCTGGAGTTCCGCTGTTTCATTACGCAGGGCCTGCATCTCATGACGGTTTTCACGCTGTAGATCAGACAGCGCATCGCGATGGACGCTTTGCAGGGTCTTGATGCGAAGCCGCTGCTCCCGGATTACGCGGGCGAGCCGCACGCGGTCTGCGGAAACCTCAGGCTCCTCCTGAGAACGGGACTCGGCACCCAATACAGGGATATCTTCTTCCGGCGTCGGCTCCACCTTGCGGTACTTCAGTTTGTTCGCATCCACGGCGCGCCGAATTGCCTGGAAATGGTTACTTCCCGGGGTCATATCCGGATCCCAGAAATCCTCGGCACTGGCTGATTTCGGGCATTGACTGCGACAAACCAATCGAATCGGACCCGCGCCCATATCCGGTCCCTTGGCGCCTTTTCGGGCCAGTTTCTCTACGGGCAGATTCCAATGACTGTCCGCCCTGCCCTCCTCATCAAAGTAAATTCGGAAAAAAACCAGCGAACGTACCAGGAGGTCGCTGCCAAGCAATACATAAACGGCCTTTACATCAGTATCCGCCAGATCGGACAGGCCGACGTAGCCATCAAGGAAGGCCCCGAATTCAGACGCACGCATCTGGCGCGACACGTCGTTGCCGTCCATGAAAAACACCGCCGAATAACCATCGCTTGCCTGGTCGGCAGACCCCATTGCTGACTCCCCACTCTCCGAAAACCCGACCGCTACACGACAAACACCCCAAAAGTGTTCCGTTTTTCTGTCAGACACCAGAAACCGGCCCTGCACAGTGCGCGGGGTCGGCTTCAAACTGACAGACTTCCGAGTAATAGTCTAGCGGGTCAAGACCCTGAAGATAGAGTAAAACTGCAACGTTTTGTGATCCGGGTTCAGGTGTCCGGCTTTCGTGGTCAGAGCTCTGCCGCCAGGCGGCTGCCCTGATTGATCGCGCGCTTGGCATCCAATTCCGCGGCCACGTCCGCGCCACCGATCAAGTGCACCTGAATGCCGGCGGCCTCAAGGCCATCCTGCAACTCCCGCAACGGTTCCTGACCGGCGCAGACAACAATGGTATCCACCGGTAACACCCTGTCTTCACCCTGCTCGGCGCCTTTAGGGGTGACGGTAATATGCAACCCATCATCATCAATCTTGCGGTAGCTCACTCCCGGAACCATCTGCACCTGACGATTTTTCAGCGAGGTCCGGTGAATCCAACCTGTAGTCTTGCCCAGGTTTTTACCGACTTTCGACGCTTTGCGTTGCAACAGGTATACCTCACGCGCCGGTTCCGGCACCTCCGGCTCCATGCCCTGAATGCCACCACGATGATCAACACTCAAGTCCACCCCCCACTCACGCATGAAGTGCTCTGGATCCAGCGCAGCCGAACTGCCCTTGTGGACAATGAATTCCGAGACGTCGAAGCCGATACCACCGGCACCAATCACCGCCACTTTCTGACCTACGGGCTTGCGGCCCAACAACGCATCCAGGTAACCAATGACACTGGGATGATCCACACCCTCAATCTCCGGTGTCCGCGGGCTGACGCCGCTGGCCAGAACCACATGGTCGTATTCACCAGCCTTGAGGGCGTCGACATCCACACGGGTATTCAGGCGTACGTCCACCCCGTGCTTGTCCAGCATGACCCGGAAATAACGCAGGGTTTCGTAGAACTCCTCCTTGCCCGGTATCCGCTTGGCTACATTGAACTGACCACCCACTTCACTACCGGCGTCAAACAGCGTTACGTTATGACCACGCTCCGCCGCTACCGTCGCAAACGCCAGGCCTGCGGGGCCGGCCCCAACCACCGCGATCGTTTTGGGCTCGGCGGTTTTGACGTAGGTCAGCTCAGTTTCGTGACAGGCACGGGGGTTGACCAGACAGGAGGTCAGCTTGCCACTAAAGGTGTGATCCAGGCAGGCCTGGTTGCAACCAATGCACGTATTGATTTCGTCCGCGCGGTCTTCGGCGGCCTTCAGAACCAGGTCCGCATCCGCCAGGAACGGACGGGCCATGGACACCATATCGGCATCGCCTTCGGCGAGGATCTTCTCGGCTACATCCGGCATGTTGATGCGGTTGGTGGTCACCAGGGGAATGCTGACCTCGTCCTTCAGGCGGGCCGTTACCTTGGTAAACGCGCCTCGAGGCACAGAGGTAGCAATCGTCGGTACACGGGCTTCATGCCAGCCGATACCGGTATTGATGATCGTGGCGCCGGCTTTTTCGATCTTTTTCGCCAGTTGTACAACTTCGTCCCAGGTACTGCCATCTTCGATAAGGTCCAGCATCGACAGCCGGTAGATCAGGATAAAGTCGCTGCCCACGCGCTCACGAACCCGGCGAACAATCTCGATCGGCAGGCGAGTGCGGTTTTCGTAGCTGCCACCCCACTGGTCGGTACGATGGTTTGTATGGGCCACGATGAACTGGTTGATGAAGTAACCTTCCGAACCCATGATCTCCACACCGTCGTATCCGGCTTCTCGCGCCAGCGCCGCGCAATTGACGTAATCCTCAATCTGCTTTTCGATACCCGCTTCGTCCAGTTCTCTCGGCTTCAGCGGGTTGATGGGCGCCTGAATGGCGGATGGTGCCACCAGCTCCGGATGATAAGCGTAGCGACCGGCATGGAGAATCTGCATACAGATCTTGCCATCAGCCTCGTGCACCGCCCGGGTGATTACCCGGTGTTTGTCTGCTTCTTCCGGGGTATTCATCTTGGCCGCGTGCTGGAACACGGCGCCTTCCACATTGGGGGAAATACCACCGGTCACAATCAGGCCCGCACCACCACGGGCACGCTCGGCATAGAAAGCGGCAAGCCGATCAAAACCATTCTTCGCCTCCTCCAGGCCGGTGTGCATGGACCCCATCAGTGTGCGGTTGCGCAGACGTGTGAACCCGAGATCCAATGGCTCCAGCAAATTGGGGTAACGTTTAACGCCCGGTGTTGATTCGGTCATGATCTCTCTCCTCTTATTGGATCGGCGATGCCGTGATATGGGCTCTAAATTAGCCATCCGACTCTTTCCAGACAATATCCCGAAACAACAATTTGATATCCTGTAACGACTTGTCGGACAATGCTGATATTATGAAACCCAACACCCGACACAAGAACCCCCTTGGCGATATCAGCGTGCTGTACGTTGCCGTCATGGCCCGCGCACTTCGGGCCGAAGGCCGAAACCCCACAGACCTACTGGGCCGGTTCGGACTGGACGAACAGGCCCTGGGAGCGCCGGCGGCACGGATCAGCATCCCCCGATTCATGAGAATGGGCCAGGCAGCCATAGCCCTCACCGGCAACCCCGCGCTCGGCCTGACGATGGGCCAGCTGTCTCGCCCCGTGGACGCTGGTATCGCAGGGCTTGCCGCCCAATCCGCCGCCACCGCTGGCGAAGCCATCAGTACCCTGGTTCACTATTCCCTACTCACCAGCCGCAACAGCAGGGGTGCTCCCTGGACAGCCAACCAGGGTCGTGAAGCGCACTTTTACTCCATTAAACCCTACAACGTGTTTAATTTTTTCGTGGTGGATTCAGTCCTTGCTGCCTGGGCGCAATTCCTGAGGCTCATTACTGGCCACGACAGGGTCGTTGAACGGGTCAGCATCGAGTACCCGTCCCAAGGTTACGACGAGGTGTTTGAACAGTGGTTCGGGTGCCCGGTGAGATTCGGTGCCGAATGCAACAGTCTTAGGCTGGCCCCGGGAATAGCGGAAGCCGCTTCGCTACAGGCGCAGGCCGCCATGTTCGAGTCACTGTCAGGACAGTGCGCGTCAGAGCTGTCACGTATTCGTGCCGGGTGGAGCACGGCCGACCGAGTGAAAGACCAGCTCCCGCCTCTGCTACAAGGTGGCACTCCTACCCTCATGGCAGCCGCCCATAAGCTTGGCGTCGCACCCTGGACACTTCAAAGACAACTGGCGGAGGAGAACACCGGTTTCCGGAAACTGGTGGACGACACCCGCAGGGAGCTGGCTGTCGAGTACATACGGGAAACACGGGTGTCGCTATCAGAAATTGCGTGGCTACTAGGCTTCGCCAATCCGGCCGCATTTCACAAGGCGTGGCGTCGCTGGTTCAACACCAGCCCGGGGGAACATCGAAAGCAGTACCTGGCGGAACAGGCTGCCAAGGGTATTCTCTGAAATACCTGAAGGCATCACTACAACTCAGTAGCGTCGTCCAGAGTATCGTCGTCATCATAATCTTCGAACTGACAATCCATCAGTTCTTCTTCGTAATCGGACATCATTCGTCTCCCATGTTTCAAACAGGAAAACGATAACATGAGGAATGTTACACAGAGATGAAGCAGGAATGACAATGAAAAGAGGTAATCAGCGAAAGGAAAATGGCGGAGCGGACGGGACTCGAACCCGCGACCCCCGGCGTGACAGGCCGGTATTCTAACCAGCTGAACTACCGCTCCGCGTGAGCCGCCACCTCGGGCGCAATCAAGGGTGTGATTGCTCGGTGACAACGAGGGCGCATTATAAAGAGGCCGCCCTGCATGTCAACGTTTTTCATGAAAAAAGTTCGGTTATCGGGACGCTCTTACATGGCGTCAACCATGGCATCCTTTCCCTGTGCGGTCTTTCGGTATTCGATAGGCGTCATGCTCGACCAACGCTTAAACGCCCGGTAGAAAGTACTGGGTTCCGAGAAGCCGGTGAGATACACGATTTCGTCAATCGACTCATCGGTGGTCGCCAGCAACTGCCGCGCCAGGCGATAACGAAAATCCGCCAGTATCTGGTTGAAGCTCGTTTCTGCTTCGGTCAGGCGGGTACGTAGGGTTCGGGGCTTAATACCAAGACGCTCGGCCACGGCATCCAGGGTGACCTCCCCACTATCCAGCAGTTCCGCGACAATCCGCTCTACCTGTCCAACGATGTCTTTCTTCTCAAGGCGAGCTACCTGCTCGCTGGCAAATCGCTCGTGGAGGTCCAACAACTCTGGTTCGGCATGAGGCGAAGCGTGGGACAACAGGGTGGCGGGGAAATACAGCCGGTTTTCGCTGGCGCCAAACACGACATCGCAACCGAGCACGTCGATCACATGGTCCCGGCCCTGCTCGCGCTGATGCTCAAATTCGATGCGCGAGGGGTAAAAGCGGTCATCGGTGATCGATTTGAAAAAGGTTATCAGGCCCTGCACGAAGCATTCATTGAAATGCCGTAGACGGCTGACTTCGCTGGAAGCGGCATCCAGCACCATGCAAGCCTCATCACCCTCGATGAAGAAGTCGGTATTGGCAGCATCACTCAGCAGGCGCTGATAGTTTTGAGCCCGCCGAAGGCCCTCGCCAAACGTGGGGCTGCTCAGAAACAGGTATTCCAGAACCTGCCCTTTGTAGGCCGGCAACAACTGACCAAGGTGGAGGCCAGCGTCGGGATCGCCCGATACATCCTCAACTACCTGCCAGAAATACAACTGGGCACTGTGAGGTGTTCTTAGCTGCTCGGTGTAGACATAGCCTTCATCCACTCCCAGTCGGGCAAAAATGGCATCGGTATCAATCCCTTTGCGTTTCATGGCCTGATAAATCAGGCGCAACATCACACCCGCATCGCGAAGTTCCTGCATAAAATCCCGCTTTATAGTTGTTTATTAATCGGCTTGGCCGGCCGGACAACCTTGCTGGCAAGCCAGGTCAATGCTCATACTGACCGGGTTTGCCAGACTCTGAGACCTTAGTCTTACATTAGAGCATATCAGGCCAGAGACGCACAGGTGTACCAGGAGAGATAACAATATGACAGATACTTCAATCTACCACAGCCAACCACCCGGCCTATGGTCGCTTTATAGCAAGGCCCTACTCCCCAAAAACACACCGTCCGGCGACGACCTCCATATACCCGGACTGTCTGCCCGGTTGATCGGCGTCAGTACGGCCAACCATAACCTGAAACGCTACAGGAGGGTATGTGGCTTCGATACACAGGCTACCGTGCCCATCACCTGGCCCCACATCCTTGCGTTCCCGCTACACCTGAAACTGCTGACGGAAAAGGCCTTCCCGTTGCCTCTGCTGGGGCTCGTCCACCTTCGCAACAACATCACGCAGCACCGTGCTATCGGCACCGGTGAAACACTGGACATCACCGCACGGCTGGACGGCCAGAACAACACGTCGAAGGGCCTGGAATTCGATCTGGTCACGGAAGCCTGGTCCGCAGGGCGGCTGGTGTGGGAAGAGACAAGCACCAACCTGTTTCGGCAACCGGATAAGAGCAAAAAAACCTCGGGAGGAAAGCCGCCTGAATTGCCCCACTACCCTGAGACCACCGACATCAGTGCCGCGGAATCCATTGGTCGGCAATACGCTGGGGTGTCCGGCGACAGAAACCCGATACACCTTCATGCGCTGACCGCAAAGGCCTTCGGTTTCCCCCGGGCGATTGCCCACGGCATGTGGAGCAAGGCCCGAGTGCTGGCATTACTGGAACAGCAAAGCGGCTGGCGCCCGAACGCGATATCCGTCTCCTGCCAGTTCAAGAAGCCGCTGCTCCTTCCCGGAACCGCACAACTCAACTGGCAGGCGGGGCAAGACGGCTGGGACTATCAGCTACTGAACGCGTCCGGAAACGCCCCCCACCTGAGCGGCGAGATACATTGGGACAGTTAAGCGGGGATAGAGGTTACTCTGTCGGCTCTCCGGAGCCGTCAGTGGACGCACAGGGCGAACCCACGGCACCGGCGACCGGCAGGGTAAAGAAGAAACACGCACCACCGTGCTCGGGCCGCTCAAACCCGATATCACCGCCCTGAGCCTGAATCAGAGATCGACACATGGGCAAACCAATCCCCATGCCTTCTTCTTTCGTGGTGTAGAACGGCAGGAACAGTTTTTCTTCCGCATCGTCCTGCAGGCCGACACCATGATCGGTTACTGCCACACGGACACAGCCCGTGCCTGACATCGCCACGGTCACCTCCACAGGCTTCTCCGACTGAGCGCTGCGGGTGGATTCCAAGGCGTTACGAATCAGGTTCAACGCAACCTGTTGCACCTGAATCGGGTCCGCGATGACATCCGGCACGTCATCGGCCACCGAAATTTCCACACCACCCTCATTATTGCGGATATCCACTTCTGCGAACTGGCGGGTATCTTCCAACAGCGCCGCAAGCGACAAGACGTCCTTTCCGGCAGCCGGCTTCTTCATAAACCGTCGGATACGTCGGATTACCTCACTGGCCCGGTGTGACTGGGCTTCAATTTTCTCCAGCGTTTCCTCAAGCAACTCGTGATCCGGCGCTTCCTTGGCCAATACGCGCTTGGCAACGCGTGCATAGTTGGTGATGGCCGTCAGCGGCTGGTTAACCTCATGAGCCACACCGGCTGCCATTTCCCCCATGGTGGTCAGTCGGGAGAAGTGGGCCAGCTGCTCACGTTGTTCCTGAACCATGTGCCGGGCGTCATCCAGCGCGCGTTCACTTTCAAGCTCCGCAGTGATGTCACGGAAAACCACCACCGCACCATGCAACTCGTCACCATCCAGTTTCGGTGTCGCTCGATATTCCACCGGAAACGGTGAACCATCAGCGCGCAACATCTCGATATCGCGCTGGTTTTCCGCAACACCCCTGGTGCAAGTGGCATAAATCGGGAGCGACTCACAGCCGTGGCTTGCCGTGCGGAAATGGAGATCGAAAAAGCCCTGACCAATTAACTCCTCAACAGGGCTGCGCATGATGAGCGCCGCCGCCGGATTGGCAAACACAATGGTGCCCTTGGCGTCGATGCCATAAATACCTTCGCTGATGGAATTGAGTATGCGGGCCTGATCGTTTTCAAGCTGGCGGTTACGGGCCAGAAGTGCCCGTTCAAGGCGGATTACCCTGGCGTGAGTTTTCACCCGGGCGATCACCTCCTGAGCCTGAAAGGGCTTGGAAATGTAGTCTGCGCCTCCGAGGGAGAACCCCCGTACTTTCGCTTGCAGATCATCCAGTGCGGAGAGGAACACCACAGCACTGTCTGACGTAACCGGGTCTGCCTTAAGGCGTTCACACACCTGATAGCCGTCGAGTTCCGGCATCATGATGTCGAGAAGGATCACTTCCGGCTGATGGCGATGGGCAAGGTCCAGCGCTTTTTCACCATCGTTGGCAATGAGCAGGCGATAACCCTTGTCTTTCAGGGTTTCATAAAGAACTTTGAGGTTCTGCGGGTTGTCGTCAACGAGCAGAACCGTTACGTCTGTTGTCTCAAGGACAGCATCTGTCATAGAAGTACGGCCGGTTACGATGATGAATGCATGATGCCGGCCAAATCAGCGCGCGTCGATAAGGTCCTTTACGGACAGAACCATACGGACCAGGTGTGCCAGTGAATGAGTACCCATCTTATGCATCACCCGTGAGCGATGAATTTCCACGGTACGCTGGCTGATCTCGAGCTCGATGGCAATAACCTTGTTCGCCTGCCCGGCAATCATCCGGTCCATGATTTCATGCTCCCGGGGTGTCAGGCTTTTCACACGGCGCAGAATTTCCTGTTTCTCACCGAGGGTTTTACGTTGCTCCTTGTCTTGCTCCAGGGCGGCCTCGATTTTCTGTAGCAGGGCCTCTTCCCGGTAGGGCTTCTGAATGAAGTCGACAGCCCCCTCTTTCATGGCATCCACGGCCATGGGGACATCGCCGTGGCCGGTGACAAAGATAATTGGCAGGATGGAGTGCTTTTCATTCAGTTTCTTCTGGAGCTCCATACCATCCATGCCCGGCATGCGGATATCCAGTACGATACAGCCGGCCATCTTTTCGGAGTAATCCTTGAGGAATGCGTTGGCATTGTCATAGGTCTTGACCGGCTTGCCATCGGATTTCAGCAGCAGTTCAAGAGAATCACGAACCGCCTCATCGTCCTCAACTACGTAGACCGTTTGCTGGGTATCAGTCATGTGCCTTGTCTCTCCTTTCAATGACCGCCGTGGCTCTCAGTGAATCGACGGATCTTTATGGTCGTCCCGGGCATGCTCCTGACGCTCATGCTCGCGCATTTTCTCCAGACGTTGCTGGATAATGCCAAAAACGCTCTGCTTAGGGTACCTGCCTTTGTCATCAGCCTTACCTGCCGGTTTACCGAGCAACAGCGTAATCGCTTCCTCGGCACGGCTGACCGAATGAACCGCAAACCTGCCCTCGCGGGCCGCCTGGATGACTTCCTGCTCGAGCATCAGGTTCTGGACGTTGGTTGAGGGAACGATCACCCCCTGGGTGCCCGTGAGCTCCCCAGTCAGCCGGCAAGTGCTGAAAAAGCCTTCAACCTTCTCGTTCACGCCACCAATGGGTTGGACTTCTCCGAACTGGTTCACCGACCCGGTGATCGCAAGGTCCTGCCTCACAGGCAGGCCGGACAAAGCGGACACCAGGGCGCACAACTCCGCCAGCGAGGCGCTGTCGCCGTCGACTTCACCATAGTTCTGCTCAAAAGTCAGACTGGCCGACAGGTGCATGGGATCAGTCACAGCAAAATGAGCGGACAGCCAGGAACTGAGGATCATCACACCTTTGGAGTGAATATTGCCACCCAGCTTGACGTCCCGCTCAATATCCATCACGCCGCCATCTCCATAATAGCAGGTGGCAGTGATACGGTTGGACAAACCAAACTCGAATCCGCCGGTCGAGAGCACTGACAACGCGTTCACCTGCCCAATGCAGGTACCGGTGGTGGACACCAGTGTGGTGCCATCACGGATTGAATCGTGGAATTGATCCCGAATACGACTGCTGCGGTAGCGGGCGCTCTCCAATGCCTGATCCACATGGGAGTTCTGAATCAGCTTGGCCCCCGCCTGCCGTGCCCAGTAGTCGGACTCTCTCAGCAGATTGGCGATATCCGCCGCGTGCAGCGATAGCCGATCCTGATGTTCCGCCATGCGCGAACTGTGCTCAATCACACGGGCCACGGCCTTGTTACTGCAGTGCAGAAGCTTCTTTTCATCCACCAGGCTGGCGATGAACTTGGCGTACAGAAGCTGGCTCTCATCCGTACGCATCATCTCGTTCTCGAAATCCGCCGTTACCCGGAACAGCTCGGCAAATTCGGGGTCGTATTCCTGCAATAGCATCCAGGTTTCCCGGTCGCCGAACAGCACGATCTTCACGTCCAGCGGAATCGCTTCAGGTTCCAGCGAGATCGTACCCGACAGGGTCAACTCCCGTTCCAGGGAATTGATCTGGATGGACTTCGAACGCAACGCTCGCTTGAGGCCATCCCAAACAAACGGCTGCTCAAGCACCTTGATCGCATCCATCAACAGATAGCCACCATTGGCACGGTGAATACTGCCAGTGCGTATAAGAGAGAAGTCCGTAAACACCGAGCCTTTGAAGGTCACACTTTCAACGTAACCAAACAGGTTGTGGTAGGTGGGATTGTCCTCCACCACAACCGGCACTTCATCGGTTTTCTGGTGTACCAGCACGTTGACCAGATAGCGCCGGGGCATTTTTTTATCCAACGACGCATAGGCAATGGCAGCCTGCTCTTCATTGTCTTCCAGAAAAATTTCCAGGCTTTCGGACAGGTCCTTGCGCACTTCCTCGAAATAGGAAACCACGTCAGGCAGATCCCTGTACTTCTCGATCAATTCGTCGATCTGGTGGCCGGAGATGCTTGCCAGGGTCTCCTCGTTGAGCGCCTGCTGGCTTTCGGCGTATTCCTGTTCCCAGTCCGCCAGTTTGCGCAGGGCCTGACGCAGCTTCTTCTCAAGTTTATTGATGTCGTTTTCAAACTTGTCCCGCTGAGCTTCCGTTAGCGCCTGGAAGGACTCGGCGGTATGGGGTTCCTCACCGTTCATCGCGACCAGGCGATAGCCACCTGGCGTCGTAATATTCAGGCTAACCTTCTTGCGTTTGGCCTGGGCCGCCACCTTCTCCAGTTCATCTTCCTGCTTCTTGCCATACCCGTTCTTCAACTGTTCAGCGCGCTCAAGGAAACTGTCGCTGTCGAAGGTCTGGGGAATCATCTTCATCAGACGCCCCATCAACTTTTCCATATCCTGTTTGAGCTCAGTGCCCTTACCTGCCGGCAACCTCAGAACCCGGGGAATCCGCGGCTCCTCGAAATTGGCTACGTAACACCAGTCGTGGCTCTGGTTCTCGGTGTCCACATGATGCTCCAGATATCGCAGCATCATTGTACGTTTGCCCAGGCCGTTGCGACCCACCGCATAGACGTTGTAACCGCCGTGGGGCATGGCCAGGGCAAATCGGACCGCTGCCTGCGCCCGATTCTGGCCAACGATTTCCGCCAGAGGCTCAAGCTGTCGCGTGGTCTTGAACGGTAGATCTTTTAAAACACAGGCTTTGTAGAGCTGGTTCAGGGACAGTGACTTCAAGGTTCGGTCCTGTAACGGTATGAAAGCATTTTGGTGTTGGCCGCTCATTGTAGAATCTGGGGCCGGCCCTGTCGCGCTCTCGCTAAAGATTTAGCCCAACTTGTCGATAAATTGATCAATCGGGCATAATTACAGAGGCCTCAACCTCAGGGCAGGACACTCACTCAATGGATATCTATCGGAATCAGTCGCAACCGTTGACGGTGCTGGAGTCACTGCGGAAACGCAAACCCTTTACCGCACCGCAACCGCAACAGGCGTCACCGTCACCGGAAAAACCGCAGGGCGACCGACGCGTACAACCAGACCGGCGCCGGGCACAGATAGCGTTTGAAGGGCCAGACCGACGCAAGAAGCGGTCCAGGCGCAGCCCACGATTACTGAACCCAAAAACCGGCCAGGCCGCGCCCACTGAAGACCGCAGGGGACGACTGGTCAGCACCCGGGCCTGATTGCCATGTCATAACGGGCACGGTTCTGCAGCCGAGGTAGCGCGGCTTCATTTTGATAACCCGATCACAGTTCTTGGCTTGGTCATTTTTCAGCCACCATCGAGGGCACTAGACTTCAACGTCCCGGTGGAAGAACGGGCCAATAACAATCACAAGATACGCAACGGATGCCAACGTATGATGAGTGGTTCCGCAGACCGCAGAATCAAGGACCGCTACCCTGCCATGTGCCTGAAGGTACAGCTGCAGGAGCGCGGCTTCTTTGGGCGGGGGAAGAATTCAACCACTGTCACCTGCCTGGACCTGAATCGCTACGGCATGGCAGTGCTTTGCCCGAGGCCAGTGGAGTCTGGCGCACGCCTTTATATGGACTTTGATGGCAAGTACATCCGTGAGTCCCGTGTCGCTGCCCGAGTGATCAATTGCCAGCCCTATCAGACCGGTTACCGGATAAGCATCCAGTTCAGCTACTGTTTCGACAAAAAAGGCTACTCAAGGGCCGTGGATAACGCCCTCTCCCGCATTGAAGGCCTGTATAGCCGCTACGCCAGCTAAACCTTTCTAGAACAAACCTGCATCCAGACTGGCGGCCATGTAGAGCCCCAACTCCCGGCACTGGTCCTCGAATTCGTCCCTATACTCGCCATGACAGAGCAACGGTTCCTGCACCAGCCGCCAGCGTAAGCCCGTGGTGATGGAATCGATTGCGCGATGGGTGCCGGTGCCATCGAGGCCGGCGCGGATGTAGAAGGTGAAGGGCAGGCCCTGGGTTTTCTCTATACAGGGGTAGTAACTGCGGTCAAAGAAATCCTTCAAAGCACCACTCATGTAACCTAGGTTTTCGGTGGTGCCCAGAATGATGGCGTCACAGGCCAGAACGTCTTCCGGGCCGGCTTCCAGGGGTGGAAGCACGGTCACTTCCACGTTTTCAATGTCTTCGTGCCTCGCGCCCTGCTCTACGGCTTCCCGCAGCTTGAGGGTATTCGGGGAGGGGGCATGGGCGACAACCAGCAGTTTCTTCTTCGCATCCATATCACCTCCCCGGTAGTGCGGGACCTAACCACAAAGCTTAAATAAGCTCACCATTCGCGTCTGCAGTCGCCTCTTCGGCTTCGGCCGCGTCTTTCTTGGCCGGCTTTGGCATCAGTTTGTCACGCACTGCTGCTTCAACCTCATTGGCAATTTCCAGGTTCTCTTCCAGGAACTTGCAGGCATTGGCCTTGCCCTGGCCGATCTTGTCACCCTTGTAAGCGTACCAGGCGCCGGATTTGTCCACGAAGCCTTCCTTCACGCCCATATCGAGCACTTCGGCCATGTGGTAAATGCCTTTGCCGTACATGATCTGGAACTCTGCCTGCTTGAATGGCGGAGAAACCTTGTTCTTGACCACTTTCACGCGGGTTTCGTTGCCCACGACTTCGTCGCCATCCTTCACCGCGCCAATACGGCGGATGTCGAGGCGAACAGAGGAATAGAATTTCAGAGCGTTACCGCCAGTCGTGGTTTCGGGGGAGCCGAACATCACACCGATTTTCATCCGGATCTGGTTGATGAAGATCAACAGGCAGTTGGCGTGCTTGACGTTACCAGTCAGCTTACGCAGCGCCTGGGACATCAGGCGAGCCTGCAGGCCAACGTGGCTGTCGCCCATCTCGCCTTCAATCTCGGCCTTGGGCGTCAGCGCTGCCACGGAGTCCACGATGATGACGTCAACGGCGTTGGAGCGCACCAGCATGTCAGAAATTTCCAGCGCCTGTTCACCGGTGTCCGGCTGGGATACCAGGAGTTCGTCCACGTTCACACCCAGCTTTTCGGCATAGACCGGGTCAAGGGCGTGCTCCGCATCCACGAACGCACAGGTTTTGCCCGCTTTCTGGGCTTCCGCAATCACCTGCAGGGTCAGCGTGGTTTTACCGGAGCTTTCGGGGCCGTAGATCTCACAGATACGACCATAAGGCAGACCGCCTATTCCCAGCGCCACATCCAGGCCCAGGGAACCGGTGGATACCGCAGGGATCGCTTCTCTGGGCTGATCGCCCATCTTCATGACGGCACCCTTGCCGAACTGGCGTTCGATCTGGCTCAGTGCTGCACCCAGTGCTTTCTTGCGGTTGTCTTCCATCGTTGCAAACCCTCTGTCGCCAATGCCGTTATCGGGACGGGAGCCCGGCGGCCAAAATCATGGACTGAGAAACCCGGAAAAACCGGACTCCTGTATATTTGAACAGTATTAAAACACAACACGGAGATAAGACCAACCCCTCCGTTTCAGGCGTTTTCCAGAAAGCCCCTAACTCCCTGTAACACATAAAGAACCGCCTGACGCCGAACCTGATCACGGTCGCCCTGGAACCGTTCAACCACCGCTTCGGTGTCAGCCGGAGAACGGCCCCAGGCAAACCAGACCGTGCCCACCGGTTTATCGTCACTGCCACCACCGGGGCCTACTACACCACTGATTGCTACCGCCACATCCGCACCAGTGGCCGCCAGGGCACCGGCAACCATTTCCCGCACGACTGGTTCGCTGACTGCACCGTGCTCGCCCAGAGACGGCTCAGTTACCCCCAGCAAGCCCCTTTTCGCATCGTTGCTGTAGGTCACAAGCCCCGCCAGAACGTAGGATGAAGAGCCTGCAAGGTCAGTCAGTACCTTGGCAACCCAGCCACCGGTGCAGCTTTCGGCGGTGGCAATTGTGAGCCCGCGTTGCTTCAATACCTCGGCCAATTGCGAGCCTGCGTCCGCCAATGCCTCGTCGGTCAGTGGCATAATGATCTCCTTCGTTTCATCATGGCGGTTATTTTCTTACAATCCCTGCCTTCACATAAAGCCAATGGATCCGGAACCGTTCATGTCAGCAGCCCAGACCGATCTGTCCCACCACACCCCAATGATGAGGCAATACCTCAAAATCAAGGGCGAACACCCCAATGAGCTGGTGTTCTACCGCATGGGGGACTTTTACGAGCTGTTCTACGAGGATGCCAAGAAAGCCGCCGAGCTGATGGATATCACCCTGACGGCCCGGGGGCAGTCCGGGGGTAATCCAATTCCCATGGCGGGCATTCCGTACCATTCCGCTGAGGGTTACATTGCACGTCTGGTTCGTGCTGGTCAATCCATCGCCATTTGCGAACAGATTGGCGATCCGGCGACCAGCAAAGGGCCCGTGGAGCGCAAGGTGGTGCGCATTGTGACACCAGGCACGCTGAGCGACGACGCTTTCCTGGAAGACCGCCGGGATAACCTTCTGGTTGCCATCTACAGTCACCGGGAGCAGTTTGGTTTTGCCTCTCTGGACATCTCCAGCGGACGGTTTACCGTATCTGAACTGGACGACCTGGAGGGCCTGCAAGGAGAACTCCAGCGCCTGCAGCCAGCGGAAATACTCATCAGCGAGGACTTTCCCTACCAGGACATACTGGACGGCTACACCGGCATCCGCCGCCAAGGCCCGTGGCTGTTCGAATCCGATACCGCACGCCGCGTGATTACCCAGCAACTGCAGGTCCGCGACCTGACCGGCTTTGGCTGCGAAGATCTCACGCTCGCCATCTGCGCCGCCGGGTGCCTACTGCAGTACGCCAAAGAAACCCAGCGCACCGCCCTGCCTCACATTCGCAAACTGAGCCGCGAACGACGCGAGGAAGCGGTGATCCTGGACGCCACCAGCCGCCGCAACCTGGAAATCGACACCAACCTGATGGGCGGCAGCCAGCACACCCTGGCCTGGGTGATGGACCGGACAGCGACCGCCATGGGGGGACGTCAATTACGACGTTGGCTGAACCGACCCTTACGGGACATTATCGTGGTGGAACAACGCCAGCAGGCGGTGTCAGCGCTTCTGGACGGCTTCCATTACGAACCGGCTCACGACCTGCTGAAAAGCATCGGTGATATCGAGCGGATTCTGGCCCGTGTGGCGCTGCGTTCTGCGCGCCCAAGGGATCTGGCGCGACTGCGGGATGCCTTTCTAACCCTGCCGGATTTACAGAAGGCGCTGACACCGGTCAGTTCACACCATGTCGTCAAACTCGCCACGATCATCAGCGAGTACCCCGAATTGTCGGACTTGCTGGAACGGGCCATCATCGACAACCCACCGGTGGTCATCCGGGATGGGGGCGTTATCCGTGAAGGTTTTGATGACGAGCTGGACGAGTTGCGCAACATCAGCGAGAACGCCGGTCAATTCCTGCTGGACGTTGAGACCCGTGAGCGCGAGCGTACCGGGATCAGTACGCTGAAAGTCGGCTATAACCGGGTACACGGCTACTACATTGAAATCACACGCGCGCAGTCCGGGCAGGCGCCGGTGGATTACATCCGCCGCCAGACCCTGAAAAACGCCGAGCGCTTTATCACCCCGGAACTGAAAGAATTCGAAGACAGGGCCCTGAGCGCCAAGAGTCGTTCACTGGCGCGGGAAAAAGCCCTTTACGAAGAGGTTCTGGAGACCGTCGCCGCCGAACTGGCGCCCCTACAGGACGCTGCCCAGGCCCTGGCGGAACTGGATGTGCTCAGCAACTTTGCCGAGCGGGCCACCAACCTGCGTTTCAATGCCCCGGAGTTCAGCGACACGCCCGGCTTTGATATCGAAGAAGGCCGCCACCCGGTGGTGGAACAGCTACTGAGCGACCCGTACGTGCCCAACGATCTGCTGATGGACCAGCAACGGCGCATGCTGGTGGTCACCGGCCCCAACATGGGCGGTAAGTCCACGTATATGCGCCAGGCTGCGCTGATCGCCCTGTTGGCCTATACCGGCAGCTATGTGCCCGCCAACCGTGTGGTCATCGGGCCTTTGGATCGTATTTTCACCCGCATGGGTTCGTCAGACGACATCGCCGGTGGCCGCTCAACCTTCATGGTGGAAATGACTGAGACCGCCAACATCCTCCACAACGCCACCGAATACAGCCTGGTGCTGATGGACGAAGTGGGACGCGGCACCAGCACCTTCGACGGCCTTTCCCTGGCCTGGGCCACGGCGGAACACCTGGCGAAGCACATTCGCTGCTACACGTTGTTTGCCACCCACTATTTCGAGCTCACGCAACTGGCCGACGACCTTGAGCACGCCGTCAACGTTCACCTGACCGCCACGGAGCACGACGACACCATCGTGTTCCTGCACAACGTTCATGACGGCCCGGCCAGCCAGAGCTATGGCTTGCAGGTCGCGAAGCTGGCCGGCGTACCCCAGGACGTGATCCGCAACGCCAAGGAGCAGCTGTCTCACCTTGAAGGTGGCGCTGCGCCGGCCAGGCCGACTGCTGATAATACTGCCGTGGCGCTGGCGGAACCTGAGAACCAGCAACGCTCCGTCCGCGTTAGCGAGCCAGTCATGCAGGCCGACATGTTCGCCAGTCTGGAGCCGAGCAAAGTGGAGGAATGCCTTGCCGACCTGGACGTGGACGGACTGACCCCACGGGATGCCCTTAACCGATTGTACGAATTGAAAGAACTGCTTGGGAAATAGCGGAACATAGCGGCAGAATTGATCTGTGTAATAACGATAGTGCGCCTCAGCGCTTGCGACAGGGCAGGCCGCTCAATACAATATCGCGCAATTATTATTACACTGATGAGATTGACTACTGGACCAGGAATCTGACTATGACGTTTGTCGTTACCGATAACTGCATCAAGTGCAAATACACGGACTGCGTGGAAGTATGCCCGGTGGACTGCTTCTACGAGGGCCCGAACTTTCTGGTAATTGACCCGGACGAGTGCATCGATTGCGCCCTGTGTGAGCCGGAATGTCCTGCGGAGGCCATTTTCTCGGAAGACGAGTTGCCGGCGGACCAGGCCCAGTTTGTGGAGCTCAACGCCGACCTCGCTGGCAAATGGCAGAACATCACCGAGAAGAAAGACCCATTGCCAGATGCGGAAGAGTGGGACGGCAAGCCGGACAAACTGCAGTACCTCGAAAAGTAACTGCTGCTTTCAGCACATTGCTATCAAAAAAGGGGAGCCCAGGCTCCCCTTTTTTGTGCGCCGCCGCTAATGTTAATGCATCGCCAACTTTGCGCCGATAGCCACGAAGAAGCCGCCAGTCAGGGCGTTCAGCATGCGTTTTACGCCCTGCCCCACGCCGAGTCTGCGGGATTTGACCACCACCAGCGCCAGTCCACATTGCCAAGTCATCGCCAGCACAAAATGGACCGCCGCAAGGAACAGCGATTGCTGGAACGCGTTGCCCGCGGGATCGATAAACTGAGGAAGCAACGCCATATAGAACAGCGCCGTTTTCGGGTTCAGCACGTTGGACAGCAGGCCTTCGCGAAACGCCCCCCAAGTGGTTGGTATCGGCCTCATCAATGGGGTCTCGGCGCTGGACATGGATTGCCCATCGGCGTTTGCGGGCGCCCGAACCATGGCCTGACGCAGCGAACTCAGCCCCAGCCAGATCAGGTAGCAGGCACCTGCCCATTTGACCGCGGTAAACGCCCAGGCCGTCTCCACTAGCAACACAGAAATACCCAGAGCAGACAGAGTGGCGTGGATAAACAACCCGCAGCAGATTCCCACACTGGTCACACAGCCATCCTGCAAACCATTTGCCACTCCACCTCGCCCGGCGTTCCGCATTACCAGCAGGGTGTCCACCCCGGGCGTGACGGTCAGTAGCGAGATGGCCACCAGATAGGCCCAGAACAGTTCAGTTGGTACCAGCATTGCCAAACACCCACACAAACGCAGGAGTGCTCAGCTCTCCTGCTGCAGAATCTTTTTCGCCGCGGCCGACTTGTAGAACGGCTCAAGACGACGACGGATCAGGGCTTCAAGATACCCCTCCTCCCGCAGCACGTCTATCACAGGAAGTGCGTAGGCATCCACCTCCACCATGACCACATCGCGATCGACCCCAACAGCGCCCAATAGCTCAATCACCGGTTTATCGCCATACAGGGTGAACAGGTGCTCTACCACGGCCCTAGCGCAACCCTCAAAATAGGCCGTCTGGCGGAACTGCAGCCAGAACTCATACCCCAAAACCACAAATTCCTGGAGCTGTATGTCACCCAGCCCCTCGTGTAGTTCCTCGATGGTGCGATCTTCCAGGGACACCCATACAGCCATCACGCTGTCGCGCAATTCCTCGTCTGTCAGCGCCTTGTTCAGGAACTGTTCACTGCGACTGATCAACCCTGGCAGGCTGTCTGACAGCCAGGTCTTGAAACGGCGCTCAAAGGTCTCGTCCAGGCCCGGAACCGCCCTGTTGGCCATGCGCTTGCCAAACTTCATCATCGAGCCGACACCGGGAACACTCTTGGTTATCAGGTTGTCCTCGTAGAGGTAGTTCACAACGCCCTGATACACCACATTAGACACCAACTCCTGGTAGACCGGGTGAGCCATGATCTCGCTGATCACCCGCTCACGCTGCTGACGAAGTTCAAGGGCCTCTTCGAGGAACCCGGTGGCCTGCTCCCGCGTAATAATATCCCGCAGCCGCGAGGTTTTCTGAACCGGCGCATTCAGCACCTCCGTGGCCATCTCTGCTGCCAGTTCGGGTATGCCTGCATCCAGTTCCATGTTGACTACAATGCGCTGGATCACGCCCATTACCTGTTCCGCCGATGTCAGCCGGTTCAGGGTGATGGACCCGGCGTAGTCAAACAGTTCATCCACCTCGGTTTCGAGAAAGCGCCGTAACTTGGCTCCTTTCAGGGAGGCCAATTCGTGTTTTACGTGTTGCTCGAACAACGCATTGGCGATATCCGTTTTACCTTTGGTCATAATCGGGGTCCGGTGCTGTCTGGAAGTGAGCTTCTGGAATCGGAACGACAAGAGGCTAACACGAAGCCCGACTGGCTGCGTTTGCCGAAGATACAACCATTGGCGTGCGAGTGGGCCAAGAAGCAAGAGGCGCTTCCTGAAGCGCCCGATACTCCCGACTACTGAAAATCGATGAATTCGTGGGGTTCGGCGGCAAGCGCCAGGCACAGACTGCCGGGGCCGATGTAGATGCTGCTGGTAATGCCCATCTGGGAGAGCAACAACTCAACGCCGTTACTCTCACAGGCGTCACGCAGACGGTTCAAACCCGGCAGGTCCTCGATTTCGGTCCAGGTCAGGCCGCAGGAAAGGCTGACATAGGGCGTCAACAAGCCGGCCTCCACCCTCGCGGTGGCGTAATTCATCACTTTTTCCACCGCCACGTCGAAACTCCGGGTTTTGGCGGCGGGCTGCCCTTCAGCGCCCTGACCAAAAATCACCGGAGTAATGTTCAGAGCCTTACCGAGAAACGCCACCAAGGCAGAAACGCTCTTGTCACCGCGCCGGCGGGCCCGTTCGCGGATATAGTGTAAATCCCGGGGAATCACGCAGGTATAGATTTTGTCGGTAAACGTGTCGACTTCATTACGTAAGGCGTTTTTCGACAACTTCTGTTCAATCAGGCGAAGGGTGTGAGCCGCCAGCAGACCCTGACCGGCAAAAATCTGCTTGCTGTCGATCACCCGCATGGAGAACTTGCCTTCACGCCCAGCGGCCTGGCGGGTTTCATGGTAGTGCCCCATCACACTGTTCATGGCTTCCGTGGCGTTCTGGAAAATCAGGCTTCGGGAACGGGTCACCGTCTCGCAGATGGCGACGTCGAATTCAGTGACAATTTTTTCCATGAACAAGTCGTGGATCTGTTCGGCGGAGAAGGCGTGTGTTTCGGCGTGGTGGCCCTTCTGCAACAGGCCGCTCTGGTAGAATTCCTGGGTCCTGACTGGGTCGTGCTCGTCGATGTAAGTCTGGCCATCGATAACGGCGGTAACCGGCAAAATGAACAAGTCGTGCTTGCGACTGAACTCATAGGGAAGATCGCAGGCAGAATCAACGATAAGACCAACGCGCATGGGGCCTCCAGCTATGGGAAGCTATTCCAGCCGGCCTGGTTGCTTCCCTTTATTGTCATTGTTTTTGGCTGCGCTCAGTCTTACACAAAGCGATCAACATTTCAGCACTTCACTCGCCTGCGGATCGCTTCAGATCAAGTTCATTGAGGTTTTTCTCGATCAGTTCACGATTATCTTGCTGCCAGGGATGAAAACCTTTGCGAAAATAAGCCAGGAAATCCGGCATACATTTGCGCAATACCCCCGGTTTACCCCACAGAAAGTTAATACCCCCGATCCATGTGCCGAAATTCCACAACTTTCCGTCGGTTTTCAGCAGGCTGCAGGTATTCAGGAAGGTGTACTTGAAAAAATTCCACGTCACAAACAGGAACACGATCCGGCGAAGGCGCTCATTCCCTACGCAGTGCCGATAGACATCGAAAGCCACCGACTTGTGCTCGGTCTCCTCGATGGCGTGCCAGCGCCAAAGCTGCTTCATACCCGGAGTGGCCCCTTCCATCCATTCAGGGTGGCGAAGAATCGCATTCGCCAATACCGCTGTGTAATGCTCCGCACCGCAGGTTCCGGCCAATTGGCGACTGGGTGGCAGGTTGCCCACCCACGCCATGTGCCTTCGGAATCGCTCATCAATAGCATCGATGTTGTACCCACGAGCCTTCAACGCCTCGTTGTAGTGCTTATGCTCTCGGCTATGCAGCGCTTCCTGGCCAATGAAGCCGCGAATCTCTTCCTTAAGCTTGGGATCATCTACCTTGTCCCGGTAGAGCCGAACCGCATTGATAAACTGCTGTTCACCATCCGGGAACTGGAGCGACAGCGCGTTGAAGAACGCCGTGCGGAAGGTGTCGTTGCCGTGCCACAGGGTTTTTAGGTCGTCGGCAATATCGAAGTGCAGGTGTCGGGGTGCAACTGAAACGCCTTCGGGCGTGGAACTGATGGTCATGACTGCCTCCGGTTTATTGTGGTTATGGAGCGGCATTCACCGTACAGCGGCAACGTCGCGTACGAAAATTGATCAGAAACTTCAGTTTAAACCCGAATTCAACATGGAAGGAAGGCGGTGAATCAGAAACCGGACAGATTGTCACAATATGACAATTTGCCCAAAAGGAGCGCAAAAAAGGAGGCATGGCAAAGCCGATGCCTCCAAGGACACATAAGGGTATGGTGCGTCCAAACAGCTCAGACGCTGCTGGTTTAATGCTCTTCCGCTGCCTTAACGCCCGGAGCTTCGGGGTCGGCGGTAAATCCAATCAGTTTGGTGCGTTCGATGAGAAAATACAGCACAGCGCCAGTCGCCAGGCCCCAACCCGCGCCGTAGACTGCCAAAACCACACCCATGGTACCGGCGATACCACGCTCAGTGTTGTTCTCCAGTTGCTCAAGACCCACCATCAGGCAGATATAGCCAGTCAGCAGCAGAGTCAGCGACAACGCAATCGGCAATACAGGCTGGAAGAAGCTCACCAGTGGCAGTACAAACAACGCAATGAAACCAGTAACCCAGAACGTACCGCCACCGCTGTAGATGGAGTCCATAGCGTTGCGGCCATATTTGTAACGCTCTGCCATGGTAGCGGTAACCGCTGTCCAGATAGGGCCAGCAAGGCCGGGGTATGGTGCAAAGAAAGCGTGCCCGCCGTTGCGGATAGCCGTCACCAAGTGTACCCGATCAATGCTGTTATCAATATCCTCATCCTTTCGCAGGTGATCCACCCGATTCATCAACGACTGCCCGACAACGATGTCGCCAAAGGCAATGACATAGGCAATCACCGCTGTCGGAATGGCGTACATGAACACTTCTGCATCGGGAAACCCAACAGCAAACGGCAGGTAGTTCCATAGCTCGTCAAATGCCGGTTTGGTAATGCCCCACGCCACATCTGGAACGGCATACTCACCAGTGGCAAAGCCCACCAGGATGGCAACCACCATCCCCGGAACCATTCCATAGTTCGCTATCTTGCGCGCAATATTACTGGTGTCGACAAAACCTTTGAAAGACACGGAAAACATCAGATACAGACAGACCAGTCCGCCGACAATCAGCGAAATAGGGGTTTCGGCCAGACGTCCGCCCGCTTCGATCTCACCCATCAATGCAGCGATACCCGCGCCAATAATTATACCGCCCTTCATGGATCGGGGAATTAGCTCAACAAGCTTGCTACCCAGCCGGGTGATGCCCAGGAAAAGAAAAATGATAAACACTAGGAACTGCAGCGCAAACAGTGCCTGAATCGCTTCAGGCCCGGGCTCGTAATCGCCCAGAAACAGCAATACCACGGGGATACCCGGCGTGATCCACCCAGGTACCAGGGGGACACCTAGCAACGCCGGCAACATGAAGCCGATGCCGCAGATGACCACATAGGCAAGTGCGACGTCGTAAGGCACTCCCAGGTATTTCTCCAGCAGCGGAATCATCGCGAGACTGACCACGAACATGATCAACCCCTGTACCATTTCCGCGAATTCCCAACGGTAATGGACAAACGGCAGTCGAATCTTGAAGGGGCCGGCGGGCCAATACGGCTGCTCTTCCCCGTTTTTACGTTGGTAAACTTGCATATAGTCGTCTCCTGGAGCGGAATTGTCCGCACCTGATGTTGTTTTTTTGTTGAAGGTTTCCTGGCCCGGGCTTCGGGCTATGGCAGCGCCAAATCAACCAAGCTCTTTTGCCTGGTCACGCAGAACGAATTTCTGGATCTTGCCGGTCGAGGTTTTTGGCAGGTCCGTGAATACGACCGTCTTGGGCACTTTGAAACGGGCCAGCCGCCCCCGACAGAAGTCGATCAGTTCCTCTTCGCTCACTTCGTCGGCTTCCGGCTTCAAGGTGATAAACGCGCAGGGGGTTTCGCCCCATTTGTCGTCTGGCCGAGCGACCACGGCCGCTTCGAGCACTGCTGGATGGCGGTACAGCGTGTCTTCAACCTCAATGGTGGAAATGTTCTCACCTCCGGAAATGATGATGTCCTTCAGTCGATCCTTGATTTCCATATAGCCATCCTCGTGCCATACCGCGAGGTCGCCCGTGTGGAACCAACCGCCAGTGAAGGCTTCTTCAGTGGCCTTGGGGTTCTTCAGGTAGCCCTTCATCACGGTGTTACCACGCAGGAATATCTCACCAATGGTTTTGCCGTCTTTAGGCACCGGCTCCATGGTGCTGGGATCACCCACCATCGTTCCGGCCAGAGTGTGATAACGCACACCCTGACGCGCCTTGATCGTGGCTCGCTCATCCAGAGTTTTCTCATCCCACTCAGACTTCCACGCACACACAGTCACCGGCCCGTAAACTTCGGTGAGGCCATACACATGAGTAATTGCGATGCCCATTTCCTCAATGGCCCCAATCACCTGTGCGGGAGGAGCCGCACCGGCGGTCATCGCTTTCACCTCGTGGTCAATCCCCGCTTTTGCAGATTCCGGCACGTTCAGCAGGGCATTGAGCACAATGGGCGCACCACACATGTGAGTCACTTGATGGTCGCGAATCAACTGAAGAATTTTCTCCGGGTCTACCCGACGCAGGCATACATGAGTCCCCGCCAGTGCGGTAACCGTCCACGGGAAACACCAACCATTGCAGTGGAACATGGGCAGGGTCCAAAGATAGACCGGGTGTTGTCCCATTGACCACACGGCCTGATTACCCAGGCTGTTCATGTAGGCGCCGCGGTGATGGTATACCACCCCTTTAGGGTTACCCGTAGTGCCCGAGGTATAGTTCAGGGAAATAGCGTCCCATTCGTTTCCCGGCAGGCTCCATTGAAACTCCGGGTCGCCCTCCAGAAGGAAAGCTTCGTAGTCGAGGTCGCTCACCTGAACACCTTCACCGTATTCAGGATCATCAACATCAATGATCAGAGGCTTTGAATCCAGGCGACTAATGGCATCTCGAATCACACTGCCGAATTCCCGGTCGGCTACCACCACTTTGGCTTCAGCGTGCTCCAGCATGAAAGCGATGGCTTCTGCATCCAGGCGCACGTTCAGGGTGTTGAGCACAGCCCCAATCATCGGCACACCGAAGTGACACTCAACCATCGCCGGAATGTTTGGCAACATCACAGCCACCGTATCGCCATGGCCGATGCCCCTGCTGGACAGCGCCGAGGCCAGCCGGCGACACCGCTCATAAGTCTGGCCCCAGGTATAGCGAATGGCCCCATGTATGACTGCCGGATAGTCCGGATACACACTGGCGGTGCGCTCAATAAAGTCGATAGGGGAAAGGGCAGAGTAATTGGCGTGGACTGGCTCGAGGCCCTGATCAAAAATCGATGTCATTGTTATGGTCCTATCAGCGTCATTATTCTTATGGTGTATTAAAGAATTCCATTGAAACAGCTACAATCTGTGGTATCCGGATACTATTTTATATCAATAACACTAGAAATTACACCAATGTATTATAGTATAAATACCATATAACAATGAGAAACAACCAAGGAAGTCACTATTACGACCTTTCAACTTCCAAGTGCTGATCCTGAGGCGGGGCTCGTGCTCGATTCCAACGGCCAGTTGCTGGACAGGAATCAGGCAGCGAAAGCTCTGTGCGAAGAATCCGGAACTGCCAACCCGATCAGACTGCTACCGGTTAATTTTTCAGCTTTGATCAATGCCTGTCTTAGCCAAGGGCGGGCCATTGAAGGCGTAGAGCGTCGTTTGCATAACGCCACGCTGTCATGGACGTTTATTCCTGACCAGAACTCTCAACAGGTGCTGGCACGAGGGCGGGATGTCACCGACAACATCCGAAAACTGGACGAGGCAACCCGATCCAGCCGGCTTTACCGCTTGATTACCGAGAACACCACAGACCTTATTTCCCGACATGCACCGGATGGCAGATTCATCGATGCCACACCCGCGTCCTGGAGGCTGTTGGGGTACTGGCCCGAGGAACTGAGGGGCAAACCGCTTGAAGAGGTATTCCGAAGCAATACCGTCAGCACTGAAGTGGAAGACGCCCGTAACCGGCTTCGGGACGAAGGCTACGCCACGATGACCATTGAGATCACTCACCGGGACGGCACCAGGCGGTGGTTTGAAATCGCCAGCCGGGCGATCCGGGAAACCTACACCGGAGCGGTGATTGAGGTCGTCAGCGTGTCGCGAGACATAACCGCAAGGGTAAAATCCGAAGAGAATAACCGCCGCCTGGCGGAAGATCTCGCCCACACCGCCCGCCTGGCGACCCTGGGTGAGCTGGCTTCCAGTATTGCCCACGAGATGAATCAGCCGCTGGCGTCTATCGTTAACTTTGCCAGCGCAAGCCAGCGCTATCTGAAACTCGCACAGGAGAAACCGGATTGCCTTGAACGGGTGGACGACGGCCTCCAGCGAGTCACCCACCATGCCAACCGCGCTTCGGAAGTCATAAAGCGACTGAGGGCCTTTCTGCGTAAGGGGCAGCAACGCACCGCTCCAGTTAACATCAACGATACCGTAACCAACGTAAAGCGACTCTGCCAGTGGGATGCGGACAAACATAACGTGGTCATCCAGGAGAAACTGACGCCACTCAACCCTGTACTTACTGCCGACCCGGTCTTACTCGAGCAGGTATTGATCAACCTGATCCGTAACGGCATCGATGCCAATACCGAAGTCCGGGAGGACAACAGCACGCCATCACACATTAAAATTGAAACCTGCGTAACACCCACGCAAGAGACACTGATCAAGGTAACCGATCAGGGGCCAGGACTTGACGAGGAAGGCTTGCGAAACATGTTCACGCCTTTCTATACCAGCAAACCTCAGGGGCTCGGGCTCGGGCTCTCCATGAGCCGTTCCATAGTTGAGGGGTATGGCGGTTTTCTGGATGCACAACCGGGTGAGGATCGGGGCCTGATGCTGCTCTGCCGCTTCCCAGCTCCTCACTGCCACAACAATGAATCCGGCAACCTCAGGGAGACAAGCCAGGATGAGTGATTTACACCATACCGTTTATGTCGTAGACGACGATGCCGGCATGCTGGAGTCCACCCAGTGGCTACTGGAATCCGTTGGCCTGCAGGTACAGCCTTATGCAGATGGGCGTCAGTTTTTGAATGCCGTTAACCCGGAGCATACCGGCTGCGTGGTCCTCGACATACGGATGCCTGGCCTGGGTGGTCTGAACGTTCAGGAGGAGCTTCAGAAGAGGGGTTCGCAACTTCCCATCATTTTTCTCTCAGGCCACGCGGATGTGCCAATTGTGGTCCGTGCCTTCAAATCCGGAGCGTTTGATTTCATTGAGAAACCATTCAACGAACAACTGCTTCTGGATAGCGTCCAGCAGGCACTGCAGGAACACCAGAAAACCAGTAACCGACAACGTGGAGACCAACACACTGACGCCTTGATCGACTCTCTCACACCGCGGGAGCGGGATGTATTCGTGCCTTTGGCGCAAGGTTACACCAGCAGGGAAATAGCGGAACAACTGGATATCGGCGTTAAGACGATTGATCTTTACAGAGCACGCGTAATGAAACGACTGGGTGTGGAGCGCGTGCCGGACGTCACCGGTATTGCAATTGCTATCGGCTTGCTGGAACCGATGAACCTGCGTAAGGAGTAGATCCGGGTCAGACTCAGGATGCGGCAGCGACCGCTATCGCTATGGCACCAAGGCGCGCAATCGCCTGCTCTACCCGCTCGCTCCATGGGTTGGCTCCATTCAATCGCAGGCAGTTTTCATACTTGTCGGTGATGGAGAACATCAACCCCGGGGCCACGTTGATATTCTCCTCCCGCGCCCGACGAAACACCTCTGTGCCCGACACTGTGCCCGGAAGCTGAACCCACAGTACGAAACCACCCTGGGGCCGGCTGACGGCAGTACCTTCCGGAAACGAGCGCCCTACTGCCGCACGCATACGGTCCGTTGCCTCGCGGTAACGCTGCCGGGCAGAACGCAGGTAACGGTCATAACCGCCCTGCTCCAGAAAATGAGCCACGGCGATCTGCGGCACGCTCGCCGTACCCAGATTGCTAAAATACTTCTGCTGACTAGCCTCTGCCAGGTACTTGCCAGGCATCATCCAACCCAGTCGCAATCCCGGTGAAATAGTCTTGGAGAAAGAGTTGCAATAGATCACGTTCCCCGTGCGATCAAACGCTTTTGCCGGCCTTGGCCGATCTGCGCCGTAATAGAGATCCCCGTAGATATCATCCTCAATCAACGGAATACCTGCTGCCTCCAGCATCTGCACAAGCTGTTGCTTGCGAATGTCGGACATCCGGGCACCCATCGGGTTGCTGTGATTAGGAACCACCACGCACGCCTTAACTGGCCATTGTTCCAGCGCCAATTCCAACCCCTCCAGGCTTAGTCCTTCCGAGGGATGGGTGGGCACTTCGATGACCCTGAGCCCGACCACGTCCAGGGCCTGAAGAATACCCGGGAACGATGGTGACTCCACAACCACGATATCCCCGGGCGAGGTGACCGCCTGCAAGGCAAGAATGATGGCCTCCTGGGCGCCGTTGGTAGCAAGAATGTCGTCGGGGGTGGTAATAATTCCCAGCGCGGCCATCCGCTGAGCCACCTGACGGCGGTACTCGATCTTGCCAGGAAAGGCATAGTCCAATGTTCCCAGTCCGCGCCGCGCGGCCCAGAGAGTGGCATGCTGAATCTGCCTCACGGGCAGGAAATCAGGATGTGGCACAGCGGCCGCAAGAGGCACCATGCGTTTCTCTTCATCGGCACAAAGATCGAGCGCCATATCACGGGCACTCACGGGCACCGGCTTCGCCTTGTGCTTCTGCATCACCGGTTCTGGCGTATCCCGCCTGGGTAGACGCACAAAATAGCCACTGCGCTCCCGCGCTTCTAGGTAGCCTCGGGCCTCCAGCGTCTGATGTGCCTGGAGCACCGTGGACACGCTCACGCCAAACTGGCGGCTAAGCGCCCGAACACCAGGCAACCGCTCCCCTTCGCGATAAACCCCATCACGAATCAATGCGTGTAACTGGTCTGCTACCTGATTATAGAGAATGCCCATGACTTCATCCTGCCAGATCAATCCAGAATGCCTGCAGTACAGATCAAACAGATTCTCACCAGCACAGATGCTAAACAAGAAAGCCTGTACCGGTCCAAAATCACAATATCTGAATCTGTTATGGTTGTCTGTATAAACGGAGAATGGTGACCCTGGCCATCACTCATCGAATCTTGCAAAGGAAAGGGTATGAGAACACTACCGATTTACCAGGTCGACGCTTTCTCCAACGACGTTTTTGGCGGCAACCCCGCGGCTGTCATGCCGCTTGAAGAATGGCTGCCAGACGACACCATGCAGAAACTGGCGCTGGAAAATAACCTCTCGGAAACGGCCTTTCTGGTTGCCCTTCCCGACGATACAGAAGAAGACTTCCACATTCGCTGGTTTACCCCCGGCATCGAAGTACCACTCTGCGGCCACGCCACCCTTGCCAGCGCCTGGGTTCTCTTCAACAAACTGGGCTGGGACAAGAAACAGATACGCTTCCAGTCCAAAAGTGGCCCCTTGGGCGTAAAGCAAACCGACGACGACTGGCTGGAACTGGATTTCCCGAACCTGGCGTTCGAAGAACGCCCAAAGCCCAGCCTGATTCTGGATGCCTTGGATGGCGTCCCGGAGACGTCGTTTTTTGTCCCCAGCGACACCAACTACATGGTCATCCTAGAAGATGAAGCCGCAGTAAAAGCTGCACAACCGGACATCCGAAAACTGAAGCAGCTCGGCAGCCTTGGGGTCATTCTTTCGGCACCGGGTAGCGACTGCGACTTTGTCAGCCGCTACTTTGCCCCCGGCGGCGGCATCGACGAAGACCCGGTTACCGGCTCCATCCACAGCGTTCTGGTGCCCTACTGGGCTGAGAAACTCGGAAAAAACAACCTTTTGGCAAATCAGGTCTCCGCCAGAGGCGGCACTCTGCGGTGTGAACTTAAGGGCGACCGCGTCGCCATTGCGGGCCAGGCGGCGTTTTATATGGAAGGAAACGTAGAGCTGCCCTAACGTCTTCGCAAAAATGTATACTGCGCCCAACTAATATACACGGGGCGGACAGCAAAGATGTTTGGCAAGGCATGACGACCCAAAACTACGACGTCATCATAATAGGCGCCGGCGCCGCGGGCCTCATGTGTGGGGCCGCAGCAGGCTACCGTGGCCGCAAAGTCCTGGTGATCGACCACGCCAACAAGCCCGGCAAGAAAATTCTCATGTCTGGCGGTGGCCGCTGCAACTTCACCAACCTCAACAGCACGCCGGCCAACTTTCTCTCGGACAACCCCCACTACTGCATTTCCGCCCTCAAACGCTACACCCCACAGCACTTCCTTGACCTGGTGGAGCGTCACGGCATCGAACATGAGGAGAAAGCCGCCGGCCAGCTCTTCTGCAAGGACAGCAGCAAGGAAATCCTCAACATGCTGCTCACCGAATGCGAATGGGCGGGCGCAGAAGTGCGGCTTAAAACCAGCGTTAAAACAATCAGCGGTGCCAATCATGGCTATCAACTACAAACCAACAGCGGCACCCTGACCTGCGAATCCCTAGTCATCGCCTGCGGTGGGTTGTCCATCCCCACGATGGGGGCCACCGGCTTTGGTTACGACATCGCACGACAGTTTGGGCTTTCCGTGCTTCCAACCCGCGCAGGGCTGGTTCCGTTCACACTGCACCCGGAATTGAAGGAACAACTGGCGCCCCTGTCCGGTGTCAGCTGCCCCGTGGACGTACACTGTAACAACGACCATTTCCGCGAGCCGATGCTGGTCACTCATCGCGGCCTTAGTGGCCCGGCCATGCTGCAGATATCCAGTTTCTGGCACCCCGGCGACAACCTGAGCATCAACATGCTGCCTGGCGCCAGCGTAGAACAGGACCTACACAACCAACGGAAAACACGCCCACAATCCACGATCGCTCAGTACCTCACACAACACTTGCCCAAACGCTTTGCACAGGCCCTGAACGACCTCCATGGCTGGGCCGGCCCACTGCAAGGCTACAAAAACAGCGACATTGAGCAGGTAGCCCGAGCCCTGGATCAATGGGCCATCAAACCCGCTGGCACAGAAGGCTATCGTACGGCCTTTTTCCGAACGCATTAAATTGTCAAAAAAAGCCCAACCCGCCCATTTTTCGCCTACACTGCAATGACCTACATGATCTGACAGCTACAATTTTTGAGAGACATTTTTTGACAAATTTTTGGTAGAGATCTCACCTGAGCTAAGGCCGGATCATGCAGATGCTGTTCTTGAAATGCGGGCGCCATTGATTTAAACGAGAACGACAGTTAACGGAAGTAGAGATATAGTGAAAGTCACCCTAAAAAATGGCGAGCATCAGTTAAGAATACAATCCGAAGCTGGGGCTTATAGCTACATCAATATCCACTATCTGTCTCATGTCAAAGGCTGGGAAACTTTCGCACAGCATGCAGTTAATTACTGCACGGGGAAGAAACCAATCACAATAAAGAGCTGGTGGAGTCGCTTAAATAGCGTGTTGCGACCTACTATTACTGACTCTGAGATGAAAGCTTTTCCGAGGCAAGCCGACGATTGGTCGACGCTAATCAAAAATCTATACCTGACGACATTGATCACGCCTGAAATTAAATCAAGCATTACTACACGGGTGGCTATTTGGAATAAAAATCTTCTCCCATTTTTGGTGTACCTGCAAGACCGAGACCAGATACCCATTTCAGTTCTCATTCCCTCAATGAAGCAGGTCAATCAAGTCCAAAGAAAATCCAGCTTCAATGTAAGCATAATTGGCGAAAAATCGGCATACAAAGTTAATAATAAAGACCAACTTGATAAACTAATTTGCCCGGTGAGTTTGAGTAGGACTGACTCTGTATATTTAGACGAGCTTTATTACGATCTTGAACGAAAAAGAAATAGATTGCATCGAGCGTTAACAGATTATTGGAAGACCCTAAAAGCATTTTTTCAAACTGGCCAGAAATTATTAAGCGAAATTGATCCAGCTATCCTTGAGCGACGGGTCAAAGCAAAAGATCTCTATGACATATATCCTCGCGGAAATGGCATCCCCCCTATTAGACGGCAATTTTCATCTGGACATGACAGGAAATCTTTTGCCGCCTATCTATCATTGAGCAAAAAATATAAAGGATTCGTTAAGCTTTCATCCAAAATTGAAGACTGCGGACTGGCAAGCAGAGCCGTTATGTGGGAAAACAAATCATTATGGATTAGTCAATTCCCACCGAGCCATATTGAAAAAGATAAAACCGGCTATACAGGAAAACTGAATTGGATGTTAGGGCTTCTGGGAAACATGGATGTTTCCTTTATCGTCGCACTTTTAATGATGGAGAATCCCAAGTTTACTTTTTTGTCCTTGCTTAACTGCAAGGTTGAGGACAAAGATGGCAAATCACGTCTCGAAATTGGGGAAACCTCCATTTCCTTTACGATTGAAAAGAGTCGCGCCAAAGCTCTCAAGAAAGAAGGGTTGTCAGATTTAAGTCTGGAGATTATCTCAACGCTTTTAGAAATGCGCACGGCCAACCTCGCGAATCTCCCCACCAATTTATCTAAGTACCTATTCGTGATCCTCGCCATGAATTCAAAGGATAAGATTTTTACCTGTGCGCAAAATTCGAGAGTAACAGCCTATTTGACCGGGAGAGAGGACGGCTCACTCTTCATCGGAACTTTGTTTCCGTCCCTTGCTGATGCGGGGATTTACCGAAATCAGCTTACCCACTCGAAACTACGAGCTTCAGAAGGCGTTCTAGAGTATTTTCGAACTGGATCAATCAGAGCCGTTTCTCGAAAATTAGGCAACGGAACAAGAGTAGCGCTTGAGCACTATCTTCCAAAACCTCTCATAGCAGCATATAACACAAGGCAGGTGAGACGGTTTCAGAACCTGATGCTTGTTTCCGCATGTGCAAATGAGGATTATCTACTCGATGCGGTAGATTTTAGCAATTTGAATGAATTACATAGCTTTATTCTCGAAATGCTTGCCCTTGACTCCAAAGGTAACAATCCTCTTATTAGCTATCTTAACGATAAAATCGACGCAACACAAAGACCTCAAGGCGATCTGATTGTAAATATTTCAGAGAAGTCTCTGTCATTTTTGTATGCTTATAAAATTATTGCCGAGAACAAAAATATAAGCGCATCTGCTCTCGCACAGAAGGATTCTAAAACTGGTTTGGCACCTATCGCTTTCATTACATTAGCAAAGCACTTAAACACTACACTCTCTCAACATAATGAAAACTCCGTCAGAGAAACCAATTTTTCTGCAAAAGACAAAGCATTATTGATGACCGAAAAATTGGAGTGGGATCGACTTATCATGCGACGAGCAAGTATTTCATGAGAAAACTCAGCGTCCAGTTAAACTGGAGCCAAGCGGACGTAGTAAGCATTCAAAAGTACCTCGCTGGCTATGACTCTGGAATCACCATCTATTCCGGTGATTTTATCGCGGATTGGCTGCTATCTGGAATTCATGAAAGTAAATGGATCATTAAAACAGTAAAAACTGTCAAAAGGGCCGACGGTAGCTATAAGTACGTGCGAACCATAAATTGGAACAGACGGCTTCCGGATGGAACATTTCTCGATTCACCTCAAAATCGTGATTTTCTTGACTTCCTCCAGAAAGCAATTTTCGTGATAGTAGAATCAACCTCTATCGCTCCAAACATCTCCGTGAGCTCACTACCAGGTCTAGTTAATAACCTTCTATCTTTTGCTCAATGGTGCTTTCGTAAAGATATTAATCTATGCCCACGATCAGAGTTTCTTAGAAAGCTCACTCAAGAACGACTTTTTCGCTACGTAAGAGAGAAAATTCACGGCGGAATCATGGAGTTGTTCGACGTTGCAGAGATTTTTAAAGCTCGTTTTTTTGAGATGTCCGGTACAGCTTTAATCAGCGACGATATTTACCATTTAACATCCTCTGATATTACCGAAGCAATCAGAGTCTTTAAGTCAAAAGGATTTTACCGAAAAACAAAATTCGGTGATTCCGTCATCGATCGCATGCAATTCGTCGAGGCATTCGAGCTCCCACAACAAATTACGCATAGCGATAAATTCAGTGCGTTTTTGAGACAATTTGAGCCAGATCTACTAAGGAAAAGCCAAGACGTTCTTGTGCCTGTGACGCTTGAGTATGAGTTTCCTGGACATACGACCCCGCTTATTTCTGAAGTTATAGCTAACAAGGAAAACATAAAGCAGTTCTTGGGTTACTTTAAAATTTTTCTATCTACAAAGAAGTTGTTCCACCGTGAATTGCCCGATTCAGAGCAGTTTAGGTTTGAAGAGATCCACACATACATACAGAACAACCAATTGCAGATTAAACACACACCTTGGATTCCGCTGCCCGTTTGTCTGCAGATAATCAACTCCTCGGTTGATTGGGTGCTTAACAAAGGGGAGGCGATTATCAGTGCCATGGTAGACGCTTTCGACACTTTGCACAACGAGGGTTTATTAGTCATTGAAAAACCATTTACTCAGCTCTACAAGAAACGAGAAATTGTTGTTGAAAACGTACTTCAACGACATCGTAAGATAATAGAGATCGGTTCGTTTGATTATAACGTTCGTGATGTAAAATCATTCAGATCAAAACCTCCATTAACTTATCTCATTGATATTTTGCAGGGTGCTTGTTTCATTATAATAGCTTCAATGAAACCGATCAGAGTAAACGAACTGTCCTCATTAAAATACGATTGTTTATATTTCAAGGATAACGATGGCTTTTGGCTCATACAGGATATTGAAAAGTCGGGTATACGCGGAATCCTTCCAGAAGATGCGAAACCAATTCCGCGTGTTGCAGCTAGGGCCATCGTACTACTTCAAGAAATGAACAAACACGCGCGAAAACATGTCCCTTCAAAAAAAGAAGAACAATACCTGCTGTATGGAATCAATTACGGATTTGATTGGGCATCTGCTTCGATTGCCGATCATGAATTCATAAGGTCAAGGCTTTCCTATTTCTGTGACCATATCGAAGTCCCACTCGATGAATACGGAAGACGATGGTACGTCAATACACATGAATTACGAAAATCGTTTCTTTTGAACTTTTTTTGGACATTTAAATTTTCTTCCTTAGATAGCGCTCGGTGGATGGCAGGTCACACCAATCCAGATCACATTTTCGAGTATATTCAGGATAACTTTGAAGGCCAGGAAATGGTTGAGGTTGAATCTGAATATGCGTATCAGCAATTGAGGCTTTTCAAGGACGGCAATAATCTCTCTGACATCAGCAACATCGAAGATGTTTATGACGAAGTCTGCAATCAGTTCAAGGTTAACTCTATTTCCGAGATTAAAGAAGACGAACTTAAACAATGGCTTGAAATTCAAATTGAGTCGGGTCATTTCGAAGTGACTGTTTTTGGTATTGAGAATGTCGATGAAGGATTAAAGGTCGACATTGCTATCAAGATTTCGTAGGCGGTGAGATGTCTGATATAAGAAAAGAATCCATTAAAGTGCTCTATCATTCAATGATTGAAGCATTGAAAAATCCTGACGCATATTCTTGGATAACATCTAAGTGCGGGAGCCAGGCTGCGATTGCTTCTGTTGAGCGAAAATCAGTAGGCATCCATGCAATGACTCTTAATACGTTCAAGAAGTATTCAGATACCGCACTCGACGGAGGTTTCGAACAACTCGATAAAATAAGGGTCGCAATCAAAAAGAAAAGCAAAAATTCGAGAAACAAAAATTCGAATAAAACTAAACGTAAGGCTCTATTTTATAAAGAAAAACTCGACGAAGCCGAAAGATTTCGAGCGATCCTCATCCGAGCATACACCGACTTGAATAGGATCTGTCTCGATGCAGTCAAAAATAGCCCTGAATACCAATACGATTTGGACAGGCACAACGAACTGTATCGGGAGTATTTTTCTTTGACGCTCGTTGCCGACAATGACTAGTCAACTTTATCGCCTTATCAAGAATGTTCGACTTCCGACAATAGACAGATTCGATAGTGAAACCGGTGAGATCATTTCGAATGATCGTGTACGGTATTGCTATTACTCATTTGTTTGGCCTAATGGCTCGCCTTGCTTAATCGCAGAAATGTATTTATGCGATAGAAGCAGGACTGTGACGGTGAACCAAAAGGATGGTGGGACACTTGGGAATTACGCGCGAAATCTTTCCCACCTAGTTCGATTTTGCTATGCGAGAAAGGTGGATTTCGCTGATTTGAAACACAGCCATATCGATGAGTTGATCTATGAACTCTGTCAAGAAACTGATATCTACAACGAGCGCGTCAGGAACAACAACACGGTTAAAGCCATTGTGGCAACCGCCATTAATTTTCTGGTTTGGGTTCAGCAAAACATTGCCACTGAGCGACTGATTGCGGGAGTGGATGATGCTGATAAAAGGTATCAGATAAAGCTAAAGCAAGAGGTTTATGCGCATAGAACTGGTCGGCAGATCATTCACAACGTTTTCCCGATGAACATACCAAGAGCGACAACGACGAACGCAACCCCTATTTCAACAATAAACATCAGAAAATTGTGGGATACCCTTGAGGCTTCACGAAGCGATACGAATGTGAGTAGAAAACTGCGAGGTCTTTTCTCTAAAAAGCAGCAGGCGGACCATCTTGAATACATGCATAGACGGCGTGAGTTGCAACTGGTGTTGCTTGAAGCAACGGGGCTCCGACCTCAAGAATTAATCACTATACCCTGTTCTAACAATGCGGCTAGCCTGAGAAAATCGCAACTGATTCTCCCCACACTCAAAGGCCGGATCGACTCCAAAAATAATATGAGAACGATTCCGATCCCACGCAGCCTAGCGATGAAGATTGAAATATTCATTAATTCTTACAGAAGAAAATTAATTGAACGCCTTCTAACTTCAGGAATTATCCAATCAGAGAAGGATGTGGACAATGTAATCTATCTTAATTCTGAAAGTGGTAAAGAAGTACTTCCAGATGCCGCGTATCAGGAATTTCGGAGGCTTACGGTAAGAGCTGGCATCAAGCAAAAGAACTGTCAGAAGATGTTTAGACATCGTTTTATCACCAATATGGTAAAGCTCCACTTTATTAGCTTCATGGATAAGAATCCATTAAAGACCCGCCACATCATTACCGACAGTGATTACCGAACAATACTCAAAAAAGTCGCGAGTTTTACAGGCCACAAAAGTGTTGACTCATTGTGGCATTACATCGATTTGGCTTGGGAAGAGCTTGATGCCTTCGCACACTCCTATGAGGTGAAAGAGCTTCAGGACAGATTGAAGAGCATCTTCTACCTAACCAACGAGTTGAAAGGCGATGTCCAGAATGTTTCTGGAAAGCAGATTAGCAACGTAACCATCGAGAAGTTAAATGCCAAGCTCAATCAGATCGAAGATCTTGTCGCGAACTTCCGAACTTAGGCTACGAGCCCTAACGAACCATTGGCTCATTACACCGACTACCCTACACTAGCGGGATTTTCCTCAGGAGATGCTATGTCCAGCACTTATGATGTAATCATTATAGGAGCAGGTGCCGCCGGGCTAATGTGTGCTTCAACAGCGGGATATCGCGGCAGAAGCGTATTGGTACTTGATCATGCCAATAAACCTGGTAAGAAAATCCTCATGTCCGGGGGCGGTCGATGCAATTTTACCAACCTAAACAGCACCCCGGCGAATTTCCTGTCTGACAATCCCCATTTCTGCATTTCGGCGCTCAAGCGTTACACGCCCCAAGACTTTTTAGAATTGGTAGACCGCCACCGCATTGAGCATGAGGAAAAAGCGGCAGGCCAGCTTTTCTGTAAAGGCAGCAGCAAGGAGATCCTCAATCTGCTACTCACTGAGTGCGAGTGGGCTGGCGCAGAAGTGCGACTTAAAACAAGCGTGAATAAAATCAGCGGTGTCGATCACGGCTATCAGCTACAAACCAGCAGCGGCACCCTTACCTGCGAATCGCTGGTCATCGCCTGCGGTGGGCTGTCTATCCCCACCATGGGCGCCACGGGCTTCGGATACGATGTTGCACGGCAGTTTGGGCTTTCCGTGCTTCCAACCCGCGCAGGACTTGTACCCTTTACCCTGTATCCAGAACTAAAGGAGCAACTGGCGCCACTCTCCGGCGTGAGCTGCCCTGTGGACGTGCACTGTAACAACGAAAATTTCCGCGAACCGATGCTGGTCACTCACCGTGGTCTAAGCGGCCCCGCCATGCTGCAGATATCGAGCTTCTGGCATCCCGGAGATACAATACGGATCAACCTTCTTCCGAGCGTATCAGTTCGTGATAGGCTGCACGAACATCGCAAAACAAAACCACAGAGCCATATCCGCCATTTTCTCGAAGATTTCTTGCCGAAAAGGTTTGCAAAAGCTTTCTGCGAACTCCAACAGTGGAACAAACCATTCCAGTATTGCCGCAATGAAGACTTAGAGGCGATAGCTGACGTCCTAAGTCATTGGGAAGTGCGACCCGCAGGAACGGAAGGATACAAAACAGCCGAAGTTACCTTGGGCGGAGTGGACACTCGTGACCTGTCATCAAAAACGATGTCAGCAAACAATCAGCCAGGGCTTTTTTTCATTGGCGAAGTGCTGGATGTGACTGGTCATCTGGGCGGTCATAATTTCCAATGGGCTTGGGCTTCTGGAGTAGCCGCTGGACAACATGCCTGAATGGTTTTTGGCATTTGACATTCAATCGAACAGAGCGGAAGAACAGACGACCTGGAGTCAACGGCTAAGTGAGCAGATCCTTAGGTGAGCACTGTAGATGATCTGCTAGCAGGTAGATTTTTTCGATAGTGATATTCACTTCTCCTCTCTCAATCTTCCCCACATAACTTCGATCAATTCCCGTTTCATGAGCGAGTCGTTCCTGAGAAAACCCTTTCGATTTTCGAATCGCACGCAAATTCCGGCCAAACGCCTCACAAATCGGTGAGCCCATTTCTTGCCCTCACAAAAGACAAGACTATGGTTTCTTGAGGCATGGTAGACCACGGCATATACTACCCATTTTTCGGGGGTCGACCAGATCGACCTAGAGACCAATCGGACCGCCTTATGAAAAAATCGCAACCACTGAGCGTCGACAAGATCCTGATCGAACTCCTGAGACAGCAGCCAGATACTCCTTTTTCCAATACCAGCATTCGGGATATGTATCTTCGTCAAATACCCGAAGTTCAGCGGCCAAGCCGCAACCAAGTTCGCAAGCACATATACAGAGAACTTCTACGCCTTGAAAAGGCAAAAGTTATCGATCGCTACGAGGGATCGACTGGTCGCGGATGCAAGTTTATCTACCGTTCAAACAACCAAGACATTTCCCTGGAATCCAAGCCTTCTCCATTTAGGGCTGCATATGGGCACGTTGAATCGTCGATGGATAGTGATACACAGCGGGCGTTGCAGGAGGAGCTTTCTAAAAGAAAGGTCGAACTGATTGCCAGTATTGGTGAAGCGGAGGAATACCAGCGCCTATATCACAAGTACCCGGCACTTCGGAGCGCCGTGAAGGCGCAGTACCTGGAGTCTCGGGAGAGAAGCACAAAGCTACTAGGTCAACTTCGTGCTGTAGAGTCGGTCATCACAAAAATTGGGTTTCCCGCATGATCCAATTGCGCGTTTGGCAGCGCGAGTGCGTCGATCAAGCTCTTCAAGCTTTTGAGTACCAAACCCACTTTCTATGCCACGCAACACCTGCGGCGGGCAAAACCGTCATGGTAGCGTCGGTGGCTAAGGCCCTTCTGGAACGCAATAAAATTGATTTCGTCCTATGCTTCTCCCCGTCACGGACAGTGTCGCAAAGCGTCGCCTCGACATTTAGCCAAATCCTTGGGCGAAGCTTCAATGGCCAAATTGGCGCCGCGGGTGGTTCTTACACCTATCAGTCGATGAACACGCTTCCCAGAGAGCTATGGCAAGTACTGGGTGAGCACAGAGTCTTCGTGGTTTTGGACGAGATTCATCACTGCTCCGGTAGCAGTTGGGACGAACTCACAATTGGCAACAGTTGGGGGCGAACAATTCTCGATAGGATTCAAGGAAAGGCCTCCCTCACAATGGCGCTATCAGGAACACCTTGGAGGAGTGACGACAACCCAATCGTACTTTCTCGCTACACGCAGCCTGACGGAGAGCTCCATTGCGATTACGAATACGGTTTAGAGCGGGCGGTTATCGACGGCGTTTGCCGAGCCCCAAAAATCGTGCTCACTGATAATCGGGAAATCAGCCTGAGGTCATCGGAACTCGGCCTCAAAACCTACTCCAGCATCCGGGAAACAATCAGTCAGGGTCATATTACATATCCTGACTTTCTGTTTCGGGACGAAGTGATCGACCACACACTCTCGGAAGCATCCAAAAAATTATTAGAGATCCGGAAGCAGGCTCCATCCGCTGCTGGCCTCGTCGTAGCTGCGACAGCGGCACATGCAAAGCAGATTGCAGTTCGGCTTGCGGCGCTCGGAGAAAGGCCTGTTGTTGTCACTTACAATACGCCCGGAGCCCATCAAATTATTTCAAACTTCAAAACATCATCTGATCGATGGATCATTTCTGTGGGGATGATCAGTGAAGGAACTGACATCCCGAGATTGCAGGTGTGCTGTCACCTCAGCAGGATTCGAACAGAGCTCCATTTTCGGCAAGTTCTCGGCAGAATACTCCGGCGTCAAACAGGGGAGCCCTCTGACATTGGTGGCTGGCTTTACGTCCTTGCTGAACCCAGTTTGACAGAGTTCGCACGCAGAATTGGTGAGGACCTACCAGGGCATCATGTGGTTTCATTTTCACCAAAATCATCAAAGCAAAGCACGGACGAAACTAAAAGGTCTGAAGTGCTGCAGAAAGAGGATTACACAACGGAGTGGGAACTCGATATCGATAATACGGGCACATGGGATGCTGCACCGGAACATAACGGCGCTAGGAAAACTATTGATCTATGTGTGAGCAATCAATACTGGAGTGAAGTTTTGTCCCTATTCGGGGAGAGGGTATTGTAGCTTGGTCGGAAATTTTCATATGACAGGGTATCTGAAGGGGCCATATAGGCTCTATTCAACTTAGGTGGTTCATTGGTTTCGAGTGCCGCCCCAACATTGCTGGAACTTCTGCAAAGGACTAACACCCAAAAACGTAAGGCGACAGATGGGTTCTCTGAATAATCACTCACCGCTTCTCGTCGTTGATTTAGAGGCGACCTGCTGGGAAAGTCGAAAGGCCCCCTCCAGTGAGCCACAAAGCATTCATAACATGGAGATCATCGAGTTTGGTTGTGCGCTGGCCACTCGTGACGGAACGCTATTGGACAGCAAGTCTTTTCTGGTGCGACCCATGCGCCATCCCCATCTGAGCGGTTTCTGCACAGAACTGACTGGCATTAGTCAGACAATGGTGGATACAGCACCCGAATATGCGGACGTGTGTCAGGAGATCAACACTTGGTTGGGCAGCCGGACCGAGGAGTTCATCTGGTGTAGCTGGGGTAATTACGACCGACTTCACATTCAGGCGGAGAGTGAACAATACGGATCGCCACCGGGTTTTCTGAACTACCCTCACCTGAACCTCAAACGGATTTGGCGTAGGACAACGGGTCAGAAGAAAATGAACGGGCTGGCCCACGCCCTGGCATTTCACGAGCTCGAATTCCAGGGGCAACATCACCGGGGTGTGGATGATGCACGCAACATCGTCCGGCTATTGCCTTTCATGGACTGGTCACTCGAAACCGAGCTGACGAACCGGTAGCTGAGTGATTGGATGTGCTGAATCGGTTAAGTACGCTGGATCAAGAGCTGGGGCTTGGATACGACTGAGCCGACATTCTAGGAAGACTAATGAGACTTGTATGCATTTCTGACACTCACAGTTTGCACCGCCGAATACCGCAGGTGCCAGATGGCGATGTTTTGATTCATGCCGGAGATTGTCTTGGAGCCGGCACACTGGATAACGTGGAAGATCTGAACGATTGGCTTGGCACTTTGCCACACAGGCACAAAATTGTGATTGCCGGCAACCATGACTGGGCGTTTCAAGTAACGCCTGATCTCGCTGTCGAAGCGCTGACAAATGCCATCTATCTTGAGGACAGCGGAGTCATTGTTGAAGGCGTTCGGTTTTGGGGCTCACCCTGGACACCCGCATTCATGGACTGGGCGTTTATGCTGGATCGCGGCCAGTCACTTTATAAAAAGTGGCAGCAAATCCCCGACAACACCGATGTACTGATAACCCATGGGCCACCAAAGGGTATCGGGGACCAGGTGAACCTCGGCTTCAAATGCCAAAACGTGGGATGTGTTGATCTTTTGCATCGGCTTAACCAGCTTAAGCTTAAAGCACACATCTTCGGTCATATCCACGAAGGCTACGGTGAGCACCGTCACGGCGAGGCGCCGTTAATCAATGCCAGCACCTGCACCGAACGATATGCGCCCACCAACCCACCGATCGTTCTCGACCTTTGACAAAACTGAAGACGAGAAGTGATTGCAGAAGAACTGATCAAACGGCTTAAAAGCCTACCACCGGAGACGCCGGTGCTGGTAGAGGGTTACGAAACGGGGTTTGACGAAATAGTGAATTTGAGGGCCCTGGAGGTGTTTAGGCTGGACCAGCCAGCGGAGTGGGAAGTGAATACGATAGACGACTAGAAGCGCCCTGCGCCGACAGTGGTATCCATGATGGCCTTGAGGGATTGCTCGCTTACGTCAATCCCGATGAACGGTTCACCGATGAAGAATCGCGCGACAGCGCCATTTATGATGAAGGCTCCTCCTGCGATCACGCTAACACCGTGTCTGCCGTCGTTCTTGTCGGACGTCGTGGGCACTTGCGATAGGGCGAGCGCAATGAAGAAAAGAAAAACCTATAGTCTCGTAGAGCTTGTAGCTCAGTGTGATCCGGATGCCCCGGTTACAGAGGAGCTGAAGCTTTGGGAGCAGGCTCCTTTCATTGGCCTGGAGCAAACGGTCTTTTAGGGGCAGGTAGATATCCGAGAGATAATTCTGGTGTTTACTGAAAAGCTGAGTGGCCAAAACGAGGTACTCCAGTCCCTAACACGATCGAAGTCCACCACATCATCGATGTCGGATGGCTGCACGTTCGGTACCATTTGATTTTTCTGTTCAATGTGATGGTACAGTGATTCGAAAACAGCGCGTTCATAGCTGGCGCAACCGCTCAAGTTGGTTTGTAGTCCGGACTGGACCATAAACTTCGATACATCCACAATCTCGCGCTCTCCGAAAAAGCATGAGGTATCCGGATAATTCCGGCTGGCGACTGACCAAGCATCCGGTGCCCCGATGCCATGCCAGAATGGCTTAAACCGGCTGAGCTGAGGAATACAGAGTGCCGTAAGACCGGTGATGTAGAAGGTAGACATTATTTCCTATCTTTCGGAGGCTGGCCCCGATCTTCCATGAAGTCGTCGTGTACGCCCTCACTAAAATCAAAGTATTCTTCCCATACGGGATCAGTTGGCCGCTCATAGCGCTTCACTGATCCTTTGAGTCGTTCTAGAGGGGTGAGCTCCTCGGGAAGCGATTTAGCCAGCTCGTCGGCGTGCGCCGTTTGAGGGTCGAGATCGTGGAGTAGTTCCTGCTCAGTCATGCGCTTAATCGTCATTGCCAAACCCCATATACTATGATTCCTAGCATTATATTCCTCTTACAAATTTCCACTACAAACATCAAAAGGTGCAATCAATGAGCCGCTTCAGCACCAAGGCGACCGTATTTATGCATGGCAGGCTTGCAGGGCATATGGAACGTATTGGACGCCGCGTTCGGTTTCAGTACGACGCTCAATACCTAAAATTCGGTAGTGCCCTCAGCATGAGCTTACCTCTTCGTTCTGAGCCTTATGAGACAGAGGGGTTGCCTCCCTATTTCAGCGGTCTTTGCTCTGAGGGCTGGTTGAAGCGAGTACAGGCGTATGAGCAGCGCATTGACCCCGAAGACAGTTTCACTTTGCTAATCAATAACGGTAAAGATTTGGCAGGAGCTGTGACGATCGAGCCGTCTGCGTAAACCCTATGCTGCCCGATCTAAATTTTTTATCGAAATTTTAGAGACTTACTGGCTTAGTACCAATTAGTAACGCGGATTACTAATTGGTACTAAGTGTCCGATTTATGACCGGCATTCATCTATAAATGCGCCGATCCAAGTAGCCTCTTTGGGGCGCGCTTTAAGTTTGTATATCTTGGTCAATCGATGAAAGCGAGCCACGTAGCTACAGGCCCCACTCGGTGGTAACCATTCATTCGGTCCTCTCGCACCTTTACTACGGTTCAAAGAGGCCTCAACGGGCCATAGATTGCGTTCGTCGTTTGCAAACCTCTCTCGACGCGCATCGGACCAGTTGCTTGCGCCCCTCTCCCAAGCCCAGGCGAGCGGCACCACGTGATCAATGTCGATTTCGCTGCTGTTCTGTATCAAGTTTCCGGTAAAAGGGCTGATCCAGCGACCGGTTACCACGCGGCAACTCTTGTCGGTTGCGAAACGCACTGGCGTACTGGAACTTGCAATCAATGCCTCAGCGCGGCTGTTCTGGCAGTCGCCATCGGCATCGTCCCAGCCGTGTCCGAAGGCCGATCGTCTGTACGAATCGGCCCGATGTTTGTTCAGTTTGGGCGCGTTATTAGAGGCCAACTGCTTGGGTAGGCGACCGCCACTGGCCAGGCATGTCTCCAGTGAGTCAAAGCCGTGGAAATTTTCGGTGCGATCGTAATATGAGCTTTCAGGTGGATGACAAATGCCCGAAGACGTCTTTTTTATTGTCTCAGCTGCAACGGGTGCAAACCCAATGACGAGTATGAGCGCCAGTAATGAGGACGGGAGATACCGCAACTACTTCTCCTTAAATACAACAAGCGTAATTTGGCGGCCATCGTATCGGGCGCGGCCTCGCTTGTCTCGCTTTACGAGATATCCCAATCGTTTGCAGTGATATCGGCTTTCGCCGGGGGCCCAAGTCGCAGATACTAGTTGGGAGTCAATTGATCAGTAGGATCGGGGCTCAACGCCGGCAAGGATGCCAGGCAAACGCGACACCTGCCCAGTGGTGTGACGCGCCAGGGAGAGGCTTGGCTCCTGTACCCAGAGACGTTTCACCATAACCTCAGATTATGCGCATTATGTTTTTATGTTCAGTATCCTAAAACTATCAATAGCGCCCGAGTCCTGATAGGAAGATTCGTATGTCAATTAATGACCTTCCCAAACGTGGCTCCTCCCATAGTACGGAGGAAGCGGCAGAGGCAGTTTTCTTCTCAGCTATAGGGGCTTGTGGCTTGTTTATAAACCAAGGCTCTGACCGGCGGGATTATGGATCTGACATACAAATTGAAGCCTTACGCGGAGATAGCGTCACAAACGTTCGGATCCATGTGCAGTTAAAGGGGACAAATCAACCAGCAAACCAGGACGGCTCGGTTAGCGTTTCAGTTCAGAGGACGAACCTCAATTACCTTCTCGCCCACCCCGCGTCGATCTATGTGTGTTATCACCTTCCAACTGATCGGCTCCTCGCCTGCTACGCTGAAGAAATTCACCGCCAGTACAGCCATCGAGAAGATGAATGGGAGCAACAGGAATCCATCACTGTTAATCTGCAGTCGCCATTCAATGAGGCGTTCCAGCATCGCTTGAGTAAACGGGCGATAGCTGCAAACAATTCATCCAGGGATAGGCGCCTTGCTTGGACGGTGACGCCACCTAAACAAATTGGCAGTTTGCTTAGAAAGGCCCCAGCCATTCATGTTCCGCCCAACCCTGAGATAGCCCAAGAGATCCTTGTTGAGCTATACAACGATGGCCAGGATGCTGCAATTAGTGCCGCATTTGAGCAATTTGAAGCAGTGTTAGATCCCTCCTCCCCTGCTATTGATTTCGCCTACATGGCAGAAATAAATCTAGGTATTAATGGCCACCCTATTGACGAAAGTCGTGTCAGGGCAGGTATTGAAGCACTGGAACGGTCAATGAAGGCAGGCAAGGTGTATCCTGGATCAATGCTTTATTGTATCGGGAACGCTTGGTTAGCGTTGCAGGAGTATGAGAAAGCGAAGACGACGTATCGTTCTGCCCTTTGTGAGCTGGAACAAACTGATCTCATAAAAATAGCGGCTCAGTGTTATAAGAATTTGGGTTCGGTGATGGAGCGCCTGGGCGATAACGAAAAGGCTCGAAAATGCTACGTTCAAGCTCTTGAAATCGACCCCGGGCTGAGTGAGGCACATTTTGCTCTCGCTCTTTGGTACCGCGGTGAAGGCAACAATCTAGAAAGGGCTTTGGATCACCTCGATAAAATCCTGCCTAGAGGTAATTCAGAGCTGAAAATGACTGCTGTTCAAGGTTGGAGAATCAACCTATTGTTCAGATTAGGAGCGGTCTCGGACGCCTTCAGGGATATAAGAGCCTTGCTGGGAGAGGCCGATAGCTGTAACTGGATATGGCCATGGTGTGCGAGGGAGGTGTTTGAGTTTGGCCGAAAATCAGTTGAAGCAACTCGGCATGCTCTCCAGTTTTGGCAGGCCTACTTAGAAAAGTACCCGACACACCATGTCGCTCAATCTGAAGAACTGATGTGTCATTGGAAGCTCAAGTCGGCCGGTGAACCCACCGGGATAGATTTTGGGGCTTTCAAGAACAAGGTTCGTGAAGTACTAAGTTACGACGATTCGAATGAGGCATTTCTTTGGGATCGTATCGGGCATTGGGCTCAATACGATGGCGATTGGGTGCAAGCAGAAAAGGCGTACCGGAAAGCGTTTCTGATGGATCCGGTGCTGTATGGCTATTGTTTCGGAACAGCTCTGAACCACCTAGGGCGGTATACCGAAGCTTTACCCATTTTGATCGATCAAGCAGAGAGGCATCTGCCTGATGCGATGAGCTGGTTTCAGGTTGCGATAGCGTACGAACACACTAGCGATGCAGAGCGCAGCATCGCAGCTTATCTTCATGCTATCGAGCAGGATGAAAATTACGATCTGGCTTGGTTTAATTTGGGCGGGGTTTGTTGGAACTCTGATCAGCGAGTGCGAGCCCTGTCTATATGGCGGGAAGCGATTACAAGGTTCCCCGACCATTGGCTGGCAGACAAGCTTCGCCAAGACTTCTCAGAATTTTTCTAAGAAGTCTTGGGTTTAAAGCATTCAATTAGATGAGGTGCCAGGTACCTTTTAGCTCTTCATACTCTGCAACACCGACAGCCACCAGAGATTGCAGCCCCTCTTCAACCGATTTCATCGGCTTCCGTTTGAATAGCTCAGCCAGGCTTTCGGTAGTGTACGAGCGTTCGGCCAACGTCTCTCGGAGCACTCTAAGCTGATCGGGAATGGCTTTCGGGAATGTTGCTTTGCCTTTGCTGGTAACCGCTTCCAATTTAGTAGCGGCGGCCTTCGGCGCTATCTCTACTTCAGCCTGCACAGCATTAGGTGCCTGGTACTCCGGACGCAGCCAGCGAATGATGCCCCGTGATTCTTCCTCGGCACGCTGCTTGTTGAGATCAACCAGCCGCATCAACAGCTCTTCCTCAGCTTCCGTCTGATCAGCGGATTTCTCTGGAAGTGGTGTTGTGGCACCGGGGCGCCCCACCAATTTTTCGGCGAGATCTAACCAACCGTAAGCTTCGAAGACGGCGTGGTCCAGACCATCGTGAAGTTCGCGCAGGATTGAAATCAGGCCTTGTTGGTGGATGTTTTTTTCTTTGTCGGTGAGCTCTTCGCCGGCCCTAAGTTTCTCCAACACGTTGTACATGTTGGTGAGGGTTAAAGAAGGGTGCTCAACCTGTTGTCGCTTGCGGTGTCGATCTATATCAGCTGCCAGTTTTGCGATTTCTTTGCTGCTGGCGCTTGTCCATATAGGGAATGGGAATTTTCCGAAACAGTCTAGATGGTTGTAGGTGCTGTCATTACCTACCCCCAGCCAACCACCTGCCCTGCCTGAGAAAAGGGTATGAAGGCGAGAGGATAGGATTCCAAGCATCCAAGGGCTATCAATTGCTATAACAACAATTTTGCTTTCTGCAACCACGGAGCTAGGTTGAAACTGAAATATCCTGTGTTTAGACGTACGGGTTGTCGCAATAAACTGATCGACTCCGGCTACAGCACTCCTCAACTCAGAACCGGACCGCCGGAATAGCCACCATTTTGAGGAAGTCCGGCTTTCTCGATTCACTTGCCTCTCAGGCTTTACTGCATCAAGCAGCCACTGATACAAAAATGGTGCGGCAGCACGCGCCTGAGTCTCGTTCAGACCATTAAAATCGATAACATATCGAGTTGGCGGCCCTATTGTTAGGTCACGGCCATTCATATACGGCTTCAGGTAACTCTTTAGTTCGGGGTGCTGGGTTAGGATGTCTTCCGCTCGCTCTCGGTCCATAAGGAACCCTTGACTGCCCAGTTCGAGCCCTTTGATGGCAAGTCCTTCGTTTGCGCGCAGTGATTTTGCACTCGATACATCTGCTCCAATGGTTAAATCAGAAAACACCTTCCCATCATGTTGGCTAAACTGCACCTCTCGGGCTTCACGGTTTTCACTAGAGGTCTCCTTGACGACCTGACGCATTTGGCCCACTTGGTCGCCAGCCACGCCCACTGTCATGGCAATACGCACGGCGGCGCCGTCGTTAACGTCTACCCAAGGGTGGTCAGGTACTGCGAAGGCCAAAGAAAGCGGCCGCTTGGCATCGTTTAGGTGGGGTGCTAGGACACGGCGGTTGAAGGTCTGGCGCAAGCTATTAGTAGTTATGAAGCCGAAGCGCTGGGCGTTCCCGTGTCGCACCTTTTCAGCTGCGGTGTGCCACCAGTACATAACGAAGTCCGCAGAGTCAGGCACCACTCCCGCGAATACTTGGCGCACGGCATCAACGTAACCATCCCCCAATGCACGCCGCATCGTGGATGCTCCGATAAATGGCGGGTTGCCTATGATATAGTCCGCCTCCGGCCATTCCGTCCTTCGAGGACTGTGATACCGGTAAACCGTTGCCCTTCCTGCTTCATCTGGGATGAGCTCACCGGTCGTGGGGCTGACCTTCATGCTGATACCATCCCAGATGGTCGCCGGTTCCCCGTTGTCATCTAGCTCTGGCTCTCGGCTGTCGTATTCGATCAGAGCATCCCGACACTCGATGTTTTTGAAGTCCCGCAAGATGGGCTCAGGTAGGTCCAGTCGGTCGTTTAGCCGGTAGTGCCACTGAAGGTAGCCAATCCAAAGAACGAGCTCGGCTATTTGGGCAGCCCGAGGGTTAATTTCCAAGCCTAGGAATTGGTGCGGATCAACGGTAAGGCCTTCACTTTCCAGAACACCCTGACCCTGGGTTAACTCGGACATGAAGCCCAGGACTTCCCCTTCCAGGCGCTTCATGTGCTCAAGGGCCACGTAAAGAAAGTTAGCGCTACCACAAGCGGGATCGAGTACTCGGGTCTGGCAAAGCTGATAATGGAAGGCTTGGACTTCCTGGAGAGCTTTGTCGGTTTTGCCTTGCCGTAGCAGGGTTTCCGCCGCACCCCGGATGTCGCCCCACTGCTCACGAAGTGGTTCGATCAGGGTTGGCATGACCAAGCGTTCAACGTAGGCCCTGGGCGTGTAATGGGCACCCAGCTTGTGGCGCTCCCTAGGATCAAGGGCTCGCTCCAGAAGCGTCCCGAAGATGGCAGGTTCAACGAAACGCCAGTCGGCTTTGGCCGCATCAATGAGCAGTTGGATCTGCTGGACATTCAGGGGGATCGGATCGATGCCTTTGAACAGTCCGCCGTTGAAGCGCTTGATGGTCTGCATCAGACGCTCACTGTAGCCACCAGCATTCATGGTTTCCCAAAGCGCCTTCACGGCGTGCGGAAAGGCCTCAGGGTTCCGGTCTTTAATATCGATCAAAAGGTTTTGGAAAGATGCCTTTGGCAGTAGCTCTACGTCTTCGGCAAACATCGTAAACAAGCAGCGCTTTAGGAAGCTGGCTACCCGCCCGACATCGTATCCACTGTGCTCCAGAGACTTTGCCAATTCAGCCAGCTTGGTGCTGACCTCCCGGGTCACCCTGGCAGCATGCTTGCTCGGATCGAGTTGATCCGGTTCCAGCCATAGCTGACGAAGACGGTGCTGAACATCGGGTTTATGCAGGTCGTCCAGTCGGATTTCATAATGTCTGGGATCTGGGAACGGAACATAGTTACCGCCAGTTCGTGAAAACTCGGAGTAGGTGTAGATAGCGTTGCCTACATCGACGATCACGATGAATGGCGGGCGGCCATGTTCTACTTCTTCCTGGGGCAGTCCTCGAATGTATCGCTCAGCCTGCGCTACAGCGGCATTAACAGCGTTCTGTTGGCTTCGAGATGCCAGCTCCTTGCCAGTTTGCTTGCCTTCCAATACGAAGCAGTCCCGACGATACAGGTCGATGTACCGGTTGTCGGTATTGCCATCGACTCGGGCCGACGCGATGAACCGCTCAAATACATAGGAGTTCTGACTGGTGTCGCCTTCACCCGGGTCTGGGTGAGGAAGGTCCAGCAGCGTACAGAGGTCTCGCATGAACGATTGGAAGTTGGCTCGCTCACTACCTGTGTTGCCTTTCCAGCGTTTGAGGAATTCATCGACGGCAGAGGGATCTGCAATGAAGGCTTCCAAGCTAACTACTCCTTAGCACAGTATCGTTTTTATTGATCTTACCGGTTTTGTAGCCGTTTAAGCGAAGCATTCAGGGTACCCCTGGCTACACCAAAGTGCTCAGCTACTTCTGTTTTGGTGATTTTCGGGTCTAACAGCATTGCGGCGGCTTTCCTGGTATCAGCATCGGACATTGCTGGTTTCCGACCACCCTTACGCCCCCTAGCCCTGGCAGCCTGTAGTCCAGCAATTGTTCGCTCCCGGATCAGGTCGCGCTCAAACTCAGCCAGAGCCCCGAAAATATGGAACACCAGGCGACCACCTGAACTGGTGGTGTCGATGGATTCCGTCAGGGACTTAAAACCGATGCCACGATCCTGGAGGTCCTGAACAATCTCCACGAGATCCTTCAAAGATCGAGCTAGGCGATCCAGTTTCCACACGACCAAGACATCGCCCGACCGGAGCATACGGAGGCACTGCGACAACTCGGGTCGCTCACGTAAGGTTCCGGTAAATTTTTCCTGGAAGACCTGTTCGGCCCCAGCTTTTTTCAAAGCATCCACCTGGAGTTCTGGATTTTGATCTTGGGTGCTGACGCGTGCATAACCTATGATCATAAAAGGTACCTTTTCTGTTCATAGATTGTTGTACGTGATTTTTGGACGCGAAACAAGCCGAAACCGGGTAATTTTGAGGGGTGAGCCGGAGCATCCAACAAACGACCGTTTTCTGATAAAAACATAGCTCGGCAAAGGTGTGACCTAGGATCAGGATGTGGGAGCGCCCGAACGGCGCCAGTGAGAACGAAGCGCTGGTCATCCAAGCCGGCTTTTAAACAAAAGCGGACATTAGTCAGCGCTTTCTAAAGATCCGCTCTTCCATTGGGAAAGGGGCCTTTTCATGAAGAGATTGGCTTTGCATTAAACGGCCGGGGTAAGTACAGACTCTTTTTAGGAATGTCAGCAGCAACGAGGTACAACCCACATCAATTACAACTCACGTGGTTCGAGTGACACCAAAACCCTTGCCGCCGGAAGCTATCTGGAATCCACCGGCCAGTTTACCCACGGATTCAGGAATGATAGCGATGAAGAGACGACGATCTATATCCGCTCGAATAGCAATTACGAAGTGAGATAAGGTTTTGACCCGCAGTATGCGATGGGTAAGCCAACCGTTGAGGTTGGCTTTCTCATAAATTTAAAGTAAGCAGCTATTCTGGCCACCTGACTGTCGAAGCGAAAGCAATAAATTGGTCAATTTCGGTCTGGTTTTCGTTTTCGCCCCATTCAAACCCAATGGAACGTGTTGAAGTCAGCTCGGATATTGGTCGCTTAACGAGATTCGGTGATTCGTAATGTTCGGGAACGATAGCGACGCCAACGCCCTGTTCCACGAGGGAAAGTGCACGATCATCCTGATCGGTCACATAGGCTACGTTCAATTGTATGCCCTCTGTTCTCATGAGCTCCCGCAATATCTGGCGATATTCGCAATGTGAGCGCGACACAAAAGGTTCGTTCCGAAGATCCGCAAGGTTTAGTGACGGCGCCTCACTCAGGTGGTGACTGGCTGACATGGCTAACCTGTACGACTCGGAAAACAGGCGTTTCGAGTAGCTGAAACGGCGGCCGGGCTCGGTGCGCTCCGGGAGGACGGTGAGCGACAGATCAATACGGCCTGATTCCGCCAGTCGCTCTATTTCGTTAGTTGAGGCATCAAACACCTGGAGCTTTAGCCTAGCATTCTCTCTGCGGTACGGTTCTATCAGGCGAGCGATGTTGGTAATAGACAGTGTATTTACAACGCCTAGGCGCAGCATTCGTTGTTGGTCGTGGTTTTTCAGTTCGTCCCGGGCCCTGTTGCACTCGTCGACAATCTGCGTGGCCCGTTTAAACAGAGTTCGACCGGCGGGTGTTAACACCACATTGCGTTTGTTCCGCGTAAAAAGCCGGACTCCTAGCTCCCCTTCCAGTTTCGCAATGGAGGCAGACAATGCCGGTTGGGAAACGAATGCTCTCTTCGCGCCACGAGTAAAGCTCTCCGACTCAGCGGCTGCCAGAAAAAGGCGCAGTTGTTGCAGCTCCATACCATAACCTTCAGTTGTCGTTAGCATCAGAATAATCGATTTTATCTATGCTAAGCGCTGAATTAGGCTATTACCAGTGTTTCCAGCCTTTATGGAGAGTGCGATGCAGATGAAAGATAGGCCGATTGCTTTGGTGGTGGGGGCCGGAGATCACCTGGGAGGAGCCATTGCTCGTCGCTTTGCGCGGGAAGGCTTTCATCTCGTGGTTACTCGGCGCCGGGGGGATTTGCAGACTCTCAGCTCTGAAATTGATGCCCTTGGTTCGAGTGCAACGGCGATTCATTCGGACGCGCGGGACGAGGTGCAGGTCAGTGAGTTGGTTAACCGGGTGGAATCTGAACTGGGTCCGATACGGGTCGCGGTTTTCAATGTTGGTGGAAACGTTCAGTTTGACATCTGTGACACAACCACACGGATCTATCGAAAGGTCTGGGAGATGTGTGCACTTGCAGGTTTTTTGGTAGGACGTGAGGTCGCAAGAAAGATGTTGGCCCGTAAGGAGGGGACTATTCTCTTTACCGGAGCATCGGCAAGTCTGAGGGGGGGGCGTGGGTTCGCCGCCTTTTCCGGTGGCAAACATGCCCTGAGGGCGCTGGCGCAAAGCATGGCCCGGGAGTTGGGACCTCAGGGCATCCACGTCGGGCATGTGGTTGTTGACGGGCTCCTACGCAATGAGGCAACCGCTGAATTTTTGCCCGACCTGTATGCCAGCAAGGGGGACGACGGAATCATTGAGCCTGACGATCTCGCTGAGGTTTATTGGCAACTTCATAACCAGCCCCGTTCGGCCTGGACATTCGAACAGGATGTGAGGCCTTTTTCGGAGTCCTGGTGAACCTATGCTCACGAAAGGTATTTGATATGAAGAAGAGTATCGACTTCTATTACGATTTCATCAGTCCAGCATCTTACTTTGCATTTATGCGGTTGTTGCAGCTGACTGAAGACAGAGAGGTGGATATCAACTACAAGCCGATGCTGCTTGGAGGTGTATTCAAAGCGACGGGCAATACTTCCCCAGTCACGATCCCGGCAAAATGGGATTGGATCAAGGCCGATTTCCAGCGCCACGCCGATTACTATGAGATTCCATTCCAAATGAATCCGCACTTTATTTTCAGCACGGTTAACCCCATGCGTGGTGCCCTCTGGGCACTGTCCGCTGGCAGGATTGAAGAGTATAACCATGCCATGTTCTCCGCTGCTTGGGCCGAGGGCAAAGACCTTTCCTCCCAAGAGGTGCTGGCCGAAACTCTGAGCAAGGCAGGATTTGATGCGGATGAAGTGATGCAGGCGATGGCCCTGCCCGCGATCAAAACGGGGTTAATCGAATCGACGGATGAAGCAGCACGGCGAGGGGTGTTCGGAGCACCAACATTTTTCGTCGGTGAAGAATTATTCTTTGGACAGGACCGAATGGACTGGGTCAGAAGAGCGCTTGTCTGATTTCCACAACTCTACCTTCGATCGCAAATTCTACTTTACTGGCTCATGGGGCGAATATGAGTGAAGAAATTCAACGCTATAAGGTTCTGACCGCAGGGGTCCTCAACCTGATACTGGTGATGGGGATCGCCCGTTTTGCCTATACCCCGCTACTGCCTGTTATGCAGGAGCAGGCAGGACTGGGTGAGGCGGCAGGCGGCTGGCTGGCTTCTATTAATTATCTGGGTTATCTCTGTGGCGCGCTCATCGCCTCCATGATCAGTGATCTAAAATTGAAAGATCGTCTTTATCGTATCGGGCTGGTGGCGGCGGTCATAACCACGGCGGGCATGGGACTGACGGAAAACGTCTGGCTCTGGTCAATCCTGCGTTTTCTGGCGGGGCTGAGTTGTGCAGCCGGTATGTTGATTGGTTCGGGGCTGGTTCTGAGCTGGCTGATTCGTAACAACCACCGTGGTGAGTTGGGCATTCAGTTCAGTGGCGTCGGGCTGGGAATGGTCCTGTGTGCGGTTGCGGTCGAGCTGATGAGCACTTGGCTCGATTGGCACCGGCAATGGCTGGTTCTGACGGTGATCGGAGCCGTGATTCTTGTCCCGGCTTGGGCATGGCTACCACGGCCTGAATCTGTGCCAGTAACCACTGCCAATAGAAACATGAGCGACTGCCCGCCTGGTAAAGCGTTCATGGCGCTCCTTACCGCCGCGTATTTCTGCGCCGGTGTTGGTTTCGTTGTCAGTTCCACATTTATTGTGGCGATTGTCGATGAGCTACCCGGGCTGGAAGGGAAGGGCGTCTGTGCGTTCATGGTAATGGGTCTGGCTGCAGCCCCCAGTGCTGTTCTCTGGGACCTGATTGCGCGCCGAATAGGTAACCTGAATGCCCTGATTGCTGCCAGCCTGCTCCAGGCAGCGGGTATTCTGTTGCCAGTCATTGCGCCCAATATCCTGTTAACGATGTTGGGCGCAGTTCTTTTCGGAGGTACTTTTGTTGGCATTGTCTGTCTTGTGCTGACCATGGCCGGTCGCTTCTACCCCTCCCAGCCCGCCAAATTTATGGGGAAAATGACAATCTCCTTTGGCATTGCCCAGATTGTCGCTCCGGCGTTCACCGGTGTGCTCCGTGAATACAAAGGAGATTACGCCCTGGGGCTTTACACCGCCGCTGCGACGATGATGGTGGGTAGTATGCTACTGGTAATAGCCAAGACCCGGGAGATAGGCGAGAAGCCTACTCCCGAATTCGTCAACTGATGACACGTGTCTCTGCACCGCGTTGCTGTGTACTGTTTGTTATGTGCAGCCAGGCGTTAAAGCCAACAAATGCCATCACGATCAGCGTCAATATCGGTGGTTTAGTTTGCAGTGGTAGAACCGATGCAGGAACATTGGGTTCCAGATGAACATAAACTGCCACGATCATAATGATTGCCGTCAATGCAGTTGCACTGAAAAACAGACGGTCAGTTATCGTGTTCTTTAGATTCCCTCCGGCGAACAAGACGAAGAGAAACAGGCCGCCCGCGAACATTTCGCCGAACTGCCCGGCCCACTTTGACAGTGTAGGAAAGGGCAGTCCGCTGAGCGCGACCTGAGAGGCAAACATTTGAGCGAAAGGGTCAAAAAATTTGACCAATCCAGCCATCAACAGAAAGGCTCCAAGCATACCGGTGAGTACGTTTTCGACGGTATGGCCTGCGGTCCGCCGGGACTTTCTCGAAAGTAGCCAGCCGATACCGCAGATTAAGAAGACAGAGCCGATCAGTGATAACTCAATAAGAAGTTGTGTACTCATAGTCGCGGGTCTCGAAGTCGGTTGAAGAAGATCATTCCTTATCGGCCTATCGATCCGTTTGTTGTTGCTCTGGCTCCAGAAGAACCCGGCTAACGAAGAGTCGTACCGATGGTGCGATGACGGCTAGCAGCAATAAGGCGGGCGGTACAACCTGGCCCACCATGTTCATCCAGGCGTTAAGGAATGAGGCACCCTCTGGCAGGTTTTGATAGGTCATGATGGCGCTCATGCCAAGAAGCATGGTGGGTAGAACCAATGAAGCCATCAAAGGATATTGAAATTTGCGGGGAAACTTTTTCATGCCATTGCTCCAGTTGTTTAAAAGTTGTACTCAATCTATCATCACGGCAATCGTTCAAAAATAGCTTTAATTGAAAGATAAGAATGCAAATATGAAAGCCAAAGAAATGTCGAGTGTTTACTGGTTCTGCCAGTCTGCGGAGTGGGGCGGGTTTGCTCCAGCAAGCATCCAGACCCGGGTTTCTGCACCAACCTTGTCGCGCGCAGTGGCTCAGCTAGAGGACAGGCTGGGAGAAAAACTGGTGCACAGAAATGCAAAGCAGTTCCAGCTAACGGCTGCCGGTGAAGATTACTACCGACGGTTCGCCCCTATCTTTCAGCAACTGGACGAAGAGTGGGAGCAGCTATCCAGTTTGCAATCGGAGCTAACGGGTGATATCCGCGTTTCCTGCCCGGAACCGTTTGCGGACAGTTTTCTTCAGCAGGCGGCTTTTGATTTCATGAAAGATCACCCCGCTGTCAACATACATATTGATTTCTCGTCCGATACGAACACTTTCTTTGACGATCAAATTGATCTGGCGATCTCAACAAATCCACCACAAGCGCCGCATCTTGTGCAGAGACGGCTGTTCGATATGGAACTTGGTCTGGCAGCGTCACCCGGCTACTTGTCTGAATATGGCTGGCCGTCAGACACTTCAGATCTCCTCAGTCACCGTTTGCTGGCCGGCAACAAGATCCCATTCTGGGAATTTCGGGAGTCGGGACAAATCGTTCGGATTCCCATCAAACCAAGATACTCGATCGATAGCCTTCGCTTGATCATTAACGCGGCTTGCAAGGGGCTGGGGTTGTGTCTGATTCCAAAGGTGCTGCTCGCACAGCTGGCCGAGCGAGATCGTCTGACTGAAGTATTGCCCGCTGTGGGGTGCCCAACCGGGATTGTTTACATGGTGTGGGCTGATCGAAAACTGGTCTCTGCCAGGGTGGCTGCATTTCGGGACTTGATCACCGAGCGTATGGCTCAGCCCTGGGAATTCCTGTCGTCCGTTTCCCGGCTCAATGCCGACAACTGAACGTGATTCTTCTGCCGCCCTTTGAGGTGAGCCCAAATTGATACTATAAGTACCGATTGGTACAATATAGATCCGATTCTGTCAGGTAGGTAGATACAATGACTGTAGGGCGTAAACGCGAGTTCGACGAAAATACGGCTCTTCACAATGCAATGCAGGTTTTTTGGCTCAAAGGCTACTCCGGGGCTTCTTTGTCAGACCTGACTCATAGAATGGGTATTAACAAAACCAGCATGTATAGCGTTTTTGGGAACAAGGCCTCCTTATTTGCTAAAGCAACCAAGCTCTACATTGAGACGGAAATGTTTAATCATCTCAAGATTATGGAGCAGACGGATACACCATTAAGGGAGCGCCTGGAAAATTACATGCTTTCCGTGATCAGAATGCAGTGCGCATCAGACGGTCCCAAAGGTTGCTTTTTGGTGCACTGCCAGTCTGAAATCGTCGCTGGCGATCTTCCCGATGCGGTAGCGGAACTGCTAAAAAAACAAGATAAAACAGCCAAGCAAATGTTTGAAAACCTGTTCCGTAATGACCCGGAAGCTGTCGAGTTGGGTTTGGATAAACACGCCAAAACCAATGCTCTGACAATTTACACCGTTTTGAAGGGCACAGCGTCGATGGCTCGTTCAGGAGTAACAGCAACCGAGCTGCATGAGGTCGTCAATACCGCATTGCACGGTATAGGAATCAAGTAATTAACCTCCTTAAGACACTTCAGTTTGGTACCGAACTGATTCTATAGCCGCTCTGGCATCGGAAAACCCTCATACATCCCCCGTAGCAGTAACTGCATAGCCCCCCCCCTTCTGAAACCTCCTGTTGTCGCCACAAAAAGACGGAAAGTTCTCTTTCAATTCCGTACCGGTCGGTGTATATTTAATTCCGTACCGATCGGTACGTTAAATTCTGAATATTATCCTTGGCAGGAGATAGGTATGAGCTTTTCCGTAAAAGATAAAGTCGCACTGGTAACCGGTGCTAATCGCGGTATTGGCAAGGCAATCGTCGAATCATTTTTTGAGCACGGTGTCAGGAAGATCTACCTGGCAGTGAGGAACCCGGAGTCCACTCAGGAGCTGCAGGTGCAATACGGAGACAAAGTTGTCGTACTGCGTGCTGATGTGACCGATACTGGTTCGCTTCAATCTCTGGCAGAACAGGCGACTGATGTTGATATCTTGGTCAACAATGCAGGCGTGATGAATCTCGCATCACCCCTAAGTGATGATGTTGAAGCTTCTCTTCAGCATGAGCTTGATGTGAACGTGTTCGGGTTACTCCGCACAGCAAGAGCGTTCGCCAAAATACTCGAAACAAACCAGGGGGCTCTGGTTCAGCTCAACTCTATCGCTTCCATCAAGACCTTTGGTGATATGACGACTTACTGCGCGTCTAAGGCAGCGTCATACTCTGTCACACAGGGTTTACGCGAGAAATTGGGTGAAAAGGGCGTGAAAGTATTGAGCGTCCACCCGGGACCCATTGCAACCGAAATGGGCGATAACGCGGGTTTCTCCGGCGCGCCGAACGCCAGCGTTGTTTCTGAAGGCATTGTTGATGCCTTAGAAGCTGGGGACTTTCATCTTTTCCCGGATTCAACAGCCAAGCATCTTGAAGAGGCTTACCGTAGCTATGCTGAGCAGATCATCCTAGGGGATTTGTCAGTATAAAAAAATCTCAACCGGGTTGGGTATTGAATTGCCAATCGCTTCCTGAATAACTTAGAGCTTGTGAAGCGATGGATGCGCAAATTGCCAATTCATTACCTGACCCTCCTACAGTTAAACTCAAGGTAGGTCATCACGAGACCTGCCAGCTCAAAATAATCTGGTCGGTGAGGTCGGCCATGTCTGATGCGACGAGGTCAGGGGTCGGCACTTTTTCCGCGGGCAGAGTAGCGTTGTGAGGGCGGGTGATGAGCGCGCCGCGACAACCAGCCGCCTGGGCGCCGATCGTATCCCAGAGATGACAAGCGACGAGGCAAAGCCCCGATGTCTCGACGTTCATCTTCTGTGCTACGTGACGGTAGGTAGCTAAGGCCGGCTTGAATTTACCAACGGACTCAACGCTGAAAAAGTGCTCGAAGAAGTCGCCAAGCCCGGCGCGTTCGAGCGGCGTGGGCGATGATGAGCTCGCAGAATTGGTCAGTGTCACCAGCCGAAAACCCGCATCGCGCAGTCGGGTAAGCGCCGGGACGACGTCTGGATGTGCTGGCATTGAGCCCATTCGCTGTTTCAGTTCATCAATGTCGCTATCTTCGATCGTTGCTCCGTGAATTGAGGCGACCATACGCAGGGTTCCAATGCCCAGCTCACCGAATGGTGTGTAAAGGCCCGACAAGGTCATAGTTTGGGAATAAAGGATCAATTGGGCGAACCACTCTCTCAGAACAGAGCTGTCGCTAAAACAGCGCTCAAACAGCGGTTCGAGTGACGTGATATCGAGCAGCGTTTCGTTTACATCGAAAACAAGAATTGAGGGAGCTGATTCACGAGACATAAGACATACCTTGTTTTGCAGTTTGAGTTCGGGTAACTCGCTGCCGTCGCTTGAAAAGCGAGTATGAGAGCTGGCGCCATCACTTTTCAAGCCTTGGTTGACGACGATGGCCGGAAGATCAGCGTAATCCGCTTTTCGCCATTTAAGCAGATTTCGGCTTATCCTGCGCGAGCTGGGTACGAATCTTGATTTCATTCTCCAGGGTCCGGTGCACGGGGCATTTATCGGCAATTTCAAGCAGTTTGGCGCGATCCTGTTCGGATAGAGACCACCTTCCAGTCGGATATCGCGATACATCTCGCTGATCTGGCCGGCAATGGATTCGCAATCAGCGCAATCGTCGGCGTGAGTCCGTTGATGATGCAGGCGCACGCAGACGCAATCCAACGCAAGCTGCTTGCGTTCGGCGTCCAGGCGCAGAGTCATCGCGGTACAGGCGCCCAGGCCGCCAAGCAGATAATCGTAAGGTGTGGGGCCCGTATCGGTTCCCCCAGCGCGCTTGGGTTCGTCGGCAAGCAATACATGCCGGACTGCAACGCTAATTTTTTCTTACGATCGCAGGAGCCGGATTTTTCCAACTCTGGGTGGGCCTGATACGTGATTAGGGCAGACTGTAGTTGCCCCCAGCTAAACACAGAATTCGAATGTTCGCTTTGCGACCATTTTTGACAACTTTCTGAGATGTGTTCGGAAAACAGCGGAAGTGACTTTGGGCGGCGTGGATATCCGCCAGCTATCTTCCAAAACCATGGCGGTCCTGGACAGGCCCGACTTGTACTTTATTGGCGAGGTGGTGGATGTGACGGGGCACCTTGGGGGACATAACTTCCAGTGGGCCTGGGCGTCTGGTGTGGCAGCAGGGAGCAATGCCTGAGATTTGGCCCCTTCCGTCAGCACTGATGGAAAGAGCCGTAGTCTGTCCATAGATGTGAATTCCTGACAAATTCGCCTCCCCGGCAAAAAACATCGAAATGACATCGATCCGTCATATTGCTGTAGTAGCCGACATTCTTTCGCGATAAAATATTTGCTTCCTATGGATGGACTCAGACGTGTTTGCTTGTCATGCATAACGTCCCCAGTGCTCGACGACCGTTACCATGCGGAAGACTGTAGTTGAGCCAGTTTTTGCTTTCCTGACCCTTAATCCATGTTGCTATTCCCCAAGATGAAATATCAATCCCGCTTTCGTCATCTGTCATTGTTTTTATTCAAGTGCTTTTTATTTTCCTTCAGCATACTGATGGTTTCACGCTACCTGTTTTTTATGCATATACAGGATGTGTTACCAGAAACAGGGGTTGATGATGACATCTGGAGGGCTTTCTTTTTTGGCGGGCGTTTTGATGCCAAGGTAACTGCGATTGTCTATTCACCCCTGTTGCTAAGCGGCTCTGTCGCCGCCGCGTTTCATAACACTTACCAGCGCTGGCTAAGATTTGCGGTCGGCTACCATGCGGTTGTAGCCGCGCTCTATGTGGTCGGTTGCATATGCAATTTCTATTACTACACGACCTATGGCAGCCATATTGACCTGTTTGTTTTCGGGCTATGGGAAGACGACTCCGCCGCAGTTCTTGTCAATATTTGGGAAGACTATCCCGTGGTGCGTGGTTTTCTGGTGGCGTTCATTATCGGCGCACTGGCATACCTGACCTCTCGGTGGTTCCTCCGCAGTCCGTTGGGTCGAATAAACCCGCAAGCCTATTGGCACTGGAGCGTCACGTCACTGGCGGTAGTCGCAATTTTTCTGTCCACCTTTGTGACAGCGCGAGGAACTCTCGATAGCCATCCTCTCAAGCGCTACCACGCTAGCGTTTCCCAGTACAAGCCGCTGAATATGATCACCCCGAATGTATTCATGGCACTGGACTGGGCGACTTCTGATTACCAGGAACAGCAGCGCTTTGAGCCGGTTTCTGAGGCCGTACTAAGCGCCCAGATGGAGAAAGTGCTCGGCCAGCCGACCCCGGTTTACCACACACCGGAAAACAATTACCTCCAACAGGACCCGCCCCATGTGGTTGTGGCCATGATGGAGGGTATGGGCATGAATATTATGGTGGAAGACAACCTCCCAGGTAACGACCTGCTGGGAAGTCTTCGCCCCCATTTTGCGGACGGTTTTCTTTTCCAGCGCTTTTTGGCGGGCACTTCCGGGACGATCGACAGTATTGTAATGACACTGTTTCATAGTCCCGTGGCAACCATCAGTCATTCCTCGGCCCAGAATACCACCTTGCCAGGTTCTGCTGTTCTACCCTACAAACAGGCAGGGTATGAAGTGGCGTTCCTGTACGGTGGAAATGGCATGTGGCGTAACCTGGCTAGCTATCTGCCTACCCAGGGATTTGACCGTGTCTATGATGAAAATGACATTATTGAGGCGATTCCGGAGGCGGCTGAATATTCAGGTACCTGGGGCGTGCCTGATGGCTTTCTGTTCCAGTTTGCCAACAAGGTGATGGAAGAGGCGGATAAGCCCACCCTGCTCTTTATTATGACCACCACCAATCATTCACCGTACGAGGTGCCGGAGAGTTATGAGCCCGGACCGACGGAAATCAGCGACCGGTTTGCCGCCAGGGCCGAATATGAGGGCGAGCAGGCCAGGGTGCTTCTTGAGACTTTTCAGTACGCCTCTGATGCGCTGGGTCAGTTCATGACGCGTATCAAACAGTCAGCGAGTCTGCGCGACAAGACCATTATTGCGGTAACCGGCGATCACCGCGTGCGGAACCTGAGTACAGATGAACCCACGGAATATGGTCTTACCTATGCGGTGCCATTCTTCCTGCACGTGCCGGACCCGGTCCTTGAAAACACGCCACACAGGTATGACCCGATGCGCATCGGGTCGCACCGGGATATCTTCCCGACACTGTATCATTTCAGCCTGTCAGACCAGGACTATATTACCCTCGGTGGTGAAAACCTGCTGGGACCGCAGGGGGTCAGTAACGTGGGGTTCAACCTGAAGCGCAGTATCAATGAGCATGGCGCGTTCAGTAACGACAGGTCCGGACTGTTTTATCCCTGGCATGAAGATAATCCCCTGCTCAACCATCAGCAGCCGGAAGAGAACCGGCCATTCGATGCTGGATGGGCGGAGGAATATCATCGATTGATGGATTATTACCTTCGTTCCCGGGTGCTGCCCACGACTAGCCCGGATTCCCCATAGCAACTCAGCAAATCTCGCAGACTGGGCGGATTACCGCCATGACCGCTCAGTTGCGGGCATGATTGCTTGATAATCGAACAATTTCTGTTATCCGGACACACTGCACCTTCACCCCATTGCGTCGTGCCAGAGACTTGACCCGGCACAGGTCACATTACCGGGATGTAACGTCTACTGCTCGTTGAAGCCTTCCTGAACCTGCTAGCCTGACGATAAATCCTTTGGTCCCTGTTTGCGGCGTTATCAGGGCGACCATTCCCATATGGAGGAGCGCAGCACTATGGCTGACAACGACCAAAGCAAGACCGCCCAGCTTTACCGCATGGTCATGTCTGAACACTTGTGTCCGTTTGGGCTGAAGAGCAAATTCCTGCTCAAACGCAAGGGCTATCAAGTAGAGGATCATCACCTGACCACTCGGGAAGAAACCGATACCTTCCAGAGCAAGCACAATGTGGATACTACGCCCCAGGCCTTTATCGATGGCCAGCGCATCGGTGGTTATGATGAGCTCAGGGAATATTTCGGGCTTGACGACCCAGACACCGAGACTAGTTACCAGCCGGTGATCGCCATTTTCGGCACAGCCCTGCTGATGGCCATTGCCATTATGTCCTTTTTTAACAGTGCAATTTTCTCGCTGATGACCATAGAGAAGTTCGTGGCCATTGCCATGATCCTTCTGGGGCTGCAAAAACTGCAGGACGTGGAGAGTTTCAGCACCATGTTCCTCAACTATGACCTGCTGGCGCAGAAGCAGGTCGGCTATGGCTACCTCTACCCCTTCGGCGAAACCTTCGCGGGCATCCTGATGCTGGCGGGTGCGCTGATCTGGCTGGCGGCTCCGGTGGCACTGTTTATCGGCACCGTGGGGGCCGTGTCGGTGTTGAAGGCGGTGTACATTGACCGCAGAGAACTGAAATGCGCCTGCGTAGGGGGCAACAGCAACGTCCCCCTTGGCTTCGTCTCCCTAACGGAGAACCTGATCATGATCGCCATGGGGCTTTGGATGCCCTTTAGGATGTATCTGCTGTAAGACACCAGTGCCGGCTGGCACTCTAGAGATATTTCTCAATCGGCAACCACGACAGAAAACCGGACTTGGCCCGGCGCCACCAATGCACGGTTGGCTCGCTGGTAAACACCGCCTCACCGCTACGCCACTGGAGATTCCCGTCGTCGTCCTGGGTAACCTCCCAACTATTACGGGGCTCCATGGTCAGCCGTATATCTTCCGCCACTCGCTCTGCCAGCTCGGCACTGTGAATAATCAGTACGGTTTCACCGTTGAGGTAAATGGAGCGGAGGTTGACGTTAAAAGAGCCCACTACCAGGGTGCTGCGGTCAAACACCACGGATTTCGAGTGCAGGCTGACCTCTCCAGTCGAGCAGAATGCATCCGCGCTCAGCCATTGTCGGCAGGCCTCGGCATCGGGCTTGAGTTCGTAGATGTCTATGCCCTGCTCCAGCATGTAGGGGCGCCAACGAGCATAACCGGCATGGTTGGTGACCAGATCGTTGGAAGCCAGTGAGTTGGTCAATGCGGCAACCTCCAACTGAGGGCGTTCATTGACACCCAGGGCCTGCAACTGTTTCTTGGCCAGGATCAGGTAGGCGGACTCGATCAGAATTTCCCGGGCGGCTGTCTGCGACAGGCGTTGTAACGCCAGAGCGCTCCGTTTGGGTGTCTCTGATGGCGCACCCATGTTTTCAGGGGGAGGGTCAAACACCAGTTCTCCCCGAGCAACCGTCATCCGGTTGAACACATTGGCCAGTTCAAGTCTGCCCTGCTCCGCCCCTGTGGGGGCAGAGACGGGAAGCCGGGGTTGTGCGGTGGCCTGCTGCCGAAGCCCATCCAGCGTCTCGGCGACTTCCGCGTCAGCAGGTGCGTATAAATCGGAAGCGGGGTAAGCCCAGGCACTGCTCCAGTAGGCCTGAAAATTATCGGTCATCCCTGCAACCACCGGCCCCAGGGCAAGGACATCCCGATCCCTGAAATAGCGGGCGTCATTGAAGCCGAAATACTCATCACCGATGTTGCGGCCACCAACAATGCCAGCAGTCCCGTCCACCACGAAGGTCTTGTTGTGCATTCGTCGGTTGATACGCTGAAAATCCATCAGAAACGATACCCATCGGCCCCAGCCACTGCGATTTCTGGCAGGATTAAAAATCCGGATATGAATGTTCGGGTGGGTATCCAGAGAGGCAAACAACTCGCCTATCCCTTCGGCGTTGAAGTCATCCAGCAGCAGCCGGACCTGGACACCACGGTCCGCTGCCAGTAACAGCCGGCCCGCCAGGTGCAGTCCGGAATTATCATGGTTCCAGATGTAGTACTGGGCATCAATACGGTGTTCGGCCGCTTCGATCAGAGCTGCCCGGTAGTGGAAGGCATCCTGGCCAGAATCCAACAGGTAGTAACCGGATTGACCATTCGCATCAGCCAGCCGTTGCCGGGACTGACTGGAAAGGAAACTGTTGTCATTCTGCACGGCGGTTTCGGCTCCGGAATGAGTGGCCGGCGGCAAACCGCCGGCACAGCCTGTCAACAGCGTCAGCAGCACCAATAACCAGTAGCGAGCTGAAATCCATCCGGCAACAGAACCGTGCTGGTATGGCATTAGCGCAGGATAACCAGTGGCTTTTTGGCGGTTTTCAACATGGTGGTTGTGGTGCTTCCGACCAGGAACTGGCGAATTCGTGAATGGCCATAGGCACCCATCACCAGGATGTCGATGTCGTGTTCTTCCTGGTAGGCGTGGAGCGTTGGCTCTACATCCCCGGCGCGGATCGCCAGGGTGATGTCGGAGCCAAGATCACCCAGCATTTTCTCGGCTTTCCTGAGCTGTTCCCAGCGATCACTGGTGTCCGCTCCGATCATCACCAGGTGAATCGGCATTCCTTTCAGAACCGGGCTGCCGGCCAGAAGTTCCACGCCCTTGAACGCCGTGGCGCTGCCGTCAAAAGCCAGCATGGCGCTCTTTGGTTGCTCATACTCGTCCGGAACCAGAAGAATCGGGCGGTGGACACTGCGAATCACCGTTTCCAGTTGGCTACCCACGTGTACGTCACGGTCAGAACTGCTTTCGCCATGCAGCCCCATCACCAGCAGGCGGGTCTGGTTCTCCAGGGCCAGCAGAGATTCGGTGAGGTCGCCATGGCGCTGGCGTTTGATTACATCGTCAACGCCCTGCTCTTTAACCCGGTGCTCGGCTTCATCCAGCATGTGATGGCCGTGCTCCAAAGCCAGCTTGGAGCGCTTGCGGTCAAGCTCGGCAAGCTCGTCCATTAGCTGCTCACGGCTTCCCAGGCCAATGCTGCCAGCCAGATCCGGCTCTGTTGGATAGCGTTCCTCATCGAGAACATGCAGCAGAGTCATCGGGGTTTCCATGTGCTTGCTAGCCCAGGCAGCGTAATCACACACCGCCGGAGCAGCCCGGGAGCCGTCGATACAGGCAACTACTCGTAGCATTTCAACCTCGCCTTGATGATCCTTGTGGTTGTTATTCTGACCGGTTACGTCGTTGAATTCCTTGGCTTGTGTCATATCAGTGCGCCATCAACTGGTCAACAGCCTCGGGTTTGTCATGCACCCCGAAGCGGTCAACAATAGTCGCGCTGGCCTCATTGAGGCCGATAATGTCCACTTCCGCACCTTCGCGACGGAACTTGATAACGGCCTTGTCCAGAGCGCCCACTGCCGTAATGTCCCAGAAGTGCGCCCGGGTCAGGTCAATCACCACATTATCCACTGCTTCCTTGAAATCAAAGGATTCCGTGAATTTTTCCGAGGAACTGAAGAACACCTGACCAACCACATTGTAGGTTCGGGTATCGGACGCCTCATCAAACTCGGACGTCACCAGCATGTAATGGCCCACCTTGTTGGCAAAGAACAGGGCCGCCAGAAGCACGCCTGCCAGCACGCCGAAAGCCAGGTTGTGCGTGGCAACAACGACAACAACGGTCACGACCATCACAATGTTGGTGGAAAGCGGGTGCTCTTTCAGGTTCTTGATTGACGCCCAACTGAAGGTACCGATGGACACCATGATCATCACAGCTACCAGCGCTGCCATGGGAATCTGTACCAGCCACTGGTCCAGCACCAGCACGAGAATTAGCAGGAATACACCCGCAGTCAAGGTTGAAAGCCGGGTTCTGCCGCCGGACTTGATATTGATAATGGACTGGCCAATCATCGCGCAGCCGGCCATGCCACCCAGCAGGCCAGAGCCGATATTGGCAACACCCTGCCCTTTGCATTCCCGGTTACGGTCACTGGTGGTATCGGTCAGGTCATCCACAATGGTGGCCGTCATCATCGACTCAAGCAGGCCGACAATGGCGAGCCCCACAGAGTAAGGCAGGATGATCATCAGGGTTTCGAGGTTCAGCGGTACATCCGGCCACAGGAAAATAGGCAGCGTATCAGGCAACTGCCCCATATCACCGACCGTGCGGATATCGATGTTGTAGATCATCGCAATGGCCGTCAACGCAACAATGCAGATCAGCGGCGACGGCAGGATACGACCCACCACCGGAATCAGCGGGAACAGATAGATAATCCCCAGGCCCGCGGCGGTCATGGCGTACACATGCCAGGTGACGTTGGTCAACTCTGGCAACTGCGCCATAAAAATCAGGATAGCCAGGGCATTTACAAACCCGGTCACCACCGAGCGGGACACAAAGCGCATCAGGCCGCCAAGCTTCAGATAGCCAGCGCCAATCTGCAGCAGCCCGGTCAGCAGCGTGGCCGCCAATAGGTATTCCAGCCCGTGTTCCTTGACCAGAGTCACCATCAACAGTGCCATAGCCCCTGTCGCAGCGGAGATCATACCGGGGCGGCCGCCGACGAAGGCAATTACCACAGCAATACAGAATGAGGCATACAGACCCACTTTCGGGTCCACGCCGGCGATAATGGAAAAAGCGATGGCTTCGGGAATCAGCGCCAGCGCCACCACAATGCCGGCAAGCAAATCGCCGCGTATATTGGAAAGCCAGTCGGCCTTAAGCTTGTTCACCATATCGTTGGTATCCAGTCAGAGAGGGCAAATTCGGGACGTAAGAACCGGTTGTAGCCATCTTCGGGTGACTACCGGAGTTGAATCAGGACGTTAACCTGGGAGCGCAGGACGCTAGGGCGGAGTGATCGTCGTAACTATCGTGGGGACGTTCATTAAGGTACGTTCATAGGCTGCGAATTAAAGGCGGCGAAGCATACCAGAACGGTGCTGGAAAAGTAACCGGCGGGCCCGGAGACCGGGCCCTGTTTACGCTACCGGCCCGGACAGGCCGTTGCTGGCGAGGTGAAAAGCAATGACCGCCATCATAGAACCAATGGCGCCATCAATGAACCGCCAGGACATGGGGCTCGACAGCCAGGGGGAAAGCGCTGCCCCGCCGAACGCCAGTAGGCAGAACCACATGACCGACGCACTGCCGGCGCCGGCCACGAACACCAGCGGGCTGGCCTGTTGTGCGCCGATGGCAGGAATCAGCAACAGAGTATCCAGATACACCTGGGGATTCAGCAGCGTTACCGCCAGGGTGGTCATCACCACGGTCCGCAGGCTCGAAACGTCCGCTTTCCTGGCATCCAGTGCATCGCGCCCTTTCGCAGCACGGACAAACGCCAACAGCGCCAGCCAGCTGAGGAAGGCCACACCCAGCCATCGCATGACCTCCAATGCCTCGGGCACAGCCATCAGCGCCGCATTGACACCAAACATGCCGACCGTGAACAGCAAAATATCCGCTGTCATGCAGATGGCCGCGCAATACCAGTGATGTTCCCGGCGGATCGCCTGGCCCAGGATATAGGCGTTCTGAGCGCCGATCGCGATGATGATACCGCCGCACACCAGCAGCCCTGTCAGATAACTTGTTAGCATTTTCCCTCCGAATTTGCTGGAAGCTTAAGGGGTAATCGCTATACTTAAAAATCATAAACCTTATATCCCATGAATATTTCTTATGCTGGATTACAAGCTTCTTCAGGCACTTGCCGCAGTGATCGAGAATGGCGGGTTTGAACGCGCCGGGGAGATACTCGGGCTCACCCAGTCCGCCATATCACAACGCATCAAGTCACTTGAAGTACGCCTGGGCCAGCCGGTTTTGGTCAGGCACCCGGAGCTGCAGGCGACGCCGGCCGGTAACAAACTGCTGAACCACTTCCAGCAGGTACAGTTGCTGGAACGGGACCTACGCAAAACCATACCTGCCCTGGCAGAAGACACCACGCGGCTGCGTATCGCCATCAATGCCGACAGCCTGGCCACCTGGTGGGCGGCGGTGGTTGGGGAATTCTGCAGCCAGGAGGGACTACTGTTGGATCTGGTTATTGAGGATCAGGACGTGGGCCTGAAGCGAATGCGCGACGGCGATGTGGCCGCGTGTCTGTGCAGCAGCAGCCAGCCCATTGCTGGAGGGCGTTGCGTGGCACTGGGGGAGATGACCTACATGCCGCTGGCGACCCCGCAGTATGTTCGCCATTTCTTTCCGGATGGTATTACTCCAGACGCCTTCGCCAGCTCTCCGGCTATTGTGTTTGGCCCTAATGACCAGTTACAGCACCGATTCATGGCTGGATGTGGCTACCACGGCCGTTTCCCCTACCATCTGTGCCCCTCGTCCGAGGGTTTCGTCCAACTTGCCAGGGCCGGCATGGGCTACGGCATGATTCCGCAGATCCAGGCCAGCCATTGGCTGGACAATGGGGGCCTGATCAACCTTGCGCCTGGGCATGAACTGAAAGTGCCCCTCTATTGGCATTTCTGGCGACACAGCGGCGAATTGCTACAGCGTTTGACCACCACGCTTGAGGGTGCCATCACCAACCACTACCGCGCACGGCGAAACGTCAGGTTGTAACGGCTGGCACCCGTCAACGAATGCTGTGACTGCTTGAGCGTTAACACGCCGTGGTAGCGCAGCCGCGCCGGGCCTCCCCAGACCACCACATCACCATGCTCAAGGGGCACTCGCTGTGGTCGGTCACTGCGCCGGGCACCTCCGAACTGGAACATGGCCAGTGTGCCCAAAGACACCGAAACGATCGGTTGATCGAAATCGTCCTCATTTTTGTCCTGGTGGAGCCCCATTTTGGCGCCCGGTGCATAGCGATTCACCAGACAGGTATCTGGATCGAAACCCGTATACCCCCCTGCGCTTGCCGCCTTGGCCGCCAGGGACCGAAACACTGCCGGCATCAACGGCCAGAGTTCCCCCGAAAACGGATCGGTTCGCTGATACCGATAGCCCCTCGCGTCAGTCACCCAGCCCCACTCTCCGCAACAGGTCATGGCCACCGACATGGTGTGGCCGCCTGGCGTCTGCATTTGCCGAAACGGAGCCTGTTCCGCCACGCCGAAAATCGCCTCCAGCAATTCGCTGTCGTCGGCACGGGCAAAACGGCGAAGGACAATCGCTCCGTCGCAAAGCGGCTCGACCCAGGGCTCTGATGAAGATGACTCGAACAAATCCATGGTCATTGAGCGTTTACCGTATTATCAGGAAAACCGTGAGTTTAACGTCTACCCTTAGGTCAGTGCAGTGCTCTGCGCTCTGATACGCCAGACCACCGTTTAAGGATGAACCATGCGTCGAAACCGCCAGTCAGCGCAGGTATCACTTGCCTTTCTGATTGCCTCCGCGATCACGCTCGGCATGCTGGTACTCTCCATTGTACTGGTCGGGCAAAGCTTTCGCGGCATGGAAAGCGCCAAGATTACCGCTGCCAGTGCCACAGCCCGCCAGCTTGCCATCAGCGTGGATGACCGCATCCGTGCCATCACCGGTCCGCCGTCAACCGCTCTCGCCGTTCTCAGCCACGACCCTCTGGCCATCGCCGATACATTGCAACAACGCCTGGTCAGACTGCCGGTAGTCGCCGATATTCTCGACAGTAGCCACATTGTCAGTGCCGTTTACGCCGGATACGCCAACGGCGATTTCTTCCTGCTACGCAAGATACGCAGCTCCGGCGCCACACAGTTTCCCGACGCCCCCGCCAACGCCCACTACCTGCTTCAATCCATTACTCGAGCCGCGGACGGAAAGCAGCAGCCCGTGTGGCACTTTTACGACGCCAGCCGCTCCCTCCTGGAGCGCCGCACACCTTCCGACTACCGTTTTGATCCGCGAGCCCGTGGCTGGTACGAGCTCGCCGGCACCTCAAGCAACACGAAACTGACCGCACCCTATGTTTTCTTTACCACGGGTGAAACCGGCTTGACCCTTTCCCGACGACAAGCCATTGCGAATGGCCAGAACAACAATACCGTTTTTGGCATCGATGTAACCGTCACCGACCTGAGTACACAGCTAGCCGAGCTGCGGCAGACGCCCGGCACCCGCATTGCCATCGTCAATGGCGAGGGCTCCCCTCTGGCCTACACAGGGCCCGATGCCACCAACAGCGAGGCAGTTTCCGACACCTCCAAACCGCAAGGGTTTGATGACGATGCCCTCACCGCCGTCCTGGAACACGACAGCAAGCATGCCAAAAGTGAATTGGCAAACCGCTTTACCACCGAAAACCGGGACTGGTATGGAATGACAGAACCCCTTGAGTCCCTGGACCAGGAAAACCTGAAAATTGCCGTGGCGATTCCCGCCGACGAGCTGCTGGCCGATGTCTGGGCGGCTCTGACCCGGCAAACCATCCTGGCAGGTGCCATTGCACTGTTGCTGCTGGTCATCGGCTGGTTCCTGGGCCGTCGTGTGGGCCGACCGCTGGAATTACTGACCCGCCGAGTTGGAGCACTCTCACGCTTTCGCTTCGACACGCCGATCTCCGTCAATTCTCACATTCGCGAAGCCCGTCAACTGAGCGTCGCCCTGGAGGACATGGCCAGCACCATCCGCAGCTTCCAGAACATCGCCACCACGCTCAACCGAGGCCAGGACCTGGATAGCCTTTTGAAGGATATCCTCGAACAGATCACTCACATTCTCGGGCAGACCCGGGGCGCTATTTACCTGATGAGCCGTCAAGATAGCAAGCTCTCGCTATCCGTAGATCGTGGCATACAGCCGCCGGAAACTATCTTCGGCGTCAACGCCACGAACGACGACAACGAAGTGATACGGGCACTTCGTTACGCCCTTTCAGGCCACCCGGTGTTCGCCATCCTCAGGAACCGTCGCAAACAGCTGATTGGGGCTCTTGTCATCGAAATGGAGCATGGGGACCACACCCACCTGAGCGATGACCTGATCGTGTTTGTTAATGAGATCGCTGGCTCTGCCGCGGTCGCCATCGAAACCCGTGAACTGATTGAAAGCCAGCAGGCGTTGCTTGAAGGCATCATTCGCCTGGTTGCCAACGCCATTGATGCCAAGTCACCTTATACAGGTGGCCATTGCGACCGCGTACCCAAACTCGCCCAGATGATGGTGGATGACGCCATCCAAAGCCCCGCAGAACCCTTTGCCAACTTCGCCATGAATGACGATGAACGCTACGAGTTCCACCTGGCGGCATGGCTGCACGATTGCGGAAAGATCACCAGCCCAGAGCATGTGGTGGACAAGGCGGTCAAACTGGAAACGATCTACAACCGCATCCATGAGATTCGCACCCGCTTTGAAGTTCTGCACCGGGATGCCCAGATCCGGTGCCTGAAAAGACAACTGGATGGAGAGAGTTCTCAGCAGGCGGAAATCGATCGGGACCTGGAACAGGAAGAGCTTCAGGAAGCCTTTCGCGCAGTCGCCAACGCCAACACTGGTGGCGAATTCATGTCAGAAGACGACATGGAACACATCCGACAGATCGGCCAACGCACCTGGGTGCGTCATTTCAGTGACAGGCTGGGGTTGTCCGGCGACGAAAAACAGGTGCTGACTGACACGCCGGAGCAGGCGCTCCCTGCTACCGAACCCCTGCTGGCAGACAAGCCCGGCCACCTTCGCCCCTGGGGCGAGCACAAGCCACCCGTTACCAAAGACGACCCAAGAAACCGGTGGGGATTCGACATGACACTCCCACAGTATGCCGTCAATCAGGGTGAGCTCCACAACCTGACCGTGGCAAAAGGAACCCTGACTCCCGAGGAGCGCTTTCGGATCAACGACCACATCGTACAGACCATCTGCATGCTGGACGCCCTGCCCCTGCCTGACAGGCTGGCAAACGTGCCCCACCTGGCTGGCACTCATCATGAGCGCATGGACGGCGAAGGCTATCCCTGCCGGCTGAATGCAGACGAGATGGGCATTCCCGAGCGGATCATGGCGGTGGCGGATATCTTCGAGGCTCTGACCGCCGTGGACCGCCCCTACAAGGACGGCAAGACACTGACCGAATCCCTGACCATCATGCAAAAAATGGTGGACGAGGGCCACATCGACCGGGACGTATTCCAACTGTTCGTCAGGTCAGGCACCTACCGCCGATACGCGGAGCAACATCTGCGCCCAGAGCAGATTGACACCGTAGATGAAGAACGCTTTCTGACATGAACATTCTTCCATTGTGACGGGTTGTTTTCGAATTTCTCCCCGAAACCCGTATACTTTGCGCAGTTTTAAACACTTGAAAAGGACACTGACATGTTCGGCCTGTTTATCGGCGGTTTGATCGGCTACCTGTTTGGCCGCTTCCCCGGCCTTCTGATTGGCGCTGTGGCAGGCGTACTGTTGACCCGATACATCAAGAGCCGTCTGTGGCAAAAATTGCGCAATGTGCAGACGGACTTCCTGGAGTCCGTGTTTGCGGTGATGGGCGCCCTGTGCAAGGCCGACGGCGTTGTCACTCGCGACGAGATTCAGGTGGCGGAACGCCTGTTCGACCGATTTCGACTGACCGGTGAACACCGGGAACGGGCCAAGGCCGCTTTTAACCGGGGCAAGGCCAACGACTTCGATCTGGATGCGGAACTGCAACACTTCCTGCGGGTGAGTGGCCGACAGCCCGCGTTGCTTCAGATGTTCCTTCAGGTGCAGGTGTCTGCCGTTGCCGCCGATGGTGTGGTACACCCGGCCGAACATGAGATGCTGGTGCGCATTGCCCGAGGGCTGGGGCTGCCCGAGGCCCAGGTGGATCAGTTGGAAGCCATGTTGCGGGGCGCGCAGTCTGGCGCATCTGGCCAGGCATCGTCCGCCAGCCAGATTGACGATGCCTACAAGGTTCTGGGAGTTTCATCGTCCGCCAGCGATGCGGAGATCAAAAAAGCCTATCGCAAACTGATGAGTGAAAATCATCCGGACAAATTGGCCGGACGGGGCCTGCCTGAAAGCATGCGGGAAATGGCAGAAGGACGTACCCGCGAGATCAGTCACGCCTACGACGTGATCAAGGAGGCCCGCAGCTAGCCCATGCCCAGGAGAGCATGACTCGCCGGCTAAAACGGGTGGAAACTGGATTCTTACTTTCTGAGCGGAGCAATGCAATTTCCTGATATGACATATCGTCACGTTTAGGTTTTGTATACAGTGGATGCAGCCCCGATAACAAAACGGAGTATCTGTCTTGACCGTCCAGCATCCGTCGCAACCCTACTTGCAACCCCACCCGCAAACCCTGCACACCTTCAGCGACGACCTGCTTGGCCGGCACGACGCCACCGGGCTGGCCGAACTGATTCGCAGCGGCGACGTATCAGCCGGCGAAGTCCTTCAGGCCACCCTCGCCCGGGCGCGACTGGCCGAACCTTTTATCCATGGCCTGGTCGGCCCCATCCCAGATGACGGTGCGGGCATGATCGCGGATGAAATTCCGCCCCAAAAAACGGTGTCTGGCATCTTTTCGGGCGTTCCCACGGTAATCAAGGACAACACCGAGGTTAAAGGCTTTCCCACCTCCCATGGCACTGCGGCCATCGATTCCCATCCGGCAGACAAAACCAGCCCTTTTGCCCGCCAGTTTCTGGCCCAGGGCCTGGTGTGCTTTGGCAAAAGCACTCTGCCTGAGTTCGGCTTCAACGCCACCACGGAACCCGCCCATGGCACCCCGAGCCGCAACCCCTGGCATCTTCAATACTCCACCGGCGCTTCATCAGGAGGCTCTGCAGCACTGGTCGCTGCAGGCGTTATCCCTATCGCACACGCCAACGATGGCGGTGGGTCTATCCGCATTCCGGCCGCCTGCTGCGGGCTGGTGGGTTTGAAACCAACCCGCGGCCGCCTGATCGACAACGATGCGGCAAAAGCCTTGCCTGTCAATATCGTCAGCGATGGTGTCGTAACGCGTACGGTCAGGGATACTGCCAATTTCTACCACGGGGCAGAACGCTATTTCAGGAACCCGAAGCTCCCGGCCATTGGAAAGGTGGAGGGGCCCGCCACGCGCTCACTCAGGGTTGGCCTGGTGACCGACTCCATCAACGGTCACGCCACCGACACGCAAACGCGTGCAGCCGTTGAAAACACAGCGCGGTTGTTGGAAACCCTAGGCCACAGGGTGGAACTGGTGGAGGTTCCTGCTGCCTCCACCTTTCCGGACGATTTTGCGCTTTACTGGGGCATGCTGGCCTTCGGCGTACGCGCCAATGGCAAGCGGTTGATTCATCCAAGCTTTGATAAATCACGGTTGGACGGGCTGACCCTTGGGCTGGACAAGGCCTTCAGGAAGCAGTTCTACAAGTTGCCAGCGGCGCTCTGGCGTCTGCACCGGTCGTATCACGACTACGCCCGGGCCATGTCCGATTATGATGCTGTTCTCACTCCGGTACTTGGTCACACTACGCCTGAAATCGGTTACCTGAGCCCCACGAATGACTTCGATACCCTGTTCGATCGCCTGACCCAATACGCGAACTTCACGCCACTGGCCAACGCCACCGGCGCACCCGCCATTTCACTACCAATCAGCCTGAATGAGCAGGGCCTGCCAGTCTCCGTTCAACTGATGGGCAGGCACGGGGGTGAAAAGACACTGCTGGAACTGGCGTTTTTGCTGGAGGAGACCATGAACTGGCCCAGAATAGATGCTCAACCCATCAGGTCATGACAGGTTCCGCTCCGCGAACGGACGGGGGCTCGCAAGCGACAACCTGATTCCGCCCACGTCCCTTGGCTTCGTAAAGGGCCTCATCAGCCCAACAGAAGATGTCTTTGGTCGCATCCGCCTGGCTGGGGCAGACGGCACACAAACCGATACTCACCGTAAGGTGCAAGACCTCATCCGACACCCGGAATCCGGTTTCTTCAATCCGGCGACGGATCTTCTCGGCCACTCTCAGGGCGCCCTCTCTTGGGGTATCCGGTAACAAAACCACGAATTCCTCACCCCCATAACGGGCGGCCAGATCCTGCGGGCGCGTGACGTATTCGCGGATACAGTTGGCCACCATCTGCAGGCAATCGTCGCCGACCAGGTGACCATGTGTGTCGTTGAATCTCTTGAAATGATCGATATCCAGGAGTAGCAGTGACAATGGCTGACTGAACCGATAAGCCTTCACGACGGCGGAGCTGAAGGTGCGGTCAAAGTGACCCCGGTTTTTGAGTCCGGTTAGGGAATCAGTGGCACTGAGTTCACGCAACTGGTCATTGAGCGACTCAAGATCCCGCGTGCGCTCCTGCACTCTCTGCTCAAGTAACGTATTGGCCTCCTGCTGGATACGAAGGGATTTTTCCTGGGCCATCCTGGCTTTGCGTTCTTCAAGCAACAAGCGCTGCTGGGCCTCGAAAGCGCGCTTCTTTTCCCTGTTGAGCCGGTCTGCCAGCGCTACCGACAACAGAATGACGCCTATGGCGGAGCCCACCTGGGTCGCGTTCTCTGTCAGAAGGTTACGGGGCAGCATAGTGAACTTACTGAGCGCCAACACAATCCCTCCGAAGAGCATGAACACCCAGGCCAACGCATAATACCGAGCTGCCGGATCCTTCTTTAGCCAGCGTACAATGCTGAGCACCAACATCGTGGTGCAGCCCAGGAAAGCGAGCAGGATGGTCGGCAGGATCATCAGCCGATACGGAACCAGAAGCCCCGCAACTGCCATAACGCCGGCCATAACAACAACGCCCACCGTCAGTTTATTGAGAACCGGATGGTTGGTGGGTGTCACATTGATAAAGCGAATACTGAAAGTCCCGCCGAACAGCACCACCAGATTAAGGAACACAATAATCGCCTGATCGTTCCACCAGGTGGCCTCCGGCCAGAGATACTGGAAGGCGACGCCATGCAGGCTTGCCAGAAACAGAGGCATGGCCGAAATGTAGCCCACGTAGTGCAGGAAACTCCGTTCACCCACCGCCATGTAAACAAACAGGTTGTACAGAATCATCACCAGCACAATGCCATAGTAGATACCCTCGAACAGGCTGCGCGACTGCTCGGCCACATAGAAGGCGTCCTGATCCCAAAGGGTCAGGGGTACCTGCATGGAGCTGGTGGTGTCCACCCGAAGATAAATGGACAGGTTGTCTCCGCCTGACAGGTTCAAAGGAACGAGAAAATTACGATGATAGATCAGGCGTTGGTAGAAGGGGTATTTGTCACCCAAAAGGTGTTGTTCAATCCGTTCACCATCGTCAAGCAGATAAACCTCAATGTGGTCCAGCACCGGATACCCGATTTCCAGGAACAGGGGCACCGTGACAGAACCGGCGTTACGAACGTTTACCCGAAACCAGTAAACCTCGTCACCGTATCCCAGGCTAACGCTGTCTTTGCCATTTGTTTGCCATTCCTGTTCGGGAAGCTGTTTCACCGAATCCAGGGAAACCGTGTCGGCAGGCTCCTGCCAGTAGTCCACGAACCTTGGGAGCTCCAGGCGCTTGTCGTGACCGCCCCAAACCGCTGGCTCTGCCGACACGAGGGCCGACAGTGCAATGAGCAGCACAGCGAACAGAATCCGCATCAGACCCTTTTCCAAAGACATCCCCAATTCAGAGACATAATGTGTTGATTGGTTATTCGTCACCAGCATAAACCAGAAATCGGGACTCCGCCCCGTGGAGCCATAAAATGACTCAATCGGACAACAAAACATCACTAAATGAGATGCTTTCTAACCTTATGAGGCCCCAGTGTGGACAGCATCAAGACCCAGTGCCAGTATGAGTGAGGTGGAAAATGTCAGCATGGAGACGACCAATTGCCAGCTCCATTCGTACATCCATTATCGTCCTCGGAACGAACAGCCAGAGCCTATGCACGATACGGATACCTTCGTGACCTTTCACAAGGCACTGACGGAACTCAGCCACAGTCAGGCGTTTATCGACAAGGAGCGCCCGCAGAAGCTCGCAGACCTGACGGCACTCTGCGCGAAGCTGCTCGACGTTGAACGGGTCAGTGTTTGGCAATTCCCGGAACAACGTGATCGCATTGAGTCCGAGTGGCTTCATACTACGGACGCTGCCACCGGCGACAAATCCAGCCTGTACCAGTTCGGAAACCCGGAGTACTTCTCAGCTCTGGAAACCGAACGCGTGCTGTGTGTTCGGGACGCCCAGAACGATCCACGCACCCGGGCATTTGCGCCGGGCTATCTTATCCCCCTGAACATCGTGTCGATGCTTGATGCACCGGTGTTTGATGGTGCCCGGCTCAGCGGCGTGGTTTGTCTGGAATCTACGCACCAACGCAACTGGAGCCTGCCGGAAATATCCTTCGTCATCGCCATTGCCGATACCATCAGCCTGATCAACACCCACGAAGCCTGGCTCTATTCACAACGGACCCTTGAATACGTCACCCGTTACGATTCACTCACCGGGCTATCAAACATAGAATCCCTGCGAGACCGCATCAACCACCTTGCCAGCAAGATAGAGCGACGGGGGCTTGGCAGCCTGGCTCTGATATGGATCGACGTGGACCGCCTGAAATCCATTAACGATGGACTTGGGCCGCAGGTGGGAGACAACGTTATTGCCGAAGTTGGCCGCCGCCTGAAAAAGCTTTCCGTTCCGGGCAAGGACCTACTGGCCAGGATAGGTGGCGATGAGTACGCCCTGATCGTGCGTAACCACACCACGCGTGACTCACTGGAATTGACGGCCTCGCGGATACGGCAGCACATTAACAATCCCATCCGCCTCACCGGCCATTCCATCACCGTGGGTGCAAGCCTGGGGATCTGTCACCTGCCCGGAGACTGTCAAACCACCGAAGATCTGTTACGTGGCGCCGAAGCTGCCATGTACAACGCCAAGCAACGAGGCCGGGATCAGGCCTGCTTCTTTGACTCCAGCATCCAGATAACAGCCCGCTCCCGTTTCGCCCTGGAAAACGACTTGCGGGCGGCCATAAGCAACCACTCCCTGGACGTATTCTACCAGCCCATCATGAACGCCACGGGCCTGAACATAGAGTCACTGGAAGCCCTGGTGCGCTGGCAACACCCGCAACGGGGCTGGTTGTCACCCATTGAATTTCTGGGTATAGCCAGAAGTGGTGGCCTGATGTACGCGCTGGGGGAGTGTGTGCTTCGCCGCGCGTGCGAACACTGGCAACAGGCTCACAACCAGGGCATCACGCTGCCAGAGACTTCAGTCAACCTGGCCGCCGAGCAGGTATCGGTACCGGAACTGCCGAGCCTGATCAGGGAAACCTGCCGTGAATACAGCGTGCCGGTCAGCGCGCTGCATTTCGAGGTAACCGAGGATTCCATTCAAGGGGATTTCAGCTCACTGACCAGCATCCTGGAAGAGCTGGTCGCCGATGGTGCAAGCCTCTCCATAGATGACTTCGGAACTGGCTATTCATCTCTTTCCCGCCTCAAAAGTTTGCCCTTCTCGCGGATCAAGATTGACCGTTCCTTCATCAGTCAACTGCCAGACGACGAAGACGACTGCGCCATTACCCTGTCGATTATCGGTCTGGCACGGGGGCTTGGGCTCTCGGTCGTCGCCGAAGGCGTTGAAACCGAAGCCCATGAAAAATGGCTCTTTCAGCAGGGCTGTGATTATCTGCAAGGCTATCGTTATAGCAAGCCCCTGCCGTTCGATACTCTCATGGACGAGTTTTTCCCACTACCCTGACAATTCCGACGCGGTGTCATTCGCCACTGGAGGAGTCGGGGTCAGCCGGTTTGATTTTCCGCCCTACTTTGTCCCCCAACACCAGCAGTGCGGGGGTCAGCAACAGCGTAAGCAGCGTGGCAAACGCCAACCCCCCTGCGATGGCACTCGATAGCTGGGTCCACCACTGCGTTGACGGAGCACCGACGCCGAGAGACGGCGTTATCAGATCCACGTTTACCCCCAGCACCATTGGCATCAACCCGAGTATGGTGGTGATGGCCGTCAGCAATACCGGGCGTAGGCGCAGGCACCCGGTTTCCAGGGCTGCTTCGAAGGCCGCCATACCGCTTTGGCGCATGTGGTTGTAGGTGTCGATCAAAATGATGTTGTTGTTCACCACAATGCCCGCAAGGGCAATGATCCCCATACCCACCATTACGATTCCAAATGACTGCCCGTTCAGCAGCAGGCCAAGCAATACACCGGCCGTGGAAAGCACAATGGCCGACAGAATCAGCATGGTCTGGTAGAGGGAGTTGAACTGGGTCACCAGAATCAGCAGCATCAGCGCAATCGCCACCAGAAACGCCGATGCCAGAAAATTCGACGCCTGCTGCTGGTCCTCGTTCTCTCCAGCAAATCGCACGGAAACCCCCTCGGGAGTTTCCGGCATTTGTTGCTGCAGTGCCATCAGCAGCTCGTCTGCACGGCGACCCGGCGCTATGTCGGACTTGATCGTAATGGTGCGCTGTCCGTCTACCCGGGTAATGCTGCCAATCTTGTCACCGGGAGCCAGCTCAACAAACTCCGAGAGCGGCACCTGTCCGCGACTGGTGTTGATCGTCTGGCGCTGGAACTGGTCCAGCTCGCGCCAACTATTGGGCACCCTCACGGCGATATCGACTTCGTCGCGCACGTCCTCAGGACGATAGGTAGCAAGCACCAGGCCGTTGGTAATCAGTCGCACCGCACTGCCCACACTGAGCACGTCGGAGCCAAATCGGGCAGCGGCAGAACGGTCGACGTTCAGTCGCCATTCAATACCCGGAAGGCTGCGGTCGTCTTCGACATCCACAAAGCCATCGATGCCAGACATCCGTTCCCGGATAAGAGCGACATACCGCTCCAGTTGGTTGCTGTCCATACTGCTAACCATAAGTTCAATGGGCTTGCCATCCGCGGGGCCGCCCTCCTGCTTACGAAACTCCAGTTCGATGCCGGGAATATCAGCCGTACGCGTACGGAAGTCCTCCAGTATCTTCGTTGCCGATCGGCGCTCAAACCAATCGGTGAACTGGAACTGCAACACACCGATTACGTCCGGCGCCATCTGGTTACCGGGGCTGATCATTGAGCGGGCATAGAGGGCTTTCACCTCCGGCATTCCCTGTAAACGCTGCTCGACCTGTCGAACGATAGTATCGCGCTCCTGCACCGACAGATCCCCTCTGGCTCTGACATGTACCTGCGCTGAATCCGGCTCCACACTCGGAAAAAATTCAACACCGTGGTTGAACTTTCCATAGGCCACATAGATCACCACAACGATGCCAAGCACTCCAAGAAGCGTAAAACCGGGCTTAGCCAACAGTCGCCCGAGAACGCCACGATAGGCGTCCGTCATCCGACCACTGATCGCCGCCTGAGGACGACGCTTTCCGCCGCTGATGCTGCCAAGGACGGGCAAAAACACGAGAGCCATGGCCAATGAGGCGGTTAGGCAGATGATGACGGTGGTGGGCAGAAACTTCATGAACTCGCCAACCACACCCGGCCAGAACAACAGGGGAATGAAAACCGCCAACGTGGTAGCGGTTGATGCAATGATGGGCCAGGCCATGCGGCTGGCTGCCTCGCCCCAAGCGGACGTTACACTCTGGCCTTCGGAGAGGTTCCTGTCGGCCAGTTCGGACACCACGATCGCCCCGTCCACCAGCATCCCCGCTACGAGTATGAGGCTGAACAACACGACAATGTTCAGGGTAAAGCCCATACCCCAAATCACCAGGATACCGGTCAGGAACGCCCCGGGAATGGTGAGTCCCACCAAAACGGCAGAACGAGGACCCATGGCGGCAATGATCAGGACAATCACCAGCACGATGGCGGTCAACACATTGTTAAGCAGATCGCTAAGGATGTCCCGTACTTCACCTGACTGGTCCATGATGTAACGAACTTCCAGCTCATCGGGCAGTTGCGGCCCAGCACTTTCAATCAGCGCTTTCACCTTTTCCACCGTTTCGATGATGTTGGCACCGGTCCTCTTGGATACTTCCAGCACCAGCGCCGGCTCACCGTTGATCCTGGCGAACCCTCGCGGGTCTTTGAAGGTTCGCTGAAGCATAGCCACGTCGCCAAAGGTGACAACGGTGTCGCCGCCTACCTTGACCGGCATGGCCATGACATCTTCCACAGATTCAATAACGCCCGGAACCTTCATGGTCATGCGGCCAGCACCGGTATCCAGGCTTCCGGCAGCAACCAGTTGATTGTTGCGAGTGACCAACGTCGCCAACTGATCAAAATCGACGCCATAGCTTTCAAGTACCTGCGGATCAACCACGATTTCGAGCAGGTCTTCCCGGTCACCGCCAATGTCCACTTCCAGCACTTCCGGGATGCCTTCGATGGCATCCTGAAAGCGCCGGGCAATGGTGACCAGTTCGCGTTCGGAAAGAGGTCCTGAGAGGCCAACAGACATCACCGGAAACAGAGCCACGTTAATTTCATTCACCCTCGGCTCATCAGCTTCCTGGGGCAGCTTGCTGCGGGCGGTATCGACCTTTTCCCTCACATCCTGGAGCGCGATGTCCGGGTCAAACCCGGCGTCAAACTCCAGCATCACAGAGGCATGGCCCTCCGATGCCGTACCACGCATTTCCTTGACGCCCTCGAGGGAACGCAACTCCTGCTCCATAGGCCTGATAAGCAGGCGCTCGCCGTCTTCCGGGCTGATTCCCTCCAGTGTCATTGACACATAGATCATGGGAATGGTGATGTCCGGGTTCGCTTCTTTGGGGATGGTCTGAAACGCCGCAATGCCGCCCAGAATCAAAAAAACCAGGGTAAGCAGTGTGGTCCGGCTACGGTCGAGAGCGGCGAAAATCAAGGTTCGCATGACAATCAGCCCCGGTCCGAATCACGATCGACCGGGCGCACCTGCTGCCCAATGGATACAAAACCCGCTCCCCGGGTAATCAGCCGGATCTCGTCCGGCAAGCCAGTGACCCAGGCACCGTCCGTGGTGACGTTCAGGAGTTTGACTGTGGTAAACACCACTTCGTTATTGTCGCCCACATAGCGAACACCGGGCCGGCCATCGTCCCCAAGACTGAGATAGGCCGGCGAAATGAACATCGCCTCCACTTCCGGCAAGGCAATGCGTAACGTGGCACTGCCGCCGGCAACCCGCTTACGTTCCGGGTTGTCTATGGACACTTCCACCGGGAAACTGCGGGTATCCGGGTCTGCGGCACTGGCCACGAAATTCACCACGCCTTCCAGGCTGTCGCCATCCAACGTGCGAATGGTCACCGCCTGCCCCTCTTCGACAGCGCCCACTGACTGCTGCGGAATTTGCCCCGTCGCTTTCAGCCGATCAACGCGCACCAGCTCCAACAGTGGCGACCCGACCTGAACGAGATCCCCAAGATCAACATCCCGGCGATTCACCGTTCCATCAAAAGGCGCGCGTGGCTCCAGATTGTCAACCGCAAGGCGTGCCTGCGCGAGTTCCGCCCTGGCCGCGGACAGTTCACTTTGCAGGGTCAATACTTCCGATTCGGACGTGAGATTCCGAGAGCGGAGCTTCTGGGAAGCCGACAGATCGGCCTCCAGTTTGCGAATGCGGGACTGCCATTGTTCTACCGATGTACGTCGCCCATCCTCGGAGAGTCGAAGCAGGACATCTCCCGCCTCAATCTGTGCGCCCTGTTCCACCATCAACTCTTCTACCGTGCCGGCTACCCGCGCGCCAACTGACACGGTTCGCCAGGGTTCCAACTGCCCCTGCAGTATTAAACCAGGCTCGTAAAGCCTTTCCCTCAGCACATCGACCTGAACGGAAGGCACGCTGACCGCCTCCTCAGGTGTATCCTCTGGCGCCTCATCCCGTGCTTCCTTGACGTCACCGGTCGCCATCCATACCACCAATAAAGCCAGTACCAGAAAGGACAGTCCGATGGATCCCAGTTTTGCTTTGGTCATTGATCGCTCGCAGTTAAATTCGGGTGATGTCGGTTTACAGTCCAGGCACGCGTTTTAAAAACTGTCAGAAAACGGTTGCATCCGGTTGTTTTCGTGGGGTAGATTCTACACATAAATTTCTCACAGATTCAGAGCAGATACTGATTTTATGAATCTCAACGCAGTGGTTGTCCTTGTGAAGCTAGTCCTGGTGGTCGTGGTACCGTCCGGGGGCTTCTGCGTGGACAAGCGAGTGAGATAGAAACAGACTCGACAAACACACGAAAGCCCCCGGCACCGAAAGGTCCCGGGGGCTTTTTTTTGCACCAGGAAAAAGGGAAAACGACCATGAACGGCGCACAGCACATTCTTGACGCGTTCCACCGTCACAACATCGGCACGGTTTTCGGGTATCCAGGCGGCTGCATCATGCCGCTATACGATGCTCTGGTGGACGATGTGGGCGTGGAGCACGTTCTGTGCCGCCACGAGCAGGCTTGCGCCCTTGCCGCCGACGGCTACGCACGTGCAAGCGGCAAGCTGGGCGTCTGTATTGCCACCTCCGGCCCCGGCGCCACCAACCTGATCACAGGCGTTGCCAATGCCCACCGGGATTCCATTCCGATGCTGGTCATCACCGGCCAGGTGCCTTCCGGCCTGATCGGTACCGACGCCTTCCAGGAAACCGACGTATTAGGTATGACGCTGGGCATCGTCAAACACAGTTACCTGATTGACGATGCCAACGCCCTGCCCGCTATCATGGAAGAAGCCATGGATCTGGCCCAAAGTGGGCGGCCGGGACCGGTGTGGATTGATATTCCCAAGGATCTGTTGCTGACGGACGTCAGCGATACCCCCTTGCCCCGGTCCCAGCCACCGGAGACCAGCTTCCCGGATCTGGCCGAAGCACTCACCATGCTGCGGGCGGCCCGCAAACCCATCCTTTACAGCGGCGGCGGCATCAGCCTGGCCCATGCTGAAGACCGCTTTCGCACGTTTGCTGAATCCGCCGCCCTGCCAGCGGTGGTAACACTCAAAGGTATCGGCAACCCCGGCAAACATAACCCTTACAACCTGGGCATGCTGGGCATGCATGGTTCCCGGGCGGCCAATAAAGCAGTGGATGAATGCGACCTGCTGCTGGTTATCGGTGCCCGCCTGGACGATCGCGCCACCGGCAACCTGAATGGCTTCGCCCCCAACGCGAAGATGATCCACATTGATGCCGACGCCGCCGAGATCAACAAACTGCGCCCAACCGAACTGGCTATTCGCGGGGATCTGAATGACATTCTCGAAGCTCTGACCAATGCCTTGCAGGATAAGCCGCTGGTCATAGACGATTGGCAAAAACAGTGCCGAACCTGGCATACCACCGGCGGCTTCCACGCCGCTGACAACGAAGAACCTCTGGCCCCGATCACCGGCCCGGCCTTTGTTCGCCAGCTCTCCCGAATTGCCCGGGACGATACCGTCATCGCCTGCGACGTTGGCCAGCACCAGATGTGGGTAGCCCAGCACTACGAGTTTGACCACCCTCGCCACCACCTCACCAGTGGCGGCCTGGGCACCATGGGCTTCGGCCTGCCCGCCGCCATCGGCGCCCAGTTTGCAGACCGCAACAGCACGGTGATCAACGTGACGGGCGACGGATCGTTCATGATGAACGCTCAGGAACTGGCCACCATCCGCCGCTATAACCTGCCGGTAAAACTGATCGTCATGGACAACCAATGCCTGGGCATGGTCCGCCAGCAGCAGGAGTTGTTCTACGACAACCGGGAAAGCCAGATCAATCTGGATGACAACCCGGACTTCGTCGCCATGGCCCGCGCCTTTGAGATCCCGGCGTTGCATATCAACCGTACCGACCAGATCCGCCGCGGCATCGAAACCATTCTGGCCTACAACGGCCCGATGCTTTTGCACGTGGCCATCAGCCGTGAGGAGAACGTCTGGCCCATCGTCAAACCCGGCGCCAGCAACCGCGAAATGATCGACGAAACCCGACGCACCAACAACAAGGAAAACGTTGCATGAAACCGCAAAGCGAGCCCTCAACACCGAGCTATAAAATCAACTGCCGCATGTCACAGGAAGCGGCCGCCCTGGAGCGCCTTTGCCAGGTGGTCCGTATTCGCGGTTTCCGGATTGCCACAATGGCGGTGGAATCCGCCGGGGAGCATCTCGATATCACCCTGACCCTGGAGGGAACCCGGCCGATTGCCATGCTCCAGTCGCAACTGGAGAAGTTGCATACGGTCGCAGAGGTTGCTCTTGGTCAGGTTTCGGGGGTTCGGGTTCAGACTGCCTGAGGCTTTGGGAGTTACCTTCTCTTTCGTAGCCTGAGGGTTTTGCGAGCGGGCTTGCGGGGTGGCATCTGTATTTCTCTTGAAAAAGAACTCGCTTCGCTCAGACATCTTTTTCTGGCGAAAAATCCAGATACCACCCCGCGCCGAGCCAACCACGGCGTGTTCGCGAAAAAAAGAAAAGCGACTGGAAAGGTCGACCTGGAGCTGTCGGTTAGCCCCCCCCGTATCCGCCCGCAAAACCCTCGGGCTACGAAAGAGAAGGCAACTCAGAAACAAAAACCGATCACCAAGCCTTATAAGGCAGAAACTTACCGTTCATGGTAACCACAACCCGGTCACCCTTGGGGTTCTCCTCCTTGTCCACGTGCATGGTGAAGTCGATGGCGCTCATGATGCCATCGCCGAATTTTTCGTGGATGAGTTCTTTCAGGGTGTCGCCATACACACCGACCACCTCATAGAGACGGTAGATCAGAGGGTCCTGGGGAACAGCACCGTCCCAGGCCTTTTTCGGGCAAACCTGCAGGGCTTCGGCCACCACCATATCAAGACCAAGGGTTTCGCACACCGCAAGCGCTTTGTCCTCGGTCATGCTGTTCATGCCCAGGCAGCCGGAGGTTGTAAATACTGGTGACAGGCCGATGGCTTCGGAAAGAGCTTCCCAGGAGACGCCCTTGGTCGCTTTAGCTTCCAGGATTTTTGCAGTCATCAATTCTTTGCTCATCATGATCATTTCCACTTGTGACACCTTTTCTGTTGGGCATTGCCCGCCGCTAATCAGGCAGATCGTAGGGGCCACGCTTAGGTTTGATCACTTTGACGCCAATTCCACAAAACACCATGTCACCACGGTGGATGTCCCCAAACTGGGGCTTGTCGCACCTTTCTGGTGCGCTTTTGGGTGCTCACTCTGTCGGATGCTTACCAATCACGGGCCCGCATCACAACCAAAGCAGTGTTTGTGCCAGGTTCCGACATCAACCCGGCTGGTTTTCGTCCGAGCGTGCGCTGGTAAGGATGTGAGTAAGGCCCCCACAGTCCACCATCGGGTCATCGCAATTAACGATGATATCGGCCCGGTTCAGCACGTAGCTCTTGCCGGTGATGGTATTCTCGACCACTTGGTGTTCCCCTTCCTGGCGCACGCCGGTGAACTCTCCGATAAACCCGGTTTCACGGAGGGAGACGGTTTCCAGGCGGTCACCCGGGCTGATTTTGCCCTCGTAGTTCATTAACGCAAGCCGGGCGGAAGTACCCGTGCCGGTGGTGCTGCGGCAGATGACACCCGGATGGACATAAGTGGCCGACCGGGAGCGATACGAATGATCAGACAATTGTTCAACCGGCCCCATGAAATGGAGGAAGGGCAAGGGTCCGACATCACCCAGCGTGTAGTGGGAGAAGCCGCGCTCTGCCTGGATGGCCTCCACGATCTGATAGGCGCATTCGCTGAGTTTGCGTTCTTCGTCCAGGGTCAGGGAAAATCCCAGGCTTGTCGCGTCCACCAGGGCGTAGAAACCACCGCTGTAGGCCACGCTGTAGGATACGTCACCGATCGAGGGCACGTGGATACTGGCTTGGTAGGTGTCAATGTAACTGGGTAGCCCGCCACAGGTAATGGCTTCCACAACTCCGTCCCGGACAAGAGCGTCGATGTGGACCAGGCCCGCTGGCGCTTCCAGGGCGAAACTCTGCCACCCTTCCCGCTTGGCGACGATGCCACTCTCCAGCACCGCTGTGGCGGTACAGATGGTGTTGGAACCGGAGTAGATCGGATATCCCATCACTTCCATGATGATGTAACCGGCGACCGCCTCGGGATTTGTGGGCGGCACCAGCAAGTCCACGGACATTTCGGGGATGCCGTAGGGCTCTTCCAGCAGCAGGGTGCGCAGGCCATCCGCCTTGTCCCGCAGGTACTCCATCTGGGCGCGCACGGTGTCCCCCGGAAGTGGGCAGATGCCGCCAGTTACGATTCGGCTTACATCACCGCCGGCGTGGGTGTCCATCAGTTGCAGTTTGAGTTCAGGATGCATCAGGGCTTCTCCAGGGCATACGGGGCGCCATGCTCGGCCCATTGGGCATCAGGAACGATCACGATTTTGCCCAGGTAGTTGCTGTTGCGATTGACGAAATAGCGTTCAGCTTCGTGCAGTTCAGACAACCTGAAAGCAGCGTGAAGTACCGGCTTCAACTGACCGCTGCGAATCCAGGCAACCAGTTGTTCCGCTTCTTCACGGGTACCATGTGACACGCCGAACACCTGCACCTGATACAGGTAGATCCGTGTCCACATGATTTCGCTGACATTCCCGGCACTGGCGCCGGCGATGCTGAGCCTTGGGTAATCATTGCGGCCGTTCATGTCGAAGATCATGGTATCGATAAACTGGTCAGTCATCTCGCCACCGGCCAGGTCCATCACGGCATCAATCGGCCGACCACCAGTGACAGACCGCACCTTGTCCGTGAAGTTATCCATGTCGGAACGGTCCAGCACGGCTTCGGCGCCCAGTTTGAGCAATGCATCGGCCTTATCACGTTGGCTCAGCGCATAGGGAATCGCCCCCATGATGCGGCAAAGCTGGATAAGGGCGGTGCCAACGCCACCGCTGGCACCGGTTACAAGGATGTGCTCGCCTGCTTTTACCCGTGCGGATGTGAGCATGTGCAAGGCGGTCTGGTAGGAGCACATGCCCATGGCGGCAAGTTCGGCATCGGCCAAATCGGCATTCTCGACATGGTGGAACTGGTCGGAAGGCACGGCGATATATTCCGCGAACCCACCATCGGCGCCGTGGCCGTAGTAGTCCGGGGTCAGGTTGATATCCCGGCGGTCGTCGGCGTAGAGGTTGAAGTCCAACAGGCCCCGTTGGCCGACCCGTGTTTCGTCCACACCCTGCCCCACGGCGACAACACGCCCAACAACGTCCGCACCTTGAACTCTGGGGAACGTCAGCGTGGGTGAGCCACCCATCTGGAAGGAGGTTACGTCGCCCTTATCCTTGGTGGGGTATAGGCCCTCCCGCGCTTTGCGGTCGGTGTTGTTCTTGGCGGTGGCGGTGACCTGGACGAGCACGTCTCCCTCACCAGGAGTGGGAACAGGTACGTCTTCGGTGTATTCCAGTTTTTCGATGCCACCGTGGCCGGTGAGCAGCATGGCTTTCATGGTCGTCGGGATCATGGGCGTTCTGCTCCTGTTTTGCTGGATATCAGGTCAGGATAGGCCAGATTCAAAGCAGTGTCAGGGCCCCCAGCAGCTTTTACCGCGCAATAACCTTGTAAATCGGCCGCAGTTTCGGGATCTGTTTGAGAACCACCTGGATGATGGTCATCAGGGGGACGGCCAGCAGCACACCAACCGGGCCCCACAACCACCCCCAGAAGAAGATGGACACGAAGATGACTACGGGGTTGATGGCCATACGGAAACCGTGGATCCAGGGTTCGATGAAAAAACCGACGGTGGAGGTAAGGGCCAGGTAGCCGAGCGGGGCGATGGCCATCATCCAGAGTGTGTCGAGGCTGGTCGCAGACACAACTGCCAGCAGGATGATGGTCAGGATGACGCCCAGGTAGGGGATGAATCTGGCCAGACCGGCAACAAGGCCCCAGACGGCCGGATCCGGCAGGCCGACAGCCCAGCAGATGAGCCCGGTGGTGATGCCAACCAGCAGGTTGCTGAGACTGAGTACCGCCAGGTACTGGGCGATTTGTTGCTGGGAATCGCGGGCAATCTGGAGCACATTGCGGCGCTGTCGTTTCGGGAGCTGTCGCACGAAGTTGAGGATGATGCGGTCACCGCCCACCAGCAGGAAATAGGTCAGGGCCAGCGCCAGCGCGAGGCCGGCGGCACCGTTACGGGCCTTGTTCAATAGCTGGTTGCGCCACGAGTCCGTCTTCAGGACGACGGTGTTGGTTGTGGTTTTCTCGTCTTTGGACAGTTCGTCCATGGACTCTTCCACTTTCTTTGCCGATTCGTTGACCTTTTCGATCTGGCTTTTTATGCCGCTCTCACCCATGAGCAGTCGGGAGATTCCCTGTGGCGCCTCCTGTGCCCACTCCAGGGCCGGAGTAGCAACGGCAGCCCCAATGCCCGCCAGACTTGCGATCATCACGACCATCAATACCAATGAGCTGAGCACCCTTGGGATCCCGATTTTGTCGTAGGCTTTTTTGACGAGGGGAAATAGCAACAGGCTGGTCAGGACCGCCAGGACAATTGGCAGGATTATCTGATGGGCAACGTAAAGGGTATAGAGTATCCCGAGGCCAAAGAGGCCATTCAGTGGTGTCGCGAGATCTGAGCGTGCGGGTTGTTCATTGTCGTTGTTCATGCAGGTCCGTGCACCTTATCGGGCTGTATAGAAAGTGTAGCGTCGAATGCACCACGAGGCTCAGTGTACCTGTCCCCCACCTTCCATTCAGCCCTTTTGGGTCATCGGTCGGTCATTGCCACCACGTCACTTTTGTTGTAACACTTAACCGGATACCCTATTGAAAATCGTCTCTGAAGAGTTCATACATGGCGAACTACAAGATTGAAATTGATGAAACATTTGATGTGCCGCGCAATCGTGTGTTTGCGCTGTTTGCGGATCATGAGCGCTTCGGGAAGTTATTGGGAGCACCGGTGAAGCGCATTCGAGACAGCGATCAGGCCGACCCCAACGGCCTTGGGTCCATCCGTAAGATCGGCATCGGTCCCATCGGCCTTGAAGAAACCATCATTACCTTCGAACCGGGTATGCTCATTGAGTACACAATTTCCAGCATGAGCCCCATCCGCAACCATCTCGGCCGCATCCGTTTCGACGATGCCGACAACGGCAGGACTCGTGTCCAGTACACCATTTCCTTTGACGACATCGTGCCCTTTACTGGCAAACTGGTCAGTTCCGCCCTCGATCAGGGCATCCGCAAAGGCATCCGCAGGGTCCCCAAGTTGGCCTGAAAGCACTTAAAACACGGCGTTTTTTGATCATGGAGTTGTCATCGGCGGCCTCGACAAATAAGGCTGTCGCCAGCCAGTCTAGTCGAGTAAAATCCGCACCTTTGAAAACGACATTGAGGCAGCGTAATGGGCAGAGCCTATCAGAATCGCAAAGACTCCATGGCCAAAACGGCCGCCGCCAAAACCAAGGTCTACAGCAAGTACGGCCGTGAAATTTATGTATGCGCCAAGTCCGGCGGCCCGGACCCGGACGCCAATCTCAGCCTGCGAGGCCTGATTGACCGCGCCAAGAAAGATCAGGTGCCTGCGCACGTGATTGAGAAGGCCCTGGAAAAAGCACGCGGCGGTGCCGGTGAGGACTTTTCCCCTGCCCGCTATGAAGGTTTCGGCCCCGGCAACTGCATGGCCATCGTGGATTGCCTGACCGACAATCCCAACCGCACCTTCGGAGATGTGCGCCTGGCGTTCACCAAGACCAAATGCAAGATCGGCACCCAGGGCAGCGTCAGCCACATGTTCGATCACTGCGCTATTCTCGGTTTCAAGGGCGACGACGAGGAAGCGGCCCTGGAAGCGCTAATGACGGCGGATGTGGATGTCACCGACATTGAACACGAAGACGGCATGATTACCGTGTTCGCACCCCACACCGAATACGCCAAGGCACGACAGGCACTGCAGGAAGCATTTGAAGGCCTGGAGTTTGAAGCGGACGAGATCCAGTTCCTGCCCCAGACCACCACCACTGTCGAAGGCGACGACATTGAGCTGTTCGAGAAATTCATGGACATGCTGAACGACCTCGACGACGTCCAGAACGTCTACCACAACGCGGTCATTGCAGACTGACGGGAGCATCACCTTGGCCAGGGTCGTCATACTCAAAACAGGCACTACCTACCCATCTCTTTTCGATGCATTCGGGGATTTCGACAGCTGGTTCCTTGCCAGACTGTCGCCGGAGCTCGATCTCCGGGTGGTGGATGTCACCGTTGATGATCTTCCCGGCAAGCCCGGGGACTGGGACGGCATTGTGGTAACCGGCTCACCAGCCATGGTGAGTGATCGCGCCGCCTGGAGCGAACAGGCAGGCACCTGGCTAGCTGAAGCGGTAAACAACGAAATACCGGTTCTTGGCGTATGCTACGGGCATCAGTTGCTGGCCCACGCGCTGGGTGGCGAAGCTGGCTATAATCCACGCGGCCGGGAAACCGGCACCCATCAGGTAGAGTTGCTGGACGCTGCGATGGATGACCCTTTATTCAAGGGGTTACCCCAAACATTCCCGGCGCAATTAACGCACCGGCAGTCCGTACTCCGGTTGCCGGAAAATGCCGTTCTTCTGGGCCGAAACGAGTTCGAACCGCATCAGGCCTTTCGTGTGGGCCGCTGCGCCTGGGGTATACAGTTCCACCCGGAATTCTCAGCAGAGGTGATGCGCGCCTACCTCAAGGTGCAGGCACCCGATCTGGAAAAGGAAGGGCTGGATGCCAAGGCACTGATTGAGAACGTGATCGACGCGCCCAACGCCACGTCCCTGCTCGGTCGGTTCTCCCGACTGGTGCTCGACGGCCTGCCAATGGACCACTAATCCAGTATGTAGGCGGTTTTCTCCAGCGCATTTTCCTCTTCGTCAATGAAGCGGAATTCGTTCCAGCCAATGCGAACCAGGTCGTTACTGTTCAGGCGCTGGCGTCGATCAATCCGGAGTTCGTTCACAAACGTGCCGTTGGTGCTATTCTGGTCGGTGATGTAGTAGTCTACCGTGCCTTCCAGGTAGGCATTGGGCACCGCCTCGATCAATGCGTGATGGCCGCTGACAGAAATCTCGTCGATGCGGATATCGTTATCGCCACGCCTGCCGACATGAATTTCCGCCTGATCCAGCTCAAAGGTGGTCACCACAACATTGTCCACCAGTTGGGAAAGTGACGCCATACAGGCCTCCTCCATTAATTAAGAATCAACAGTACAACGGACACGTTGTCGGCCGCCTCGTTATCAAGGCTCGCATCCACCAGCGCCCGAACCTTATCGTCGGGTGTTTCACACACAGACATCAGCGACTGCCATTGATCCTCCGGCAAAGCGCCCGTAAGGCCATCGGAACATAGCAACAGGGAATCTCCAGCCGCCAACCGTACGCGGCGGAAGCTGGCAATGGCCGATGAGGCGCCAAGCGCGCGCGTGAGCACATTACGGAAAGGCACATGGGGCACGTCATCAGGGCGGATGCTGCCATCGTCCAGCATATTCTGTACCACGGTGTCGTCCCGAGTCTGGCATACCAGCTCGCTCCCTTGAACGAGATAGCAGCGGGAATCTCCCAGGTGAGCAATGTGAGCCTCACCGTCAATCACCCAGGCCACAACCAGCGTGGTCCCCATTTTGGCCAGGTCCGCATCGGTAGCCCTCCGACCGGCAATTCGCTCGCTGGCCAGGTTGATCGCAAACTGGATGGCATCGTCCGGCTCCTCCGGCACACCCTCATCCGGCGACAACCAGGGCACCAGCACCTCCATCACCGTATCCACGGCTATGCGACTGGCCACTTCCCCGCCGTGGTAACCGCCCATTCCATCGGCAACTACCAGCAGCACCTGCCGGTTATCCTCACTGACCCGCCAGTCAATCGCGTCCTGATTGGTTTTTCGCAACGCCCCGACATCCGTTATGCCAGCCACCAGGGGGTTCATCACGATGCTTCCTCCCTTGTCTCACGGCTCGCCTGCCTTCGCAACGCTTCTGCCATGGTGGCGGCACTCAGGAAGCGCTTGTCAGGCTCCCGTTGTATGGCTTTATTAATCAGACGGACAACACCGTTGGGAAGTTCCGGGTTGAACTCGCGGACACTCCGTGGGCGCTTGTTCAGAATCTGGTAGGTCAAGTTGGCGAGAGTGTCACCTTGATAAGGTGTCTCCCCACAGACCAGTTTGTACAGAGTGATACCCAGACTGTAGGTGTCGGTGGCGCCGGTGACTTTCTGGCCCTTTAGCTGCTCCGGAGACATATACAGTGGACTGCCCATGACACTGCCGGTGCGAGTCCGGGAGTCGTCCGAGATCTTGGCAATGCCGAAATCGGTAATTTTTATCTCACCGTTGTCCGGATTGAAGATGATGTTACCCGGTTTGATATCGCGATGGATGATTTTCTGGCGATGCGCGTAATCAAGGGCATCCGCCACCCGGGCGACGATGTCCAACGCCGTTGCCAATGGCAGCAATCGGCCCGGCTTGCCAAATTCACTGAGCGGCCGGCCCTTGGCATAATCCATGGCGATAAACGCAAGGTCGGCTTCCTCCCCGACGTCGTACACGGTGACAATCGCCGGGTGGCTGAGGCGGCCCGCCGCCTCCGCTTCCCGAAAGAAGCGTGATTTCAGGTCCCGAAGTTCGCTGTCCTCAAAGGTCTGGTAACTGAGCGTCTTGATGGCCACGGTACGGGCTATCTTGGGGTCCTTGCCGAGATAGACCACACCCATGGCGCCCCGCCCTATCTCACGCTCGATCTCGTAGCGGCCCAGGGTGGGCCGGCTGACGCTTTGCTCAGGCATGACCAGGGTTCGCGTATTGTCAAAACCACCGGGAGAAATAACGGTTGCCTCGGTGGTCAGGCTCCCGAGTGCCGCCAGGCGTTTTTCCGCGTCCCGGTACTTTCGCTTCTGCTGAAGAATCTGCTGGTAGGTGGCAGAGGCTTTGTCATACTGACGTTTTCGCTCCTGCTGAATGGCAATATCGTATTGCAGGGCCAGGGTTTCTTCGGTGGGTGGGCATTCGGCCAGCACTTCCAGCGCCTCATCGGAATGCCCCTGTTGCAGCAACAGGCGGCCAAGGCGGGTGCGGGCTGCACGGACGTTCTCCGACAACGCGATAATATCCCGTTTCGGCTGCAGCCAGAACAACATAATGACATAACCGACCATCAGCAGGGTGACCACTTCACCCAATGGCAGCCAGGCGCTCTGATAGAACATGAACGCTGCTTGCAGAACCACCAGCGCCCCGGCAATCAGCAACAACACCGGCAGGGCGACCGCGCCGCCCATTTTGGGAACTGCGAGCACCAGAATGAGCGTCGACGCCATCAATCCGGCGCGAATCGCCAGCGCTGACCACACTGGCTCGACAAGCCCCCGGGCCTGCAGCGCCGTTGCGAATGCGTCCGGTGTCATATCCACAACCCGAACAGCATCGCCAATGCCCGCAGGGTTGCCGAGCGCGCTGAACAGTACCCGATCCAACCAGCCCAACAGTGGCAACGCGTCACCCACAAACACACACACCAGCGCCAGCACAACAATAAGCAGGCGCAGACTGAACAGACGGGAACCAATTAAAGCCAGTGAATTCACAGGAATCGTTATCGTAAATGATTGATCCAACAAGTTTAGAAAGTGAACGCCAGCAGCGATAGCTCAAGACGGACGTTTTTTGTAAGTGTTTGTTTACCTGGGACCATGATCACGTCGCGGCCATTATTAATCCAGGATGACATGGGTGTAAGGACGGCACGGGTTCCTGTGCAGTATAGTTTCGTCTTTGTATCTTTTCCGCCAGGAAGCATGAAAATGACAGTGAAGTTACTGATTGGTCTAATTATTCTGACCATCACAACTACCGGCTTGTACCACACGTTGAAGCCCTTGCCCCCCGGTATCGGTTTCCATGGCGCGGAGCAGCCTCTGACGAACGCCAGACTGCTCACCGACAGGACCCTGCATTTCGGCAACGAAGAGCCACGGCTGGACCACGAAATTTTCGATGAGGCCCTCAATATGATTTCGGCCGCCCGCCGTTTCGTCCTGGTGGACATGTTCCTCTTCAATGGCACCCGTGAGGAGGGCAGCCGTCAGCGGCCATTGGCTCGGGAGCTGACCGAAGCACTGTTCAAGCAACGGGAGGCGAATCCGGATTTGCGTGTTGTCGTTATTTCCGACCCTATAAACACCGTATACGGCGGCACGGTCTCACCTTATTTCCAGCAACTAAGGCAGGCAGGCATTCCGGTAATAGAAACCAGGTTGGAGCGCCTTCGTGACAGCAATCCGACCTGGTCCGGCCTGTGGCGCTTCTGTTGTCAGTGGATGGGCAATTCAGCAACCGGTGGCTGGCTACCGAACGCGCTCGGCGAGCAGCCGGTCACCCTGCGCAGTTACCTGGCACTCCCCAACTTCAAGGCCAACCACCGCAAAGTACTGATCACCGACAACGCAGAGGGCTTCCACGCCCTGGTGACCTCGGCCAACCCCCACGATGGCAGTAGCAGGCACAGCAACATCGGCCTGCGATTCGGAGGGCCAGCCGTGGCCGATCTGCTGCGCAGCGAGCGTGCCGTTCTGGCCATGTCCGGTGCAGACACCGAGGTGGTGGATGAAATGATCAGCAGCCTGCCACAAGCCGCGGCCGGCATTGATTCGGTCGATACCATCCAGGTCTTAACAGAGTCGGCCATACGGGCCACGGCCAGGGACATCATTGGCACCGCAAATGCAGGAGACAGGCTGGACCTGGCCATGTTCTACCTGTCACACCGAACGTTGCTGGAAGAACTGAAAGAAGCCCACAAACGCGGTATCGAAGTGCGGGTACTGCTGGACGCCAACAACGATGCCTTTGGTATGGCTAAAAGTGGCATACCCAACCGACAGGCGGCCATGGAGCTTAATGGCGCCGGCATTACCGTACGTTGGTGCAATACCGAAGGTGAACAGTGCCACAGTAAATTACTGATCAGGCGCGACACCCACGGCAACGCTCAACTGCTGCTCGGCTCGGCCAATTTCACCCGCCGCAACCTCGACGACCTGAACCTTGAAACCAGCGTGCTCGTGCGCTCCAACGTGCACTCAGAGATCGCTCGCAAAGCGGCCGGCTTCTTCGATGAGCAATGGAACCACGGGCCGGGTGAAACACCGGTGATGAGCCTGCCTTACAATGCCTGGGCCGATGAGTCCAGGATACGGTATTGGCAATACAGATTGATGGAGGCAACGGGACTGTCCACGTTTTAAGCGTCCTTCATCCGGAGGAACCTGGAACGCAGAAAACGCGTGCTACTATTAGGTCAGCTTGAATGTCGGATTTAGCGATCAGCTATATCGCAGGCAGCAACCGGAAAGACCGCTTCTTGAATGAAAAATAACAGGAGAGTGCAATGCAAACCCTGAGAAACCATCTGCGATACGTATCGTTTGTCATGGCCATCATGATGGCTTTCGGCTCCGTTTGGGCATCGTCAGCCTCAGCGGGCATGGTTGGAACCGATGAGCTGCTGACCGAGCAACGCACCGATCTGGACCGCCAGTCGCTGCTCAATATGCTTGAGCGGGATGACGTAAAGGAAAAACTGGCAGAGATGGGCGTTAGTCAGGAGCAGGTTGAGCAGCGCATCCAGAACCTGACACCAGAGGAACTGTCGTCTTTTGAACAACAGTTGGCCGAGGCTCCGGTTGGCGAGGGCGTTGTCGGGATCATTGTTTTGTTCCTGCTGGTGTTCATCATCACCGACATGCTGTGCGCCACCAACATCTTCCCGTTCATCAACTGTATCCGGTAGCGCAACAGCTCCGTGATCAATCCCACCCAACTGCACCTGCTACGAGTCGTTGTCAGTCTACTACTGGCAACGATTCTAGTGGGCTGCGCCAGCCGTCCCCAATGGCCCGACACCACCGCCCAGAACACGGCCGGTGTTGACCAGCGGAAAGTGCTGGACCACGTACCTTTCCACGCTCAGGAACTCTACCAGTGCGGCCCGGCGTCCCTGGCCATGATGCTCAACAGCCAGGGCCTGAACACCAATCCCGCCGTGCTTAAGGAGCTGGTGTACCTGCCTGCACGCCAGGGCAGCCTGAAAGTTGAAATGGTGTCCGCCGCCCGATCCCATGGCTTAGTGGTCTACCCGCTGGACGGTTCACTCAAAAGCCTGCTGGAGGAGATAACGTCTGGCCACCCGGTGCTGGTGATGCAGAATTTGCGATTCGACTGGTGGCCACAATGGCATTTCGCCGTGGTGATCGGTTACGACGCCAGCGACCGTACCATAATCCTTCACACGGGCACCCAGGAGCAGCACGAGCAGGCACTGGAAGTGTTCATGGCCACGTGGGACCGTGCAGACAATTGGGCCACGGTCATTCTGCCGCCCGACCAATTACCTGCGACGGCGCAACCCCTGCGCTATCTGACATCCGCCAACGACCTGGAAACCACCGGCAGGACCATTGCTGCCACTGAAGCCTATCGAACAGCCGAACAGGCCTGGCCAGACCAACCGGCTGCCATCATGGGACAGGGTAATATTGCCTGGCAACTGGGCCATGCGGATCTGGCCACGCAACATTTCCTGAGACTGACCGCCAAATTCCCGAACCTGGCCGCAGGCTGGAACAACCTGGCCCACGCACTGGCCGCCCAAGGCTGTGCCACGGCATCGAAGACCGCAGCCAGCTGTGCCAAGGCCATCACCCCTGAACGTTTCGATGGAAACATCCGTGTCGACAGAAACAGCAACGGAACCCGCCCAGTCGAGTGTCCCGTTTTGAACTGCCCTACCCCGACTCACTAAATTTTCTGAAATAGCGCCACGTCTTTGGCCGGGACATTCAGGCGCCACCCATACGCCCTGGCCAGCCAGACCAAAGTAGACTCACGGTAAAACACGATGTGGGTGGGGTCCCGCCTGTAATGCCAGTTGGCAAAGCGGTGGTCGTCGGTCTGAAAGCAGGTCATCACGCCCAGCCAACCACCGGGTTTCAACAATTTGTCCAGCCGACGGAACGTATCCGCCGGGCGATGAAGGTGTTCCACCACCTCTGTGCAGGTTACGAAATCATATTGGTGCTCCAGAACGGAGGTCTCCGGATGGAAGAAGGGATCATAGAGCGCCATATCCATACCCGCTTCCCGCAGCATCCCGGCCAGCGCCGGGCCGGGGCCACAGCCAAAATCCAGGCCGCGTGCCCCCGCATCCAGTTGTTCGAGTAACGGGCCGGTCAGCTTCGAAAGAAAGCGGCGATAGCCCTCATCTTCCGGATGATTGTCGTGGAGGTTGTAGATCTCCCTTTCCCGACGCTCGTCCAGCCAGCAAGACCCTTCCATGACTGTGGCTTCACAGGTTTCACAACGATAATACGGTGTGTCTTTGATGGTCTGGAACGGCACCAGTGAAGGTGTTTCACACACCGGACAGGGAACGTTCAATAGGAGATCTCCTGCAAAATCTAACGAATGTTTCATTGTCATTTCCGGCCATCACACCAGAACCGTGACCGGTGAACAAAATCGACCCGCATAACCCTGCCTATACTGGGCCAAGACAGAGTAAACAACTGTACGCTGAACGCGGCAGTTCCCGTTAAAAAAGGCTACCTCTCATGGAACGAACGGTGGAAACGTCCAGCCCGATAGCGCTCGAAGTGCCGCTGATCTCGGCGCGCTACGCCCGGCAGTTTATTCGGTTTATGGAGCGTAAAGGCGTTAGGCGTCACGCCATCCTTGGAGATACCGACATCTCCAGCGACATGCTGGATGATCCCGATGCGAGCCTGTCCATGGGGCAGGTCCGGCAACTGCTGGGCAAAGCGGAGTGGCTGATGGGTGACGAGAGGGCTGCCTTCCAGTTTGGCCAGCAACTGGACCTCCCGGCCCACGGACTACTTGGCTTTGCCGTGCTCGGACAGGAAAACCCCCGCCGGCTGATCAGCATGATTGTACAGTACTTGCGCGTGGGCCTGCCGCTAATGGATATGGATCTGAGTTCAACCGGGTCCACCTTCAGGATACAACTGCTCGACACCTGGGGGCTCGGCGACCTTCGCCCCTGCCTGACAAAGATCTACATGGGCAGCATCCACCGGATTTCATCCCAGGTGTGTAAGCACTTTTGTTTTGAGTTCGATTTCAACTCATCCCTGGAACCCGAGCAGTGGCGCAGCATTGCCACTGACTGTGAGTTTCGCTTCAATGCTCCTGCCAGCCAGGTCACCATGCCGTTGTCCGGCCGCCCTATTCGCAACGACGACACCGGCCTGGAATTCATCCTGGCTAACGCCCGCTCGCGAGAGCGGGAACCGTCCGAACAGGCCGATGAGACCGTCATGCAGGTGCGGGAGATGATCATGAGCCAGCCAGGCCGCCCCTGCACCATGGACAATCTTGCCCGTCGGCTCGACATGAGCCCGCGCACCCTGCGACAGCATCTGTCGACCGCAGGCACTTCATTCAGGGCGCTCAGAAACGAGATACGCCAGAACTTTGCCACGCTGTACCTCACCGATACAGTCATCCAGCTAGATTCCATTGCGGAGAAGCTGGGGTTCAGCGACCAGGCCGGTTTCACCAAAGCCTACCGTTCCTGGACAGGCCAAACACCCGGTGATGTTCGCCGGCAGGCCCGCCACCGCAAATAGCTCCCGCGTTGAATGACGCCCATGATTTGAAGGGCGTCACGAAATTGGAATTTCCCTGGCTCTCTCTCCGCTTTGAACAAAAACCTTGCCGGCCTTAGCAATGACCCGAACCGCTCGGCGACGGCCTAATGGCTCTGCGCAGGAATAAAAGCCTCGCGCAGTCATAAAGGGACACATTGCAAGACCGATACAGCAGTCCTCATCGGTGATTTCTGCATACCCATACAACAAAGATTGAAACCCTAGAGGACGAACTCATGAAACTCAGGAATCCCAACAAAAGCGCCCGCACGCTCGGTACTGCGATAGCAGCCGCGGCGCTTATGACCGGTACGGGCAATGCCTTTGCCGAACCGGTGTCACTGGAACTGGAATTCACTTGCCCGTTCCCGCTAATTGGCGAACAGCCCATTCGAGCGCAGATCAGCGCTGACGTTCCTACTCAGGCAACAGTAGGGCAACCCACACCGGAGTTCACGGTAGATGCGCTGACGACGGTGAATGAGGATTCGCGGCTGGGCCTCAAGCTGGTGGGTTCCGCCACCATTGAAGGCACAGCGACCAATGAAACCATCGTTGTCACGCCAAGCCGTGAGGTTGACCTGACGGTACCGCTGACCATTCCACAGTCGCCCATTCCCGATGAAACCGGCGAATTCACCGTTCCGGCTCAAGGCACCTCCCCGGCCATCACCTTCACCGAGGATGATGTTGGTGAGGCGGTCATTAGCATCGGTGGCCTTACACTCGACATGATCGCCCGGGTCGAAAACGGCGATATCGCGCCTGCACCCATCGGCGAATTCACCTCTGAGTGTGTTCAGAACGCCGGCCAGGACAACATCCTGCAGACCATACAGGTGGTTCCCGACGAGCAATTTGAACCCCGTATCGCGGTCAGCCCGGAAAATATCGACTTCGGCAACGTGCAGGCCGGCACTACCGCGGAAGAGGTGGTTACCATCTCCAACACAGGCCAGGCCGAACTTGGCATCAACAACATCAGCCTTGGCGGTGCGGACGCAGCAGCGTTCACCCAGACCAACAGCTGTACCACCATTGCTGCCGGCGAAAACTGTGACGTGAGCGTTACCTATATTCCCGACGGCGAAGGTGACCAGAGCGCCACCCTGAGCATTGAATCCGGCGACGCCGAGAACCCTGTGGTGGATGTACCGCTGACAGGCGCCAGCGTGCTCACTCCCGTGCCGGAAATCAGCGTTACACCTGCTGACGTCAGCTTTGGTTCCGTGATGCTGGGTGAAACTGCCACCGCGCAGGTCACCATTGCCAACGAAGGCAACGCATCCCTGATGATCAACGCCATCGAAATCGCCGGTACCAACAGCAGCGATTTCACCCAGACCAACGACTGTACAACGGTTGCACAGGATGGAAGCTGTACGGTTGAAATCAGCTTCATGCCATCTGCCGCCGGTGGACGCAGCGCGACGCTCAACATTGCCTCTGACGATCCGGAAATGCCAGACGTGTCTGTGGCACTGAGTGGTCAGGGCAACGATGGCAGCGACGACGTCCTTGAAGTGCTCCTGGACCTGGAAGGACAGACCGACATCAACGCCTCCGGCAGCTCACTGCCACTTTTAGGCAGCATCGCGACGCAACTGGAACTGGCAACAGGCATGTTCGAAGCAGACCTTGCGCTGGATCCCACCCAGGGTCAGTTCAAGATTCCCCTGCTGTTCAAGAGTCTGACCGCCAACGCAAAAGTGACTTTCGAACAAGCGGACATCACAACCGGCACTTTGATCAACGGCAATCTCACAGCCAATTCCTCGCTGTATGTGGAAGTACCGAAGGTAACCGTACGTCTGTTCGGCCTGAAGATTCCGGTGGGTGGTGGCAAGGACTGCCGCACGGCAGATCCGGTCAACATCGAGCTGGCTTCGGTGGAAGGCACCAACTTCTCGCTGTCCGAGGGCGGCGATGTGACTGGCAACTACACACTGCCACCACTGCAGAACTGCGGTCCGCTGACCGACGTTCTCAACCAGTTCCTCGCCGGTCCGGACAATGGCATTGATCTGACATTGACCCCGAACCTCTGAGGAAAGTAAGGGAGGCCCCCAGAGGCCTCCCGGTTTGCCGGTACCCGCCCTTGTGGGCACCGGCAAACCACCATAACAACACCAGGAAGGATGATAATAATGAAAAGCCTGAAGCAATCAGCGTTAGTGTTAGCCATGGCGGGCCTGCCCCTGAGCGGGTATGCCGAACTCAAACCACTGCATGACGCCGACATGGGCCAGATTACCGGCCAAGCCGGCGTTACCATTGAGCTCGAAACCCAGATTACCATGGACGAGTTCACCTACACCGATGAAGGCACGCTGGGTATCAGCGACATCTTCATTGGCGGTGCGGATCGCATCGACATGTTCGAGGAATTTACCTCCGGCCGCGATGCCATTTTCGGCACCAGCAGCACGGATCTGATCGACAACATCAAGATTGAACTGGATGTCGCTGACGATGGCGACGCCATTATCAACGTATTCCCCTTAACCGCACGGCCCGTGGACTTCGCCGTACGCACCGGCGCCTGGGAGTTGCGGGGCAACGGCGGCGAGAGCACGCTGCTGGCGGACAACTTCTCGGCCGAAGGCCTTATACTCCAGGCCCAGGCAACCGTTGATACCGACACGGACACACTGAACCTGACCACACGGTTCGCCATCGACGAGCTGGAACTGGATGTGCCCTTCATGGCTGTGGGGATTCGTGACATGCGCATCACCGGCGCCGGTTACGACCCGGACAACCCCTCACTTTTGCCACTGTTCACATTGGTTGATATGGACATCTACAAGGATGCCAATGCCGCGGGAACCGACAGCCTGGCTATCGACATCAATACCTTTGAAGCCGATATGTCCATTGGCCAGGTGCTGGTGGGAGGCACGTCTATCGGTTCGGTAGGCCTGGATAACCTTTCAATCCAGAACACCTCTATGCGGGTTTACGGCCACTGACCTCCGAGGCACTCTCCGGGCGCTTGCCCCGGAGAGTGCCTCGCTTCTGGCTAGCCGTCACAGTGCGCCAAAGAGCACAACCATCACAACAGCCAGGAATAGCAGAAACCAGGTCGCATAACGGTTGACCCGATCCTCCTCGTCGGCAGAAGCGCTCTCCGAGGGATTTGCCGATTCGTATTCGTCGACCAGAGTACGAGCCAGGACGTAATCTTCATCCTCGACATGGACATTGGTAAATCCGGCGGCGCCAATCTCGCCCATCGCGCCTTGCAGGTAATGACCACCCACATGACACTCGATGCCTCTGGACTGCAGGAGGCCGGCGACGATATGGGCTTCGGCCAGATCTCGGGCGCGATAGGCTATTTGCATTGGCAGGCTCCGATCACTTCCAGGGATGTCTTAATTGAACCCTAGCCTGCTTCACGACATTCGTCGATTCGCGCGGGGTTATTTTGGCAATCGACCGGTTCTCTCCAGCCGCTCACCAACCCAACGATGATAAAGCTTGGCAAGTGCCGGGCGAATCACCGGCAAGCCAATTAGCCATGCCAGTGGTTTCAGCACCCACACCCGTGACATCAGCAAGATGTAGGCATCCAGTTCCCGATGAATGTTGCCCCGGCTATCTTCAACATGCAGTTCCTGAAGCGCTGCAACCGGATCAATACCCAGCTGTTTTAACTCTTCGTCACGGCCGGTGATATCGACCCACTCGACAGCGTCTCCGGTTTTGCCCGCCAGCCGTTCATAGAATTTGCGATCCCTCACACAGCTTGGACAGGCGCCATCGTAGAACACGCGAAGCCGATCTTCTGATGCGGTCATAGTCCTCTCCATTTGTTGCATCGCATTCACTTGATTACACGATAAAACAATGATTACTGTTATCAAAACAATCAGAAAATCGCCGCAAGGGACCAGGTGTAGCGACTATGACCATAGCCAGCCGTATCAACGCGCTTTACCAAACCGAGTCACGCCGGGTGCAGGCCACGCTCATTCGCCTGCTTGGCGACTTTGACCTGGCCGAGGAGTCTATGCAGGAGGCCTTCGCCGCTGCAGTGAAACAGTGGCCTGAACAGGGCATTCCTGACAATCCTGCGGCCTGGCTGATCAAAACCGGCCATCGACGCGGCATTGACCACATTCGCCGGCGACAGACCGCCCGGGATAACCTTTCCCGCGTCGCCGAGGACGAGCCCTACACCCCAGAGCCAGACACCGACCACATTGACGACGACCTGCTGCGGCTGATTTTCACCTGTTGCCACCCGAGCCTTGCCATCGAGGCCCAACTGGCACTGACGTTGCGCGAGATATGCAGCCTTACCACCGAACAGGTCGCCAGCGCCCTGCTGCAGAAACCCACCACCACAGCGCAACGAATTGTCCGCGCCAAGCGCAAGATACGTGAAGCGAATATTCCCTACGAAGTTCCGGAACGAAAGGAGCTCCCTCAGCGCCTGCAGAGCGTCCTGAAGGTCGTCTACCTGATCTTCAACGAGGGTTATTCCTCTAGCGAAGGCAACAACATCGTAAATATCAGTCTCGCCAGCGAGGCCATCCGTCTGGCCACACTCCTGTCCGAACTGCTGCCGGATGGAGAAGTCTTCGGCCTGTTGGCGCTGATGCTACTGCACGATTCACGGCGGCATGCTCGCCAGGATGAGAATGGCGAATTGATAACCCTGGAGGACCAGAACCGTGCCCTCTGGGACCAGGAGCAGATTCGCTCCGGACTGGCCTGGCTCGCCCGAGCCCTGGAACTGACACCAACGGCACCCTATACCCTCCAGGCTTCCATCGCCGCCGCCCACGCCAAGGCCGCCACCGCTTCGGATACCGACTGGGCCCGTATCGCCAGGCTATATCAGGCTCTCTATCAACGTCAGCCATCCCCGGTCATTGCCCTGAACCACGCCGTGGCAGTGGCCATGCGAGACACACCGGAGGCAGGCCTGAAGCTGCTCGACCAGTTGGCCGGCCACAAAGCCATCCAGAGTTACTACCTCTATCACGCCGCACGCGCCGATCTCTTTCGCCGTTCGGGCGATCTCTCAGGCGCCCGAACGGCTTATCAGAGAGCATTGACCCTCACACAACAGGGGCCGGAACAACGCTACCTGAGCCGGCGGCTGACGGCTCTCGACAGCGCGTGATAAAAAATTTTCCCGGGCTGTCGATTCAGTCACCTTCCGTACGACATACAGATAACCACACGCAAAAAGGGAGATTCACATGAAGTACGTGGCTCTGGTGTACTACCAGGAAAGCATCATCAACAACATGACGGAACAGGAGTGGCACGACCTCAACCAGGAGTGTATTGCCGGCGTGGAGAAGCTCACCAGTCAGGGCAAGTTTGTAACAGGCCAACCTCTGCAGCCCATCGACACGGCTACAACGGTGAGAGTCAGGGACGACGAGGTGCTGATCTCAGACGGCCCGTTTGCCGAAACCAAGGAACAACTGGCGGGCTTCTACCTGCTGGAGGCCAACGACCTGAACGAGGCTCTGCAACTCGCGAGCCGTATCCCCCCTGCGCGCTTTGGCAGCATTGAAGTCAGGCCCGCGCGCGAACTTCCTCCCAAGGACTGATACCAGGAGATTCAACATGACGTATGTCGACGGATTTGTAGCGGCGGTCCCCACCGCCAACAATGAGCAATACATCAAACACGCCAGCGATGCGGCCGTGGTGTTCAAGGATCACGGCGCCCTCAAACTGGTGGAATGCTGGGGTGACGATGTGCCCGACGGCGAGGTCACATCGTTCCCCATGGCGGTGAAGTGCAAGCCCGATGAAACGGTGGTGTTCTCCTGGATACTCTGGCCCTCACGCGAGGCTCGGAACAAGGGCATGCCAAAAGTGATGGAAGACCCCCGTATCCAGACGGATGTAAACCCCATGCCCTTCGATGGGAAACGCCTCATTTATGGCGGATTTGAAACGGTTGTGGACGAGTAGTCTACCCCAGCCGTTTCAACGCGTTCTCGATGGCCCCCGCCCAGCCATCCGGAGTCTCTTCCCTGAACCCGGACGTGCCAGTATATGCGCTGGAGATAACCACGTCCGGTGTTAGGGTACTCAGCAACCTCACGCTGCGAGCCAGCTCTTCCCTGTCGCTGACACCCTTGATGTAACCCGCCTGCCACTCACCGGACTCGGACAGGAACAGGGTATCGCCGGTGAAGAGATAACGCTTCCCACTCGGAGACAACACCTGGAAACAGGTGCTTCCGGGTGTGTGCCCTGGCGTCGGGATCACCTCAATGTTGTTCAGTATGGTTTCACGATGATCAAACAGAACGTCGGGATCGCGGATCTTGGCGAACACCTCCCGCTCTCGGACATGACCGCCAAGAGTGGCACCAAAGCGTTGATGGATCGTCACCAGCGTTTCCCCCAATTCGTCCTGATGACTAAGGAGTTGATGGGCGACACCACCAAGCTCTGCCATTCTATCAATCTCGTGATGATGGCCCGTGTTGTAGAACAGTACGTTGCCGTCGTCCCGGGTCAGTAGATAGGCGTGGGTTGTCAGCCCCGGAAACGGGCTTTCAACATCCGTTTCCCACAAATCAGTCTGGATCTGTCTCATCGTTTCCTCCCGTTGTTGTGTCAGGTTCGACAGCAGCTTAAAACCTGAAGTAAACTTTAGGTCAACAAATCCAGCGATTGGAGTTGGCTATGGCAGGCATAGAAAACGGAGAAATCAGAACCGCACTGAGCGTAGGCGAGGTTGCTGAACGCAGTGGAGTTGCAGTCTCAGCCATACACTTCTATGAGAAGAAAGGACTGATCGACAGCTGGCGCAATGCCGGAAACCAGCGACGTTTCCATCGGGGCGTGTTGCGTCGAATCGCCGTTATCAAAGTAGCGCAACGGCTTGGCATTCCGTTGTCAGAGATCGGCGAAACCCTGGCAACCCTGCCAACCGACCGCACCGTGACATCCCACGACTGGCAGCGACTCTCCGAGCAATGGAAGTCCGATCTGAATCACCGCATAGAGTTGCTGGTCGGACTTCGGGATCAGCTCACAAGCTGCATCGGCTGCGGCTGCCTGTCTATCGACGCCTGCCGGCTACGCAATCCCTGGGACGAGCTTGGCGATGAAGGCCCCGGCGCGAGGTTGCTGGATAAAAACGAGTAGCCGATGGGCAGGGCTAGAGAGAAACCTTCCCCCGCAATGCCTTGGTTTTACCTTTCTGGGTCTTTTTGTCCACCCGTCGGCGCTGTGAACCCTTGGTGGGTCGCGTGGGCCGACGAGCCTTCTGCTGCTTTACCGCGTCCTGAATCAGCTCTTTCAGGCGCTCCAGCGCATCCTCCTTGTTGAGCTCCAGCGTGCGGAATTTCTGAGCCTTGATAACAATGACACCTTCCTTGCTGACGCGTTGATCGGATAGTCGCATCAGCCGTTCTTTATAGAACGGGGGCAAACTGGAACTGAGGACGTCGAAGCGCAGGTGCACGGCGGAGGCTACCTTATTGACGTTCTGGCCACCGGCTCCCTGGGCCCGGATCTGGGTGAGTTCAATCTCCCAGTCCCCCAGCTCTACCGCATTGGAAATTTTCAGCATGAGGGCTCCGTTCTATCGATGGATTCACGCAGGCTGGCATCCAGTTCGTCAACGTCCAGGTTTTGCTCGCTAATGATTTCAAGACGGGACAGTTCTCGTGGCTCGCACTCAAACACGGACAGCGCGCCATCCGCCATGTTGATCGTCCGCCAGCCATCACTGCTCCGAACCACAGCCTTGAACCGGACAAAACGGCTATCGAGCGACAATGCCAGCAAAGCGGTTTCTGAGAAGACCGTGTCTGGATGGACCCGCCAGCCCACGCTGAAATGCCCCTGTCCCCGGTTGCTGACCCGCTGCCACGGTTCGTCCTGGATATCGGGAACCGGCGCAGCTTCCGAAGAGTCATGGTGATGGTGCGCGTGGGGCGTACTGACCTCGGAGAGCGCAGTCTCCCCATCGAGCCAGGCAGATTCCAACCGGCCCTGCCGGGTGTGGAAAACAGTCGTCTTTTCCGGCTGCAACTCAGCCACCCAATGATCAAACCGGGCGACCTGTTCCGGTGTGCAAAGGTCGGTTTTATTGGCGACAACAATATCAGCTGCCGCCACCTGATCCTGGAACTGTACGTTCTCCAGAACCTTTTGTTCCTCAAGCCTTCTCGGATCTACCAGGCAAAGCACCGGGCCCAGCTCAAGCACATCCTGATAATGTTCACCCGTCAGGGTTTCAATAATCTGTGAGGGATGCCCAAGGCCCGTGGGTTCAATCAGCAATCGGTCTGGCCGGGTTTTATGAATCAACTGGTTGAGTCCGATTTGCATCGGCAACCCGGCGACGCAACACATGCAGCCACCTGGCACCTCCCGCACGAAGGCACCTTCAGTCTCCAGCAAGGCGCCATCAATACCCACTTCGCCAAACTCATTCACGAGAACCGCCCACACCTCTCCTTCCGGCTTTTTCTTCAATAGGTCCAGTATGGCAGTGGTCTTTCCCACGCCCAGAAAGCCGAGTACCAGATTGGTCGGTATTGGTGAAGTCATAGATCGCCCGTGTCGTTCAAAGAAAAGGTCGGCACAACATTGTGTTATAACATAACACTGTAGTATTCCCCTAATACCCACTCTGATTCGCCCGCTGATACTGTAGTCAGGCTACCACCAACAAGCACAAGGAGATGGGTATGAGCGGTAAAAAAATACTGATGATCACTGGTGATTTCACTGAAGATTACGAAACCATGGTGCCCTTTCAGGCACTTCAGGCAATTGGCCACACGGTGCACGCCGTCTGCCCTGATAAAAAATCAGGGGACACCGTAGCCACCGCCATCCATGACTTCGAGGGCGACCAGACCTACACCGAAAAACCGGGGCATCGTTTCGTTCTGAACGCTGATTTTTCCGGGTTAAATCCTGCGGATTATGACGCGCTTGTCGTACCCGGCGGCCGCGCTCCGGAATACCTACGCCTGAACGACGACGTCAAGAAACTGGTCCGCCATTTTTTTGAAACCGAAAAGCCGGTGGCCGCCATTTGCCACGGCGCACAACTGCTGGCCGCCGCCGGCGTGCTCGAAGGCCGCGAATGTTCTGCCTATCCGGCGTGCCAACCGGAAGTGGAGTTGGCAGGAGGCCGCTTCGCCGCCATCGACGTTGACGCCGCAGTCACCGATGGTAATCTGGTGACAGCACCGGCATGGCCAGCTCACCCGCAATGGCTGGCACAGTTTTTCAAACTGCTGGATAAGTGACGGAAACGGGGCTGCCAAAGCGGCCCCGGATTCACGAGGATCACACCATGTGTAAGCTCTTCGTCCACGCGGATTCCGAACTCTGGATCAGCCGCACCCACTCCCTGCGCATCGACGGTATGGTCACCAGTATTCGCATGGAGAACGCTTTCTGGAGCGCGCTCACAGAAATGGCGGCCCGGGACAGTATGAACCTGCCCCAGATGATCACCAAGCTCTACCACGAATCCATTGATGCCGGGCACGACCTGGGCAACTTCACCTCCTTTCTGAGGGTATGTGCCATGCGCTACGTTGCTCTGCAGCTCAGTGGTGATATACCCCGAGACACCCAGGTACCCATCGCCTCTCTCGATGCCGACAAGATCCTCGCCAGGAACATGGACCAGAAGCCCCCCAGCGAAGCCACGCACTAAAAATGCAAGTATGAGGGGTCTTTTACCAATTTCAGGTAAGATGCCTCCATACACGCTGGTCGACACCCGATGACCTGCCTGGCCCAACCAGCCGACCGAAAGGATCTATGAAGATACCCAAACGATTGCAGCCCCTTGTCGATGACGGCATGGTGGATGAAGTGCTCTACCAGTTGATGAGCGGCAAGGAAGCCCAGGTGTTCGTGGTGCGTTGTGGTGACAGTGTTCGCTGCGCCAAAGTGTACAAGGAGGCTCAGAAACGCAGCTTCAAACAGGCCGTTCAGTACCAGGAAGGCCGCAAGGTTCGCAACAGCCGCCGCGCCCGCGCCATGGGCAAGAAAACACGCTACGGCCAGAAAGAACAGGAAGACGCCTGGCTGAACGCCGAGGTGGATGCCCTTTATCGCCTGGCAGGTGCTGACGTGCGTGTACCGGAACCGTTCGGATTCGTGGATGGCGTGCTGCTGATGGAGATGATTGCCGACGAAGACGGCAAAGCCGCGCCACGGCTGGACGATGTCACACTGACGCCAGAGCATGCGCGGGATTATCACAGCAAAGTCATTGCTGACGTGGTACGCATGCTCAGCGCCGGCCTGATCCACGGTGACCTGTCAGAGTTCAATGTCCTGGTCGATGCTACTGGCCCGGTCATCATCGATCTGCCGCAGGCGGTCAATGCCTCTGGCAACAACAGCGCCGAAAGAATGCTGGAACGGGACGTGGACAACATGCGCCGTTATTTCGGCCGTTTCGCCCCTGAACTGTTGAACACGGATTATGGCAAGGAAATCTGGGCACTCTACGAGTCTGGCGACCTGCACCCCAACAGCCGGCTGACCGGGTGTTTCGAGCACGACACCGAAAGCGCGGATGTGGACGAGCTGATGGCGGTTATTGATGCCGCAAAAGAGGAAGAGCGCGAACGCCAGGAGCGCCTGAGGGACGCTGAGGCGGGCGACGACTAACCGGCTTTCTCCACAAACCGACTTGCCACGCGATCTGACAACATCAGGTGGGCCAGCGCAGGATACGGCAGGTAATGGCTGAGCAGGAACAGAACCGCTGAAGAATCCAGCCCGGCGGACAAGCCGACATAGGCACCCCAGGCCACAAACAGCGCGCCGAGAAAGCCGCCATAGGCCCACAGCACGCGCCCTCGCTCTTCATCGGTCGGCACCCGTTTGAGCACCCGGGCCACCGACCAGCCAATGTAGGCTGCAATCAACGCTGCGATAACAACCGATACCACCACCCCTGTCAGTCCAAACAGGAATCGCGCCAGATAGTTAGTGAGAAAGAATAAAACAATGGCGCTGACGGCGATAATGGTTACCCGCGAACGCTTCAGATCTTCCATAAACAGAATCCCGGCCTGTTAAATCATAGAGTCTGCACTGTTTTAACATTCCGGGCGCTCAGAAGCGACTTTGCTTCCTGCAACTGCTGCGTGCTTTCCGCGTGAACAGCCAATACGTACTGGCCCTTTCGCAACGCGGACTGTGCCTTCATCAAATAGAGTGTGTGGTCCGGGCGGATCGTTATGCCTCCGGCGAGCAACAGCCCGATCATCAAACCAAGCGCAGTGAGCGCGGACGCTGAGACCACAGCATTCTGCGAGATAAAACCAATGCCAAGGGCATTCAGTATCACATAGACGATAAAGCCCGATACGGCACCGCCGACACCCAGACCCACATGGGAACGAACAAGTGTCTGCCAGATACCCTGGTCCTCAGGTTCAAGCTCTTTTCCCTGGTGCCGGTCTGCGGGGCTGAGCACGGATACCTGATCATTGGTCAGGCTTGTCTCGTCGCACAGTGCTTTTGCCGTTCCGTTGGCGTCCGACTCAGTCTCGAAAACGGCAGCCACTTTGTGGCCTTCGTGCTCACCGGTCAAACTCATTGAGGGTTTCATAACAATACCTCCTGAGTCTTTCAGCGAATGGATGGGGCCGTTGCTGTGGAGCATCGCCCCCCCTATCCATAAACATACAACACACATGCCTGTATTTCGAATGACCATCCGGCAATAAGGCGCTCTGGGAACCCTCTTTACCAGGCCAGCCAGATCACGTGGCGTGCGCCCTTGCCCGGGCGCAGGGCCCTGACCGTAACCGGCTCCACGGAAAAGCCCGCGCGGCGCAGCCTTTCGGTGAATGCGTGCTCCGGGCCTGCAGACCAGTACGCCAGTATGCCGTTGGAGCTCAGGGACTTCTGAGCGGCAGCGATACCCTCAGGGGAGTAAATCCAGTTATTTTCCTTGCGGGTGAGCCCCTCCGGACCATTATCCACGTCCAGCAGGATGGCATCCCAGTTGCCATCGCCTTCTCTGAGCAACTCTGCCACGTCGCCCACATGAACACTGGCGCGATCATCGTTCAGGGGGTATCCGGCGGCAGCGCCCAGCGGCCCACGGTTCCAGCCCTCTACCTCGGGTACCAGTTCAGCCACCGTTACCCGGGCGTCGTTCGCCAGTGCCGACAACGCGGCTGCGAGTGTGAACCCCATGCCCAGCCCGCCGATTAATACCCGCGGGCCCGCCAGGCCGCCGATGCGCTCGCAGGCGAGCGTAGCCAGCGCATCTTCCGAGCCATGCAGGCGGCTGTTCATCAGCTCGCCCGTCGTACCGGCAATCTTGATGGAGAACTCATCATTGCGTTGCAGCAATCGCAAACGGGTCCCGTTGCCGGGAATGGTCGCGGTACCGATTTCCTGGAATCGGCCCATCTATTTTCTGACCCACTTGCCATCCTTCAGGATGTACTGCCCCGCCGGTGTTTTTTCCAGCGCTTTCTGGCCGGCCACCGTTTCCACCTGGGTGACAGGAATGTCGTGTTTCTCCGCAATACGGGCATACTCATCCCGTCGGGCCTGGTTGATGGCTTCGACAATACCCTGGGCATTTCCGTTTGCTTTGACCACGTCCAGATAACCGGTAGGAGTCTCCCCCACCAGTCCTTGCTGTTTAGCGGAATCAAGCTGGCTTTTGGCCTCATTCAACCCCATGGCCGCTACGGGTATGGCCAGGCAAAACAAAAGAACAAACGCGCCGAGTTTGGAAAACCGTTTCATGAGTGACTCCCTGGTTTCAGATTTAACCATCAGAACAACCCCTTCTCGCCAAAGAGTTCATCCACCTCTTCATCCACCTTCACGTAGATTTCATGTTGGATCTTGACGTTCAGGTTCACGGTGATGGGTTCCTTGGGTGCCTCCATCTTGACGGTAGGCGTGCATGCCCCTGTACCCAGGGCCAGTGCGAGCAGCACCAGCGTGTAACAAACTTTTCCGGACAAACCGCCCGGCCCAAATGCGACCATATGCCTTACTCCTGATTGTTTCCCGCCCCGGTGGGTTGACGTTGCGCTTCCCGCTCCCGTATCAGGTTGCGCACTTTTTCTGTCACCGCTTCATTGACCCGGCCACTCAGTTGCAGGCTGGTCAGCAACGCCGGGATGTCCTCTTCCAGATTGATATTCAGGACAATAGGATGACCATCTCGTACTTCGGGGCTGCTGCCTTCCAGCCGCAATCCCAGCATAAGGGTACCATCCTGAGCGTAGTCTATCGTGCTGTTGAGAACCGAGTAGTGAAAGTTTTCCATGGCCTGGACCACCAGTGCCATGGCCTGGTTACCCTGAGCCATCCCCTTCAATCGATCGGCGGGCAGTTTTAGCGTTCCGCCAGGGGCCACAGCCTGGACCTGCCCGGAATCGATGCTTACACCCTCCGGACCAATCCGGACCGGAATGGCGCCCCGAAGCAAACCACTGCCCGCCAATCCCTCGGCGGGGTATACCTGCATCAGTTTCTCCAGCTCAATGCCGCTGAGTTCAAGGGGAATCCGCAGCGGCATGTCAGCGAGTTGCCATTCTCCGGGAGTGACCCGAACCTCGCCACCCAGAAGCTCGGAAGAGGCCCGGTCGAGAACCAGGGCACCGTTGGCAACCTGATCCCGGGGCGCGCCATAGACGCCGGCGACCCGGACATCGTGTAGAGCTATGCCCGGGTTGAGGGAATCCAATGCCAGTTCGGATGTTCGAACATTCACGTGGTCGTCGTCCAGGTCCAGGCTCGCTCTGCCATTGAGACCAGCCCAGGCTGTCCGGGCATACAATCCGCCAAGGCCATCGAAATCAATGTTCCCCTGAACGCGGATGCCCTGGGGCGGGAAACGTATCCGCAGGGCCGTTTCGATACTGCCCTCACCGACTTCAAGTTCGGTTGGCCAGGCAGTGAAGGTATCCGCCAGCGCGCGACCGCCACTTGCGCCGGCAGCGTTCATGCTCACCTCAAGCGCCGGTACGCCCTCGAACGGATAGTCCATGTCCATGTCAGCATCGACGCCGGCGTCCGACGATAACCGGCCCTCAATTTTCAATTCGGTAAGGGTACCGTCCAGTTGCCCATCGAATCGCCAGGGCTGGGGAAGCAACTGGGAGTTGCGAATGGTGGCGACGGTCGCCTCAAACGGCCCCTCGACCGCAAGACGCTCCAATGCCATGGGGGCAAGCTGATAGTCCCCGACCAGAGTCACACCGGCCAGGTTGGCTCCGAGGTTATCCAACCGGGAATCCTTACCGGGTGCGGCAATATCGTCGAACTCGACACGGCTTTGTTCGCCGAGGGTCAATGTTGCAGACCGCTCGCTGGCTGTACCGCTGACCGTCAGATTTATCCGGCCTTCACCCATAATCCAGCCAGCGAGGCCCCGTTCGGCCAAGCGCCCTTCGATCTTCATGGCGTTGGTGGTGAACTGCCGTTTACCGGATTCCAGAGGCCTTGATATTGTCAGGTCGCCCTCGGCATGGACACCTTGCGGCAGAGTCAGTGCCAGTTGATCGATCACAATAGCCTCGGGCATGGGGCCATACCAGTGCCAGCTCCAGGCCAGCGACAGTTGCTTCCCCACCATGTGATAGCGCTGCCCTTCCCGGCTCTGGGTCGCAGACAATCGGTCCAGCCGCAGGCCCGCCAGCGAGACGTCACCCCATCGCCATTCAAGGTTGCTGATGCCGTTTGCCTTCCGCCAGGTCTCCCACGCCGCAAGGGTGTACAGGCCACCCGCCATCGACAACATCACAATCAGGCTCAGAAGCAGGAGCAGGCATCGGCGTAATGTCATGAAAGCAGCCATCAATGGGTCAGTGTCCGCGCCAGTTCACCGTGTACAGGTCGTGGCGACGATCCTTGAGGTTCTTCACGGTACCGCTGTTGCGGGCGGTAAGCAGTGTTTCCGGCCGTAGATCGGCAAAGGCGACGGTCTCCACGTTCGGCGTGGTATCCGCGGCGATGCCATCACGGGCGAAGGGAAAATCACAGGGTGTCAGGATGCAACTCTGGCCGTACTGCAACTCCATGTTGGGCACCTTGGGCAGGTTGCCGACATTGCCCGACATAATCACGAACAGCTGATTTTCCACTGCGCGGGCCTGGCAGCAATACCGAACCCTAAGATAACTCTGGCGTTCATCGGTGCAGAAAGGCACGAACAGGATCTGGATTCCCTGGTCCACCAGGTGACGGGTCAGCTCGGGAAACTCAGCGTCGTAACACACCAGTACGCCAATGGGGCCGCAGTCGGTTTCTATAGCGGTGACACGGCTACCTCCGGTGATATTCCACCAGTAGGCCTCGTTCGGCGTGGGGTGAATCTTGGGCTGTGAAAACACCTGCCCGTCACGCAGGAACACGTAGGCGACGTTGCGAACCCGGCCGTCCTCTTCCTTGACCGGCGTGGAACCACCGATAATATTGATGTTGTGCCTCAGGGCCAGATCCCGCATCAGGTTGCGGAAGGGTTCGGCGTATTCCGTTACCGCTTCGATGGCTTCCGCAGGGGTGCCCTCACGGCTTTCAATAGACAGCAATTGCAGCGTGAACAATTCCGGAAATACCACGAAATCGCCTTTGTAGGTGGACACTACATCCACGAAGTACCGGACGATATCGCTGAATTCCTCAAACGATGCCACCCGGCGCTGCTGGTACTGAACGGTGCCGATTCGAACGGTGTCCGGCATTCGCCGGCCGTATCGCTTGCGTTTGCCGTTATCGCCGTTGCGGGCCACCTTTGGATTCCGCCAAGAAAGGTGAATACCGTAGCCAAGGGAAGCATGGTCTGCATCCAGGTAGTGCGGAATAATGCCGTGGATTTCAAAACCATTGTGCAACTGGAACGACAACACCGGATCCCGCTGCTTTTTCGATTTCACTGCCTCGACATAGTCTTCCACTGACTCGAACTTTTTCAGGCGCTTGGCCAACGTCGGCAACCTACCCGCGAACACGACTCCCTGCAACGCCAGTGCCTGACAGAGCGTCTTGCGTTCATTGTACAGGCGTTCACCAATGCGGTAGCCACGGCAGTCGGGGTCTACGCACACCTCCATGCCGTACAGCCATTCCCCTTCCGGGTCATGGCGCGACGCGTAGCCGTTACCGGTGATTTCTGTCCAGTCATGAGGCGCCAGCGCAATGTCTTCTCCAATACGGAAAGTCGCGCAGTAGCCCACCACCCGGTCACCGAGCATGGCGACGAATTGGCCTTCCGGAAAGGTGTTGATCTGCCCGGTTAACGGGCCTGCGCTATAGCCGTACATCCCCGTCCCCTCGTACACTCGGCGGCTCAGGGCAATGATTCCCGGTATATCGCCAAGGGAGGCATTTCTTACGTAAAGGCGCTGCGTCTTGTCTGAGAAGGGAGGACTCATAGAAACCTCGGAAGCTGAAAGCCTAAAGGCATAGTTCGCGAAATGTCCTTGAGCCGTCAAGTGGCCTCTACAGAAAATAAATCGAAGCAAACTTTAACCTGACAAACTGCCGCCAGGCCTTTTAGAGTACGTCTTTGTATAATGATTTGAGGTTTCCCCATGAATCGGCGCCTACTGCTTCCGCTGTTCGCAACCCTGATGGCCCTCGGCCTGGCGGGCTGCGCCAGCAATCAGAACCTGCCTCCAGCAAATGGCACCACCTGGCAGCCCTCTCACAGCGCCACACCGGAGGATGCGGCGACAGCGGATCGGTTATGGCAGGTATTCGAGCGTTACGAAGGCACGCCTTATCGCTATGGCGGCACGTCAGCCAATGGCTTCGATTGCTCCGGCTTCATCGCCACCGCCTTCGATGAAGCACTCGGCCGCCAGCTACCCCGTACAACCTCACAGATGCTGGCATCCGGTGACGTGGTCGGGCGTGACCAACTGCGTGCTGGCGACCTGGTATTTTTCCGTATCAAAGGCAAGGACCAGCATGCCGGCATCTACATGGGTGGTGACAGTTTCATTCATTCCTCGACCTCCATCGGCGTTACCCGCTCGTCCCTGAACGGATACTACTGGCGGGATCGTTTCAGTCAGGCAAGACGGTTTGATTAGCCCGCCAGCAGCAACACCACGCCCAGTAGGTAGAGAATCATAATAACCATGCTCTCCGTACCGATCTGACCGATACCGTGGCGCTCACGGCGGATCAACCCCATCATCAGCACACCGGACATCAAGAGGGTGAGCGCCGCCCAGAATACCGAATCCTCCGGCATGGCATGGTAGATCGACCCCTTCCGGTAGGCGATATCGGACGCTGCGGTAAACAGCGTATCGAACGCGTTGCCGCCAATAATGCCGCTCACGGCCAAGGTCAGCGCGCCTCGACGAACAGCGGCTATGGACGTCACCAGCTCGGGTATTGACGTACTGATTGCCGTCAACATCACCCCGACAACGGTCTGGCTCAGGTTAGTCCTGTCCGCGATCACCGTTGCCGCCGGCTCCAGCATCCAGCCTGCAATGCCGAGTACCAGCATCAACGCCAGGAACTCAGTCCACAACCGCAGCAACGGCGGCATGGCTGTTACGTCGTCCGGCTTGTCTTCCCACGTGTCCCTGGTTATTGAAGGCCGCCACATGGGCGATTCCGATGCGTCCCGCACCAGGTAAATTCCGTAGATGTAAGCGCCCAGCAGAACCGGCGTGACCGGATGAACACCGAAGAACGTCACGTCCGGTAGGTGGGGAGCGAACAGGATCAACGCCAGAAGGCAGATCAGCAAGCCGTTCTGCATCATGTTCGGAACCGACGCAGCGGCATGCTCAAGGTTGGCGCGACGATAGACCATGTCCGCCACCGCGAGGAAGAACGTCTGGACAGCAATGCCACCCAGGGCGTTGCTCACGGCCAGTTCCGCGTTGCCATGCCACGCTGCAGTCACCGACAGCACCGACCCGCCCAGGGAAGTCGAAGCCCCCAGAAGCACAGCACCGGCCGCGGCCTCGCCTATTCCCGTGCGGTCAGCGAGTTGATCCACAACCCGTGTGATACGCGTACCGGCCAGTGCAATGACGACTGCACACACGCAAAACACGAGACCACCCTGAAGAAGGGTCCAGCTTCCGGGAGACGACAGCTCCACGTTAAAAATCTCCTTGATAAGAGTGAGAATGGTGCCTACCTGCGCGAGCGAGGCGGGAACCACCACCAGGTAGCGACGACCAGAAGCCCAAATACCGTATAGGCGGCAGTAAACATCCAGGCTGGCGCATCGTAATAAAGAATCTGCTGCAACCAATGCTCGATAAAGCTGCCGGCGTACCCATCAACGCCGGCCTTTGACCTTAGCCATATTTCCAGCGTGGTCAGCGGGCAGACAATGCCAAGCCAGGCCTCTGCAACCACGACGACAATCGCGCCAAGGTGCGCCAGCCGGAACCAGAGATTGTTCACCCAGCGCCAACCCAGGCCATTGCCTGCCAGCACCAGAACCAACCCGAACAGAACGAAGGCCACCACCAGCACATGAATGGTCAGGACAGTATCAGCGAGAATCTGATAAACGTTACCCATGACGACTGCCTACTCTAACAAATTGCCAGGTTCCCATGATCCCGCCGGATAACATCGGAGGGCAAACGTGGACTCGTACACGGAATGCACGCTAATATCTGTAGCTAATGCCTACAATCTTCTGTGGTTATGTCGGCGCCCCAAATGCGCCCGCAATATACGGAATTACAAACGCTATGGACCCAGCCCCCGGAAATCACCTCCACGCCGTCAGAACAGAACTTAACCGCCTTGAGACCTACCGGCGGCGCACCTATTTTGGCGTACTGGCCCTGACCGTGGCTATCATGATGCTCAGTTGGGCCTTCCGGGAACAGGGCGACCCGTTCATTACCATCGCCTACCCTGTTTTCTCCGTCACTCTCGCCGTTCTTGGCTTCGCATTCTGGCACCGATCCTTCCAGCTCAGAACCATGGAAATTTCTCTCGTCGCCGTGGTCGGCACGATGATTCTCAGCCGCCTCGCATGGCATTTTGCGGTTGGCGACCCGCTCGGCGAAGACCTTCTTCTGCTCACGGGCGGGCACTACTGGGCGGTGGGTATAATGATTGTTGGCGGATTTATTGCGCTTGGTTTTCGGGGCGGCATGGTGACAGGTGTCGCGACCCTGCTGTTTTCGGGTGCGCTGGCCACCCAGGAAATCTTTCAATGCTTCCAGGCGGCGGGCGATCACTGCCAAAACTGGGTATACCTGCTGCGCATTCATCTGTTCCTCACCGTGCTGTTGGTGCTAACCAGCTCCGGAACGCTGCTGCGTGAACGCTCCTGGAGTGCCTTTGAGCGAGCCGAAACTCTGCATCATTGGGCAAACACAGACCCACTCTGCGGCCTGGCAAACCGCCGGGGTGCTGACCGTTTCCTGTCTGCCGAAACCGCCCAGGCAGACCGATACCAGCGCCCTCTTACCATCATTCTTATTGATATTGACGAATTCAAGAGCATCAACGATGACTACGGTCACGAAGTTGGTGATGCGGTGATTCGCGGCTTCGCCGCTATCCTTTCCAACACCGTTCGTGAAGTGGACCTCGCCGCACGCTGGGGCGGAGACGAATTCCTCGTCGCCACACCGGGTGTGGATCTTCGCAGCGCTCGCCACGCTGCACAGCGCTGCCGCCGCGCCATTGAGAGGGCACCCATCGCAGGTGTCTCCGTGACCGCAACGGTCGGTATTGCCGAGTACCTGCCCGGACAGGGCATCGATGATGCCATCAGCAGGGCCGACGCCATGCTCTACCGCGCCAAGGCCGCTGGTCGAAACCGGGTGATTACCGAAGCCTGCGAACTGACCTGAACGCCCTACTGGCGTTCCAACCACTCCTGCAGCCATTGCTCCCGCAGCTCAACAGTCTGCGAATACCAATGGTGGTCACGGATAACAGCGCTGTCCAAATGAGAGGGCGCCGTTGGCATGTAGGGCCGCATGGGCACCCCTACATCGGTGTGCAACCCCACCCTCTGCTGGGCCGACTTGCGTGTTGGCCCATAGCTGATCAGGTTGGCTTGGGCAGCCATGTTTTCCGCCCGGGTTGCGAAGGCGATAAAATCCGCCGCCAGGTCTGACTGATCGGTGCCACGGGGAATCGCCCAACTGTTAAAGCCAATCAATTGTCCGTCCCAGATAACCGAGATCGGGGCACCTTCCATGGCCCGGGCATGGAAGAACCGACCATTGTAGCCCGTAGCCATGGCCGCCTCGCCACTGGTCAGCAGTTCCACCGATTCGTCTCCGCGAGTCCACCAGATGATCGCCTCGCGAATGTCATCCAGCCGCTGGGACGCCAACTCCAGCCCGCGCCGGGTACTGAGCAGGTCGTAAAGCTGCTCTCTCGGCACCGAAAGCGACAGCAGCGCCCATTCGAAGAGCCCGACCGGCGACTTCCTGAGCGCCCGTTTGCCAGGAAAATCCTCCAGATTGAAAAAGTCCTCAACACTGTCTGGTTTTACGCCCGGAAACGCCCGGTTGTCGAAGGCAATAACGGTCGAGAACACAATCTGGGTGATAAAACACCGATGAATGGTGTCTTCCATGAAATCATCCACTGCCGGCGTGCCATCGGGGGCGGGTGCCAGAATGCCCGGGTCAATGGAGTCCAGCAGGCCTTCCTCACAGGCAGCACTGGCGTCGGACTGGATCATGTCAATCACATCCCACTCGGCACCATCACCGGCAAGATGCTCCCGCAACACCTTCACGCCACCGTCGTAATGCACGGTCTCAATCTCGACACCGGTTGCCGCCGTATAAGGCTCGAAATAGGCCCTTCGCTGGCTGTCCTCGTAGGCACCACCCCAAGTGACAACAGTGAGCGCCTCGCGCTCCCCATCCTCTTTTTGCGCCTGCAAAGCTGCCGGAAAGATCAACAGGCTGAACATCAGCAAACAAAGAGCCGAGAGGCTAAGCCGCTTCATTTTCTTCCTCTCGCAGGTCATGCACGATCTCAAGATACGCCCGAATGACCGCCTCTTCCGGAACCACACCAATCAATCGGCCATCCCGGTCCACCAACGGTACAGCTTCGCCGAGGAACCCCCTCAACAACTCCATGGATTGCCACACCGTGGTGTCGTGATCGAAAAGGGTGAACGATCTGATCGCCACGTCAGACACCGGCGTATCGGCGGCGCAGTTAACTATGCCCTGCAGCCTGAGCACACCCAGCAGTTTGCCCTCCAGGTTCAGGACCATGGCCTCCGAACGATGGTCCTCCACCAGGCGCTGACGAACATCGCCCACTGTGTCGTGGGCGTTGGCCGTGGTCACTACCCTGGAGAGATAGTCACAGATCCTGTGAGTTTCCAGTATCGCCTTGTCGCGCCCCAGGGACAGGTCGAAGCCACGGGCACGTAATTGCAGATCGAACAGCGAACGCCCAATCACGCGATAGGAAATCAGATTGGCAAACACCACAGACACCATGGCGGCGATCGTCAGGTCGTAACTGCGGGTCAGTTCGAACACAATCAGAATGGTGGTCAGCGGGGCCCCGATAACGGAACTGGCCAGTGCCATCATGCCGCAAATGGCATACACCACCAGGCCTGAGTGGGGCACTGGTACCACATAGGGCAGCACCAGACCGAAAAAAGCTCCGAAGAGAATTCCGATCAGCAGGGCCGGACTGAAAACCCCACCCACAAAGCCAAACCCCACGCACATCGCCGTCAACCCAAGCTTGGCAACGATGATCAACGCCAGTTCACCAATACCGAATGCACCCCCGATGGTGGCAAAGCGCAGGGTTTCCTGCCCAATCCCCAGCACCTCCGGTATCCACAGGGCCACCAGCCCCACGGTCAACCCCGCAGCAGCCGGTCGTGCCCACGCGACGCCTATCCATCGATGTGCGGCATTGGTGCTGACCCGAAGCAGCACCATGAACACCCAGGCCAGCCCCGCGCACAGCACACCTTCGAGAGCGAAGAACACGAACTCGTAGCTATGCGCCACGCGATCAAAATGCACCAGGAAAAGCGCGGGCCGGTCAAAAATCACATTGGCGATGATATAACCGGTCGCAGCGGCTACCGTAACCGGTGCAAACGCACGCAATGAATAGTGTCGCAGGATCACTTCGTGGGCAAACACCAGCCCTGCAATCGGTGCATTGAACGCCGTGGAAATGGCCGCCGCCACACCACAGGCAATCGCAATGGAACGCTGGTGACGCAGATTGAGCCGCAGACGCCCAACCAGATTCCCGAACACCGCGCCCAGGTACACCAACGGACCATACTGCCCAACCGACGCACCACTACCCAGAGAGACCAGCGCCGCAAATGTTGATGCCGCACCGCTCCTGAAGCCAGGAGCCGGCCTGGTGGTCTGCGCAGCCAGGATCGCATCCGGCGGGGCCAGGCCACGTTTTTCCTGAACCAGGAAGTGCACAACCAGGCCGACGATCAGGCCACCAACGGTGGGCACGAGAAGCGTCGCAGCCGCTACCAGCCCCGGTTGGTCCTCCGCGAGTATGCGGGCGTAAGGGGAAACAAGCAGGCGGTCGTTTAGATAATGCACCGCATCCACAAATCCGATCGCTGCCAGCGAAGCAGCACTCCCTACGGCGATGGCCACCACTGTCACCATGCCAATCTGATACACGATCTGCCGAACGCCGCTCCTGTCCATACCGCAAGTAAAGTCCCGATTGCCACGGGACTCAACTGTTCACCTCGAAAACCGGTCAGGAGCGAATATTGCGCGAATGTCTCTGCCGCTTTTGGACGACTTGGTGTCGTATTGGATTTACCACCCATGACCAATCCGGGCCACATTGAATCAAGGCCGCGCATGCGGCTGTCATTGTGAGTATAGGGGGATCAAGATGGCACAACTACCGAAACGTGCAAAAGTCGTCATCATTGGCCAGGGCGGTATCGTTGGCTCATCGGTAGCCCACCACCTTATAGAACAGGGCTGGGACGACATCGTAGGGCTGGAAAAGTCCGCCATTCCCTCAGACATCGGTTCCACCTCCCACGCCTCGGACTTCTGCTTCACCACCTCCCACGACAAGCTGAACATCTATACCACCAAGTACAGCCAGGCGTTCTATGAGAAACGCGGCAATTACGTGAGATGCGGTGGTATGGAGGTGGCCCGCGTAGATGACGACGAGCGCATGGACGAACTCCACCGCAAGGTCGGTTCCGGCAAGGCGTTCGGCACCAACGTCAGTATGATCTCACCGAAACAGGCGAAAGAACTGTTTCCCCTGCTGAACGAAGACTGTATCCAGGGCGCCATGTGGGACCCGGACGCAGGGCTGGTGGTGCCCCGCTCCCAGAGTGTCGCGGGCGACCTGGTGGAGGAAGCCGTCGCCACTGGTAAACTGCAAGCCTTTGCCTACACCCCGGCCATCCGCATCGACGTACAGGACGGCCAGGTGCGGGGTGTCGAGACCCATAAGGGCTACATTGAAACCGAGTATGTTGTGCTCTCCATGGGTATCTGGGGACCGCTGATGGCAAACACCGCCAACTCGCCCCTGCCTCTGATGCCACTGGAGCATCCGCTGCTGTTCTTCGGCCCCTACGAGGAGCTGGCCGGCACCGGCAAGCAGATTGTCTATCCCCTGTTCCGGGACCAGGGTAACTCCGCCTATGTGCGTGACACGGGCGACCCCACCACCACCGAAGGTGGGCGCATTGAATGGGGCTACTACGAAGCGGAAGACCCTCGGCTGGTCTACCCAGGCGCTATTTCCGAACCCGGCGAGGCACGAATGTCGCCCTCCATGCGTGACCTGACACTGGACCAGGTTATGGACGCGTACGAAAAAGCCATCGAAATGACGCCGATCCTCGGCGAACTGGGCTGGGAGGAAAAGCACTCTTTCAACGGCCTGCTGTCGGTGACGCCCGACGGTGGTTCACTGATGGGGGAATCCCCGGAAGTGCACAACCTCTGGTTCTGTGAAGCGGTCTGGGTCAAAGACGGCCCCGGTGCCGGCAAAGTCCTGGCGGACTGGATGACCCATGGTTCTCCGGAAATGGACCCTCACAGCATCGACATCGCCCGCCACTATCCACTGCAGAAAACCCCGGACTACGTGTATAGCCGCTGCTATGAAACCGCCAAGAAAATCTACACCCCGGCGGTTCATCCCCGTGAGCCCTACATGACTGGCCGCAAGATGCGGACTAGCCCGTTCTATCTGCGGGAAGTTGAACTGGGCGCCTATTTTATGGAAGCCGCAGGCTGGGAACGGGCCCATGGTTACGCTGCCAACGAACCCACTCTGCTGGCGAAATATCGCGATCGCATTCCAGTGCGGGAGCATGAATGGGACGCCCGGCATTTCTGGGAAGTGTCCAACGCCGAGCAACTGGAAATGAGCGAATCCGTGGGCATGATCAACCTCTCCCACTTCGCCATTTTCGATATCTCCGGTGATGATGCCGAAACCTTGCTTGAGTATCTGTCCGTCGCCAAGGTGGGCGGCACCGTTCCTCATGGCAAGGGTGTCTACACCCACTTCCTCGATGCCCGTGGCGGCATCCGCTCAGACCTGACCATCATCCGGCGGGGCGACAACGATTATCGGGTGGTCTGCGGCGGCGACACTGGCCATCGGGACCATTGCTGGATCAAACGCATCGCACGGGAAAAAGGTCTGAACAACATCCACCTGCAGGACCGCACCGATGACCTGGCCACCCTGGGGCTTTGGGGGCCAAAGGCGCGGGAAACGCTGGCACAGTTCGTCACCAACCCTGACGACCTGTCGGCTGAGAACTTCCCCTTCGCCACCGCGCGGGAACTGAACGTTCAGGGCGTGCCAGTGTGGGCGTTCCGGATATCCTACGTGGGCGAGCAGGGATGGGAACTTTATTTCCCGTTCAGCTACGGCCTGCGCATCTGGGACCTGCTCTACGACGCTGGTGTTACCCCCGTGGGCATCGAAACCTACGCCAACACCCGACGCCTGGAAAAGAGCCTGCGGCTGCAGAACGTGGATCTGGAAACGGAATACAACCTTTACGAAGCTGGGCTGCAACGGCCCAAGGTCAAAGAAGCGGATTTCCACGGCAAGGCCGCCTATCTGGAGCAGCGGGAATGGCCTCAACAGGCCGCCTACCTGTGCACCATGACCATGACAGACCACCGGGACGCCAACGGCGTGCTGCGCTATCCGGTGGGCCAATGGCCCATCCTCGACCCGCAAACCGGCGAGGTACTGATAGACAGACACGGCCGCCGTTCCTACAACACCAGTGCGGTCTGGGGGCCTTCTGTGGGGCGGATTATCCTGCTGGGCTACATTCCCGTGGAGTACGCCCAGGAAGGGCGGGAACTGATGCTGGAATACTTCATGGAGCATTACCCTGTCCGCATCGAGGCGGTGGGTTACCGCGCGCTGTTTGATCCAGACAACGAACGGGTGAAGTCCTGATCAGCGTCAAGTCTCGCTATCTGGCGGTCAGCATTCGATGATGTTGACCGCCAGCCCGCCCCTTGAGGTTTCCTTGTACTTGTCCAGCATATCGCGGCCGGTTTCCCGCATGGTGTGAAGCACCTTGTCGAGGGAGACGAAATGCTTGCCGTCGCCTCGCAGGGCCATAATGGCCGCATCGATGGCCTTCACCGACGCCATGGCGTTGCGCTCTATGCACGGAATCTGCACCAGCCCTCCGATGGGGTCACAGGTCATGCCCAAATGATGCTCCATACCGATTTCGGCGGCGTTTTCCACTTGCTCAGGTGAGCCACCCGTGGCAGCAGCCAGGCCGGCAGCAGCCATCGCACAGGCCGATCCCACTTCGCCCTGACAGCCCACTTCCGCCCCGGAAATGGACGCATTTTCCTTGAACAGCACACCAATCGCCGCTGCTGTCAGCATAAATCGGATAACACCATCCTCATCCGCCTGGGGGCAGAACTCCCAGTAGTAATGCAGCACCGCAGGAATAATGCCGGCGGCACCGTTGGTCGGTGCGGTCACAATCCGGCCGCCGGCCGCGTTCTCTTCATTCACGGCAAGAGCATAGAGATTCACCCAGTCGAGCGCGCTCAACGACGGCGATATCAGGTCCACCCGCGTTTTATCCATCAGCGAGCGATACAGCGACGCCGCCCTCCGCCGGACTTTGAGGCCTCCGGGCAATTCGCCTTCATGGCGGATACCGTTTTGCACGCACTCACGCATGACTCGCCAGAGCTCGAGAATGCCCTCTCGAATCTCATCGGGCGTACGCCAGGCCTGCTCGTTGGCCAACATAATGTCGGCGATGGTGAGATCGTTTTCCCGACACAGGGACAACAGGGTTTTCCCGCTGTTGAAGGAATACGGCAAAGGCGTGTCGTCTGTGCGGATTTCCAGGCTACCGTCAGAGTTCGCCGCCACCACAAAACCACCGCCTACCGAGTAATAGGTGTGCTCACACAGGCACTGCCCGTCCTCGCCGAGGGCCTGGAAGACCATACCGTTGGGGTGTTCAGGCAGGGATTTTCGGCGGTAATACACGATATCGGTACTCTCGCAGAAACGAATCTGATGTTGACCGGCGAGGCTGAGGGTTCCGGTGCCTCGAATACGCTCAAGCCGACCCGGCATTTGCTCGGGATCAATCCGAGCCGGCCGCTCTCCTTCCAGCCCCATCATCACAGCCGGGCCAGTGCCATGACCCTTGCCGGTAGCACCTAAAGAGCCATACAGGGATACCTTCAGCCGGTGCACGGAAGCCAGCAGACGTTTATCGGCCAGGCCACCTGCAAACCGGCGCGCGGCCTCCATGGGCCCGACGGTGTGGGAACTGGACGGGCCAATGCCGGCCTTGAACAGCTCAAACAGACTGACAGCCACTTTGCAGCCTCCTGCCTTGGGGTGTGATTCAAGGATAGCGCTATCGGCGGTCCGACGCCTGCTTGCTGACGACACTCGAACGATGGTTTACGACAGCTCTGATCCTCTAACAACAGAATGTACGTCGCATCTGGATCATTCCGCAAAGTCGCGTGTCGGTTATGGACCATTCGCTATCGGGCCGCCAGCATAGAATGAGGTCACATTGGAGCTGATCACTTATTGCACTATGAAAGCGCAACAGCTAGTGTTCAAGTTGAGGCAATCAAATTAGGTGTGACAGCCAGACATTGCCGCGACAGGCCCAGGCGGGGCAAGGGGGTTTACCATGACCGCTGACAAAGGCTCACACACAGACAGGCCCGCCCAAGAGCCCTACCGGGTCGGCTTTCTGCTGATCGATAATTTCACCCTGATTGCCCTGGCCACGGCCGTTGAACCACTGCGCATGGCCAACCAGCTGGCCGGTACTGAACTCTATTCCTGGAAGCTGCTCACCGCCGAAGGCGAACCCGCCCGTGCCAGCGATGGCATTTCCATGTTGCCGGATGCGTCTATCCAAGAAGAACATCGCTTTGACCTGGTGATCGTGGTGGCCGGCATTGATGTCACACGCAGTTTCTCTCGCAAGGAGGTCATCTGGCTGAAGCTGATGGCGCGGCGCCACGTCCTACTCGGAGCAGTCTGCACCGGCCCCTATGTACTGGCCAGTGCGGGCCTTCTGGACGGCCATGCCTGTAGCGCCCACTGGGAGTGCCTGGAAGCCATGCAGGAAGGCTTCCCACGGGTACAGACCAACAACCGCCTGTTCACTGTCGAGCGAGAACGCATGACCTGCACCGGCGGCACCGTACCCATGCACATGATGCTCAGTTTTCTGGCACGGCGTCATGGCCAGGAACTGAGCAACGCAGTATCCCACATGTTTGTATGCGACCGGGTTCGCGAGGAAAGCGAACAGCAACCCATGCCCATGCATCCACGGCTGGCGTGCGCCCAACCCAAACTGGCGGAAGCGGCCCAGTTGATGGAGGCGAATATTGAGGAGCCCATCGAACTGAAGGAACTGGCGACACTGGCCGGCATTTCGCGGCGGCAACTGGAACGGCTGTTTCTCAAGCACATGGGATGCACGCCCTCACGCTATTACCTGCGGGTACGTCTCAACCGGGCGCGCCGACTACTCAAGCAGACGTCCTGCTCAATTGTGGAAATCGCCTCCATGTGTGGTTTCGTGTCTGCCACTCACTTCAGCCGCTGCTATCGCAAGACCATGGGGCGCGCGCCCAAATACGAGCGAATGGAGATTTATTCCCAGGGCTCTTCCAATACGGTTCTTACCGATTCCATGGCCAGCCTGCCATCCTCCTCCCGGCAGGCATTGAGACGCGCCCGGGCTGAACCAACCTATGGCATTTTCGAGGACACCGGTTCAGGTTAGCCCTACCACCAGGCCATTTTCATCCAGCGCGATATCCAGCGCCGCGGGATGGCGCGGCAAGCCGGGCATGGTCATGATGTCGCCACACACCACCACCACAAAGCCGGCTCCGGCCGCCAGGCGCACTTCCCTTACGGGCAGCGTATGGCCAGATGGCGCTCCCTTCACCGACGAATCCGCCGAGAAGCTATATTGTGTCTTGGCTATACACACCGGCAGGTGGCCAAACCCCAGGTTTTCATATTCCTCCAGTTGCCGCTTCGCCACCGTGGTGAATTCCACGCTACCGGCGTGGTAAAGACGCGTGGCAATGGTGCGAATCTTGTCCGCCAGTGGCAGGCTGTCTTCATAGAGAAAGTTCACCTCCGGTGTGCCTTCGTCCATCTGATCGAGCACCGCCTGGGCCAGTTCGGTGGCACCCTCACCACCCATGGCCCAGTGGTCGGCAGGCACCGCACGAACACCCAGCGACTCGCTGATGGATTGCACCAGCGACATTTCCTCCTCGGTATCGTCCGGGAAGCGATTGATGCACACCACCGGCGTCAGCCCGAACTGCTGCAGGTTAAGAATATGCCGTTCCAGGTTGACGGCGCCTGCCCTCAAGGCAGCAAGATCAGGAATGGAGAGTTGGCTGCGAGGCACACCACCCTGCATCTTGAGCGCCCGGATGGTACAGACAACCACGGCAGCATCGGGGCGTAGCCCGGTTTGCCGGCACTTGATATCAATGAATTTTTCCGCCCCTAGGTCAGCGCCAAATCCTGCCTCAGTGACCACCACATCGTTCAGGGCCAGGGCGGCACGGGTGGCGGTTACGGAGTTGCAGCCGTGGGCAATATTGGCAAACGGCCCACCGTGGATGAACACCGGATTGTGTTCCAGGCTCTGGACCAGATTGGGCTGCAGCGCCTCTCTCAGAAGTACGGTCAGCGCCCCTTCCACGCCCAGGTCACGAACGGTCACCGGAGTCATATCAGACCGCCTGCCGATAATGATATTGCCCAACCGCTGCTTCAGGTCCGCCCGACCGTCCGCCAGGCAAAGGATCGCCATAATTTCGGACGACACCGTAATGTCGAACCCGGTTTCCCGGGGCACGCCATGAGCCGCACCACCAAGCCCACACACCATGTTGCGCAGGGAGCGGTCGGTCAGATCCATCACTCTTCGCCAGCTCACATAGCGAGGGTCCAGGCCCGTTTCATTGCCCCAGTGAATGTGGTTGTCGATCAACGACGCCAGCAAGTTGTGGGCGGTGGTGATGGCGTGAAAATCACCGTTGAAATGCAGGTTGATATCTTCCATCGGAATGACCTGCGCGCGGCCACCGCCGGCAGCGCCCCCTTTCATGCCAAAGCAGGGGCCCAGGGAGGGCTCTCGCAGGCACACGGAAGAACGCACCCCCAGGCGGTTGAAGCCGTCGTTTAATCCCACACTGGTGGTGGTCTTGCCCTCCCCCGCTGGCGTGGGCGTAATGGCGGTCACCAGCACCAGTTTGCCCCGAGGTGCGGTATCAGAGGTATCCACATAGGCCATGTCCAGTTTGGCCTTGTAGTGGCCGAACGGCACCAGGCTCTCCCCCGGCAGACCAAAACGCTGTTGGGCCAGCAGCAGAATAGACTGAGGCTGGACCGAGCGGGCGATCTCAATATCCGGAGTGCCTGGCGGCGGAAAGTCGGCCTCCGGTGGTGTTGCGGGTGTCAGCTTACTGTACTGAAGACTCATGGAACTGACCTCTCTGGTCCTCAACGGACCCGCTGTGTTCTTGAATCCATTGCGCCGATTGGCGCAGGCCACCGAATGGGAAAAGATGAATGCCTCGTAGCAAGGTATCCGGGTTGTTCAGGCAGTACTGGACAAGCGCGCGCACCATTCCGTCCGGCGTCCACGCGCGCAACAGTTTGGCGCTGCCAGGGCGTCTCAGCATCAAACGGGCAGACGCGCCTACGCCACATTGGGCAGCGTAGGCAATGAGGGTTTTCACCCGCGTGGGGCCGGCCATGCCAATGTACACCGGCACTTCTTCCAGGATGTCGCCCAGGCTTTGCAGCCAGTCGATGACGACATTGGCATCGAACGTAAACTGAGTGACCACCCAGAGCCGGGTCGATGTGGTGCGAGCATATTCACGTTTGATGCCAAGGGCCTGCGATAGCGTTGCTCGGTCGGCCATGGGGTGGCCATCCGGATGGGCGGCCACCCCAACGCCATGAAACCGAAACTGGGCAAGCAGCCCGGATTCCAGAACCGCCAGCGTATCCGGAAAGGGACCGGCGATGGCATCGCTGTCGCCAGCAATCAGCAACAACCGGTCAACGCCGCTTTCATCCAGTTGGGACAACCAGTCCCGCAGTTGGCCCCGGCTTTCCGCCATGCGCGCGGGTACGTGGGGAATCGGCTGCATACCCACAGAAAGGAGATGTCGGCAGGCCTGAAGAGTGTCACTGAATTGCCCCTTTGGCAGGAAGGGCACGTAAACACACGTGCCCACAGGCAGCAAATCCGGCAAATGCTCCAGCGCCAGTATCTGACGGGGCGTTGCCTCAATGGACGCATGTCGCACCAGGGCGCGCAGCCGCACAGCGGCTTCCTCTTCGCAGGCACTGGACGGCTGCTTATCACTCACCAGTTTCATAAACCACGCACCCCATTGCTACCCATGTCCACTGGTCAGGTCAGGCGACGCCAGCCGCCCAACCTGCCGTTACGCTAGTCAGCGAAGTCGATACCCTTCGCTCTCGCCCGCTCGCGAGCGTTGGGGTTCACCGATGGCCGGAAGGGCACTTCCACCACTTCCGCCTCAACAGCCGTTGAACCATCCGCGGCGGCGTATTCCACCGGCAGATGGACCGTCAGTCGGGTGCCAACGGCGCGCAGATCAAACGGCACATAGGCCAGTGCGATGTTGGTTTCCAGCTCGGGTGAGTACCAGGGCGAGGTCACATAGCCCTCCGGCTCGCCGCCATCCGGTCCGCTCACCAGCCAGAAATCGTTGGCATAGTCCGTCACCTGGCCACCGCCAAAACGAATACCCACCATGATGTGGCTGAATGGCGGCCTGCCTGCATCCAGCTGCTCGCGGACTTTTTCGAGCTTCTGCTTACCGATGTAATCCGCGTCCTTGTTGCGAGGCACCTGATACGCCAGATTGCACTGGAACGGTAGCGTTTCCTGGTCAACATCCTGGCCCCAGGACAGAATTCCGGCAGCAATACGCCGATGGTGCGCCGGCGCAATTACCCTCAGGTTGTGGGCCTCACCGGCCGCAAGCACTGTGTACCAGAGGTCTTCTGCGTATTTGGTGGCTTCCTTGAGGTAAATCTCATAACCCTTCTCACCGGTAAAACCGGTTTGGGAAACAATCACATCATGGCCGGCAACCTGGCCTTCCATCAGCCCGTAGTAGGGAATGTCTTTCACCTTTTCACCGAAAAGGTCCGCCATAAGCGCTTCGGACTTGGGTCCCTGAATCTGGACTGGAGCCACATCGATTTCCGCAATGCTGACGTTGAATCCCATGCCGATGTTGACGCCCCGCAGCCAGAACTCCAGATCGCTATCGGAAAGGGAGAACCAGAATTCATCCTCGGCAACACGAAGCAGAACCGGGTCATTCAGAATACCGCCCTCTTCATTGCACAGGATGACGTACTTGCCACGCATGGGTTTTATCTTGGTGGCATCGCGAGTGATCACATAGTTCACGAAGCGTTCCGCGTCCGGACCCTTGACCTGAATCTGGCGCTCAACGGCGACATTCCACATGGTGACGTCATGAATCAGCGACTCGTATTCCACCATGGCGCCGCCGTCTTCCGGACGGACATAGCCCCGAGGGTGATACATGCGGTTGTAAACGGTCGCCCGCCAGCAACCGGCTTCGTACGCCAGGTGCCAATAGGGCGACTTGCGCACACGAGTGGAGATCAACATCTCCACCGGCGTGGGGCCGGACTGGCGAAGGTTTATGGGAACGCGACGGTCAGACTGGTCAACAGTGTCAGGCTGGCGGGCGGCACCCGCCCGTTGCTGTGGATAATCCAGAAGTGCTTGCTCAAATTTAACGGCCATTGCTATCTCCCCCTACCGGGTTGTTGATAGCTCTAATGTGACCCTGTTTTCAGTTATCAGGTTGAACCAATACGACACTGGCACAACCAAAAACGTCAACACCGCAGTGATGAATCCTGGACGTCCTCCCAACGCGTCAAGCATGAGCTGGGGCTACAGTAACCACCACCTGCTCGATAAAGCCTGCTATATTGGTCTGACTCGTCCAGATCAAGGAGTCGACGTTGACACTGACCACCCCTGCCCTTCTGTTTCCCGCCATTTCACTGTTACTGCTGGCTTACACCAACCGCTTTCTCGTACTTGCCCAATTAATCCGTCAACTCAAACAGATGGATACGGAAGAAGACCACGCCCTGATCTCCCGGCAGATCAGTATGTTGCGCAAACGCATTGTGCTAACTAAACGGATGCAGGCATACGGCGTACTCAGCTTTTTTGTCTGCACCATGTCCATGTTTGTTCTGTTTGTGGGGGCCCAGCTCGCTGGGGCCATCGCCTTCGGCATCAGTCTGATATTGCTATCGGTATCATTGTTGTACTCGCTGTACGAAATCGTGATTTCGACCAATGCCATCAACGTTGAGCTCGAAAACTTCGAGGCGAGGAAACGAGCGGGGGAGTAACGAGAATACGTTCAGGAAACCGGGTCAGGTCTCCCTTTTTTCATCTGATACATGGCGCTGTCCGCATATCGAATCAGCGCTTCATGACTGTCGCCGTGTTCGGGATAGACAGCCACACCAATACTCGGAGTCAATGTCAGAGTTGCCATGGATAACTCATAGGGTTCACTGAGAGTTGTCCGTAATTTTTCAGCAACGCCGGCCGCATCGCTTGGTTGCTCAATCCCATCAAGCAACACGATGAACTCATCGCCGCCGAGCCGACCTACCGTGTCGGCTGCCCGAACACCCTGCACCAACCGGCGAGCCATTTCCTGCAGGACCTGGTCTCCAACGGTGTGTCCGTAGGTATCGTTGACCTGCTTGAAATCATCAAGATCAAGGTACAGTATCGCCAGAAAACCGGTTTCCCTGGCTGCACGCGCCAGGGCTGTGTGAATCCGGTCCAGGACCAGGCTGCGGTTCGGCAATTCCGTCAGTTGGTCGTATCTGGCCATATGCTCCAACTGCGATTGCATTTGCTTACGCTCCACCGCAGCGGCAACTTGTATGCCGACAAACTCCAACAGTTCTCTGTCTTCGTCCGTGTAACACGCACCATTTGAATGCCTTTGTACGGCAATCGCCCCGAACACGCCCTGGGAGGATCTCAGCGGCACACCCAGCCAGTGGTGGTCTATCTCAACGTGCGTGGCATCGCTCGCCTGCGGCGGGGGCGCAACGTTGCTTCCCGGCATCAGCAACATGGCACAGGCGGAATGGATGACGTGTTCGCACAAAGAACCAATATCCAGCGAGAAACCCGGAGTTCCCGTCTCATGACGGTCGGCGTTGTAGGGAAAGTACAGCGCTCCGCCCTGCGGGTCCTCAAGCGCCACCATGAAAGCAGGTGCCGACATCAGGCCATCCACCACCTGATGAATTCGTCGGAACATGGCTGGCAGGCTCTCCGAACTGTTCGCTGCGTCCGATATGGCGTACATGGCCGCCTGCATGGCTTCTGCCCGTTTGCGCTGAGTCACATCACGCGCAACCGCCACGCGGATCTGTTCCTCCTCAGACCAACGGGCAGACCACATGATATAGGCCGTCGAGCCATCCTTGCGGATGTACCGGTTTTCGAAGTAAGGCTTCAGCTCTCCCCGCAGGATTTCTTTGACGGCCTTGCGCGTTTTCTCCAGGTCCTCCGGGTGGACAAACCCCAGAATTCGACGTCCAACCATTTCCTCGGGCAGATAACCGAACACCCGCTCACTGGCTGCGCTGACGTAGCGAACGTAGCCATCGCGATCCACCACGCAGACGGCGTCCAGCAGCAAGTCGATAAAGTTTTCCGGTGGAATGGCAGGTTTCATGGCCTATCGGGTGCCCCAGATCCTGGCCACAGCGCTGTCGCTGCCGAGCAGTCCCACCACAAAACAGACCAGGCTGATCACGAAGAACAGCACGATGGGAAGAAGGGCACTGAAGGTTTCTGCAAAGATAGAGAAAAACAGCGACACTGTTGACAAAACCAGGAACAGGAAGCCCACCACCAGCAGTATTTTTCGGTGGGAAGGGCGATACCCCTCGTCACTTCCGCCCTTCTCAAAGTAAAAGAGAATGGGCCAAAAAATCTTTCGAAAGACATCTTTCACTGCACGCCACCTCACATCATTTAAAGTCAGCTCGGGGTATTCGCAAGTTACCTTTCGGGAGTCCCGCGAGGACTGACAACGGCTAATGTCACTGTTGCTTTGGAAACAAGCCGCAGGTCACCGACCGTTCCGCAGAATACTTCTGACTCTACCACGGTCAGGGACGCACCCGCCTTAAGCACCGTGGCAACACACTCGATATGCGTACCGCTGGCTGACCTCAACAACTTCAGTGAAAAATCGGACGTTAGCACCATCTGCCCAGGCATAGCCATGGAGGCCCCCGCCGCCCCCGCCGTGTGATCAGCAACGGTGGCCTGAACCCCGAAATGGACAAAGCCATCCTGTTGCAGGTGCCTGTTTTCGAGCGCCAGCCGGGTGCGGCATTCACCCGCCTCAATGGCAACCAACTCCAGGCCCAGGTCAGCAATAAACGGAGCGGATGAAAAAATCCGCTCCACTTCTTTTTTGTTAACGGTTTCCACAACATCTCCTGATTCTGTATCCCCTATTCCTCGAAGGAATGCCTGGCGAGCTGGCCACGAATTGCCTCTGGGATGGGAACGGATGCTTGAGTCTCATAATCGAAGTGAATCAGCACTGTCACGCCGCGCGCCACCACAACGTCGTTTTGACGAGCTTCCTGGATGACTTCGAAAGAGGAATTGCCAATCTTGCCGATGCCGGAGCGGACTTCCACGGGCGAGGCCCAGTAACACTGAGCTTTGAGGTCGATTTCCATCCTGGCGAGGATCAAGGGCCAGCCTTTTGGCTCCAGGGACGGATGGAAGATACGGAAAATCGGGGTTCTTGCCTGCTCGAACCAGACGGGGTAGACAGTGTTGTTGATATGACCGAGCGCATCGGTATCGCTGAATCTTGGTTCGGCTTCGTAGTAGAACATTCGGCTCCCCTTGTATTGTCTTAACGGCAGAATGTTACGGGATTTTCTCCTTTGAGGGCTATTTAATCCCTCTCTGCCTTGGCCAAGGGAAATCTTTCGACGATGTGATAGACAGACCCATGAGTATCGGAGGTGCTCTCGAACAGCGCAATCTCACACGCTAAAAATGTACCCGCATGTTGCCACTTATGGGTATCAAGCAGTTCAGCGACCGACCCGCGCTCCCTCTTGAAACGGGACAGCGTAATGTGTGGGCAAAACCGGCGTTCCTCCTGCTCGAAACCGAATAAAGCGAGCCTCTGGCTTAGCACCTCATGAAGCTCAGCAAGTTTATCCACCGGCTGCACGCCGGCCCATAGGTTCTTGGGAAAGTCCGGTTGACCAAAGCAATCCAGGCCGCAGACCGTCAGATCAAATTCACCAACCGGAAGGTTCAGGGCGGCCTCACAGACATCGGGCAACCACTGGTTGTCCACACTACCAAGGAACAACAGGGTCAGATGCAGCTGTTCCGGACGCTGCCAACGTGCTCCGGCCACGGGTTTCTGAACCGACAACAACCGACGCTTAATGGTTTCCGGAACCTCCAGCCCAAAGAACAGGCGACGTGTTTTCGGATTACTCACTGCGAACCCCGAACCATTGTGGAAATCGGCGCAGGCAGTACAGTGCCAGCATGTCGTAAGCACCATGCCAGACCATCACCAGCAACAGGCTGTCGGTCACGGCATAGGTTGCTCCCAGAACAAGCCCCAGTCCGGTTGCAAGCATGAAATAGGTGAAAGAAAGATAGTGCACCAGCCCGAACAGCAGCGAGGCCGTCATGATAGCCAGGCTCTGGTCAAGATGCTGTGCCAGCCAGCCCTGTATGGCACCACGGAACAGTAACTCTTCCCCCACGCCGGCCAGCACGGAGAGGGTCACCAGAATTGGCCAGGAATAATCCCGTGCAAACCGGTGTAATAACTCAATCTGGGATTCCAGGGATTGCCGCAGCAATCCGGGCAACCAGTTCAGCGTCACGATAACGCCGTAGGTCGCCACGCTTCCAGCCAGTCCCCAGAGAACCGCAGCGCCTACTGCCAGCCCGTCGTTCTGGACCGGAATACCAAACAGCAGGATTGCCACCAGGCCCAGCACACCGATCCCGCCCTGGAATACCAGTGCGGCCCTGGAGGAAATCTGCGGGCGCCTTGCAGCCATGATTCTTCAGGTACTCCGCTTGCCAGCGGGCACCACCACCCACTCTGGGTCTTCAAACTCACCGAGAGGGGTGATATCACAGAATGGCGCAGCACTGCGGATAATGCGGGCCACTTCCGGGTTATGCTGTCCTTCCATCGCGTCCCTTGCCTCTTTACTGTCCCAACTGGCGATGGCAATCAACACATTCGGGTCACCAATTTTCTGGTGCAGCTCCGTTCCACGCGCACCCGGCGCCTGCTGGATAATCTCGCTAGCGCGAACCCAGGCATCGGCGTATTCCTCTGCCGTGTGCCCTTCTCGTATGCGAACCTCGAAGATGTATTTCATGAGTTCACCCTCGTTCCAAATAGAAATTTCTCAAATAACGGGCCTATGGCTCTCAGAGTAGTTGTTTTGATTTTGGATCGCATCGGTAAATGCCTACAAATAAACTTGGCAATTCCGGGGACATAGGAGTAAAGTGCGCTTCGTAGGAAAGATTTAGCACAGCATTTCACGAATAAGACGTATCACCGTTGTTACTGGTAGTTTTCCGTCCTGTTTTTGATTCCGCGCGTTTTTTGTTTCCGCACAACGCTGATCAGTCGTCCTTTCGGATGGTCTATCAGCACATTAAATTATCGATCTCAGGATTATCATTATGTCTACTACTACCGGTACTGTTAAGTTTTTCAACGAAGCAAAAGGCTTTGGTTTCATCACTCGTGAAAGCGGCCCGGACGTATTCGTTCACTACAGCGCTATTCAAGGCGGTGGATTCAAGACCCTGGCAGAAGGCCAGCAGGTTGAGTTCACTGTAACTGACGGCCAGAAAGGTCCTCAGGCAGAGAACGTTGTTGCTGTTTAAATAACAGCCAGCACGTTTGAAAAAGGCAGCTTCGGCTGCCTTTTTTCGTTTTGGATGTCTCTCCAATAAGTCCTTACCAGGGCAATTCCTCACCATTGCTGTGCCAAAAGGAACCCGTGTTTTCCAGGTTCAGGCCCTCGATTCTTGCAGCCAACCCCTTTGCTGATTCCTCGGGGGTAATCAGTCCGCCGAAGTTCACCATGCGAGTTTGTACATAACCGGGATGGAGCTGGGCCACCGCAATGCCTTTGGGTTTGAGATCCATCGCCAAGGACTTGCCAAAGGCGTTCAGCGCCGCCTTGGACGCACGATAGCCATAGCGGCCGCCGGAGTCGTTATCCGCGATGGAGCCCATCCGGCTGGTGATGTTGGCAATCTTGCCGCCTTGCTGTATCTGGGACATGAGTGCTTCCGACACCCGCAGCGGCGCATAGGCGTTGATTTCCATCTGGGTACGGATGGAATCGAAATCGATGCTGCCCAGTTTTTCATCCTGCAGCAGACCGGCGTTGTTGATCAGCAGATCGATCGACTGGCCCTTCAACCCATCAATCAAAGTCTGAAGGCCGCTCGCCGTGGTGACGTCCACGGATTCAATAACTCGAGTCGCCACTTCCTTGAGCTCGGGGGATGCTTCCCGGCAAACACCAATCACGTCACAACCTTCTACCGCGTAGTGACGAGCCAACTCAAGGCCGATGCCGCGATTGGCGCCGGTAATCACAACGGTTCTTTGTTCAGGCATGAAATCCTCCTGTTATTTGCGTAAAGGTCCGTTATACGGACTCACCATTGCAGGGTTCAACCCGCGAACTGTGAAAAAAACCGCCGGGCGCTTTCATTGGCGGGAAAGATCATCTCGACTCGTAACTCCGAGAGAAACACGTCGTTGGCGGGCCCGAAGTGCGCAATCATTGTGGTGGTTTCCAGAATTTCTCCCCCCATGTTCAGGCGCGTATGGATCGACGGGCTGCCCGGCATCAATTCCGGCCTGGGGGTGTGCCGCAACAGGTCCTGGACTTCCTGAATAAGCGCCTGCATGCGCTCGTCGCCTTGGTAGCGTGAAGCATCACTGACCAGGTGTTCATAGGCCGCCCAAGCCACCTCGTCCCAATTTACCACCAACTCTTTCCATTTCGTTGAGGACAGGTACTCCCGGTAGAGGTTGGCCGGCGGGTCTGCTTTGAACTCAGGAAACATCAGGAACGCGGTCGCGTTGCCATCCACCACATCACCCCAGCGATTGAGCACCAAAGCGGGATATGGCTGATGATTGTTGATCAGCTCGTGAATGGCCTTGCGGTAGACCGCCAGTTCCTTGCTGTCATAGTCCTCCTCGAAATAGGCCGCCGGCAACCCGGCAGCCATCAACATTTCATTGCGCTCACGCAAGGGAACCTCAAGGGTTCCCGCCAGCTTCAGTATCAAGTTCCGCTTCGGGCGGGAACGGCCGATTTCAATAAAGGACAGATGGCGGGGCGATATATCCGCCTCCAGCGCCAGATCCAGCTGGCTCATGCCCCGGTGGCGGCGCCAACAACGCAGCTTGTGGCCAAATGCGCTGTGTACGCCACCCCGGGAAATTGACGTTTCGTTGGTGGTCATGTTGCCTGGCCTTTACCTAATCGGGAAGTGCGCCGGTATCGCTACAGGCGCATGATCTTTGTCGAAAGCATAACCAATTTTTACACCCCCTACACGGAACCATATTGCCATGATACTGACTCGCATCGTCCCACTGGCTTTCGTACTTTTCACCGGCTTCACACTGTGGGTGCTGGCCACCTCGGATAAGGATTTCTGGCAATGGTTCCTCAGCCTGTTCACGGAAAAGGAATCGCTGCAGGTCGTCTTGGACCTGGGCATCGCCCTGCTGTTGCTGATGTACTTTCTGTTCCGCGATCACGTGGCCCGAGGTGGGCATTTCAGAAGCTTTGCTCCCTTCCTGATCGCCACCCCATTGCTCGGCGTAGTTGCCCCACTTGCTTATCTGACCCTTCGAGCTGTCCAGCCACACTGGCTGACTGGCACTGTGCAGAACCCGAAGCGTATCTGAGACAAAATCATCGAAACGGGGCTTCGGCGTCTTTTTTGCCCTAGCCCTGGCAGTTGACTCTCGCGGGCAGCCCTTCCACTATTCAGGAAAACAATAAGGCAAAGCCCGTGACGCAGAACTCTTTCAAGGTCGTTATATTTGGCGCCGGCAGTATCGGCTGTTATCTAGGCGGCAGGCTGCTATCTTCCGGCGTTAACGTGGTCATGGTAGGCCGAAAGACCACGCAGGAACGCCTTCGAACCACCCCACTGACGGTCACCGACTATGAGGGTTTTCGTTTCCACAGCCAACTGGCCGACCATCAGTATGTGACCTCTGCCGAGGCGGCGGGCAATGCAGATCTCGTGCTGGTAACAGTCAAGTCCGCAGCCACATCAGAGGCCGGTAAACAGCTCGCCCCCTGGGTGAGGCATGGCATACCGGTGGTCAGCCTGCAAAACGGAATCTCCAACGCAGAACATCTCCAGGCCGCGATGCCTAACGCCAACGTATTGGCCGGGATGGTTCCGTTCAACGTGCTGCAACAGAAGCCGGGGCATTTCCATCAAGGCACCGAGGGCCACCTGATGGCCGACCGGCACCCGTCACTGCAACCGGCCCTGCCCTGGTTTGAACACGCCGGGCTCCCCCTGGAACTACGGCGCGATATCGAGTCGGTCATGTGGTCCAAGCTGCTACTCAATCTGAACAACCCGGTAAACGCCCTTTCTGGCGTTCCGCTGTTGGAAGAACTCTCACAACGGGACTATCGCCGCTGCCTGGCGATGGCCCAGCGAGAGACGTTGCAACTCCTTAAAGTGGCAGGCATACCAACGGTAAAGCTCACAGGCCTGCCTACCCATCTGATTCCATCAGTGATGTCGCTGCCGGATTGGCTGTTTACCCGGTTGGCCAAACGGATGCTCACCATTGATCCCGTCGCCCGCTCCTCCATGTGGGAAGACCTCCAGGCCGGGCGACCGACAGAAATTGACTGGATCAACGGCGAAGTAGTGAAACTCGCCGAAAAGCTGGGGATGGATGCACCAGTCAACCGCAGACTCGTGCAATTGATGCATGAGCGCGAGAAGACTCCGAGGGTCTGGAGCGCCTACGACCTGCTGTCAGCACTGACGACCAGATAACCAGGTCGCTGTCACAAAGTTACTCCGGTGAGGATTACCCCCAAGATCTACAACCGATGAACGTTCCTTGACGGATCAAAACGGGTAGGCTTTTCCGCCACCTTTCCATTCAACGACGCTTTGAAGAAATCCTGTACTTTCGCGTTCTTTAATGGCGCTTCCTCAAAGTAGGCATGCGAATCCCCCACATGAGGCTGGCCGGTAAAATCCATATAGGTCGCTACCCGCGAGTCCAGCCGGCGTATGTAATGCCCAAGCCTGGCTTTTTGCTGTTCGCCCATTTTCAAACGTGAGGCCTTCAAAGCGCCGTCGTTTTCGTTGATGGTGATATAGAGCCGATTGCGGTAGGGAATTCGGTCCACCCATTCAGCGTGGCTTTCATTGTTGGTGTCCGCGGCCACCATTACAACGTTATCGAACAGCAGCCGATCTCCGCTGTACACTGAACTCCCCAGCAAATGCTTGTAGAGATAGTTCCCCATGCTGTGCAACATCAGATTCACCGTGAACGGGCAGTGTTTTTCGACTTCCTTCGCAAAGTAGCGATCCCACGCGGCGGCGTTGTCCGTAAATCGGGCTTCTGCCCGCGCCTCCAGTTCCATCACGTACTGGGCATGAAATTCACTCACCAGGGCTGCCAGTTTCTCCAACACGCGGTTGAATGCACCTACCGAGGCAAGGGCGTCCCGCTTGTCGCTCTTATAGCTGAGCACTCCGTGCAACCCTCCACCATTGGCGGGCCAACTGAATACAATGACTTCAACACCATAGTTCTGCTCCAGCCTTTCGGCTCGGTCAAGCACGTCGGTCATATCGTTGTTGAAGCCATGGACAAACAACAGCAGGTTCCTGCCGTTTGTGCGCGCACCAGCGCCGTGGCCGGATTTCTCGATCAGCTTCCGGGCCACGTAGGCGCTGGCGGGGTAGATAGTGTCAGGATTGAGGTCAACACTTTTCGCCATTTTCGGCGTGATCTGGTCAGGCAGGATATCGATATGCCAGCGGTTTCGCCGTCGGGATGCTTCCGCCAGCCGCAACTCGTTGGGGCCTTCGATGGGTTTACTGCCAAAAGCCTCGCTCTCAGTGTGTTTGCTTTCATCGACGGTTCGATTGGTTACGATATACATGGAGCAGATTCCTTTGTGCTTCCATGCCACGGAACAACCTGGTGGCCACTACTGATAGGAAGTAGCGAAAAGCTCCCTGACGACCGCCCTACAACCCCCTATGATGAACGGCATCAGAATTCGATTAAGATGTGGGAGTGTCGCTACCCAACATCTAATTAATTAGCAAACTGAACTAAAATGTCAAGTCATCACACGAGCCCGGAATCTTGCCAATGCTGATCTACACTCTCTGCGCGCTGTCCGTGATTGCCGCCTCGGTTTTCTATCTGTTCTTCTATCGCAACTGGCGCCGCGAGAGACAACTTCAGTCCCCCTTCCCGGAGCACTGGCGTGCGATGCTCGAGTCCCAGGTGCCTCTGTTCAATACGTTGCCGGCAAAGCTCAAGCGGCAACTGGAACAACATGTGCAGCTGTTTCTGACGGAAAAATCCTTTTACGGCTGCGACGGGTTCGAGGTGGACGACACGGTACGCTTGACCATCGCGGGGCATGCCTGCGTGCTCATCATGAACCGCGACTATTCCGATTTCGACGACATCAGTAGCATTCTGGTCTATCCGGACGCCTATCGTGTCAGGGATATTGAGCATGATGGTCTGGTGGTGAGCGAGAGCAACGAGATTCGCGCTGGCGAAGCCTCCAGCCATGGCCAGGTCGTTCTGGCCTGGACACAATGCGAGGAAGGGGCGGTCAATCCTGATGGGCACCACAACGTGATTCTTCATGAATTTGCCCATCAACTAGACTACCTGGATGGCACCGCTGATGGTGCCCCGCCGCTTAGCGGGGAACAGGCACGCCATTGGCAGGACACCATGACTCGGGCCTATGACCATTTGAGGCAGTCGCTTCAACATCACCAGAAGCCTTGGCTAGACCCATACGGCGCGACCGAGCCCGCCGAATTTTTTGCAGTGCTGACGGAAGCCTTTTACCAGCAGCCGGAACATCTGAAAGCGGAACAACCGGAAGTCTACGAGGCACTACGCCGATTTTACCGGTTGGATCCGTTATCGCTGTCGGTGTCATAAAGGTACTGAATAGTTCGAATCTGTAGACTTACTTCTCAAACACCCTTGAGGTTGAACACGGAGGCAATGCCCCATGGAGATCGGCGACAAGACTAAGCGTGACGAGCCGGGAGCAGAACACAACTCTGACAACAGTCAGGCGCTGATTGACGCCATCAATATGCGCAGCATGTCGCTTATCACACTCACAAGTATCGCAACACTGTACTTCATAGACTGGGCCCAGGCTGTCCTTTTGCCACTAGTGGTGGCCGTGTTAATCAGTTACGCCCTTGAGCCCCTCGTCGCCACCATCAACCGATTGAAAGTACCCCGCCCGCTGGCCGCGGCTGTAGTGCTGATTCTATTGATCTCGATCGTCGCCGGAGCAAGCATCCCCCTGAAGCAGGAAGCGATGGCTATGCTGGACAAGATACCGGTAGCGATCGAGCAGTTTCAGCAGAATGAAGCAAACCGCCCCAAGGACGGGGAAAGCATGATGGAAAAAGCGCAATCCGCTGCGAAGAAAATTCAAGCAACGGCCAGTCCGGATCAGGACAACGGAGACGCATCCCGATCTGCTGCAACGCCGGTGCGCGTAGTGGACGAACCACTCGAAATCAAAGACTACGTGCTTCAAGGCTCCCCAGCAGCGCTGGTACTGATCTCCCAATGTTTCTCCGCGTTGTTGCTGGTGTATTTCATGCTCGCCATTGGCTCGCTGTACAGACGCAAGATCGTCAAGATCTCCGGGCCATCCTTCTCGCGTATGCGCAAAGCTGCCCGAATCATGAACGAGTTCCATCGCAGCGTACGGCAGTTTCTGTTTGTGATGTTCGCAGGTGCGGTGTTTGTAGGCGTGCTTACCTGGCTGGCGTTTCTGGCATTAGGGGTTGAGCAAGCCGGCTTTTGGGGCGTGCTGGCCGGTGTCGCCAGTGCCATCCCCTATCTGGGGCCATTCCTTGTGCTCATCGGTACGGGGGCGGCTGCCTTTATCCAGTTTGGCGAATTGGAAATGTCGATCATCGTCGCTAGTACGTCTCTGGCCATCACCAGTATTCAGGGCTATCTGCTGACGCCGTGGCTTACCAGCCATATTTCAAGCCTCAATGCTGTGGCCATTTTTATCGGCCTGCTGTTCTGGGGGTGGCTCTGGGGGCCCGTAGGGCTCGTGGTTGCCACTCCAATCCTGATGATCGTCAAATCACTGTGCGACCATGTCGTCAATTTACGCCCGGTAGGTGAGCTGCTCGGAAAATAAACATCCCGTTGGCTTGTTCATCACTCAATAACAACAAAGGAGACACACCATGTTCGACAGCGAAATTCCCCTGATGGATATGTTGTACCGGCTACTGGCCGCAGCCGGGCTGGCACTGTTACTGGGATTGGAAAGGGAATTGAGAGGCAAAGCCGCAGGCCTGCGCTCCCATATGCTGGTGTCGTTGGGGGCTTCGGCCTTCATTATGATGGGCATTCACATCCTGTTCGCCACGGCTGAAGGCGACCCTTCCGCACGAATCGATCCCACACGGATCGTTGAGGGTGTTATTGGCGGCATCGGTTTTCTTGGCGCCGGCAGCATCATACAGAGCCGCGGCAATATCCAGGGTATCACCACCGGTGCATCCATCTGGACAGCGGGAGCGGTTGGCGTTGCGTGCGGCATCGGCAACCTCGCACTGGCCGGCATGGTCACCGCACTAGCGCTGATCATCATGGTGGTTCTTGGGCGTTTCGAGCACGAAGTGATCAACGATAACTGATTCGGCAAACGCCACAGGTCAGAACGCGGCCCTAGGCGGCCTTAGATAGTCCGGCCACCCACTGAATCATCGGCGAGGGATAAATGCCTAGAACCAGGATCAATACGGCAACAACCAGCAGCGTAAGCCCGCCAATACGGCTGCCCCAGTCGTTGGTGGCATCCATCCGGCGCATGCCGGGTTCAGGCAGGTAGAGGGTGACCATCACCCGCAGGTAATAAAACAGGCCGATGGCGCTGCCTGCCACGATACCGCCCACCAGCCACCAGCGGCTGTCGGCAACGCCAAGGGCCAGCACATAGAACTTGCCAATAAAGCCGGCGGTTAGCGGAATACCTGCCAGCGACAGGAAGCTCACTGTCATCACCGCCGCCAGCCAGGGCCGACGCCAGAACAGGCCACGATAGTAATGCAGCCCGGCGGCGTCCTCACCACTGAACGGGCTGGACAGCTGGGTGACCACACCGAAAGCCGCCAGGGTGGTGACCAGATAAGTAATCAGATAGACCCCCACGGTTTCTACCGCCAGCGCGCCACCGGCAACGATGGCCACCATCAGGTAGCCGAAATGGGCAATGGAGGAATAGCCAAGCAGACGTTTCAGGTTGGATTGGAACAACGCCAACAGGTTGCCCCCCAACATGGTAAGCAGGGCCAACAGCGTTACCAGTGTGTTCAACCAGTCACTGTTGAACACCGGCGCAACGGTCACCAGACGCAGCAACAACACGAACACCGCGAGCTTGCTGACCGTGGCCAGGAAAATGGTGGCCGGCGCGGGCCCGCCCTGGTAGACGTCCGGCGTCCAGAGATGAAAGGGAACGATGGAGAGCTTGAAGCCAAGCCCCACCAGCATCAGCACAGCCCCAGCCAGCGTCCATGCATCGGTGGTGTTTGCCAGCCCCGTCGCCAGGCCCGCCAGGTCCAGATGCCCGGTGCGGGCATAGATCAACGCCATGCCAAACAACAGAAACGCAGTAGCCGCAGCAGACAGAACCAGATACTTGATACCGGCTTCCAGGGATCGTTCTGCCCGAAAGCTATAGGCCAACATGCCGTAAAGGGGCATCGACAACAGTTCCAGACTGATGAACAGAGTCGCCAGGTGGTCGCTGGCGACCAGCCCCAGTGCCCCGGTCACCGCACACAGAAGTAGCAGGTAGAACTCTTCCTTGGGGCCAATATAACCGGTCAGGTAATGATGACTCAGGGCCACCGTGACCAGCGCGCACAATAGCACCAGCACGCTGCCCATTATTGCCAGCCCATCCATAGACATCAGAGGCGGTGATGACATTGCCGTCGAAGCCACAGGCACGCAAGCCAGAGCCAAAAGCAGCCCGACGGCCGAAACCAGCGCCGTGGCGCCATGGTTCCGCTGCCAGGCTACGCCAAGCATGACGATCACAGCGGTGGCACCGACGACAATCAGTGGTATGAGTGCAACCAGATTAGACAGGGTCAGCATCAGTTCACCTCTCCTGCGCGGCTAGCCAGTTCTGCCCCGACCTGCTGAAACAGTTCGGCAGCCGGGCCCGCTATCGGCGCGGTAATGTCGAGTATTGGTTGAGGATAAAGCCCCACCATCACCGTCAGCACAAGCAGCGCCAGCATCATGCCGTATTCTCTCGCGTCCGGCCCTCTCAGGGCGCCCTGGCGGTATTCCGGACCATAATGCACCCGCTGCATCAGCAGCAGGGAGTAGATCGCCGCCAGCACCAGCCCGACGCTGGCGATCACCACGACGACCGGTGCGCTGGGGAAGGTGCCAAACAACACCATGAATTCACCTACGAAGTTGGCGGTGGCAGGCATACCCAATGATGCCGCGACAAAACACAGGGTAAACCCGGGCAGCACCGGTATACGCCCCCACAAGCCCCCCATGATCCGCATATCACGGGTGTGGATACGCTCGTACAACTGGCCGCTGAGAATAAACAGCCCGGCACTGGAGAACGCGTGGGCCACCATGAGGATGATCGCCCCCTGAATCGCCAATTCCGAGCCGGAATACAAGGCAATCAGTACGAAGCCCATGTGGGAGATACTGGTATAGGCGATCAGGCGCTTGATATCCTGCTGGCCACAAGCCAGTACGGCACCATAGATAATGCCCACCAGCCCCAGTGTCATGGCGACAGGCGCAAACGCCTGAGACTCTTCCGGGAACAGGGGCAGCGCAAACCGCAGAATGCCGTAGGCGGCGGTTTTCAGCAGGATACCGGCCAGGTCGACACTGCCGGCGGTCGGCGCCTGGGCGTGGGCATCCGGCAGCCAGCCGTGGAACGGCACCACCGGCAGCTTCACGGCAAACGCAACGAAAAAGCCCAACATAAGCCATGGCGCCAGCGCATCGGGAACGTCGGTGCCCAGCAAAGTGTCGTAGCTGAAGGACAGTTCGCCGGTGTTCGAATAATGCACAAACACCAGCGAGAGTATCGCCACCAGCATCAGCAGGCCACTTGCCTGGGTGTAGATAAAGAATCGGGTAGCGGCGCGAATCCGGGTCTGCCCCGCCGAGCCGCTGTGCCCCCAGAGCGCAATCAGGAAGTACATCGGCACCAGCATCATTTCCCAGAACAGGAAAAACAGGAACAGGTCCAGCGCCAGGAATACACCCACAACACCACCGAGGATGAACAGCAGGTTGAGGTGAAAAAAACCCACACGGTGGTCAATCTCGTGCCAGGAACAGAGCACGGCCAGTGCGCCGAGGAAACCGGTCAACGCCACCAGGATCAGCGACAGGCCGTCCATTGCCAGGTGAATTTCAATGCCAAAACGGGGAATCCAGGACGTTCTCCATTCCAGCAGCCAATGCCTGGTGACCTCACCCGGCAATGCAAAATCGCCGGTTATCCAGAGCACCAGGCTGATGACCAGAACAAACAACATAGTGGCCAGCGCTATCCAGCGAGGCGCTCGATCGCCCCACTGATCCGCGTGCCAGCACAATAGGCCACCCATAAACGGGATCAGGATCAGCCACACAAGGATCATGTTAGCCCTCCCGGCAACACCGCCAGAGCCAGCAGGATGATCGTGGCGCCAAACACCATCACCAAGGCGTAGCTACGCACACGACCGTTCTGGCTTTTCACCAGCCCGGCATTAAGCACACGTGCCAAAAGCGCGGGCAGATTCATCATCAGGTTCACCAGGTCCACCCTCAAGACCTTCACCATCCACTGCCAGGGCCGCACCAGCACCCGGTCAAACAGGGCGTCAAAACCCCACGCATGGTGCCAGAGTGTCCATAAGCGGGCGCCTATGCCCTGCCCGGCCTTTTCTGCAAGCCAATCCCTTTGCCACAGGAACAGCCATGCTGCCAGCAATAAACCTGCGATAGCGGCGCCCATGGCCAGCACCTGCAGCAGGGTGTGCCCGGTGTCGGCCGTTTCTCCGGGTGCATCCGGGAAGAGCCCGCCAAGGCCCGGATAGAGCCAGGCCCCAACAAAGGTGGACAGCACCGCCAACACGATCAACGGAAGGTGATGGGTTAGCGGGTTGGTGCCGGGTTCGGGATGGCGGGCGTGGTCGCTGCCCGGCTCGCCATGGAAGGTGCCAAAGATCAGCCGAACCGTGTAGATGCCGGTTAACACCGCACCCAGCAATCCAACCATCAGCAGGCCAGCCTGGTCAGCTGCCATCGCCTGCCACAGGATTTCGTCCTTGCTGAAAAAGCCGGCCGAAACCAGTGGCAATGCCACCAGTGCAGCACCTCCCACGAGGAAGCCACCATAGGCCACGGGAAGCTTGCGCCAGAGCCCGCCCAGTCGGCGCATGTCCTGCTCATGGTGGCAACTGATGATTACTGCTCCGGCAGACAGGAATAGCAGTGCCTTGAAGAAGGCGTGGGTCACAAGATGGAAGATCGCGGCATCAAATGCACCCACGCCCAAAGCCACGAACATGTAGCCAATCTGGCTCATGGTGGAATAGGCCAGCACGCGCTTGATATCGGTCTGGGCCAGAGCCGCAAAGGCCGCCAGCAGCAAAGACACAGCCCCGATTACGCCGACCAGAAGGAGCACATCCGGAGCCAGCAGGAACAGGCCATTGAGCCGGGCAATCAGGTACACGCCCGCCGTGACCATGGTGGCCGCGTGGATCAGCGCAGACACCGGCGTAGGGCCCGCCATGGCGTCGGGCAACCAGGTATGCAACGGCACCTGGGCCGACTTGCCAAGGGCACCGCCAAGTACCAACAACGCTGCCAGGTTCGCGGTCGTACTGCCTTCCTGCCACTGCTGCGGTGCCATGGCCAGCAATTGCTGGATATCGAGTGTGCCCAACTCCATGAAGATCAGGAACAGCCCGAGCGCCAGGAACACATCGCCAATGCGGGTCACCACGAACGCCTTGAAGGCCGCCCAGCCATTGGCACTGCCCTGGTAGTAGTAACCAATCAGGCCATAGCTGCAGAGGCCTACACCTTCCCAGCCGAGGAACAACAGCAGCAGGTTGTCTCCCAGCACCAGCAACATCATGCTGAACACAAACAGGTTCATCCACGCGTAGAAGCGGGTAATGCCCTCCTCCCCTGTCATGTACCAGGCAGCGAACAGGTGGATGAGAAAGCCTACACCGGTAATCACCGACATCATCACCAGGGTCAGGCCATCCACCGCCAGGCCGATGGTAGGCTGGAAATCACCGACGGCAATCCAGGTCCAAAGTGTTATACCTTCATTGCCGCCTGAATGTCCCATCACCACCAAACCCGTTGCCAACGCAGCCAGTCCCACACTGCCCACGCCCACAATGGAGCTGCCTAAAGCACCCAGGCGTCCGCCGCTGAACGCCAGGATCAGCGTGCCCGCCAGAGGCAACAGAAACGAAAGAATCACTGCCATCGCCATCATCCACGCATCCTGCTAACGGCATCCAGGTTCAGGGAGCGGAACCGCTGGTAGAGCTGGATCATCAGCGCCAGCCCAACACTGGCTTCCGCCGCCGCCAAGGTAATCACCAACAGGAACATAGCCTGCCCATCGGGCTGGTTCCAGGCTGTCGCTCCCACCACAAATGCCAGTGCCGCCGAATTCAGCATCACTTCCAGACTCATCAGCACAAACAACATACTGCGGCGCAGCATTAGCCCCAGCAGCCCCAGACTGAACAGAATAGCGGCCAGGATCAGCCCGTGTTCCATCGGTATGCCTGTCATGAGTTGCCTCCCTGGTTGCGGTTGTCCATTGACGTTTGCTTTCGCAGGGGATTTGAGCGTCGGCCCACATGGGACGCCGTTACCAGGGCCGCCAGCAGGAGAATGGCGGCCAGCTCCACCACTATCAGCCAGGGCCCGAACAGGGTCAGGGCCACGGCACGTGCGGTCAGCAGCTCACCATCGATCATCTGCCCCATGCCGCCCTGACCGATCAGGGCCGCCAGGGCACCCAGAAGCAGCAACGTTAGCAACGATGGCCCTGCCCAATGGCGAGGATTCCGCCAGGACTGTTCCCGCTCCGCATCCGACCGCAGGTTCAGCATCATCACCACGAACACAAACAGCACCATGATCGCCCCGGCGTATACGATGATCTCCAACGCGCCAGCGAACGGCGCGCCCAGGGCAAAGAACACCAGTGCCACGGCGATCAGCGACACGATCAGATACACTACCGCGTGAACCGGACTGGTGCCGGTGACCACGCCAATGGTCGCCAGCACGGCCACCAAACCACTGACATAGAAGGCCAGCTCCATCAGGTTGCCTCCTCCGGCTTCCGGTCGCTTTTACGGCAACTACTATGGCAACAACGTGCGCACATCCTCCGGCGCCTCCTCGTTCTGGGCCTGGCCCTTGTCCTTACCACCAATGGCCATACCCGCCACTTTGTAGAAGTGGTAGTCATGGTCCTTGCCGGGGCCGTTGATCAGCAGGTCCTCTTTTTCATACACCAGCTGTTGACGGTCGTACTCGCCCATTTCGAAGTCCGGCGTCAGCTGGATGGCGGAGGTGGGACAGGCTTCCTCGCACATGCCACAAAAGATGCAACGGGAGAAGTTGATGCGGAAGAACTCCGGGTACCAGCGGCCGTCTTCCTGCTCGCCCTTCTGCAGGGAAATACAGTCTACCGGGCACGCCACCGCACACAGGTTGCAGGCCACGCAACGCTCCTCTCCGTCCGGGTCACGGGTCAGTACGATTCGCCCTCGATACCGAGGCGGTAGATAGACGTCCTGCTCCGGGTAGTTCACCGTCTCCCGCTTGCGGAAGCTGTGCATGAACACCATGCCCAGTGTGCGCAATTGCGACCAGGTGGCCGGCACCAGCCAGAGCATGTGTTTGATGATCGGGACCTTTTCTCTGTCCATAAGTCCTCCCTTATTCGGCCACCAGGAGCATGACCGCCCCCGTGGCCAGCAAGTTAATCAGTGTGAGTGGCAGGCACACCTTCCAGCCAAAGCTCATGACCCGGTCATACCGGGGCCGGGGCAACGACGCCCGCAGCAGGATGAACAGCATCAGAAAGAAACCGGTCTTGAGCGCAAACCACAGGATTGGCGGCAGCCACGGGCCGTGCCATCCGCCAAAGAACAACGTGACGATCAGCGCCGACACCAACACCATGCCCACGTACTCGCCGATGAAAAACAGGCCGAACTTCATGCCGGAGTATTCAATGTGGTAACCGTCGGCCAGTTCCTGTTCCGCCTCAGGCTGGTCGAACGGGTGCCGGTGAGTGACGGCAATACCGGCGATCAGGAAGGTGGCAAAGCCGAAGAACTGAGGAATGATGAACCAGAAACCCTCCTGGGCATTGACGATGTCCCGTAGATTGAATGACCCGGCCATGGCCACCACACCCATCAGCGACAACCCCATGAACACTTCGTAGGACAGCGTCTGGGCCGTGGCCCGCATGGCGCCCAGCAGCGCGTATTTGTTGCCGCTGGACCAGCCCCCGAGCAACACCGCATATACGTTGACGCCAGCCATGGCCAGGAAAAACAGCAGGCCAATGTGCATGTCTGCCACGCCCCAACCGGGGGTTATGGGAATAATGACAAACGAGAGCAGCAATGATGCAAAGGCAATCACCGGCGCCAATACGAATAGCGGCCGGTCGGCGAATGGCGGTATCCAGTCCTCTTTGAAGAAGATCTTGATCATATCCGCCACCAGTTGCAGGGTGCCAAACGGCCCTACACGATTGGGCCCGTAACGATCCTGCCAGAGCCCCAGCAGACGACGCTCAACGATCGTCATCACGGCACCCAGCAGTACCGCGCCGAGCAGGATCACCAGGGCCTGGAACATGCCCCAGGCAATGGCAGCCAGTTGCGGGGTCCACCAGCTCATGGCTCACCTCCGGCGGAGTGGTCCAGCGTTACGGGTTCTCCAGGAAGCAGTCCGGCAATCAGCCCGGCTGGAAGACCTATCCAGCCTTTGGGCCAGCCTTCCTGCTGAACCACCGCTAGCGTTTCCGCAAGAATGATCACTGTGTCACCGCCCCGGACCGATAACTTTTCAGCGTCTTCTCGGCTCAGGGTGACACTGGGCGTTTGCGTACGCTCCTGAATAGGTACGGCCAATGAGGACGTCTCTTCGCCACCAAACAGCCGCGGCAGAATCAGGGCCCGTAAAGCGGGCGAGTCTTCAGCAGTTTCGACATCTCCGGCGCTTTGGGGCGACGGGCTATAGTGGCCCTGCCCCGGAACCGGGCGAATCAAGCGCACGCCGGGGTCACCGCCACGCAGGTGCCCACCCACTTCATCGGTAAATTTGTTCCAGGCCTGAGGCGAGTTCCAGCCGGGCGCCCAGGCAAACGGCACCTGTTGCCGGGGTTCGTGATAACCGCTGTAGCCCTCCATGGAATAGGCAAACGCAGAATCCGGGTCCTGCGGCACCCGTGGTTCGCTGACGTCCTGGTCGGCCCGCATGGAGGTACGGCCACTATACCGGTGGGGCTCCCGCGCTAGCTGAAGCCCATCAATGCGGTAGTTCGAGCCGGGGGCGGCCTCCTCCATTCCCGCCAGCTCAGGATGAGTCTCAACACACGCTGCGATGACGGTATCCAGGGTGATATCACCGGCCTTCTCGCCTTGCAGGTTCACTGCCAGCGCATGCAACCAGCGCCAACTTTCATGAATACGGCTTTCCGGCCGCATGTAACCAGGATCGTATACCTGAAAGAAGCGTTGCGCCCGGCCCTCCAGATTGACCAGCGTACCGTCCGCCTCCGCGAAACTGGCCGCGGAAAGCAGGAAGTTCGCCCGGTTGGCCGTTGCCGTACGTTGATGATCGAGTACAACGCAGATCTCGACCCGCGCCAGCGCGTCGTCCACCGTTTGCCGGGGCAGTCGTTGGTACAGGTCGTTTTCCAGTACCACGACGGCATCCGCATGACCGTTAGTCAGTTCCTCCAGCGCCCAGTCCAGTGGTTGGCCGCCCATGAGGGATAAGCCCGTGCCGTTGGCCTCCCGCCGGATCAGTGCCAGCCCGCCCCGTTTTGCGCGCCGGGACAGCGCTCGGGCGACGTTTCCGGCGGCTTCCAGCACCGGTTCGGAACACAGCGAGCCACCACTCACCACCAATGGGCGCTCCGCCGCCATCAGTGCCGCGGCAATATCTTCAGCGGCTTTGGCCATGTCTGCAGAGAGACCTTCAACTGGCGGGGCTGCCGGGTCGATCCGGTGGGCCACGGCAAAGCCAAGACGGGCGATGTCATCCGGGCTCAAGGCATAACGAGCCGCAGCCACATCGTCCAGATCCGTAGCAGTGGGCCAGGCGATAAACAGAGGGTGATAACGATCCTGAGCCAGGGTTTTGAGGGCTTCGGCATTCCAGGCGGGTACACCAATGGTCTCGCCCAGCGCTTCACGCCGCGCCAGGGCCGCCTGGCGAAGGCTCAGGCCCAGGCGCCCGGCGCTCTGTACCGGGTCTTCGCCCAGCACCAGCACGGCGTCGTGATTTTCCATATCCCGGGGCGTGGGCGTTGGTAGACCGGTATGGCGCTGCAGGTGGTTCATCAGGTCAAGGCAGGCCTGTTCCCGCGACTCGATGCCGGTGGAGAAATTTTCCGCGCCGACCAGTACCTGCAACTGGTGGTTGCTCTCCAGGCTCGCCCGTGGTGAGCCGATGCCAATCACCCGGCGCGAATGGCGCAGGGCGTCGCTGATACGGGCTAGTGCGGTGTCCACCTCCAGGGTGACTGGCTCATTATCTGACGATTCCCGACATTCCGGCAGCCTCGGCCGGTCTGCCCGATTGACGTAACCGTAGCCAAACCGGCCCCGGTCACAGAGGAAATAACCGTTCACCTCACCGTGGTAGCGGTTCTCAATACGGCGCAACTCTCCGTACCGCTCCCCCGGGCTGATGTTGCAGCCCATGGAACACTGGTGGCAGATACCAGGGGCAAACTGCAGGTCCCATTTTCGGGTGTAGCGCTCGGAATGGCTCTGGTCGGTAAACACGCCGGTTGGGCACACTTCAGTCAGGTTGCCGGCAAAGGGGCTTTCCAGGATGCCTTCTTCGTAGCGGCCGAAATAGACATTGTCCTTGGCACCAAAGGCGCCCAGATCGGTGCCGCCGGCATAGTCGTTGTAGAAGCGCACGCAGCGGTAACAGGTAATGCACCGGTTCATCTCGTGGGCAATGAACGGGCCCAGATACTGGTTCCGGCGCGTGCGCTTGCGGAACCGATAACGGCGGCGGTCGTGGCCGGTCATCACCGTCATGTCCTGCAGGTGACAATGGCCACCTTCTTCGCAGACCGGACAGTCGTGGGGATGGTTGATCATCAGCCACTCGACCACACTGGCGCGAAAGGCTTTGGCTTCCTCATCGTCGATATCAATGCGGGTCTGGTCAGTTGCTGGCGTCATGCAGGACATCACCAGCATGCCCTTGTCGTCGTCCTTGTCCTTATACTGTTTGACCGCACACTGGCGGCAGGCACCCACACTCCCCATGGCCGGGTGCCAGCAAAAATAGGGAATATCCAGGCCGAGGGACAGACACGCCTGGAGCAGATTGTGGGCTCCATTGACCGTATAGCGTTGTCCATCCACGTGAATCGTCGCCATGATGCCTGCCTATCCTTCGATGACTTTCGCTCAGATTCCGCCCACCGGAATCGGGTCCTGATGGGCCTTTCCCCTGGGTTTGCCGACGCCCTGCTCAAACTCCTGCCGGAAGTGTTTGAGGGCCGTCTGTAACGGCATGGCGGCGCCGGGCGCATGGGCGCAGAAGGTCAACCCCGGGCCACAATCAGCCGCCAACTTATCCAGTAACTCGATATCGCCGATTTCACCCTGCCCGAGTTCCAGTGCCCACAGCAGTTTGACCGTCCACGGCAGCCCGTCCCGGCAGGGGGTGCACCAGCCGCAGGATTCCCGCGCAAAGAATTCCTCCAGGTTACGCATCAACGCCACCATGCTCTGTTCCTGAGGCACCACCGTCAGCAGGCCCGTACCCAAGCGGCTCCCTTCCTTGCCCACGGTGTCGAAATCCAGCGGCAGCTCCAGATGCTCCGGCAACAAAAACCCCGTGCTGGCGCCGCCTGGAAGCCAGGCCTTGAGTGATCGGTTGCCACGCATGCCACCAGCCCGTTCAAGGATCTCGGCGCCAGTCGTACCCATGGGCAGCTCCCACAATCCGGGCTTCTCCACCGGGCCGGACACGCCATAGAGTTTGCTGCCGCCGTCGTCGGTGCGATCACCGGAAAGTGCCTGATACCAGTCCGCGCCCTTGAGGATCACCGCCGGCACGTTGCACAGGGTTTCCACATTGTTCACCACCGAGGGTTTCCCCCAGGCCCCGGACTGTCCCGGGAACGGCGGTTTGGCGCGGGGATTGGCCCGTTTGCCTTCCAGCGAATTGATCAGTGCGGTTTCCTCACCGCAGATGTAGCGCCCGGCGCCGGTGTGCACGGCAATGTCGAAATCAAACCCACTGCCGTTGATGTCAGTACCCAGCCAACCGGCCTCCCTGGCTTCGTCCAGAGCGCGGTTCAGAACTCGCGCGGCTTCCACGTATTCACCACGTAGAAAGATGTAGCCATAGAACGCATTGTTGGCCAACGCTCCCAGAATCATGCCTTCGATTAGCAGATGTGGCTGTTGCTCCATCAGCAGGCGGTCCTTGAAGGTGCCCGGTTCCATCTCATCCGCGTTGCAGATCAGGTAGCCACGGGGCATGTTGCCGCCCTGCAAGGTCAGGCTCCACTTGAGCCCGGCGGAGAAACCGGCACCGCCGCGACCTCGCACATTGGCCTCTTTCATGGTGGCAATGATCGCCTGCGGGTCGCCATTTTCCAGGGCCTCGCGAACCGACTGATAACCCTCCTTGCGCAGGTATTCGTCAAGCCAGATCACTTCGCCGTCATCCCGCAGCCGCCAGGTCAGCGGATGGGTATCCGGGTGTCGGTCAGCCTCCGGCTGCAACAGCCGGCTGCGATAACGCATTGAGTCACGCTGGCTGAGAATGGTCTCACTCATGGATAACCCTCCAGCAGGTCCGGTAGATCATCCGGTGACACCGGGCCATAGGTGTCGTCGTCGATCATCAACGCCGGCGCGCCATCGCAGGCGCCCAGGCAACACACCGGCAGCAAGGTGAAACGGCCGTCTTCAGTGGTCTGGCCATAGTCAATACCCAGGTGGCTGGCCAGCGCCTGTTTCAGCTCATCGAAGCCGGTCAGGAAACAGGAACTGCTGTCACAGACCAGCACCACATGCCGCCCCACTGGCTGACGGAAGATCAAGCTATAGAAGGTTGCCACGCCCTCCACCGCAGCGGGGCCAATACCAAGCGCCTTTGCAATGGCGCCAATGGCTTCATCCGGCACCCAGCCGTGTCGACGCTGAACAATTTTCAAGGCCTCGATACACGCGGCCTGGGGCTGCTCGTAGTGCGCCACTTCCTCCCGCATCGCGGCCTCATCTTCCGGATGGAGGTTAAAACCGTCGCTGCCAATAATCCTGGTGGTCTGCGGTGTCGTTGCCATCATCAGCGGTCCACGTCTGCCATCACGAAATCGATACTGCCCAGGTGGGCGATCAGGTCCGGCACGAAACCTCCGCGCATCACCGACGGTATCTGCTGCAAGTGCGGAAAACTCGGAGTACGTATGCGGGTGCGGTAACTCATGGTGTTGCCGTCACTGGTCAGGTAATAACTGTTGATGCCCTTGGTGGCTTCAATCATCTGTAGAGACTCATTGGGTTCCAGTACCGGCCCCCAGGACACCTGGAGAAAGTGGGTAATCAAGGTTTCAATGTGCTGAAGCATGCGCTCCCGGGGCGGAGGCGTGGTTAGCGGATGATCCGCCTTGTAGTCACCTGCGGGCATATTGTTTACGCACTGCTGAATAATCCGCAGGCTCTGGCGCATCTCGTCGATACGCAGCTGTCCCCGGTCAAACACGTCCCCGTTGTGAGCCAGCGGCACGTCAAACTCAAACTGCTCATAGCCCGAGTAAGGCCGCTGCTTACGCAAGTCAAAGTCACAGCCGGTCGCCCGCAGGTTAGGCCCGGTCACCCCCCACTCCAGCGCCTCGGCTGTATTAAAGGCCGCCACGTGGCGGGTACGCTCACGCACGATGGCGTTTTCCATCATCGCTCGCTCGTACTCTTTCAAGCGCGCAGGCATCCAGTCCAGAAAACCCTGCACCAGCTTTTCCCAACCCTGTGGCAGATCCTGCATGACACCGCCAATGCGATACCAGGCAGGGTGCATGCGAAAACCAGTAATGCCCTCGATCACCTCATAGCCTCGCTGCCGGTCGCTGAAGGTATAGAACACCGGCGTCATGGCGCCCAGATCCTGCAGGTAGGTGCCAAGGAACAACAGATGACTGGTGATGCGGAACATTTCGGCCATCATCACGCGGATGACCTTGACCCGGTCCGGCACCTCGATGCCCGCCAGCTTCTCTGCGGCGAGCACGTAAGGCAGGTTATTCATCACCCCACCGGTGTAGTCAATGCGGTCAGTGTACGGAATAAAGCTATGCCACGACTGGCGCTCGGCCATTTTCTCGGCGCCCCGGTGGTGATAGCCAATGTCCGGCACACAGTCGACGATCTCCTCACCATCAAGTTGCAGAACAATGCGGAAAGCCCCATGAGCCGACGGATGGTTTGGCCCCAGGTTGAGAAACATGAATTCCGCCCCATCACGCTCCCGCTGCATACCCCAGGCTTCCGGCTCGAACCGCATGGCTTCCTGCTCAATATCCTGGCCTTCCACGGTCAGGGTGTAGGGGTCAAACTCGGTGGCCCGGGCCGGGTAATCCTTCCGCAACGGGTGGCCTGTCCAGGTCGGCGGCATCAGAATGCGCTCGGGGTGCGGATGCCCAGCCACGGCGATGCCGAACATGTCCAGGATTTCCCGCTCGTACCAGTTGGCGTTGGCAAAGACTTTACTAACAGTGGGCACCCGCAGGTCATGCTCCGACAGCGCCACTTTCAGGATCAGGTCTTCGTTACGCTGCACGGACAACAGATGATAGAACACCGTGAAATCAGCCTCTGGCAGCCCCTTCCTGTGACCACGCAAGCGCTCATCCACGGCTGACAGGTCGTAGAGCATGGAAAAGGGTGCCGGCTGTTGTTTCAGGTGCGACAGAATGTCCACGATGCTCTCGCGAGACACCCAAAACACGGGCATACCTGTCAGCGTGGGCTGTACATGCAGTACATCCTTCCGGAAATCGCCCAGCAGGCTCTCGAAGTCTGCGGTACCTGTCGTCATGGTGGCGTTAGTCACAGCTTGTCCGGCGTTCGAAGTTCGGTGGCCTGAATACGTTGATCGCGCCACTTCTCCCGTTGAGAGGGCATGTCTGCCCGATAGACTCCCTGGTCACCCACCACCCAGGACAGAGGTCGGCGTTCTTCCTGGATGGAGTCCTGTAGCAACTGCAAGCCCTGAAGAAACGCCTCTGGCCGGGGCGGGCAACCGGGCACGTAAACATCCACAGGCAGAAACTTGTCGACGCCCTGCACCACTGAATAGATGTCGTACATTCCACCGGAGTTTGCGCAGGAGCCCATGGAGATGACCCACTTGGGCTCCAGCATCTGGTCATAAAGCTGTTGAATAACCGGGGCCATCTTGATGAAGCAGGTGCCGGCAATCACCATAAAATCCGCCTGACGGGGTGAGGCCCGAATAACTTCGGAACCGAAACGGGCAATGTCATGGGGTGCGGTGAAAGCCGTGGTCATCTCCACATAGCAGCAGGACAACCCAAAGTTGTAGGGCCAAAGGGAATTCTTGCGGCCCCAGTTGACCGCATTGTTAAGAACCTCGCTGAGCTTACCGGTAAACACGTTGCGCTCAAGTTGGCTTTTGAGCGGATCTTCCGAAGGTTCCTGTTGCCGAACCGGATACCGGCTATCGCCTTCCGGCGATGGCTCTGCCCTGGTCAGTGTGTAAGACATGATGCGCCTCCATGGGCGTGGCACCCAACGGTGAAATCACCGCCGGCCCACGCCTTGAACGGGTGCGTTGAATCAGCCTGCCGGACTACGAGGTCTACCGCTGGATGAGTCCGGGGCCCAGTCCAGGGCACCGGTACGACTGTCATAAAGCAGACCGGCCAGCAGAATCAGGATGAAAACCGCCGCGCCCCAGAATCCGGTCCAGCCCACGTCAGGAATGACGATGGCCCAGGCGAACAGGAACACGGCCTCAATATCGAAGATCACGAATAGCATCGCGACCAGATAGAACTTGACGGAAAAGCGTTGTCTGGCATCGCCTGTGCCGACGATACCGGACTCAAAAGGGAGGGATTTGCTGACACCCCGGCTACGTCCCCCGAGCAAGCTGGAGGCGCCCACCATAAAGGCGCAAAGGCCCAATGTGGCAACAATGAAGAAGCCGGTGGCCCAGTAGCGGGCCAGCAAGTCAGTGACGGTGTCTGCCATGCGCTCTCCCTAAAAATTCAGGATGAAGCCATGACTAGAAACCTAACAGTGGATTGGCGTTTGCGCAAATAATGAACGGCGAAAATCAATGACCTGGGGCAACTCAGCCGCCTCTCACACCCAACCTGTCCAGATAGACATGGAGCTCCGCTTCGCTGATGTTGACGTATTCCACCACCCGACCGTAGAGCATAACCGTTGGCACGTTACGTCCTTGTAACTCTCGCTGGGTTTCGTGTAATACATAGAGAATGATCCGCTCGGTACGAGTGAGACCGTCGCGGGCGTCGGGGATGGTTTCCAGCAGGGTATCCATTTGTTCCGCGGTCAATGAACTATGTACCTCATAATCTCGTTTCACGGACGTGTTTCGTGCCTACTCCGGATAGCGAACAACTCTCAGCTTCCCACTTTTTCCGCCTCCGCAGAAAAAGCGACTACGGCCATCGGATTCAAGCCCCGATATGCCAATACCGTGCGGCATTGCAATGCTTTTCAGAACGTCACCGGTCTGGGGGTCGATCTGCCTGATCTCATTGTCGTCACCGTCCCAGGTGGCGTGCCAAAGTTCGCTGTCGACCCAGGTAACGCCAGTCACATGCCGGTTGGATTCGATGCTACGAAGAACCTTGCCTGTGTGCGGGTCCAGTTGATGAATCTTGCGCTCCTGATACTGCCCCACCCAGAGAGAACCTTCCGCCCATGCCAGCCCCGAGCAGCCGTCTGGCGCAGGGATGGTTCCGAGTACCTCGCCGGTTTTTGGATCAACCTTTTGAATCTGGCTGTCCGCAATCTGAAAAATATGGTGCCCATCAAAAGCAGTCCCTGCTTCTGCGGGCACATTAAGGGAATCGACCGGCTTGCCGCTATCCGGATCGATTGCATTCAGTTTGTCACCGGATGCGAACCAGACGCGTTGCCCATCGAATGTAACACCATGGATCTGCTCAGCTCCGTGGAAGGGGCCGTACTCGTTTAGAATCTCTGCATTAAACTGTTTCATGGCTGTCTCCTGGTTGGCTGAATCACGTCCCCATATTAACCAAGGGCCAGTGAACCAGGGAGTAACAAGATTGTCGCGAATCCGGCGATGGGCGGCGTTGTCCAGCGTCGGTTGCGGCCCCGGCCAAACGAGTAAACCTTGCCTTCTGTCGCTAACGTATCGAGTGCCCGCTGCACGCTACGCTGGCCGATATTCAATGCCAGTGCTAAGGCGGAACTCGACCAGGATTCACCATCGGAAAGCAGCGCTAGTATAGGCGCGTACTTTTCCTCCACTGGCTGTGCCAGGACGGCCACCTCGCACGCATCGTGGGGCACCAGTGCAAAACCCCGTGACGTGGCATCCACGGTTGCCAACGGTTTCAATAACTCACGAAGGCGCCCGATCTCCACCCGCAGACGTGCACGATGGGAGTCGTCCGCCTGTTTCATGCGAAACGCCCGTGCAATCAGCTCGTCTCTGGATGCATCTTTGGGCCAGGCTTCAGCCATGATGCGAAGCAACACAAACAGCACAGGGCGCGTCGCGAGTGACACAACGGCCTCCCTATGCTTCACGGTATAACGGCACCCGTCCACCACAAACGCCTGCGACGTCATCAACGCTGCCACCTCATCCAGAAGCAGCAGCCGCTCGCTACCCATCCTGATCAGGCGAGCGGCGGGCAAACCCAGGAGTTCAACTTTACTGGCGACTTCTGCCACAAGAGCCGGGATACCGGCGTGCTGCGACGCGCGTTCGGCCTGCATCAGCGCATCGCGTGCCACCTGGGTTTCCAGGCGCCGCATAGCAATCCCGGCAACAATGAGTTCGTGGATGGCTCTCATCGCCGGCGGCAAAGAGGCTACGTCCATAACCCCCAGTTCGAGCTCAGCTTCGTCGAGTCGACCGATCAGCAGCCGGCGCCGGATATCGATATAGCGCGCGTGCGTTGCGTTCACCCGGTCGCCCTGCTGTTCCAGCACCTCGCGCGCTGCGTCAAGCTTGCGGGATGGCCAGCCGAGATCACGGGAAGCAAGCGCAATTTCCGCCTCGGCCACAATGCACTTTGCACGTGCCAGTGGTTCCTGCGAACCAAAAGCACGGATAGCATTGCCTATCAACACCCTGGCCCGATCCAGTTCTCCGAGCTGGGCCATGGCGATGCCGCGCAGCGCAAGCGCCGGCGCATCGTTGCGCAAGGCAACGCCGTTCAACGCGGCCAACGGGTCGCCCATCGCAAGTGCTCGGCCAGCGGCTGTGATCAGTGGGTCCATCGCGGGCTCGTCACGGTGTTTTAGCTCTCTATGGCTTAGGCTGAGGCAACTGGCTCAACCACTCCCGCAGGTTCTCACCTACGTGCGACTGGGGATAGGACCAATTCGGTTCTTCCATACCAATCTCTTCTTCCCAGGTTCGAATCTGCTGGTTAATGTCTTCAAACATCGCATCAGAATCGGTCAATGACAGCCCCACACTCTGATAAACCGCCTTGGTGAACCAGGTCATCTCCGAGTCATCGCCGCAGCCGAAAGAGGTACGGTCTGCCCGGGCGGAGGTCATGATCAGTGTATCTGCATCCTTGAGGGGCTCTATCCACTGGCCGGAGTAGCATGCGGAAATCACCAGCAGTTTTCGGCGCACATTCAGTGGTTCCAGCATTTCCGCAAAATTCTGCGGCGAGAGGTTCGGCAAATCGATACCGGGTTGCTGCAACAGCAGTTGCCCGTCTTGCATGCCGTGGCTGACCAGGTGAACCACCAACAGGTCTTCCTCGGGATTCATCTGCGCATCCAATGCCTCCAGAGCGGCCGAAATGGATGGTCGGGTAGCCAGGGGGAAGGATTCATAGTCCCGGTGATTGAGCAGCATGATGGCGCGGTTTTCCACATCAAACTGTGCCTGAAGGCCCGTTTTGGCAACCTGTATATCGCGCATGAACACCGACTCGGTACCGTCGCCACCCACCGCCAGGAAGTAGGCGTCTGCTGCACCCGCCTGTTCCGGGGCCAGGCTTTCGATCTGGCTGGTCAGGCGCTGACGGTCTTCAGTAAGAATGGTCTCGGTAAGAGGCGTTGATTCATCCGGGACAGCTTCTTCTGCGGCGTACCCTTCCTGATCAACAAACTCTCCTGAATCCCAGGTTCCCGTCAGGCTGCCCAGATCCTCAGCGTCACCGGTGAAGGTATAGGTTCCTTCACCATGGTAGAACCAGTCCCGAAGCTGTCCTTGATAAGTGCCATAGTCCGTAACGTGTTTGCCTTTCACGGGTTTGCCATCTTCAAACTCAGCGATATAAACGCTGCCACCGGCTTCGTAACGCCCCTTGCCGTGGAATTCGCCGTTCCGGAAGTCCCCCTCATAACGGCTACTGTCATCTTCTAACACGCCCCTCCCTGACATTGTGCCTTTCTCGAATTCGCCCTTGTAATGCCATCCCGCAGGGGATTCAAGTTCGCCATGGCCGTGCCAGTAGCCTTCATGGAACTGGCCGGTATAAATCATCCCGCTGGCAAATTTCTGAACACCCTCACCGTGGAAAAAGCCGTTCTGTAGGTCACCGGAATAGGTGCTGCCGTCCGGAAGGCGGGCATCCGGCGGAAGCAGCTGTGGCGTATCGCAAGCGGTGAACAAAAGAAACGCGACGAGCGGAAGGGTCAATCGCAAGTGGCTTGGTAAAACAGGGTTTTTCATCCAATCTCCTGAGTGTCCGCCGCCTTCGGCGCACTGAGCGCTTTGCTGTAATAACCTGAAGGATCGAAACAACATACCCGCCGCTTCCCCGATGCAAGCATGTCACAGGCATCGTTGATCCGCTTCGTTCGGGTTTTAGCCTGCTTGGCTGAGACAATCCAATGAATCCAGTCCACACGCGCGATGGTGGTTGTATCGTCCCAAACCGATCGAGCCTCGGGAGCCGCTGCTAGCGCCTCTTGTAGGTCCGTGGGAACCTCTGGCTCGGGCTCCTGATCCACCGGCCTGATGTCCAACTCAACAACGTCACCGACGCTCACACTTGCAGCTTCAAGGTGTTCGTTGCTCACCTTCAGCCAATGGCTCAATTGACCATCAGGCTCAAGCGTCACCTGAAAGCGATGTCCGTTGAGGGTGGCCTCTACGGTTGTTCTTCCCCGCCTGGGAAGCTTTTCACTTACCTCTCGGGGCAAGACCGTAAACACCCAGGGCGTGTCATCGCACGGCTTGGCCGGACAAAGTAGTTCTGCTTTAAACCGAGACATTGCTTCGCCTTGCACCATGCTAATTCCCCATAAACGGATTCGCCGCTACTTGCTCGCCGTTGCCAACCCCACACCAAAACCGACAAACGTCGCCCCACCCAGTTTATTGACCAGGTGCCCCCCTTTTTCGGATGAAAGCCAGCCACGCGCTGATCTGGCGAGCCGCGCATACAACAAGTGGATGAGGACAACCAGGGCGCTGTATGTCACCACCAGAAGTGCGAATTGGCCGACAAATTCAGTCGAATAATCAATAAATTGAGGAAAAACAGACAGGAAAAAGAATACGGCTTTCGGGTTTGTCAGCTGCAACGTCAGACCTTCAAGGAACTGGAACTTTCTGCTTCTGACCGCTGCCGTTTTGTCCTCCATTTTTGTCACGGGAGACCGCCACAGCTTTACTCCCAAATAGATCAGGTAGGCGGCACCAATAAGCTTCATGATGCTAAACGCCGTCGCCGATGTGGCCAGTACAATGCCAAGACTGGTTGCTGAGATACCCGCAACGATGAACGTACCGCAGGCAATCCCGAGAATACCGCCCCAAGCACCGGAGACGCCGTATCGGATGGCGTTTGTCAGCGTCAGCATCACACCCGGTCCAGGACTCAGCACCGTCGCTGTTGCAATAACCACAAACAGCAGATAACTCCCCATCTATGCCTCCACGGTTTGAAACTGACGCTCCCAGGTTCGTTCAATTACCTCAAACAGGCTGTCGGTCGTCAGCGCAAGCAACCCGATCAGTATTGCTCCCTGGAGCACGTAAGCGGTATTGCCATTCACCAGCCCCGCAATTACAGGGTCCCCGAGTGTGCGCGCACCAATGGTTGAGCCGATGGCGGCGGTCGCGATATTGATAGTAACAGAGGTTCGGATACCCGCGAGAATAACCCGTCCGGCCAAAGGCAGCTCTACTCGCACGAGGACCTGCACGGGTGACATGCCCATACCCAACGCTGCCTCCCGCACAGCGGGGTCGATGCCTTCCAAGCCTGCCAGGGTATTGCGCAGAATGGGTAATAAACCATAAAGGATCAACGCAAGAAGAATCGGTGCTTCGCCAAAACCGAGCACCGGCACCGCTAACGCGAGGACAGCGACCGGCGGGAAGGTCTGGCCGATGGAGGCCACCTGGCCAACCAAGGGCAGGAAATCGCGACCAAATGGACGGGTGACGAAGATGCCGCCTGCCACTGCAACGACGGTACCTACAGCCGCCGATACAACAACCAGCAACAGGTGATTCTGAAGCAGGAACACAAAGCTCTCCCGTTCATAGATCACCTGCTGTTTACCCGGCTGTACCCAGTTAAACAACGGTTCCAGCACTGGCATTCCGGCACTCAGCGCGAACAGTAGCGAGGTCAGTAGAACGGCCGGTAACCAGATACGCATTACACGCCTTCCTGAATAATGCGCTCACGGGTGATCACCCCCGTCTCCTGCCCCAGCGTATTAAACACTGCAACCTGCCGCAGGTCCTGCCAGAGCATCACCGACAGAGCCAGGCGAATACTGTCTTCCTCCCGGAGCACATGCTCCCCAGGTTCAGAGTGCCGTGGCTCCGCATGAGGCGCCATCAGGTCCCGCACGGGCCGCAGGCTCATCAGTTTGAGACCACGATCCTGCTTGCCGATCAGGTTTTCAACAAAGTCTGACGCTGGATACCTAAGGATATTCTCTGGCGTATCATGCTGGATGATGCGCCCCTGATCCATCACGGCAATACGGGTGGCCAGCTTTAGTGCTTCGTCAATATCATGGGTCACGAAAACGGTGGTTTTGCGGACCTGTTTCTGGATCCGCAGCATTTCGAGTTGAAGGTTTTCCCGAGTGATCGCATCCAGCGCGCCGAAAGGTTCATCCATCAGCAGAATGTTGGGGTCCGCTGCCAGCGCCCGTGCAACACCGACCCGTTGCGCCTGGCCGCCGGATAATTGCTGGGGGTATTTGTTGGCGTGGGCGCTGGGGTCGAGATCCAACAAGGTCATCAACTCTTCAACTCGCGAGTCGATCCGCTCTCTCGGCCAGTTCAACAGCCTGGGCACCATGGCAATGTTGCGCGCCACCGTCCAATGAGGGAACAACCCCGTACCCTGGATCACATACCCCATGTTCAGCCTAAGCTGTTCCGGGTTCATGGTGGTAATGTCTTCACCGTCCACCAGTATCTGACCGGCACTATGAGGCAACAGGCGGTTAATCATGCGCAGCGTGGTGGACTTGCCGCAGCCGGAACTGCCCACCAGCACGCAAACCTCGCCAGTTTCAATGGTCAAGTTAATCCCATCCACTGCGATGGTTTCGCCAAAGCGCCGGGTGACATTTTTCAGTTCAATCATCCGACCAGTTCCTTCCCCTATCAGGCTGTTGTCGAAGCCGGCTTGAGACTGGCTGCCAGCATCGTGAGTAACGCGTCGGCAAGCAGGGCCAACGCAATAGTAGGCAAGGCACCGAGCAATACCAGATCCATCGCCGCCTGCCCCAGCCCCTGAAAGATAAAACCACCGAAACCACCCGCGCCGATCAGGGCCGCTACCGCCGTCAGGCCGATCGCCTGGATCGTTGTGATGCGTACACCCTCAATGATCACCGGCAGCGCCAACGGCAGCTTGAGCTGAAAAAACACCTGGTGCTCATTCATACCCATACCCCGCGCCGCATCGGCCAGGCTTTCGGGAACTTCGGTAAGTGCCACAAAAGTGTTGCGCACCATGGGCAGCAAACTGTAAGCGATCAACGCCAGCAGCGCAGGCGCCCAACCAATCCCACGGATGCCAAGGTTCTGCAGAAACGGGAGCGCTGATGAGAGCGCACTAAGTGGCGCGATCAACAAACCGAACACCGCAAGGCTGGGAATGGTTTGCAAGAAACTCACGGCTCCCAGAAGAGGACGTTGCCAGGCTGGGCTACGGATCATTTTGAGTGCCAGGGCGAACGCCAGGCCGGCACTGATCGTGACCGCCCCCAAAGCCAAAGCCAGATGCGCCCAGAGTGCCTGCTGAAACTTGTCGGGGCGAGCGTTGAATTCCCGCACCAGCGACAGACTTTCCAGGCCCTCGCCACGCAGAAAGACAAGCCAGCTTCCACCGATAAACCCGAGCAGCATCAGCTGCAGCCAACGCTGGGCTTTGAGCCGGCCAAGGATCTCAATCAACATCAAAGAAAGCAGGAACAGCAGGGACCAGAGCCCCGCACCTACAGACGAGCGCGCGTAGGGCGATCCCTCGGGAAGATGGCGAGAGGCAAATACCTCCAGCAGCAGAGGCATCATCGCCAGTGAAAGCCCCGTCAGGCCGAACAGGAGCTCATAGCGCCGACGCAACGGCAGTGTCGACAGCACAACGGTCGCCAGCAGAATCCCCGTAACAAGCCCTGCCCCTGTCCATCCCACAGCCGAAAACAGGCCATGGCCGGTGCCCGGGACAATACGATTGGGCTGAATAGTACCAAGGTCCAGCAACCAGACCAGTGCCAGGGCCAACACTCCAAGCACCGGAATGACTCTGTTTGGGCGCAAAGTCTCGGTGATCGCCAAATCTTAGTCCTGAGCCAGGGAATCCAGATAGTCCCGGGCAACTGCTTCGGCAGGCACACCATTCACCGCAACCTGACCATTCAGACGCTGAAGGGTTTCCAGGTCCAGTGACTCAAAGACCGGCGCAAGAACTTCGCGGATGTTCGGATACGTTTCCAGCACCTCCGCGCGCACGATAGGCGCGGGCTGATAGACCGGCTGGACACCCAATGTGTCCTCCATCACCTTCAGATCGAGTGCGTTCAGACCACCATCAGTGCCGTAGGTCATGGCGCCATTCACATCGTTGTCGGTCAGGGCCGCAGCCCGGAGCGTCGCAGCAGTGTTGCCGCCGGACAGGATCAGCAACTGATCAGACCCCAGTTTGAAACCGTACGCTTCCTGGAACGCCGGCAACGCGCTGGCGGATTCGACAAACTCGGCACTGGCTGCAAACTTGAAGGCGCCGCCGCCATTGATATAGGAAGCCAGATCTTCAAGCGTGTTCAAGCCGTTCTCACGTGCCAGATCGCCCCGCACACTCATGGCCCAGGTATTGTTGGCTTTCGCCGGCGTTAGCCAGACAATGTCATGTGCCTTCTTATCAAGGCTGGCAGCCTGCTCGTAGGCCTTGGCGGCATCTTTCCAGATGTCCCGGTCTGCCTGATCATGGAAGAAAGCGGCATTGCCGGTGTACTCCGGGTACAGATCTATCTCGCCGGCCTTGATAGCATTGCGAACGATGCTGGTCGCGCCGAGCTGCAGGCGGTTCTCAACCGGAATGTCGGCTTCTTCAAGGGTTTGCAGGATCATCTGGCCCAACACAGCGCCTTCCGTATCGATCTTGGACGACACCACTACTGGATCAGCAGCCATAGCCGGCCCGGCGATCAGAGTAAGGGTAAAAGCCGCTGCGCGGTAAAAAGGAAAGATAGCGGGCACGGTTATTCCTCTCATTGGTTGGCGTTTCTTTGATTATCAAGCCGCCACAACGCCCTAAAACGGGTTTCCGGCTGCTGTTATCAGTCTATTGCAGGCAACTACGAAGACAAGGTTAATTTGGCCTTTCGCCACATCATAGCGGCGACTAGCCCTCAAACGTCACCGGCTCCGGCTTCTTGTTTCGTAAAACAACCGTACCAGCAAGTTTGTCATGCCAGCCCTGCTTGCGTTTATCGATGCCAACCCAGATCAACCCAAGAAACAACGGCAGTATGGAGATGTAGTATGCCAGGTACCGGCCAATAAACTGGGCGGTGGTGGGTTTCTCACCCGTCCTGGCGTCCACGATCACCAACCGAGTAGCCATTTTTCCGGGCGTTGCCGATTTGTATATCCAGAACACAATCACCGCGACTGCGGGCAACACATAGTTCAACACAATGTCCCAGAATCCGACGATGAACGACTCGCTTAACCAATATTCAGATCCATAGATAAGACTGATGATCGGCGCAACGATCACCAGGATTAAGAGCGAATCAATAAGTGCCGCCCCGGTTCTGATCCAAAATCCAGCGTATTCCTGTTCGTTCATAAGGTGTGCCCTCTGGAGTTGCAGGTTTGAGACCGGAAAGAAACCCCGAGCAATTCCGGTGCATTTATAGACTGACTAATTGCGTTTCAGATACGTCGGCGCATTGGGGTGACGCTCAAACCCACCATAACTAATTGAATCCGGGTAATACTCAGAGGCGAATTGCACCTGACCCGCCACTTCATCTCCGGCTGTACTCGCGATAAAAGCCAGCATCAAATCCATTCCTGCCGAAATACCAGCAGAGGTCCATACGCTACCCCTGAGCCGTTGATGAGTAGATTTCTAGTGAGAGAGTCGCTCCCAAAGTTCATTGGCAACCACCCCCAGAGCGCCTTCCCGACGACGCACCAGGTGAAGCTGTGAACGGCGGATCGGGTAACCTTTCAGATCAAGAGGTACCAGTTCGCCGGCCTCCAATTCACTGGCAATCAAATGCTCCGGCAGACCGCCCCATCCCATCCTGGCCAGCACAATCTCTTTTTTAGCGGCAAAATCCGACACCGTCCACCGTAGGCTGTCTGGAACCACGTCCCGGCTCTGGTCATATTGACCCTGCCCGGTACCCGACACCACAACCTGCACGTAGGGGCGCATTTCAGCATTGCTCAGCCGCATGCGACTGCTTGCCGGACCATAGCCGGGATGGGCCACCGGGATGATATTCACGGCGGTGTAAGGCGAAGCGTGAACTGCCTCTGTGGAAAGACCATCCAGAGTGGCGATAATAAGATCAGCCTCACCCGCCATGAGTCGTTCTGCACTGCCACCCATGGCATCGGACATGAGCCGGATATCCGTGGCTGGGTATGCCTCCTTGAGCTCACCAATCACCGACAGGAGATTACCCAGCGGACAAGTGGCGGATACCGACAGCCGCACCTCCGCTTCCTGGCTGGCCGATAACTTTCCGGCCAACTCCGTCAGGGCCTGTACCTGATCCAGCACACCCCGTGCCTGGCGGTAATAGGCCTTACCGGCTGGCGTAAGCACCGGGCGGTAACTCTCCCGAGACAGCAGGCTTAACCCGGTTTCCTCCTCCAGGTTCTTGATGGCCTGGCTCAAAGCGGGCTGGGATTTGTAGAGCGCCTCAGACGCTTTGCGAAAACTGCCCTGCGTCACGATGGCATCCAGTACACGCAATTGCTCCAGCTTCATCGACGCCTCTTATTTGCCCACCCAAACATGATTCTATTAAATTATCATTAACATAATAACTCAATATTATTTTATTCTTATTGCAAGCAGTAATCTCCTCTTTGTCCAAGCCCAGTGCTTATCACATAGAGGAAATCTACCCATGAAACTGTATTTCAAACCCGGCGCCTGCTCACTGGCCACACACATTGTACTGAGAGAACTGGGTGTTGATTTCACCCTTGAGTCCGTTGATACCCAAACCCAACGCACCGAATCCGGTATCGACTATAAAACCGTCAATCCCAAAGGCTATGTCCCGTCGCTGGATACCGGCAGAGCGGTGCTGACCGAAGGCGCTGCGATCCTCCAATACCTGGCGGAATCAACTACGTTGATACCCGACGTAGGCACCCTTGAGCGAGCCCGTTTGCAGGAACACCTGAACTACATTGCATCGGAGCTGCACAAGGCCTTTGGTCCCTTCTTCAAAGCCAGCGCAACGGACGAACAACGTGCCCAGGCACTTGAGACCATCCCCCGCCATTTCGACTACCTGGAGTCTCTGCTCGACGATGGTCGACCCTATCTGGTGGGCAACACCTTCACCGTTGCTGACGCCTACCTTTTTGTAGTGTGCAGTTGGGCTGCCGTGCCCGGGATCAATCTCAAGGATTGGCCATCCCTGAACGCTCTCTGGAATCGCATCGCGGCCCGGCCGAGCGTTAAAGCCGCAATGTTGTCGGAAGGACTGGTCGCACAATGAACTCACCCAAGCCTTACGAAGCCATCCCGGTCCTGCTCGAAACCTATTTTGAAGGACTGCACAAGGCCGACAGCGCCATGCTCTCTGGCGTGTTCCATCCGCACGCCCAGTATGTGAGTGCAACACCAGAGGATTACCGGGTACTGTCGTTCGACGAATACCGGAAGGTGCTGGATCAACGGGTGCCGCCAGCAAGCAACGGAGAAACCCGCAACGAGCGCATCATTTCAATCGAAACAGGAGGCCCAACCCTGGCGTTCGCGAGAGTGGAAATGACCTTGATGGGCCGCGACTACACCGACTTCCTGACCCTAATCTACGATCAAGGCCGCTGGGCCATCATGGCTAAAATCTTTTACTATGAAATAACAATCCAAGGAGGCTGAACATGCCATACGTCAATATCAAGATTACCCGCGAAGGCGGCCCGGAGGGCAAGGGCCCTTCCCCTGAACAAAAAGCAGAACTCATCGCGGGCGTTACCGACCTGCTCGTTAGGGTTCTGGACAAGAATCCAGAGTCGACCATGGTTGTGATTGATGAAGTGGCACTGGCGGATTGGGGGATCGGAGGATTGCCTGTGCCTGAGTATCGGGCGCGAAAGCCCTAAGCACGAGAGTTCAAAGCCGGTGCAAGGTTACGATCGTTGCGCCGGCAGTGCCGACTACATCAATCCACCACGAATAGCCTGGCTCCTTGCTCCGTAGAGGAGCGATGAAGCTCAGCGTCATCCGCTACCTGATAGCTCGACCCCGGGTGGAGAACAAAACAGCGCCCGTCCTTCAGCTCAGTGTGAAGCTCACCTTCCAGGCAGAGCAAAATGTGCCCTTTGGCACACCAATGATCGGCCAGATAGCCGGGGCTGTACTCCACCATGCGAATACGGATATCGCCAAAGGTACGAGTCTGCCAATAAGCCACCCCCTGCTCCCCGGTGTGTTCAGTCCTTTCAACTTCAGACCAGTCCGTAACCCCAAAGGGTAAGTCCGTTATCTTCAAACTGCTTCTCCTTAAGCAAACAATGATTGGCTTAGGCAGACGGCACCCCACCTACCATGGCCCTACAACGTACCCCAGCTTCTCAGGCAACCACAACGCAATCCCCGGCACCAACATCACCAGCACCAGGCTGACAGCCATCGCAGCCACAAAAACCATGGCCCAGCCGATGGTGTGCTCCAGCCGGATATTGGCAATGCGGGTGGTGACCATCAGGTTCACGGCGACGGGTGGCGTGAACTGGCCAATGGCGATGTTCATGGCCAGCAGGATGCCGAACCAGATCGGGTTCCAGCCAAAATGCGTCATCAACGGCAGCACGATGGGGATCAGAATCAGATAGATGGAGATAGCATCCAACAACATCCCGGCAATCAGCACCAGAACCATCACCAGTCCCAACAGAACCCAGCCGTTTTCCGAGAGCGACAACAGGGCATCGGCAAGGTGCTGGAAGGTGCCCAGGGTGGTGCCTGCCCAGGCGAAGATACCTGCCAGTGCTATGATGAACATCACCACGCCGGAGGTAACGGCGGCGTCCGTCATCAGGCCCCAGAGGTTCCGCAGGCTGAGATTGCGATACAGCACACAACCGACCAGCACCCCGTATGCCACCGCAACCACGGCCGCCTCAGTGGGTGTGAACAGGCCTGAACGCAGGCCACCAAGGATGATGACTGGCGCAAACAGGGCGGGCAGAGCTGCCTTTAAGCTGGGCCAAAACGGCGGACGCTCCACCGCTTCCGGATCCTCCCAACGGTACTTCTTCGCGAAATACAACGCTGGCGCCAGCAGGGACACGCCCGCCAGGATCCCGGGAAAAATACCAGCGGCGAACAGCGCACGCAGATCAACACCGGGCACCACAATGGAATAGAGAATCAACGCAATAGACGGCGGAATCAAGATCGCGGTAGACGAAGAAGCCGCAATCAACGACGCCGAAAATGGCTTCGGATAACCGGCCTTCTGCATGCTTGGCAGCATCACCATGGCAACAGCGGCCGCATCGGCCGGACCAGAGCCGCTCATGCCCCCCATGATCAGGCACACCAGCACCGCAACAACGGTCAGGCCACCATGCCGGGGGCCGATGATCGACTGGGCAAACCGCACCAACGCGGCGGCAACACCCGCACGCTCAAATATCAGCCCGGTCAGGATAAACAGGGGAATCGCAATCAACGGGTATTTGGCCACGCTGTTATAGGTATTGGTGCCGAACGTGCCCAGCATCGCGGGCGGCAGTCCCGCCACGATACCCACCAGCCCACCCAGGCCCAGGGCAATCGCCACCGGCATGCCCAACAGCAATGCCAGCAGGAAACTGCCAATCATCAGCAGATCAGGACTCATGGATCACCTCCGGGTCTTCCCTACCGCGAAGGCGATCAACCAGGTTCTGGGTCATGCGGATGATGATGGCTGCAGATAGCAGTGGCAGCCAGATCACGTAAATCCAGTTGGGCAACCCCAGGCCCGGTGACAACGACTCCCACTGATATTCCTGCAAAGCAAAGGTACTACCGTACCAGGTCATGATTCCCAGCACCGCTACACCACCCAGCCATTGCAGGACAAATACCACCTTTCGTGCCCAGGGCGGCAGGTAATGCTCTATCAACTCGATGCGAATGTGCTGGTTGTGTCGCGCAGCCACCGCAGCGCCTGCAAAAGTGAGTACCACCAAAAGGAAAACCGAGAACTCTTCGGTAAAGGCGAAAGAGGCATCTGTTGCGTAGCGCACGATCACATTGCCCAGGCTGATAAAGCAGATAGCAACCAGGGCAATGGTGGCCAGCCAGGCATCGAGCCGGAACTTAGGGGGGCGGGACGGCATGGTAACTCCGGTTCGAAAAGAGCGCCCACCGACAATGGTGGGCGCCTGAACAGATCGCTCTTACTGGTTACGGTTGGCGACCGCTTCCTGCGCGTGTTTGACCAGATCCTCGCCAATGCGCGGAGTCCATGTTTCGTAAACCGACTGCGTGGCTTTCATGAAGGCATCACGCTGTTCGTCAGTCAGTTCAGTGACCTCCACGCCACGCTCCTTGATGGCAGCCAGGGTCGCGTCGACTTCGCTACGGGATTTCTCGATTTCCCACTGGCCGGCGTCAATTGCCGCCTGCTTCAACAGCGCCTGATCTTCCGGGCTAAACTGGTCCCAGATGGTATTGCTGACTGCGAACACCAGTGGGTCTGCCATGTAGTGCCAGCGGGTCAGGTACTCCTGGCCAACCTGATCAATACGCGCCACATCAAAGACCGACAACGGGTTTTCCTGGCCGTCAACAGCACCGGTGGTCAACGCCGGCTTGGCATCGGCCCAGCTCATCTGGGTGGGGTTGGCTCCCAGGGCCGTGAAGGTATCTTGGAACAGCGGCGAACCCACAACGCGGATTTTCAAGCCATCCAGATCGGCCGGCTCATCAATGGTCAGCTTGGAGTTGGAGAGCTCACGGAAGCCATTCTCGCCCCAGGCCAGCGGAGTAACACCACGCTTCTTGATCGCCGCGAAGACAGCTTCGCCAGCCTCACCCTGAGTGATCGCATCGATAGCTTCGTAATCCGGCATCAGGAAAGGCAGGGAGAACAGGTTCAGTTCAGGCACCTGTGGCGACCAATTTATGGTGGACCCCACTGACATATCGATCAACCCTGAACGCATGGCCGAAAATTCCTTGGTCTGATCGCCAGAGACCAGCTGGGAATTGCTATAGATTTTCATGTTGATACGCCCATCGGAGCGCTCTTTCACCAGTTCCACCCATTTATCAGCTGCCTGCCCCCAGGGGAAAGCAGACGGCAGCACGGTGGAAACCGTGTATTCATCCTTGTAGTCGGCTTGGGTAACAGCACTGAACAGCAGGGTAGCCGCCGCGGCAGCCAGAAGTGAGCGACGTTTCAACATGTGGTTTTCCTTTTTATTGGGATTATGAAGATCGCTGTGCCGCTATCAGGCAGCGGACCAACAAGTGATTATAGAAATCGGGCTATCTGGGAGCAATAGACGAAGGTGGGAGTACCCTCCCCCAATGAGAGAGCAATGCAATACGGCGAAAGGATAATTGGTGCTACCCCATGCTTTTAGTTTAGCTTGCCAGCAATAAAACAAGCTGGAAAAAATTTTGGGGGTCAATGTGTTAGACAGAGCATCCAAACCAATGGTCAGTCTGGTAGACAAATATCTACCAGACCCCTACCTGTTCGTCATCATACTGACGCTGCTGTCATTCGTTGCCGCTATGGTGTTCCAGGGGCATAGCCCCATGGCGGTGGTAGGGATGTGGGGAGACGGTTTCTGGAACCTGCTGACCTTCTCAATGCAAATGCTGCTGGTATTGGTAACCGGCTTTATGATGGCGAGCACCCCACTGGTGCGTGGCATCCTGAACCGGATTGCAGGCCTTGCCAGAACACCGGGCCAGGCAATTGTACTGGTTACCTTCATCGCGTTGGTCGCCAGTTGGATCAACTGGGGCTTTGGCCTGGTGGTCGGCGCGCTGTTTGCCAAAGCCCTCGCCCGGCAAATCCGCGTACACTATCCGTTGCTGATTGCCAGTGCCTATTCCGGGTTCATTGTCTGGCACGGCGGGCTTGCAGGCTCCATCCCGCTGACAATTGCCACCGAAAACCACTTCACGGCCGACGTGATTGGCGTTATCGGCACCAGCGAAACCATCTTCGCCTTCTTTAACCTTGCCATTGTCGCAGCACTATTTATTGTTGTGCCCTTGGTAAACCGCCTCATGCTGCCCGACGAAAGAGACAGTGTGTACGCAGATCCTAAAATCCTGGACGACGAGCCCGACACCTCCGTTGTTATCAATCGCCCCGCCGACTATCTGGAAAACAGCAGAACGCTTGCCTGGCTGATCGGTTTCAGCGGTATCGCATTTATCTTCCAGTACTTTATTGATGGCGGCGGACTGAACCTGAACATTGTGAACTTCATGTTCCTGTTCGTTGCAATCATCCTTCACCAGACCCCGAAACGTCTGCTTGCCAGCCTGAATGAAGCCGTGAAAGGCGGCGCCGGCATCGTTATCCAGTTTCCGTTTTACGCAGGCATCATGAGCGTGATGACAGCATCTGGACTGGCAGCAAGTATCTCCACCGGTTTTGTGTCCATTGCAAGCGCCGAGAGCTTGCCATTCTGGAGCTTTATCAGCGCTGGGGTGGTCAACATATTCGTGCCATCCGGCGGTGGCCAGTGGGCTGTTCAGGCGCCGGTTATGTTGCCTGCCGCACAAGAGCTTGGCGCTGACATACCGAGAGTAGCCATGGGCGTTGCCTGGGGCGACGCCTGGACCAACCTCCTGCAACCTTTCTGGGCCCTGCCGGTGCTGGCAATCGCCGGGCTGAAAGCCAAAGACATCATGGGCTACTGCCTAATGCTGCTGATCGTCACCGGTATCATCATCAGCGCAGGCCTGACCTGGCTTTAATTGCCATCCCAAATACAAAGGCCGGAGAGTAGCGCTACTCTCCGGCCTTTGACACGGATAAAAGCTATCTAGACACGCCTTCAGTACACGCCTCTAACGCTTCCTCAGGGTGACGCCCTCTTGTCCATCTCCTTTCGGTAATCCGACCCCAATAAAGACTTTTCGTCTTCACCAAGCACTTTGCCGGCGCTGGGAAACACTTCGCGCTCTTCCTCCTCAAGATGATGCAGCAGCTTGTGAGCAAGGTTTTTTGCGTGAGACAGCCACGCTGCGGAGTCCTGTTCAGCACCAGAAACAGCCTCGATCAACTCATCAAGCTCATGATGCTCTGCGACGCTGTGCCTGGCCTTCTCTTGAGTTGCATCAAACTTCATCAATGGGACATAAAAATAACGTTCCTCGGCAAGCGCATGATCTTCCAATTGCTTTTTCAGGTTCAAAAACAGGCGATCACGCTCGTCACTGGCCCCACTGGTTGCAAGTACCTGATCAATCAACTCTCGCTGCGTGTCATGGTCTGCCCGAAGCTGCTCAAAAATAGTCATGTCGGATTTCCTTTCTCAAGCTGAGATTAAACCTACAAAATCACATGCTTTTACCTTGGGTCATATGCCGCTCATGGAGCTCATTGTTATACTCGCCAAGGCGCTCACGAGCGTTTTCAAGCTCTTTCCAAGCTTCCTGTAACTCAGATAAATCTTCCTCAGCGGGCGCCTGATCCTTGGTGCCGCTATCAAGGCTTTCGTATTTGGCATCTATCCGCTCAGCCACATTCTGGTACTTGGCCCAGGCCGCTTGATACTGTTCGCGGTCAGATTTCCAGTTTTGCACGTTTGCCATTGCTTACCTCCCACTGGTGCAATTGAGTGATGGGTAATTTTTTCGCTTCACTCTTCATCACGTTACGGCTGGAAGGGGCTTTTTCAACCAGAGACAAATTACGAAATAGACAGCCGCCCCTCAAAACGACGCACTTTATGTTGCAGAATCCTGGCCACCCTTCCCTACGGTTTTGCCAGCACGTAGTCGATCGCCGCACACACTGCAGCCGCCTGCGCTGCATTGCATTGCTCTGGGGTTACACGTGGGCTGTCGGGATAGACCTCAGTGGTGGTCCTGTAGGGAGCGCGAGTAGTACTGGCGCACAAGCCCAGCTGTTTGAGCGGGTACTGAATGACGCCCGGAGCGGCGACCGGTGAGCCAAAGATCTCGCCGTTACCATCAGCCGGGGCAATGTGCGTCACCTGCCCCACTGCCTCGATCAACGCCTGCTGAAACTCAGGCTGAGGGCTATCGCTGTCATCGACAAGATAGAATCCGTCCGGAATCTCGCCCGGCTCGAACGGATCACCGTCACGGGCCGCGAGCGCCGGCCGAAACTCTGTTTCGTCGGTGTCAGTGGTCTCGTGCAGGTCAATATGCAGCCGTGCACGATCGCGGACAGGCGCCACCAATCGCATCAGCGCCGCTGACTCTTCAGCCAAGCCCCCATCGCGGAACGAACGGTTCGGATCGACCGCATTCGGGTTCCAACGATGAATACGCTCATACGCCCATGGGCTGACACATGGCGCGACCAATAGGTTAACGCGGCCCACGTAATCCGCCGCATGTTGATCAACGAATTGCAGCGCTCCGTGTACACCGCTGGTTTCATACCCGTGTACCCCGCCCGTTACCAACACGACCGGCAAATTGTCGTGCCAGTCGCGACTCCGGATCGCCATCAACGGAAAACTCTCGGGGCCATAGTTCAGATGGCCATACTCTTCCACGTCAAAACGCGAGCTCAGACGCTCGATCACACTCAACACATCAGACTCGTAGCTGCGTTGACGGGTCTGTTGTGACAACCACTCAGCACGTTCCATCTCACCCCAGGGAGTGCCAGGTTTACCGATGGGATAAGGTGCGGGAGCCGTGTTCATATCATCTTTCCTCCATACGAGTTGTCAGACGTCATACTCGTCGTGGCGGCGATTCCATACATAGGGCTCCGTCTGCGGCCAGCCTTCCGGAGAGTCTTCCCACGTTTCCTGACGACCAAAGGGGGTCAAATCCAGGTATGTCCAGAGAGTGCCGAGATATTCGACGCCACGCGCACCCGTATAGTAGGTGCGGTAGATGTCATCTCCGTCGCGAATAAAAACACTGGCACCGTGCCTTTCGCCGTTATCTGTGGTTGCGCCGAAATCGACGTTAAAATCGCTCTCGTAAGACGAATACCACGGAATAGGAGCCGTCCATCCCATCCGCGACCTGTACTGCGTGAGCTTTTCCCTTGGTGCGCGTGACACCATAACCAACGACGTATCGCGAGCATGCAGGTGGGCCGGGTGTGTCATGGCATCGACCAACCAGGAGCAACCGTCGCAGCCAGCATTCCAATCCGGGGCAAACATGAAATGATAGACAATGAGCTGACGGCGCCCTTCAAACAAATCGAGCAAGGATGCTGCGCCATTTTCTCCCTGGAGCGTATAGCGCTTAGCCACCTTCACCATCGGTAACTTCCGACGCTCGGCGTTCAGTGCATCCCGTGCCCGGGTTAACTCTTTCTCTTTTATAAGAAGCTGATCAAGGACTGCTTTCCACTGTTCCGAAGAAACGACCTCCGGTAGTGGCTGTTTATTTGTAGCCATTGCCTGAGTCTCCCACTCACTAGTTCGACAGGTTTAGCTGCCAAGACACACCATACCTATCATTCAACCACCCGAATTTCTGGCTAAAACCGTAATTATCCAGCGGCATTAGCTCTGAGCCACCTTCTGCCAGGGCTTTAAATACTTCCTCAATTTCGCTCGCCGACTCGCACTCAACATACAGTGACACGGAGGGCGTAAACGTAAACTGATGATCAAGGTGGCTGTCGAGCGCCATAAACTCTCGACCGTTTATCTTAAACTTCGCCATCTTCACAGACCCTTCTGGTTCATGCTCGCCGGCTTGGTAACGTTGAATATCGACAATCTCTGAACCAACGAATAGCGAGGTATAGAACCTGATGGCCTCCTCGGCTTTCCCAGCCTGCTCTCCAACAAACATGAGTGACGTCGCAATTGATTTCATCTGTGCCTCCGCTCTAATTGGATAACATTCCGCAGAACTTTTCGGTAATTTTGGAGCCTTGAAGAAGCGGAAACGGCGAACATCTTCAGAACGAGAGCTCGGTGACCCCGTCTCCAGAAGCAACAATCAGCTCAGCCAGCCGAATCTATCTTCAGTTCTACCAGATTGCAGTGCCCGCAGTGCGTCGCTCAGTTTTCGAGTATTAGGGCCGGTGCTACCATCGCCTACCTTGTAAGTAGCACCTTTGTACACAAACGATCCCACACCAGAAAGAACAGCTGCTGTGCCGGATAACGCGGCTTCTCCGGCCTGAATCCAATCCATGACCTCTGCAACGGTAAAATCTCGTTCGATGACTTCATAGTTCAAGTCTCGAGCAAGGGTTATTACCGAATCCCGGGTGACGCCATGCAGAAACGACGCATCCAAAGGCTTCGTAAGCAGCTGAGAATCATTGATCAGGAAAAAGTTCGACGCCCCTGTTTCCTGCACATCGCCGTTCGGGCAGAACAACACCTGATCTGCTCCATGTTCTTTCCTGGCTTTAACGACATGGCGAAGCGCTGAGGCATAATTACCTCCAGCTTTCGCCTGGCCGAAGCCGGGAGTACTCCGCAACTCCTGATCTTCGATCAGGATAGTCAAACCATGATCACCTCTCGAGAAATAATCTCCAACGGGCGACGCCAACACATAGAGCATGGCTTGTGCCGAGGGAGCACCCGCTGCACCGATATTCTCCTCCGTGCCAATCAGTGCCGGCCTTAGGTAGAGCGCACCAGGCGCCTCTGGTATATCGTCAAGGCATAATTCAACGAGTTGGCGGATCATTGCTTCAACAATGTTGGCGGGCGGCAGAGGCAAGCAAAGCAACTCGGCGCTGCGCTGAAAACGTGCAACATGACGGTCAAGGCGAAAGATACGAACGCTGCCGTCCTGCATCCGAAAAGCTTTCATTCCTTCGAAACACGAACTGCCATAATGCAGCACATGAGATGCCGGGTGCAGCGGCAAAGGTCCTACCGGCATCGTCTCCACCTCAGACCAACGCCCATCAGCATAACGGACGAGCGTCATCTGATCAGAAAACGCAGTGCCAAATGGCGAAGCGGTATGATTAGCTGCTGGTACAAGCTTTGCTGACGTGGTTTCTTTCACAGTTGAATGCCTCCGCAGAGACAGCTACCCGTTTGCTTCATTTGTGTACCTCCTTGTCCGTTTGTTTGATTCCGTCAAAACCTGGGCGGAATGAACTGTTACATGCCTACCACTTTTTCACCGCCAAGTAAGTACATCTTATTTTCAGATTCTCCTACTCTGACACATCAACTTCAGTTCAGGCCGCGCACTGCTGCGGCCTATTAGTTTTACACCTCAATGTACCACTTGGGTTTCATGCGCCCGAAATCCCTGCGAACATTTGCTTTCAGTGCCTTTTTGGAATCCAACACCTTTGCCTCACCACTCTCTCTGACAAAGACTACCCAATGCCAGAACGGCTTATCACGCTCTATGTGCCACTTGATAGCCAAGAGGGCCTTGTCGGGAAGGCAGTCCCAGGAATCAAATGGCGTTTCTTTAGGCGACACCGAGAGACCAAACTCCTGTAGAAGTTTCCGGACATGATCTGTCTCTGACCAAAGCGCCGTATCGTCGGCGTAAATACCCAGCGCGTTTGCAGTCCGTTTAGCCTCGGCATAACTGATGCCTGCTAAAGCTGCACTTGCGGCTATACCACAACCAGTGGTTTCTTCCTGAACAACGGGTTCCATACCTTTACCCACTAACACGGAGCGAATTGTTAGAGCATCCCCTACGGTTACTCATGCTGTAATACGTTGATGAGCTTCCCGAACGGATCACGGACATAAAACCTGCGAACGCCCCAAGGTTCACTTACCGGCCCGTACTCAATCTCAACATTTCCGTTCTTCACTCTCTCCAAAGCGATCTCCAGGTTATCAACCTCTATAGAGAGGTCAGGGACTGGCGTGCCAGAGCCACCTTCCGATGCCACACTTACCTGAGTGGTCATTTCCTCGCCCGAGCTATAGGTTCGTATCCACCCATGATCCATCACGACCTTCAGTCCAAAAATAGCCGAGTAGAACTTCTCTGCTTCTGAGGGGGTTGCCGCCGCTATGTTGGTAACTATTCGTTTTACCTTCATTTTGTCTCCCTCAGATTGAGGTTCACTTAGCTCTAACCAGGCAGTATAGTCGCCACTGGCTCGGCACCCTCTTCTGCCTGACCCTATCAAAACCGGGGGGTTTCAGATTCTATCTACAGCCTCAAAACATCGTCATCACGCACTTGTCGCTACATTCGCCAAGCGCTGAAGGTGCAAACCAACGACTGAAAGTGCTATCACCGCAATGTTAGTTGTCATTGGGTTAAACGCAGCGCCTAACAACACCGGCTGAAACATAACTACAAATCCTAACAGGCCGACCATTGCTGCCAAGGTCAAAAGCAGAGGCCAGCGTTGGCGCCAGAATGCCAAAACGGCAATTGAGATAGCTATCTCAACCACCCCACCAATAGTAGCCATCATTTCCGCACCAGACCGAGATAGCCCGATAGCCATACTCATTGCCAGCTCATCTTCGTGCGGATCTATCAGTTTTGGAACCAATCCATGATAGAACCAAACAAAGGCAATTGTGCACCGACAAACTGCGTAACTGAGAAATGTACTATTCACCTAGGAACCTGGAGTCATGATCCTTATTCGGAACAACGCACGTCTCATATCGACCGAATAGCCTGTAACGATTTAATGCGACACGATCGTAAAGCCAATCCCGGATAAATGATGGTACAGCCCAGCCGATACACGCAAGTGGCCAAGGCCAAGGAAGCCGCCGCATCACTCTCAAAAATGCCGAAGATTTCGTGTAAATGTGCCCTCCCTCAACCAGCAACATTGTCTCGTAATAATCGGTTGGAAATCCGTGCCATTGCAGTACAGCTTTTCCTTCCGATGATTGTACGGTTGCCAGCTTGAACTGACGTTTCCTATCAAACTTGATAAGAAAACGTGCCCAGGCTGAGCAAAGTCGACATCCCCCATCAAACAGAACTACCCGTTCCTCTGACGCTACACCTGGTGAAAATCGCGATTTTTGATTCATAAATAAGTGGGCTTCCCCAAAACAGACACACTCCATCAGTTGTTCCCCTCGAACTCTAGCGAAGTCCGACAACCAAGACTACTGTGACGCCAGGCATTCATGCTGCGCGTCGTGACTTCTCGGTTTCCTTGCCAGTCTTGATAGCAGGCATCGGTTTCCTCCCTTTGCGGAGTTATCGATGCGTGCCTATTGAAGTGGGGGGGGGAAGTGCAAAACGAACTTTATTGAATTGTTATGCATCCCCCAGACCTAGAACGCCATTGCCGCTGATATCGCCACGATCAGTAGCCCGACCCATCCCGGGTGCATTCCTTTAGTTGCGAAAAGAACCAATGCGCTGGATACGCCCATTGAAATTGCCACCGCTCGGAGAAATAAGCCTCGGACATCGGTGACCGGATAAAGAGACATGAAAACGAGTACCCCCGCAATGGCCAGACCGAATACTGAAACGATGTGCCATGTGGCCCACAATATTCTGACGTAACGCTCTCTGAGGACCGGCTGCCCCCGCGTTGGGACAATTGTCTCCTTACGCATGCGCTTGAAAATCAGAACTTCGCCAAGCACAGAATGGACGACCGCTACAACGATGGCGACCAGTCCACCAACTAACAACCAGCTTTCACTCGCCATCATCCATCCAAAGTCCGATTTTTCGGTTCATTATCAAAAATGCACCCAAGTGAGAACTCACCATCACCAACGGAGACTCTATGGAGAACTGCCGCAGATTATCAGCTGCTTCAAATCCAGGCACCTTCCGCCGTGCGGCTACCGCCCTCGTCCCCGGTATTCACGACTCCCCTCGGTTCTATAAGTAAAACCTTCGCCTCGCGTTCCGCATAGGGCTTATGTTCAACGCCTTTTGGAACCACATACATTTCACCCTCGGCAAGATTCACATGGCCATCTCTGAAATCAATTCTAAGACTGCCCTCAAGCACAATGAACGTCTCGTCCGTCTCCTTATGGTCGTGCCACACAAAATCTCCTTGGATTCTGACTACCTTAAACTGATAGTCATTCATCTCGGCAATCAACTTGGGCGACCACTGCTCATCAAAGAGATCGAGCTTGTTTTTGAAGTTTATCGCCTTGTAGCTCATGTGAACTCCTCTTCGATTGCAGTCGTCATCCCCACTTGGGTGGCGCCAGCCCGGAGGCCTTTGGGATGGCCTCCGTTTGTGGATTTCCCCCTCCGCTTTCGGATGGAATTTGAACCACTCCAACTTTCGAGCTCTTCACACAGTCATCCTTGTTAAATGCTGACGCCTAGCACGGAGTAGAGGTTTACTCAAAGTGTTTTTCTACCAACTCTTCTGCTTTGGACCAAAGACTGAATGAACCTTCGTTGATAGTCGGCCCATAGCGCTCCCTTACTTGAGCTTTTGTGACATTGGATTCAGCCCAAGTACCTCCATCGGTAGCAATGTTATGGATGAGAGGCTGCATTCTATCTAGCGCTTTAGCAAATACAGCATCATCACTAGTCCCCGCTTCAAACTCTTGCCAAAGCTCAATCAACTCCTTGCCTTGACTCTCTGGAAGAAGGCCAAATATACATCGTGCTGCTTGCTGCTCCAAAAGATCCTGATTCTCTCTATTCGCAGATTCATGTATTGGGTGATCACCGGCATCAATCTCTACAATATCGTGGATTAGAAGCATGCGAATCACACGGTTGATATCTATTTCTTGATTTGATGATTCGGACAGGATTAACGCATACATGGCCAAATGCCAGGAGTGCTCGGCTGAATTCTCCTTGCGAGACCGGTCGATGAGCGGAGATTTCCGCACCACATTTTTGAGCTTATCTATCTCACGCAGAAACGATAGTTGTCGATCCATAGCTGAACCTTGAACAATTTAAAAAGGTGAACATTTAGGCGGCGACCTTATAGAAGCGACAACAGAGCCACAGAAAGGGCATCCGGCGGCCGCATACTGCTAAGACTTTTTATAAATCAGTGACTTTTGTGCTCATGAGAGCACTGTTTCCAGCGAAGCCAAACTTCTCGTACAGCTCTTGAGCATCACGGGTTTGCAACACCATTTGAGTTTCCTTAATTGAAGGGTGCGCGACCAAACATTCCATCATCCACTGCCCCAAGCCGGCACCTCTAAACTCTGGCTCAACCACAATATCCGCTACCCAGGTAAACGTAGCACTATCGGTGACTGCCCGCCCAAAACCAATCTGCGCCGAACCAAAGTAAAGACTGAAGCAGATGGAACCCGCAACCATGCGCTCTATGATTTCTCTGGGGCGGCGGTCACCCCAATAGGTTGTAGCAAGCAAGCGGTGGACGACATCCAGTTGCACCTTGGATACGTCATCAGTAATTAGGTAATCGTCCTTGCGCACTTCCATCAGATGGCTACTCCCTGATTTGTAACGTCTGGGCCGGTACGGAGTGCAGCCGAGGAAACCAAACGCGGCCACTCTTTCAGTGCCTGGTTAACTACCCAGTTATGCACTATCCGGACCCTGCGCATAATATTGAGTCACTGTATCTGGTAAAACTTCCCACGCAGCCTTTGAACCCACAAAGATGTGCATACCAATCTCGATGTTCGGATCACCGTTAACGCAACCCAATGTCACGCCATGAATGACGCCATCAAAAATGCCACAAAGCGTAGACCCGCATCTACTACAAAACTGCAACCCAAAACCATGACTGCCGACGTAGGATGTGAGCAATCCGTCGCCAGACAACCACCTGAACTCAGTTGGTTCAACCAATGCGTATGCTGACGCCTGGGAGCTGAATGCTTTGCGGCAGCGGGAACAGTGGCAAGACCTCGCATCACGAAGTCTGCCATCGACTTGGTACTTCACCTCTCCGCAGAAACACTCGCCGGTTATCGGCATTCCATTCTCCTTGGTGCATAACTCGGAGCTCACCAATGGCCTTTACAGAGCGGAACGGAGACAAAGGCATCCGAGTGAAACGCCTGGTTAGCTGCTTCCAAGCATGTACGCACGAAGCTGCCGATGGCTCCGCCACTACGTCAGGTCCTGATAAGGGTTGTAGGCTACTTCCCAATAATGACCTTCCGGATCTTGAAAATAACCGGAGTAGCCGCCCCAGAAAACCTCCACCGCCGGTTTAATGAGTTGGGCGCCTGCAGATACTGCCTGATCGAGGACAGCATCAACTTCTGACTTGCTTGCAACATTGTGTGCCAGCGTAATGCCCGAAAAGCCAACCTGAGTGGAAGCTGCTAACCCGATGTCCTTAGCCAACTCCTCCCGCGGGTAGAGCGCCAACCAAGTTCCTTCCAGACTGAAAAAGGATATGGTGCCACCTTCAAAGTCGTGCTTTGGCAGACCGAGACCTTCACCATAGAAGCGAGTGGCCCTCTGCAGATCCTCCACACCAAGCGTGATAACACTGATCTTCGGTTTCATGATTCCCTTCCTAATGTATTTATAACCGGCGAAATTGAGCGCCAGAGAGATTGAGTCCACAGTCCCTTGTTAGGGCCATTGAATCGGGATAGCATAATCGTATCGCCAGTCGCGGAGGCACCATGACCACCGAAACATTAGACCACCTACGCTCCCAGATTTCGACTCTCTCCGAGTCGGAACGTGCAGCGCTGGCTCGCGAGATCATAATGAGCCTGGACGGCCCTCGCGACGACTCTGTCGAGCAGGCTTGGAACGATGAAATCGTTCGCCGTGTATCCAAGGTCAAGAGCGGAAAAGCCACGCTGCTGAGCCGTGAAGAATTCCGATCAAAGATGCGAGCTAGGTTAGGCCAGTAACAGTGCGAACGGTAAGGATACTGGAAGAAGCCTCGCAGGAAGCAATAGAGGCAGCAGCATGGTACGAATATGAGCAGGCTGGACTTGGAGCTGAGTTTTTCGCTGCCATTGATGCCACCATCGACGTGATTGAAGAAAACTTTATCCTCTTATCACCTCTCCCGAAGAAGCTGGCGATACCGGTGCAAAACGTCTAATCCTCGACCGCTTCCCGTACGACATAGTCGCGATTGAGTTGCCGGAAGAAACGGTCGTAATTGCCATTGCCCACCACTCCCGAAAGCCTGGCTATTGGCTGGGACGTAGTAAGCCCTAGCAGTGTGTTATACGAACTTGGGCGTATATCCAGCGTTCGTAAAACCCCAGTCAACATCAATCAATGCCCGGAATGATCCATTCCGTGCTCGTCCATCTTCATATCGCCATCCAGCGGTTCAACATGCAGCATTACGTCCATTGAATCCACGCCGTCGAAGCTCATCGTCAGAGGCACGCGCTCGCTTTCCTTCAATGGTTTATCCAGCTTTTCCAACATCAGATGGTAGCTGTGGGGTTTCAGTTCTACGGTTTCACCGGCGGGGATGGTCAGGCCACCTTTCAGGGGGCGCATGCTCATGGTGCCGTCAGTCATGGTGCTTTCGTGGATAGAGACGCTCTCTGCCCTTGGGGTAGTGGCGCTGGTAAAGGTGATGTCTTTGTCGCTGTGATTGGTAATAGCCATATAGCCAACGCCCATGGGCACTCCGGGGGGCGTTGGGCGGCTCCAGGGGTGATTAACAGTGAGGGTATCCGTGGAGTGATCGTGGGCCATGGCCGGGGTGATGATCAGTGTGTAGCAGGCGATCAGAGCGCTGGTGGCCAGTTTTTTGAGTGAGTTCATGTTCCTTTTTACCTCGTCTACGGTTGTTTTAATGGGAATGATCGTCGGGGCCATGGCGTTCCGGTTTCCGAAACTGTGTGCCGCCAGAGCGCGAGTTCAGTTGCCGAATGTTGGTTGGTGCACCGGTTTCATCCAGTTCCACCATGCCAATGCCGGCGTTGTTCCATAGCCGTTCGCCGGCGTCGCGACCTTCCGGCATCCTGGGGGTTACGCGCATGCGCCGGCGTTTGGTAAACCAGTTCAGCGGGGACCAGGGCGCGTAAAGCCAGCGGTTGATCCTGTCCAGCCACTCCATAAGGGTGTGGGGGAATTCGTTCTTAATGCCGCTGCTGGTGATTTGCCAGATTCTGGGCCGTTCCGGCCTGTGGCGCAGTCGAACATCGTAGACGAAGGAATAATGCACGTCACCCGAGAGGATCACGAAAGTTTCCGGTGTGCGGGAGTGGCCGAAGATATTGAGCAGCACGTTGGCGGCGCCCCGGTGGGCCATCCAGTTCTCGGCGTCTACCACCAACGGTTTGCCAAAGAAGGTAAACACGCTCTGGATGGCTTCGATCAGTTTCACGCCGAACATAGGGGCGGGAGACACAACAATCACGGCCTTTTCGCCCATCACATCCTGCTGGAATTCCGTCAGCGCCTCCCAGTCCAGCAAGCCGGAGGGGCGGGCGCGGTTGAGTTCGCTTCGCCAACGGCGGGTGCGGGTGTCCAGCACCACCACCTTGGGTGACGTTTGCAGGGTGTAGTGCCATTGCTGGAACTGCAGCAGGGTATCGATTAACTGGTCCTGCCCGGTTTGGTCGAACACACCGCCCTGCTCTGCCGAGGCGGCCAGTTCCTTGATGTCAGGCATGATGTCATCAAACGCATCGGGGTTATTGCCCCAGCCCTGGCACAAAAGGTAGGCCACCAGGGCATTGCCAACGATGCGCCGGGAGAACGGGTGTTCGTAAGTTGTAGTTTCCCAAAGGGCAGACAAATTCCAGTCGTCAGTAACGTCGTGATCGTCAAAGATCATGTAGGTGGGCAGGTGCGCCAGCGCCCGGGAAGCTCGCGGCAAGCCGGCAACGAAGTCATCAATGGCGGCCTGCTGGTCCTGAAAAACGGCGGCGTCCTCGGAAGACAATGCGGGCTGGTCCCGCTCTACCAGTTCCCAGCACACAGGTGACCAAACCAAGAGGTACATGGCCATCACTTCGCTGAGGGAGATCAAGTGATTATGGGCACTGGCGGTGGTGAATACGGGCTTTCGCACACCGCCGAAGAATCGCTCGATCAGCGCCTCGTTACTACGCACATCCGGTAGCAGTTTCTCACGGTGAAAGTAAGTATCTGCGTTTTCCCGCAAGGTTTTGCTGTCGCTGACCGAACCACCAGAAAGCGCTTCCTCATAGAGCCCCAAGCGATTGATCAAGTGGTGTATGGCCCGCAGCATGGGGCCGGCCACATCGTCCGCGTAGATCTGATCGCCGGCCAGCAGCAGCATTGCCGGCCGCCCAGAGATGTTGTCTCCGGCGTCCAATAGCGATTGATCCACTCTTACCATGCCATCGGCAGCGGCAGAATGGGGCCGGCGGCATGAGCCGTGGGCGATCCTGTCCAACCGCTCACGGATTATGAAATCAGGCCGTTCGGAGTCCGGCAAGCACAGGTGTGGTGCCCATTCCCGTATCCAGCGCACGCCGCTTCCATCTGCATTCGGGGCGCCTTCCATAACACCCAAGTCGTACCCCACGCGGGTATTTGCCGGCAAGGCTTCGTCAGTTTCAACGTCGATCAGGTAGAGATAGGCATGCGTTCCGAAACGCACTCTGGTGACGTTTCTCTCCACCAGTACCCGATCCATCCACGGCTCGTCCGAATCCGGCAGATACAGGCGCAGCCTCAAAGAAAGCGCGCACGAGCCAACCAGCCAGAGCGTGATCCGGTTAAACGTGGTGTGCCGGAGAATCGGCCCGGCCAACACCGGCGGCAGAGGCTGTAAAGACGGCTCACCCATTTCATCCTCCTGACACACTTTGATGTTTTATTGATGTTTGCCTGACATTTCCTTGCACTTAGCCCGTTACGGTAGGGCGTCTAAATCAACGTCCGGTGACAACAATGCGAGTCGGTGACAATTTTTCCAAGAATCTGCACAAACTGGGTTACTACTCCGGTAACGCGGTGCGCTCCCTGATTCCCCGAGCCTACTGGCAACGCCAATGCGACCTGCTGATGGCAGCTTACGAGGCAGAAACACCCGAGCGCAAGGCGGCCATCGACGCCAGGGTAGCCTATTACAATCGCCTGTCGGCACCGTTCACACTGCCGTCAACGTCAGAACCCGCCGGTGATTTTACTTTCGCGGGCAAGAGTAGCGCTTACTGCTTCGATTTTCGCAACCTTATCCAGTGTTTCCCCCGGCACTGCCAAGTGGACTACCAATTCGGGGATGTTACGGAGATTCCCGACGAAGCCCGTTTCGTGAAAAGCCGGCCCGTGCGGCAGAATGGATCCAACCGCAACTCAGTCTTACTCAAACTCAACACGGTTCGGCATTACCAGTTTTTTGAGGACCCAACACCGTTTCGCCAGAAGAAGCCCGTGGCGGTGTGGCGGGGCAAGTCCAACCGCCAGCACCGTATCGATTTCGCCACACGCTTTATCGGCCACCCCTTGTGCGATATTGGCTGTACCCTGCATAAGGAACCCGAGGCACAGTCCTACCACAAGGGCTTCATGGGCATTGACGAGCAGTTGCAGCACCAGTTCGTGGTGAGCGTTGAAGGTATTGATGTGGCGACGAACCTGAAGTGGATCATGGCCTCCAACTCCCTGTGCCTGATGCGCCGACCCCGCTTCGAAACCTGGTTCATGGAAGGTGCGCTAGTGCCCGGTTACCACTACGTGGAACTGACGGACGACCACTCCGACTTGCCGGAGAAGGTTCGTTACTACCAGGATCACCCAGACGAAGCCGAGGCGATCATTGCGAACGCCAACCGGTACGTGGAGAAGTTTTTTGACCAACAAATGGAACTGACCATTGCACTGTTGGTGATTCAGAAATACCTTCAACTGAGTGGACAGGAGGTTTATAGCGTTCCAAAGCTCAAGGCCGGTTAAAAGGTTCCTGTGTTGTGAAATTTCCTTGGTTCCACCTGCTAAAGGTAAACTTCGCCCATAACTGAGCAAATACAGGAACCAACCATGCCAATCTGGGTCGACGCCGATGCCTGCCCCGTGCCTATCCGTGAAATTCTCTGCCGCGCTGCCACCCGCTGGCAGGTGGACACCACGTTCATCGCCAACCACGCCATCAACCTGCCCCCGAGCCCCTACATCAAGCGCCGGCAGGTACCCCAGGGTTTCGACGTGGCCGACAATGACATTATCGACCAGATGGAAAAAGGCGACCTGGTGATCACCCAGGACATCCCCCTGGCTGCCGAAGCCATCGAAAAAGGCGCGGACGTGTTTAACCCGCGCGGCCAGGCTTTCACCAAAGAGAACATCCGGCAGCGCCTGGCCATGCGCAACTTCATGGAAGAAATGCGCAACGCCGGCCAGGTCACCGGTGGTCCCGCGCCCTTCAGCCAGACCGACCGCAAGGAATTCGCCGACAAGCTCGACCGTTGGCTGCAACAGAATAAGAAACGTTAATTAGCGGGGGCTGGAAATCGCTGGAGCCATCATCCAAGGTACGGAGGTAGCCAAGCCAACGCCGGGAGGACAATCATGAGCCAGAAGCCCGCCGACCTGTCCCGTTTCGAGCGCTATGAACCGGGAACCCGCGAATACACCCTTGCTATCATTACTGACGAAGACCACGCCTCCCAGGTTGAGTTGGAAGATGGCCAGACCGCCTGGAAATCTACTCTCCGTTACGACAAGCTCTATCGCGACGTGCATCCGGATACCGGAAAAGTGAGCTACCGCCTGGAAGAGATCCCGGAGGACCAGGGTGGTGAACACCACCTTATTAGCCTGATTGCCGAGGGCGGCCGTGGTGCGGAGTTCTCCGAACTGGTGCAGTTTGGACAGCGGTTGGTCACTTTTGATGACCGCACCGGCTTGGTGTGCGAGATCCGCAATGAGAACCAGCTTGTTCCCCGCCACATCCTGATGACCGGTAGCGGTGACGAGAAGTTCAAAGGTTTTAAAAGCGAGTGGGCTACTTTAAAAGGCGACAATATGATTGTCGGCAGCCATGGCAAGAAGCCCCAGGAAGAGTGGATCAAGGTATTGGACCGGCAGTACGCACTGAGCAGCATCGACTGGCGGGAAAACTACCAACGCATACGCGATGCCCTGGCGGTTGGGCCGAACGGCTACGTGATCCACGAGGCCGCGGAGTGGCATCCCGACCGCAAGGAATGGCTGTTCTTCCCCCGCAAAATTTCAACGGAGCCCTTCGACGAACCTATCGATGAACGGGAACGCGGCGCCAACACCCTGATCGTCGCAGACGAGGATTTCAGCAACATCCGTACCCTCACAGTTGGCGAACGGGTGCCGGAACGGGGAATATCCTCGTTCAAGGTCATCCCAGGCTACCCCAATGAGTGCGTTGGCCTGAAAAGTGTTGAAATCGGTGATCATACTGAAACCTGGCTGTTCTGCTTCAACCTGGACGGCGAGGTTTTGCAGGAAGACACCCTGGTAGGCCGCTACAAATGTGAGGGCGTGGAGATTCTGTAGCAAAAGATTCCCCGCGCTTCGGCGGGGCTTCATGATAATGATTCTCTTTTAACCGACGGACAAATCCGCTACCCTTGCCGCTTTCTGGCGCAAGCGGAGCGAACCATGACAGAGTCTTCCCCTCATACCACCAGCAGCTTTGCCGCCCTGGGACGACTGCTGAAATACGCTCGCGGTTACCGTCGCCAGATCATTGCCGCCACCACCTGTTCCGTCATCAACAAACTGTTCGATATCGCTCCGGAAATCCTGATCGGTATCGCCATTGATGTGGTGGTGAACAAGGAAGAAAGCTTCGTTGCTGGTTTGGGGTTCGATACGGCCCAGGAACAGATCACCATTCTGGCCGTCCTGACGTTTTTCATCTGGGCTGGCGAGTCCATATTCGAGTACCTATTTCAGATCCTCTGGCGCAACCTGGCCCAGCGCCTGCAATCTGACCTTCGGCAGGATGCCTACGAACACGCCCAGAAGCTCGACATGAGCTTCTTCGAGGCCCGTAGCTCTGGTCAGCTGGTCGCTACCATGAACGACGACGTCAACCAGTTGGAGCGCTTCCTGGATGGCGGCGCCAACGCGATGATTCAGGTGGTGGTGACGGTCGTTGCCGTGGGCGCTGTGTTTTTCGTGTTATCACCGCTCATTGCCCTGCTGGCGTTTACTCCGATTCCGCTGATCATCTGGGGAGCGTTCTACTTCCAGCGCAAGGCAGGCCCGCTGTATGCCGACGTGCGTGAGAAAGTAGGTGACCTGTCCAGCCGATTGGCGAACAATCTGGGCGGCATTGCCACCATTAAGAGCTTTACGGCCGAGAACCGGGAAGCGGAGCGATTAAAGGCCAGCAGCGAAGCCTATGTGGATGCCAACCGCCGGGCCATTCGCATCAGCTCCGCGTTTATTCCGGTCATCCGCATGGCAATTCTGGCGGGTTTCCTGGCCACCTTTACTGTAGGCGGCATGATGGCGTTGGAAGGTTCGCTGAATGTGGGCGCCTACGGCGTGCTGGTGTTCCTGACCCAACGTCTGCTGTGGCCTCTGACCGGCCTTGCGGAAGTGATTGACCTTTTTGAACGGGCCATGGCGAGCACCCGCCGCATTCTGGACCTGTTGGCTGAGCCGGTTCACGTGCGGGACGATTCCGGCAAAACACTGGAACAACCGGTGAAGGGCGAAGTCACCTTCGAGGGTGTGAGCTTCCACTATCCGTCCAGTGGTGCCGGTATTGATGACATTTCTGTCGCGGTACCAGCCGGAAACACCTTGGCGCTAGTCGGGGCAACGGGTTCCGGTAAGTCCACACTGATCAAGCTGTTGCTGCGTTTCTATGATCCTACGGGCGGCCAGATCCGCATCGACGGCCAGCCTATCCAGTCCGTCAGCCTGAAATCTCTGCGGGAGGCCATCGGCCTGGTCAGCCAGGACGTGTACCTGTTTGAGGGCAGCATCCGTGACAATCTTGCCTACGGCTCCCCCGGCGCGAGTGACGAACAGATTACTGAAGCTGCCAAGACGGCGGAAGCCTGGTCATTCATTGAAGCACTACCAGAGGGACTTGCCACCGCCGTGGGTGAACGCGGGGTTCGGCTTTCCGGTGGCCAGCGCCAGCGCCTGTCACTGGCCCGCGCACTACTGAAAGACCCACCCATCCTGGTGCTCGACGAAGCCACCAGTGCCGTGGACAACGAAACCGAGGCAGCCATCCAGCGCTCCTTGAAACGGATCGGGCACAATCGCACGGTGATCATGATTGCGCATCGGCTGTCCACCATTGTGGATGCGGATACCATTGCCGTCGTCGCCGGCGGCCGGGTTCTGGAATCCGGCCGCCACGAGGAACTGCTGGAGAACAACGGCCCCTACTCCGCGCAGTGGCGAGTTCAGACCGGCCAGGCGTAACAGCCGGTCGGTCCCCTTGCATCCATGCAAGCATTGATAGTAATTCGCATTTAGATTATTCTGCAGGCCCTCAGAATTACGGGAGCCTGCATGTCTGCGTTCTTCGAAGTATCCAGCCTGGGCGTGCACATCGGTGACGCTGCCATCCTTGAAAACATCAACATCGAATTTCATGAAGGCGAGGTCACTGCCCTGCTCGGTCACAATGGCTCCGGTAAATCCACGTTATTGAAAATGCTGGCCCGCCAGCTATCACCCTCTTCCGGCCACGCAAGCCTGCTTGGCAGTTCTTTCCAAACCACCGGCGCAAGGGAATTCGCCCGCACGGTGGGTTACCTGCCCCAGCACCCACCGGGTACCGATGGCCTGACCGTAAGGGAGCTGGTCGCCCTGGGTCGCTACCCCTGGCGCGGGCCACTGGGCCGCTACAACAGTGGAGACTATCAACTGATCGATCAGGCCATTCACGACACCGGGCTTGACCACTTCCAGCACCGTTCCGTAGACACGCTTTCCGGCGGCGAACGCCAGCGCGCCTGGATCGCCATGTTGCTGGCGCAACAAACCCGCTGCCTGCTGCTGGACGAGCCGATTTCCGCCCTGGACGTGAAACATCAGGTGGAAACCCTGCGCCTGGTGCACCGCCTGGCCGAAGAACGGGAACTGACCGTGATTGTGGTGCTGCACGATGTCGACCTGGCCGCCCGCTTCTGCGACCGCCTGGTAGCCCTAAAAGCTGGCCGTTTGATTGCCGATGGCAGCCCGCGTGACATTATGAACTCAGGAACCCTGGAATCCATCTACGGCGTGCCGATGGGTGTGATGGAGCGGGCGCCGGGCCAGTGGGTCTCGTATGTGCACTGAGCGTGTCGCCCAAGCTCTGATTGCATTGATATTCATTGGCGCCCTGTCGCTGCCCGCCAGCGCCGGCACCTGGCAACACGAAGGCGGCACCCTCACCCTGGATAAGCAACCTGAGCGGGTTGTTGCCCTGAACTGGGCTGCCACCGAGGCACTGCTATTGCTGGGCATAACGCCTGTAGGCGTCGCTGACCGGGATGGCTACGACGTGTGGGTAAACAAGCCGGCGCTACCGGAGCAGGTTCCCAACATAGGCACCCGCGTTGCCCCCAGCCTCGAGGCCATTGCCGAACTGAAACCGGACCTGATCGTCACCAGTGCGGAAATGGCACCCGCCGCGAAGCTGCTGGAACAAATCGCCCCAACTTACGTCATCAGTGTGTACAAAGAAGGCAGCCACCCCTTCGAAAAAGCCAGAGACATGCTGACCACCCTCGGCGAGATGCTGGGCCGCGAGGACCGCGCCGAATCGATACTGGCGGACATTGACGCCACCCTGAAAACGCAACGCCGCCGGCTGGAAGAGGCGGGACTAACGGACCGGCCAGTTGCGCTGGTCAATTTCATGGACGCTCGCCATGTGCGCATATACGCCCCCAACGGCCTTTACCAGAGTGCCCTGAACGCCCTCGGGCTGAAAAACGCCTGGCCTCGTCAAGGCAATTTCTGGGGCTTTTCAGTGGTCGGCCTGGAGTCCATTGCCCCCTATGAAGACAGCCGTATCGTAGTGATTTCGCCCACTGCCCCCGGGCTTGCTGACACCCTGGCCAGCAGTCCGTTCTGGACATACCTGCCGGCGGTCAACCGCCACCAGGTTTACGAAATCGACGCCATCTGGCCGTTTGGCGGCGTTTTTCCAGTGAAACGGCTAGCCACCATGCTGACAGAAAGCCTGCTGGCTGGGGGCTCCGACAATGTACGCTAGCACCTCCGCCATGCCAGCTTCCCGGCCGGTTATGGCCGCCAGGCTGCCCATTGCGGCCATTCTCCTCTGGCTGGGCGCCTTGCTTGCCAGCGCCGCTCCCTGGCTCAACCAACTGGATGCCGGTGCCGTACTGTCATCGTTTTGGGCCTTCAATCCGGACAATTATTCATCAGTTCTGGCCCACTTCAGTTGGGCGCCGCGCGTATCTATCGCCGTCCTGATCGGCTGCGGTCTGGGGCTGGCCGGGGCAGTCACCCAACAGGTGCTGGGGAACCCTCTGGCCTCACCCACCACGCTCGGTGTGGAAGCGGGTGGCCAATTCGGGGTGACGGTTGCAACACTGTTCGCACCCGGATTGCTGGCCTTCAGCCCGGATCTGGTGGCCATTGCCGGTGGCCTGATCGCCATCGGCATGGTCATCGCGCTGACGTGGCGGCTTGGCTTCTCGCCCATGACGGTGATCCTTGCCGGCCTTGTCATCACCTTCTTCCTGGGCGCACTTAACATGGCCTTTCTGCTGCTCAAGGGTGAGTGGCTGGGCAATCTTTTCATCTGGGGCGCCGGCTCCCTGGTACAGAACAACTGGGGGCCGTTCATGGAGCTTTGGCCCCGCGTACTGGTGATCTCGGTACTGATATTGCTGCTTATGCGCCCGCTGCAGGTGCTGCAACTAGGGCAGTCGTCTGCCAGCTCGCTGGGTGCCAGGGTCGGGCTTATTCGGGCACTGACGCTGTTCCTGGTGGTGCTGATGACGGCAACGGTTGTCAGCCGGGTGGGTGTGGTGGCCTTTGTGGGTCTTGCGGCGCCGGTACTGGCACGCCTGTTGGGTGCACGTACATTGGCCAGTCGCATTCTATGGAGCACGCTCATGGGCGGCGGGCTATTGCTGCTGGCGGATACCCTTGCGCACTGGGCGTCTACCTGGGGCGACGGTTCCCTGGTGCCCACCGGCACTACCACGGCACTCATCGGCGGCCCCATTATCCTGCTGGCATTGCAGGGTTTCAGAAACACCCATCACATGCCCGGGCAGGAATCCAGTCCTGCCGGTTTCCAGCCCAGGCGGCGCCCGCCTTTGCTGGTCAGCGGGATCGTTACCGGGCTGATCGTAATCACCGTGGTTGTTTCCATGGGTTGGTCTCCGGGCCTGGATGGTTGGAACTGGACGCCTACCACCCAATGGGACGATGCCTGGGTGTGGCGCGGGCCACGCCTGTTGGCGGCCATGCTGGCCGGGGTCGCATTGGGTCTCGCAGGCACGCTGATTCAGCGAATGACGGGTAACCCCATGGGGAGCCCGGAGATGCTGGGCATTAGCGGGGGCTCCGCGCTGGCCATGGTTCTGATCGTGCTCACCGGCGCAGATGTGGGCCGGGCCGGGCAGCTTGGCGCTGCAACCCTCGGTGCTGCCGGCGCACTTGGGTTATTGATTCTCCTGGCCCGCAAGCATCGATTCGCTGGCAACCAGCTGCTGCTGGGCGGCCTGGCCCTGTATGTATTCATGGATGCGGGGCTGAGATTGGTCATGGCCTCCGGCGGCACCGTCGCTTCGCAATTGCTGAACTGGATGTACGGTTCCACCTGGCTGGTCTCTGAAACCGAAGCGTTTGGCCTACTGGGGTTCATCGTTCTCATCTGCGGCCTGTTGGCGCTGATTGTGCGGCCCCTGACGCTTTTGCCTTTGGGAGATACGTCGGCATCGTCTCTCGGGCTTCCGGTCACTAAAGCCCGCCTGCTGTTGCTGCTGCTTGCCGCGGTACTGACTGCGTCGGCTACGGTGGTTATTGGCCCTCTGAGTTTCGTTGGGCTGATCGCACCGCATCTGGCCAGGGTATTGGGGCAGCAAACCGTTGGCAGGCAATTGGTCGTGGCCGGGTTGGTGGGTGGCCTTCTGTTAGCCCTGGCGGACTACCTGTCGCGTATCGTGGTCTTCCCCAACCAGTTGCCGGCGGGCCTGCTGGCAGCGCTGGTTGGCGGCGTCTACTTCCTATGGGGGTTGAGCCGCCACGGCAAGCCATAGCGGCGTCTGGCGGCTACCAAAGCAATAAAATGCTGGCCAGGATCAGAATAAACATACCGGCGCCGGCGGCCAGTTTCAGGCCTTCAATCGCTTCCTCTTCTGGGGTCATTGTACGTCTCCTTGTGTCCATGGGTATGGATGGTTCCCGTTGATACTGCGACAACTGTACATGACACTCGTCCAGATGTTAATCGTTCTCATTAAAGTTTTAGTAACGTCCTAGTCGTAATGTCATCGCCTGATACTGTCGGCCATTCCGTTCGTATCAAATGCTAGACTTTATCGATGCAGGAATAATCTGGCGGAGGGAGAGCACTTTATGAACCGACTCGGCAACATGGCGACTCTGCTGGCGTTGGCCGGACTGACAGCAACCGGGCCAGCCTTCGGGCAAACGTTCAGCTCAGACAAAGCCGAATTTCGTCTGGATACGGTCGCGGAGGGCCTGGAACATCCCTGGAGCCTTGCCTTTCTCCCCGATGGCTCACAGTTGGTGACCGAGCGCGAAGGCCGGCTACGCCGAATCGAGAACGGTGAATTGCAGGACAAGCCGATTGCCGGTGTCCCCGAACTGGTAGTCTCAGGCCAGGGTGGCCTGCTGGATGTGATTCTGCACCCGGACTTCGAAAACAACCGCACCCTGTTCCTGAGCTACGCTCATAAGATCAGCCGCGAGGGCCTGACAACCCGGGTGGCTCGTGCAACGTTGGACGACGACCGGCTGTCAGAGGTCGAAGTGATTTTCGAGGCCCTCCCCCGAGGCAACACCAGCCGTCATTTCGCGGGTCGCATGGAATTTGATCGCGATGGCAATCTGTACGTCGCCGTGGGCGATCGGGGTGAAATGGATCGTGCCCAGGCCACCGATGACGATGCCGGCGGCGTTCACCGCCGGACCGTTGACGGCGCCCCCGCGCCGGGCAATCCGTTTGTCGACAACCCGTCAGTGAATGACACCATCTTCACCTACGGCAACCGCAACATTCAGGGCATGACCATTCACCCGCAAACGGGCGACATCTGGAGCCATGAGCACGGCCCCAGGGGTGGCGACGAGATCAACATCATCCGTGCGGGTAACAACTACGGCTGGCCGGACGTAACCTATGGCATCGACTACTCCGGAGTGCCCATTACCAGCAAAACCACCATGAAGGGCGTGACGGACCCGCTGCACTATTGGGACCCATCCATTGCCCCCTCCGGCATGGCATTCTATACCGGTGAGGCGTTCCCCGAGTGGCAGGGAGACTTGTTTGTGGGCGCCCTGAAAATGCAGAAGCTGGTGCGCCTGAGCATTGAGAACGACACAGTCAGGGAAGAAGAGGATCTTCTGGAGGACCTGGGTGAACGCATCCGCGATGTGCGAATGGGCCCCGACGGAGCATTGTGGCTGTTGACGGACGCGGACAACGGCAAGGTCTACCGGATAGTTCCAGCAGAATAGTTCCGGCAGACTAGCCCGGCAAAGGAACCAGCGAAGCGTCAGTGCGGATCGTTGGTTCTCTCGGTTTTCTCAAACTGCGGGGTATCGTCGGTGATGGTGAACCAGTCCGACTTGGAACCCACATACACGTGTGAGGCTGGCCCCTTTTCCAGGGGTTCATTGATCACACCCACCCGCAGGCGCAGAATACCGGGAATAGCGTCCACACGGCTGTATAGCTGGCTACCGCATCTGGGGCAGAAACCACGATACTTTCCCGGCCGGGATTCGTATTCACAGATCAGGTCCTCACCCGCCGTATAACGGGTACGGATTTTCTGGATCGGCGCACTGGCGGAAAATGCGCTGCCGTGAGCCCGGCGGCACTGGCTGCAGTGGCACAGGGCAATCGGCCCCAACGGGCCGTCGTATTCAAGTTTTATATCGCCGCACAGGCATTGCCCTGTCAGCATAACGTGACCTCAACCATGGTTTCGCTTGCGGGTTCCGAAGGCCGGTATGATAACCACCCGCCACTTGAAGAACCAGCCGGCGGGTACCACATATAAGTCACAGCGTTCACGAAGGAGGACACTATGGCATTCAGCACGCTTCCGAACATCGGTATGGGTACATTCCGCCTGAAGGACAACGACGCACGAGACGCCGTGAAGAGTGCCCTTTCCCTTGGCTACCGGCATATCGATACCGCCCAGATGTACGGGAATGAGGCTGAAGTAGGCGATGGCATTACCTCCAGCGGTATTCCACGGCGGGAGATTTTCCTGACGACAAAGGTGTGGCACGACCAGTTGCAACGCAGCGACCTGATCAACAGCCTGCATGACAGCCTGTCGCGCCTGAAGACCGACCATGTCGACCTCACACTGATCCATTGGCCATCGCCAGACGATGCCATCCCCATGGAGGAATACCTGGGTGCGCTGCGCGACGCGCAACGGGAAGGGCTAACTACTCACATCGGGCTGTCCAACTTCACCTGTGCGCAAATGGAGAAGGCGAAGGAAATACTGGGTGACACACCGATTTTCACCAACCAGGTGGAAGTGCATCCATTCCTGGCCAACCGCAAGGTGGTGGAGCATGCCCAGAAACTGGGCATTACCGTAACCGGTTACATGCCACTGGCTGTGGGTAAGGTAATGGAAGATGAAACCCTGGCTCGCATCGGCCGCGAACACAATGCCTCGGCGGCGCAGGTTGCCATTGCCTGGGTGATGTCCCGTGGTGTGGTACCGATTCCATCGTCCACCCGGCCCAAGCATCAGAAATCCAACCTGGACGCGCTCAACATCACTCTCAGCAAGGAAGAGATTGCAGAGATTGACGGGCTCGACCGTGGCGAACGAATTGCTAATCCGGATTTCGCGCCCGCCTGGGACTGACGAAGCAGGCAAACGCCGCCAATACCAGCGTGGCACCCGGAATGACAGCCAGAAATCCGGTGCCCAACGTCCACAGGGTAGCCACGCTGAACAGCGACCATAGCATTGGTAGCAGTAGAAACAGCCATCGCACCCGTCGGGGAAGCAATAGCATACAGGGCACCGCCCCTAACGCCGTGACGTCAGGCGTGATGGCGAACATTGCCAAAGCCTGACCATTGCCGGTTTGCGCCACAGCCATGAGCGGTGACAGCGCCACCAACGCAATCCAGCCAGCCCCCCTGGACCAGCGCGACCATGCATGTCGGTTTGTTGCCGCATTCCAGGGCCAGAGCAGCGCCGCCACCGTCAGTAACGCACCCTGCAGAACGAAGATCCAACCAAACCAGATGGCCGGCGGATTGATCGGCCCATAGTAATGTATCAGAAAGCCAGCCCCACTCCACAGCCACGCCGCGGCTACCAGCAGCAGTACACCACGCCTCGCCATAGCGTCCCCACGTACCAGCAAGGCGCCAATAGCGATCACCATCATCACCGCAACACCCTGCCATGGCCAGATGTCCTGGTTGATGCGAACAAAGAGCCGAAGAAACACTTCCGGCCCGAACATCAGGAAATCCGACAGGGAATAGCTGAGCCAGTTCGTACCCATCACAGCCCTGCGACGTAGCCCGCCATTCGGCGGCGTTGTTGCTCATTCGGCAAAGCACCATAAAGGGCGCCCATATTTTCTTTCATATGCTCAACGCTGGTAGTGGCCGGAATAGCACAGGTAACGGCTGGATGGGAAAGGATGTACTTCAGGAAAAACTCCGCCCAATTGCGACAGCCCACCTCATTGGCCCAAGATGGCAGCTCTTCGGACTGGAAGCGTCGGAACAGGCGCCCTCCCTGGAAAGGCCGATTCACAATCACGGCGATCCCACGCTCCCTTGCCAAGGGCAACAGACGATCTTCCGCCTCCCTGTCCAGCACATTGTAGGTCAGTTGCACAAAGTCCAGCGGTTCGGTTTCCATGATGCGTGCGAAATCCCCGTGCCTGCGACTGTGGGAGGTGGTGATGCCGATATAGCGAACGTCCCCATCAGCTTTCATTTGCTGCAGGGTTGCCAGGTGTTGCTCCCAGGCTACCAGGTTGTGGACCTGCTGCAGGTCAAAACGCTCAATGCCCCACTTTCTGCGTGATTCCCGGTCCTGTTGCCGGGTTGCATCGCCGTCTCCGGTCCAGATCTTGGTGGCGGAAAATAGCTTGTCACGGGCATTGAGGGCGGCCAGCGCCTCGCCCATCACCGCTGCCGCCGAGCCGTACATGGGGTAGCAGTCCACCAGGGTGCCACCGAGATCGAAAAAGGTTCTCAGCACCTCGGTACGCTGATCGATAAGGTACTGGTCGCCTCCCACATTGAAGGTGCGCCAGGTACCCATGCCAACGGCTGGCACCCTTTCACCGGAGGAGGGAATGGGATTCATGATCACACTCCCTTTCGGAGCCGCCGCCAGCGAAGAAATTCGACATGAAAGACCTGCCGCTGCCATGACAGCCAGAAATCGCCGTCGAGTCAGTTCGCTCGCCATACGTCCTCCAGTTTCTGTTTCCATCATACTAATCAAGAGGTTGTACAAAAGCTAACCAATTGATTAGCATGGGCGCTTACATCTGTTAACAAAAACGCAATATAAACAACGCCCCTACTGGCATTTTTTAACGTCATGTAGAGCCTTTCCACATAGTACACGCGTAGAATATGGGCTATTGTTAATGCACTTGAAATCAATGAGCGCCACACCATGTTGCTGAAGGCACGACGCCACCCGAACACGTCCCGTTTTGGAACTATCCGCCAGCATGGTCGTGTAGCCCGTGGCATGGTGGTCTCTACCATGGCTGCAGTCCTGTCAGTGGGGTCTGCCTGTGCATTCGCCTCGGAGTCAGCCGAGGCTGGTGGCACCACGAAAACCTGGAGCAACCAGGTGCGGGATTACGCCACCGAATCCCTGAATGACGAACAGGCGCTTAGCCTGGCCGCCATTCCGATGAATGGGCCGGGCATTGAGCAATACATCAACGCGGATGCCTTGATGAGCCCTGGCTCTATCATGAAGCTGGTCACCACCTACGCAGCGCTGGAAATCCTGGGGCCGACCTATCACTGGGACACCAACTTCTACACCGATGGCGAGCTAGTGGGCGATACCCTCAAGGGCAATTTCTACGTTGACATGGGGGGCGATCCAAAACTAACCATTGAGCGCCTTTGGAGCACCCTGAACGAATTGCGCGGCATGGGCATCAGCGCCATCAATGGCAACCTGGTGTTGGACGGCGACGTTTTTCGATTGGCTAACGGGCAGCCAACGTTTGACGATAACGGCGACAACCCCCATAGGCCCTTCCTGGTGCAGCCGTCGCCGTACCTGAGCAACCTCAACCTGGTGCACTTTCAGGTGCGTGCGGACGAGCGCGGTACCCAGGCATGGAGTGCGCCATCGTTGAACGACGTGGTGATCGACAACCGGGTCACTGCAATCGCAGAGGCACCCTGCCCGGCCCGTAGTCACTTTACCTGGGAGCCGTTTTTTCACGAGGATCATCGGGTTACCGTACGGGTGTCCGGCAAGTTGCCGCAGGGCTGCCGCACCACAGCCTACCTGTCGCTTCTGCCCCATGAGCAGTACACGGCCTCGCTGATACGGTCGCTGCTTTCCGACATGGGCATCACGATCAACGGCAAAAGCCTGCTGGCCAAAACACCGGAGAACGCTCGCCTGTTGTTGCGAACCACCTCTCCGGATCTGGTCACCATGGTGCGGGACATCAACAAATGGAGCAGCAACGTGATGGCCCGCCAACTGTTGCTGACCATCGGCGCTGAACACCGGCTGGAAGACGAGGAGGATGATCGTATCGCCGGCATTCGTGTGATCCATGAATGGCTCCAGAAAAAAGGCGTCAATACCACCGGCCTGGTGATTGAAAACGGCGCTGGGCTGACACGCGATGGCCGTATTACCGCCCGCCAGGGTGCACAGATTCTGCAGCACGCCTGGAACAGCCCGTTCGCATCAGACCTGATGGCCTCCATGCCATTGATTGCAATGGATGGCACCATGGCCAGGCGGCTGCGGAACTCCGGCCTGGACGGCAAAGGGCGTATCAAGACCGGATACCTTGAAAACGTTCGCTCCATCGCAGGCTTTACCCGCGACGACACCGATACCACCTGGGCTATTGTAGGCATGATCAACAACGACCCGGCCTGGAATGGTCAGGCGGTGTTAGATCGAATTATTTACTCCCTGCACTACCGCCCACCCACCGGAACCACGCTTTCCCGGGCACAGTCCAGCGGCACTAAAATACGCTGAACCATACCAATAAACGGTAGCTGCCTGGTTCCGGGGGTTACCGTTCTGTCATTTTCCGGCCCAAAGCCCAACCCCTACACCCGCAACGCTTTATGGCGCATCCGGCAACAGATACGTTGTAGCGACGCCTCCCCCTACGAAGTTTATTTCCATACCTTCATGCCAGAATCAGATCCCGCTGCTAATCTTGTGCGTATCCACCATAGGTACTCTGATTCGGCGCCAGCCATCAGAGGTGGTGCCCCAAACAAGTACCAACAAGAGTCTGGACGGGGCATATCGCCCCCGTTCCTCACTGCAAGGAGATTGTGCATGAGCAAGCATACTTCGATGTTAGGTGCTGCAGGTGTAATCAGCATCGCTGTCATTGCCGGAGGCTGCGCAAGTTCGGTTGAACGGCCGGATGGCGAACTCCGGTCCGCCGAGTCAGCCATTCAGCAGGCGGTATCGTCCGATGCCAGGGATTTTGAACCGGTACTCTTGAACCAGGCACAGAACCGGGTTGCCGATGCCGAGGAAATGATCAATCAGAAACAATACCTTGAAGCAAGCCGCCTACTTGAGAAAGCAGCTGTGGATGCGCAACTGGCCGGCGCTCGATCGGAAACCGCGAAAGCAAGACAAGCGGCTGATGAGGTCAATCGCAATATTGAGTCTCTTCGCAAGCGAATCGACGAACGTCAGTAAAGGCCTCATCGAAAACGGGAGATGGTTATGAACAAGCGCAACATGACTTTGGGTATGGCTGTAGGCTTTTCTGTCCTCGTGGCAGGGTGCGCCAGCACGCCCCAGGATAACGCAAAGGTCGATGAAGCTCGGGCCGCCTATGAGGAAATCAGCAACGACCCGAACGTAGCCCGCAGCGGTGATCGCCAGTTGAGGAGCGCAAGGGAGCAATTGTCCCGCGCTGAAACTCTCCTCGCTGATGGTGCGGACATTGTCGAGATTGAGCACGCGGCTTATCTTGCCAACCGTCATGCACAAATAGCCGGTGAGCAGGGCGAGCGCGCGGAGCTGCAGGAGCAGATTGATTCCGCAGAAGCGCGTCGCAAGGAACTGGAACTGCAAATGCGCGCTGACGAAGCTGCACAGGCCAGAAGGGAAGCCAAAGAACTTCGCCTGCAAATGGAAGCCATGCAGGCAGAGCAAACCGATCGCGGAATGGTGTTGACGCTCGGAGATGTGCTGTTCGACCTGGATCGGGCAGAACTGAAGCCTTCCGGAGAGTCAACGGTCAGACGCCTGGCTGAGTTCATGAATGAGTATGAAAACCGGCGGGTACGCGTCGAAGGCTACACCGATAGTACCGGCGAGGCTTCCTACAATCAGGGCCTTTCTGAGCGTCGGGCGCAAGCCGTTAGCGATACGCTGGTCAACATGGGCATCAGCAGAAGCCGCGTGGAGACAAAAGGGTTTGGTGAGCAGTTCCCTGTTGCCAGCAACGACAGCTCCGGCGGGCGACAACAGAACCGCCGTGTGGAAATCGTCATCTCTGACGAAGAGGGCAACATCGAAGCACGGGAAAATTGATCGCCCCGCTGACAATCGCCCATAAAAAAGCCCCGGTTTAACCGGGGCACGTTTTTCAAAGATGCAAAAAATCAACGCTTCAACCTGATTCTGAAGTCTTATACGTTGCTCATCGCTTTTGGATCAGCCTGGCTGTCAAACAAAGCCCTGCAGTATCAGTATTACGGTCCAAGACCTGAATCCAGGCGTATGAATCTGATCAGGTTACCCGCTTTCCCCGAGGACCGGTCATGATTCGAATTGTTTCCATTGCGCTGCTCAGCCTAGCTCTCCTGGCCGGCTGCAGTTCCACCAAGATGGCCTATCGCTACGCAGACTGGGGCATCGTGTGGTGGGTGGACGACTACGTTCCCATGACCGCCGAACAGGAATCACGGCTCGAGCAGGATATCCGCGATATCCGCCAATGGCATTGCACCACTGAATTGCCACGTTATTCTCAATGGCTTACCCAGCTAAAACACGATGTTCGGTCTGGTGATCTGGATCAGTCCACCGTCGCCCACCACCAGAAACAGCTGCTTTCCTTCTTCCCACCACTTATGGAACGCGCAAGGCCGGCAGCCACGCGCCTGCTATCAAGCCTCAGCGATGAGCAGGTGCAACAATTGGCTAACAATATGAGGGAGAACCAACAAGAACTGGAAGAAGAACTCCTGGCGGAGAATCCGGAACAAACCCGAGAGGCCCGGGCCGAGCGCACGATGGAACGGGTTGAACGCTGGCTGGGCTCCCTCAATGATCGCCAACGTGAAACGGTCAACGCCTGGTCGGAAGGCCGCGGCCAGCAGACGGAAATCTGGCTGGACGGTCGCCGGAACTGGCAACAGGCATTAATCGATGCCCTGGAAACACGAAACAGCAACGACTTTTCAAACCGGGTTGGTTACCTGATGAACAACTACGAGGAAGTGCGGGGGCAAAAATACCAGCGGATGATGTTGGACAGCCGGACAGCCATGGCGGGCCTGATGACCGATCTACTGCAGCAGGCCGACCAGCACCACCTTGACTACCTGCTGGAACAGGCGGAAAGCATGCGGAGCGACTTCGATACCCTCGCCTGTACCAGCGAGGATACCGGAAATCTAAACGGCTAATGTCGGGACACCCGGCTCAGATGGTCAGGTACCCGCCGTCCACGTTGATGCAGGTGCCCGTGGTATAGCTGGAGGCGCCCGACGCCAGATACAGAACCGTGCCTGCCATTTCGTCCGGGTCTGCCACCCGCTTCATGGGGATATGGGCCATAGCCTGCTTTTTGATGGCCTCATTGCTGGTCAGTGCACTGGCGAACTTGGTGTCCGTCAGACCCGGCAACAACGCGTTCACCCGAACCTTCTGCTGCCCCAGCTCCATGGCAAAGGATTTGGTCATGGAAATCACAGCCGCCTTGGTCACCGAGTAGATCCCCTGGAAATGGCCCGGATTAACACCGTTCACCGAGGCGACGTTGATGATGGAGCCACCGCCGTTTTTCTTCATGATCTGTGCGCCGCGGGCACACATGAAGAAGTAGCCGCGAATGTTCACGTCCACGGTCTTGTGGTACGCGCCCAGGTCGGTATCTTCGATCGGCCCAAAGTAGGGGTTGGCTGCGGCATTGTTCACCAGGATATCCAGTTTGCCATGCTTTGATTCAATGTGCTGCCAGATGTCTTCGATCTGATCCATTTCACCAATGTGGCAGGCATAGGCTTCGGCGCTGCCACCAGCCTCGCGAATGCTACTGGCGACGGCCTCGCAACCATCAATTTTACGACTGCTGACAATTACGTGCGCGCCGTATGTGGCCAGGGTGCGGGCAATGCTTTCGCCGATGCCACGGCTGGCGCCGGTAATCAGGGCCACTTTCCCACTCAGATCAAACAGGTCTTGCTTGCTCATTCTTCACCTCAATGCGTTATCGGAAGGTCACCAGAGAAGGGTCTTCCGCTTCCAGGTGACTGTAATTGTTGAACACCGCCAGGCTGCGCCGCGCTCCGGAATGCAGAACCCGGGTCACACTGGTGTTGGCAATCACGGAATTCATGTCCAGCGCCCTGCGATCGCTCAGCTCCAGCAGATGCTGGGCAATCACCGCAATCGGGCCGCCGGAGGTGGACACCAGGGTCTCGCCACCGTCGGCATATTCAATCAATTGCTCCAACGACGTAATCACCCGGTGGCGGAACGCTTCCCAGCTCTCGGTGTATTCGTGATCGTGCCCGCCACTAACCCAGCGTTGCATGGCTTCCTCGAACACCTGTTGAAACGCCCTGGCCGGTTTGGGGAAGGCTGCCAGATCCCGCGCCATACGTTCGCGGTCTTGCCACTCAGGGCGTAAACGCTCCACCACCTGGGTATGGTCGAACTCGTTGAACCCATCAACCGCCTGCATGTCCGGCAGTGCGTCACCGTAACCACTGGCAATCGCTTCCACGGTTTCCCGATGGCGCTCCATGTTGCCGCCAAAGACGGCGTTGGGCGTCACTTTTCCCGCAAGCCACCGACCAAGAACACGGCCCTGCTCCCAGCCACGGGGCGAAAGCTGGTCGTAGTTTTCCTTGCCGAAACTGGCCTGGCCGTGGCGAATCAGGTAGATGGTCGCCATTACAGGTCACTCGCCTCGATCAGCCTCTGACAGCGCTTTTCCAGGTAGTTCGCGGCATGACCAAAGGCGGCAAAGCGCTTGTCTTTGGTCTGGCCATGGTAGTAGCGGTAGTAGATCTGCTGAACGATCACCGCCAGCCGGAACAACCCGTAGATTTCATAGAAATCGAAATTGTCGATTTGGCGGCCGGATTTCTCAGCGTAGTAAGCAACCACTTCCTTGCGGGTCAGCATGCCCGGCTGGTGGGTCGGCTGACGCCGCAACATCTGGAACGGGCCTTCATCATCAGCCTCAATCCAATAGGCCAGGCTGTTACCCAGATCCATCAACGGGTCGCCGATGGTGGCCATTTCCCAGTCCAGCACGCCGATCACCTCGAACGGGTTGTCCTGATGGAGCACCACGTTGTCGAAGCGATAGTCGTTGTGGATGACCACCTGGGCAACATCGTCCGGCATCTTGTCATTCAGCCAGCCCATCACCGTTTCGAAGTCACCCACGTCATCCGTCTTCGCCTTGCGGAAGCGGTCACTCCAGCCACCGATCTGGCGCTGTACGTAACCGGAACCCTTGCCCAACTTGTCCAGGCCTGTGGCCTTGGCGTCGACATTGTGCAGGTCCACCAGCTTGTCGATGACGTTCAGGCACAGCTTGCGGGTATCCGCCTCGCTGAGCTCAAAATCCTTGGGGAAATCCTGGCGCAGGATGATGCCTTTCAGGCGTTCCATGACGTAGAAATCGCAGCCCAGTACGTCATGATCGTCACAGATGGCGACGATATTGGGAACGTAGGAGAACTCGGGCTTCAGGGCCCGCATCACCTTCGCTTCCCGCAACATGTCGTGGGCGGACTTGGCGATCTTGCCGAACGGTGGCCGGCGCAACACGTAAGAACGGTCGCCATAATCCACCTGGTACGTCAGGTTGGACGCACCGCCGGGGTACTGCTTGATCTGAGGCTGACCTTCAAGGTCCGGAATGGCCTGCTTCATGAAGCGGTCAACAGCCACGACATCCAGCTCTTCGCCTTCGCGGATATCAACAGCCTGGTCGATCTGGGTCATTCAGGGCTCTCCTATGATTTATACAATGGCAACGGGCCTGGCGCTCAGGCCTTCCCACCCATTTTCTTCATCCAACGTTTGCTTTCCTGGTGCATCAGCCAATCAAATGCCTTCGGTGCATGGCGTTTGACCATCCACATACGACGCTCCTTGGCATGGGGCAGCACCCAGAAATCGCGCTTCTCTACCGAGCGGACAATGTCGTCGGCAACGTTTTCAGCGGTGATAGTGGAGCGCTTCATCAGTTTGTTGACGTTCTGCTGAATACCGGGAATGTCAGATCGCATGCTGCTGGTCAGATTGGTCTGGAAAAACGCCGGGCAGACACAACTAACGTGAATACCGGAATCTCTCAGCTCCTGACTGAGGGTTTCCGAAAGCGCGATGACACCGGCCTTGGAGACATTGTAGCTGTCCATCAACGGTGCGAGCATAAGCCCGGCCATAGAGGCGATGTTCACAAACGCGCCGGAGCCCTGCTTCTTGAACTGCGGGGTAAAGGCTTTACAGCCACGAACGACACCCAACACGTTGATGTCCATGATCCATTCCCAATCGGCCATGGTGGTGTCTTCAATCGAGCCTGCAGAGGCAACGCCAGCGTTATTCACCACGACATCCACCCCACCCCATTTTCCAGTAAGGTCTTCGCAGATCTTCTCCAGGTCGGTCAAACGGCGCACATCGCACTCAACGAAGTAGCCCTCGCCCCCGGCGTTGCTGATCTCCTGCTCGACGGCAACGCCCTGCTCAGGATTAATATCCCCGATACAGACTTTCGCGCCTTCTTTAGCGTATCTCAATGCAATCGCCCGGCCCAGGCCACTGGCCCCGCCGGTTATAAATACTCGCTGTGTCATCTGTGTTTCACCGTTGTCTTAGTTATCTGAATCCGTGCAAGAGCTGGCCCCCCGAAACGCCAACTCCCAAAATTTGACTGAGCGGACGGACGGGGCGTTCTGAAACTGTACGGAGCCATGGATGGCGGAGTCCAAGCGTCACATGGATGTGCCGAAGGAGCGTGTTTCAGAACGCCCCGTCCGTCCGCTCACACTTCGAAACCAGCGGGCTTACTTTCGGTATTTTGCGAGCTCGAGACGAGCAACCATCGCCCTATGAACCTCATCCGGGCCATCAGCCAGGCGCAAAACCCGAGCATAGGCAAACAGCTGAGTCAGCGGGAAATCGTCGTCGCTGACACCCGCACCACCGTGAATCTGAATCGTGTCATCCACAATCTGCTGAAGCATCTTCGGAATCACCGCCTTGATCATCGACACTTCCTGAAGGGCCCCGGAAATACCCTTGGTATCCAACGCCCAGGCACACTTCAGCGTCAGCAGCCGCGCCTGTTCAATCCCCATACGGGCATTAGCGATGACGTCAGGATTACCACCCAGTTTAGCGATCGGCCGACCAAACGCCTCACGACTGGTCGCCCTTTTTATCATCAATTCCAGAGTACGTTCCGCCGCACCAATCGCCCGCATACAATGGTGAACACGGCCCGGCCCAAGACGGCCCTGGGCGATTTCAAAACCACGGCCGGGGCCGGCAATAAACGCGGTCTTCGGCAAGCGCACATTGTCAAAAGACACAACACCATGACCGTAAGGCTCATCGTAGGCACCAAAAACCGGCAACATGCGTTCCACGTTTACCCCCGGAGTATCCAGCGGCACCAGCACCATGGAGTGACGGCGGTGTTTGTGGGCGTCCGGGTCGGTCAGGCCCATAAAGATGGCAACTTTGCAGTCCGGGTGACCAACACCGGTGCTCCACCATTTGCGGCCGTTAAGGATCACTTCATCACCCTCAACAACAGCCGTCGCCTCCATGTTGGTCGCATCAGAAGAAGCCACTGCCGGCTCCGTCATACAGAACGCAGAACGCACCTCACCGCTTTGCAGGCGGGGCAGCCACTCGGCTTTCTGCTCCTCAGAACCGTAATGGATCAGCACTTCCATATTGCCGGTATCCGGCGCATTGCAGTTGAAGATTTCGGGGGCGATAAAACTGCGGCCGGTTTCTTCGGCAATCACGGCGTAATCAGAGTTGAGCAGACCACATCCGTATTTCTCATCCGGAAAGAACATGTTCCACAGGCCCTGAGCTTTGGCCTTTTCCTTTAACTCTTTGATGATCGGCAGCACTACCCAGCGGTTTTCCTGCGCCATCAACTCCTTATGGTACTGCTCTTCAATCGGGAAGATTTCTTCCTTCATGAAGGTTTTAACGCGCTTGAGATAGTCTTGGCCCTTCTCGGAAATACTGAAATCCATTGCCGTGTCCTCGTAGTTTGACCGATATGGAGCCAGTCTAGTTATCCACCAACTATTACGCGACTGAATTATTCTTATCATTTATCATAAGACTGGCTTATTCGCGAAATGGAGGCGCCCATGGCACTGAATCGACTGGATCTGAACCTGCTGCACGTATTCGACACCATTTATCGGGAAGGCAGCCTCACCCGCGCGGCCAGGGCCCTGCACCTTACGCAGCCTGCAGTCAGCCATTCCCTGTCGCGCCTGCGGGAGCATTTCGACGACCCACTCTTCAGCCGTCAGGGCAACCAGATGGTGCCCACGCCCCTGGCCCGTCGCTTCCTGGAATCCATGCGCCCGGGGCTGACCCAGATTCAGAGTGCGGTGAACCAGTTCCACGCCTTCGACCCGGCCAATCAGCGCAAAACCTACTCGCTGGCCCTGCGGGATATCCTGGAGTCAACATTTCTTCCAAAGCTGATGGGGAAACTGGAAAGCTACCCCGAGCTGGAGATCATCAGCCAGCGAGTACCCCGGCGTGATATGGAAACCCAGCTCGCGGCGGGAAAATTGGATTTTGCAGTGGATGTGCTGTTGCCGGTCAGCAATCAGACGGGCCATGAACTACTACGCCATGACAGGCTGGTGGTGCTGGCGAGAAAGGGCCATCCGCTGACAAGCGGAGGGCTGACCATGGACAAGTATCTACAGGCAAAACATGTGCTGGTGTCATCGCGTTCCGAGGGTCCGGGCATTGAGGACTTTGAGCTGTCGCGGTTTGGAGTGCAGCGAAATATCCGCCTGCGATGCCAGCACTATTACGCCGCCTGCCGGGTAGCGGAGGGAACCGACCTGCTACTGACCATGCCGGAAAACTACGCCCGTATCATCGCAGAGAGGGCAGACATTGATATTCTGACCACTCCGGTAGATCTGCCCGGTATCGATGTGCATCTATACTGGCACAAGGCCTATGAACGGGAGCCAGCGCTTATCTGGTTCCGGGAGCAGTTGGCCAGCATTGTGTGAGTGCCACCATCAGTAGGCCCCCACCAGCTTCAGAAAACCAAGAAATCCGGCTGCGGTAATGCCCAACGACGCAACAACAATCCCAAAGCCCCACCAGATGGCCGCGCCATCAGACACCTGCGCGTCATGCCCTCGAAGCGTGCGGTAGAACGCCCAGGGGCCAAGGATAAAGGCACCCAACACCGCAAACACCAGCCCCACACTGACGCCAGCAAATGTCCAGGTGGCCAGCACCGTAGCGCGATCAGACACCTGTTCCCTGACGCCATGACGAAGCAGGAACTGCTTGCAGAAGAACCAGATCAGGGCGAACAGGATGATAACAAACAACAATCCGCCAACGACGGTAATCAGGCGATAGAACAAGGTAAATCCTCAGTCAAATTGGTCAACCACAGCACTATAACCAGCAATCCATAACTGGTAAAACAAACGAGGGATTAAATGGTGTGGAATCCCCATGACACATGACTACACTGAATCACACGACTGACACTAAGATCACAGCGACAGGAAGGAGTATCCGGAATGGCCCAGAAAACCCGAATTGCCGTGACCCCCGGTGATGGCATCGGTCCTGAAGTGGTTGCCGAGGCGGTACATTGCCTGGAGACCCTGCGCAGACGACACGATCTGCCGATGGAGTGGACACGCTTTCCCTGGCCATCCCATGCCTGGCACGAGGAAAATGGCGAATCCATGCCGGCCGATGCGCTGGATCAGTTGAAGTCCTACGACGCCATTCTCCTTGGTGCCCTGGGCGACCCCGGCCCGGTGGACGACCCTGACCGCTACCTGTTGCCAGACAGTATCTCACTCGCGCCCCTGCTGGACATGCGCAAGGGATTTGATCAGTGGGTTTGCGAACGGCCCGCCAGGCTGCTTCCCGGTGCCCGTCAGTATCTGGCGGATGAGCGCGCTAAGGACATCGACATGCTGGTGATTCGCGAAAACAGCGAGGGCGAGTATGTCAGCCAGGGCGGCCGGCTCCGCAAGGGCGCGCCGGACGAAGTGGCCACCCAGATGGAAGTGTTCACCCGCCGGGCGACGGACCGGATTATCCGCTACGGCTTCGAGCAGGCCCGCCTGCGTGCCGCCGCTCGCGCCGAGGAGGGTCGCGTTCGTCAGTTCCGCACGCTGGACGGTAAAACCTGTGAAAGCCAGGTGTGCATCGTGACCAAACGCAATGCCCTGCGCTATTGGGGCGACATGTACACCGAAGCCTTCGAGGAAATGGCGACACAGTACCCCGACGTAGCAACGCACCACGAACTGGTGGATGCGGCCTGCATGAAGTTCGTTCAGGCGCCCTGGGCGTTCGATGTGGTGGTGGCCAGCAACCTGCAGGGTGACATCCTGACTGACCTTGCAGCCGTATTGTCCGGCGGCATGGGCGTGGCGCCCTCCTGCAACCTGAATCCCGACGAAAATGGCATGCCGTCGATGTTCGAGCCAACCCATGGCAGCGCACCGGATATTGCCGGCCAGGGCCTGGCCGACCCGACGGCCATGCTGTTCACCACGGCACGCATGTTGGAATGGCTGGGGCGGAAAGACCCGGCGGTGGCCACTGCCGGGCGGGAATTGTTTGATGCGGTGGCCGCCGACCTCGCAGAAAACGCCGGCAAATCCAGAGGTACACAGGAAATCGGCGCCGCCGTGCGCGAGCGCCTGGAGTCACTTACTCGGCCATAACGAATTCAAGCCGCCCGGGCGCGACCCTCACGTCCATGGGGACCATGCCGAACATGCGCTGGGTGAAGTCCGCTTCATCCAGCCGATACACCGGCATGGTTTCCAGCATCTGGGCAACCACCCGCATGACGTTATCCGTGACCGGCTTGAGGTCCCCTTTGAAAAACGACGAATCGATGCTGCTTTCCAACAGTTGCAGCCGCCGAATGTAGATCGCTTTCTCCTCGCTGTCGTACACCGGCGCTCCTTCCACTTTCAGAGCAATATCGACTGGTAGCTTTGCCATCAGCGCATTCAGGGCTACCTGCCCTCTCAGGTCAATGACCGCCACGTCACGACCATCCGGGCCAAGGGTAATATCCGCGTTGCTCAGGCTCAGGCTGAGTGGCGACCCACCCTGCAGTTGTCGGCGATCAAAATCGCTGACAGTGTCCTGAAAGTGACGCTCAAGTGTCGCCTCGGAAATGGAATAGGGGGACAGGCTGGCACAGCCACCCAATGCCATCATGGAAATCAGAATGAAGGTAGAAAACAGGCGGGTTGATGCGTTGACCATCGAATAACTCTCCTTTGCAGATTCTCCTATCCTGAGCCAAGGTGGCCGCCCGGGCAAGCCGGGCGGGTTAATCATCATTCAGGAATGGCATTGGCACCGCAGCAGACTGGCGGAGGCTATTCGTTCTCGGCCCGGACGGTCACGGAAGGGGTCAGGTTTTCGTCGAAGACTACGTGGATCAGGATCGGCTGGCAGCACACCTGGCAATCCTCCACGTACTCCTGATCCTCCACCGAGGGGTCGACGCTGATGTCCAGCGTCTCCCAACAGTAGGGGCATTGCACAAGTACCGAATCCAGGGCCGACATAACGGTCAAAACTGCTGCTTGGCCATCCAGGGGATGATCCGGTCGAAGGCTTCATCCAGTTTCTCGCACGTGGTCGAGAAACTGATCCGAACGGCGTTCGTGCACCCTTCCCCGAAGGCATCTCCCGGCACCAGGCAAACACCCGTTTCCTTCAGCATGCGCAATGCCAGGTCAGAACCGTCCACATGGGGCGGCAAGTCCGGGAACGCAAAGAAGGCGCCGCCGGGTTTGTACCCTGTCAGATACGGTGTCTGGTCGACAAGTTCCACCACCTTGTCGCGGCGTTCACGGTAGATATCCACCATGTTCTTGACGCATTGCTGGTCTCCGGTGAGTGCCGCGACCCCCGCGAACTGGGACGGCGTGTTGGCGACAGAGGTGGTGAACATGTGAAAACGCCGCAGCGACTTGATCGCCGCCTGGCTTGCAATCACCCAGCCTACCCGCAATCCGGCCATGCTATAGGTCTTCGAGAAGCTGCTGATGCACATGATGTTGTCCAGGTCCATTGAGCAGTTCAGTACGCTGGCGAAATCGTCATCATCGAAGATCAGGTGGTCGTAGACTTCATCCGCGTAAACCTGAATACCCCGATAGGCGCATTCTTCCAGAATGGTTTCGACGGTGCTGCGGGGGTAAACGGCCCCAGTCGGGTTGTTGGGGTTGTTCAGAATCAGCGCAAAGGTGCGCGGCCCCATGGCGCGAATCACTTCGTCCGGGTCCAACTGATGGTTGTTCTCGGCCCGAGTCGGCACAAACTTGACCTCGCCACCGTTCATACGAATCAATGGCGCGTAAAGCAGGAACGACGGGTCAGTCACGATAAACTGCCGGCCCGGCGCGGACGTTGCCGAAATAGCCAGGTACATGGCTTCTGTAGCGCCGCTGGTGATCAGAATGTTGTCGCGGGTCAACTTACGATTGTAGCGCGCGCCGTAATAGTCCCTCAGGGCAACCAACAGCTCGGGCAGGCCCGCGTCCATTGTGTAACCCGTCTGCCCGGCATTCAGCGCGTCAACATAGGCATCAATAACATGCTTGGGTGTCGGCAAGTCCGGCTGACCAATCGAAAGATGAATGACATCCTTCATGGTGGCCGCCATATTCACCATGCGACGGATGCCCGGCACCGGAACCGCCTGCATCGCCGGGTTCCAACTGGCCTTGTTCTTCCGGTATTTCACTTTACGCGGTTTGGTCTGGCCGGTTTCTCGATTGGCGGCTTCTGCCATAAACACCTCCTGAAAGCAGGGCAAATAGTAGCTACTCCTGCAGGTTAGTCAGTAAACAGGGGCCGTACAAGACATAAAACAGAAAGATTCGGCACCCCCGACGAAACGCTGCAATAGCCGTCATGACAGGGGCTACGACCTTTATCTTATATTGGCTCAGGTTGACCAGCTCAGAGTCAGATACCAGACTGTAGACTCGACATCCGGACTGTCGATTCCCGCGGCCGGACGCGGACAAACTGCATTGGCGGAGGACAGATGACCCAACACAGCAAACCGGTTGTAACCGTTCTGACGGCACCCGGCGAAAAAGAGCCTCCTGGCATGGATGCGCTGCGAGCACGAGCAGAGGTTCGCTTTGCCTCTGACGAGCCCACTCTGCGGGATACGTTGCCAGGTACCGACGTAATGATGGTGACGGACTTTCGCACCGAGGCCCTGGCCGCAGCCTGGCCGTCGGCGGACAAGCTGCAGTGGATTCACGCCACCAGTGCTGGCGTGGATGCCCTGATGTTCCCGGACCTCACTGAAGGCGACGTCACCGTGACCAACGCCCGGGGTATCTTCGACCGCACCATTGCCGAGTACGTGCTGTGCACGATTCTGATGTTCGCCAAAGATTTTCCGCGCTCCCTGCGCCTGCAGGCTGAGCACAAATGGCAGCACCGGGACACCGAAAGAGCCGAAGGCAAGCAGGTACTGATCGTCGGCGCCGGCTCCATAGGCGGCCAGATTGCCAGATTGTGCAAGGCTGCCGGCCTGAAACCCCACGGTATTGCCCGTAAACCTCGCCACGACGACCCGGATTTTGTTGCGGTACACGGCAATGACGACCTGACCGAACAATTGGGCCTGGCGGACTTCGTTGTCATTGCCGCACCTTTAACGCCACAAACCGAGGGTCTGTTCAACGAGAAAGCCTTCAAGTCCATGCGCAAGTCCGCCCGCCTGATCAACATCGGTCGCGGACCCGTGGTGAAGACCGACGACCTGATTGCCGCCCTGAACAACGGCGACATCGCCGGCGCTGCCCTGGACGTATTCGAGGAAGAACCCCTGCCGGCCGATCATCCGCTCTGGGATATGGAGAACGTCATTATGACTGCCCACATGTCCGGGGACTTTATCGGCTGGAAGCGGGCACTGACCGACCAGTTCCTGGAGAACCTGGATCGGTGGCATCAGGGTGAGGAGTTGTTCAATCTGGTGGACAAAAAGCTGGGGTATGCCAGTAAGAAGTGAGCCCACTCGCCCAAACAAAAAAGCGGAAATCCCAAGACAGGATTTCCGCTTTTTTGAATCAATAGAACCTTCTCAGGCCAATCAGCTACCAGACAACGACGTATCCGAAGGATCAATTTCCATCTGCTGGATCGCAATCACCGCCTGGGTCCGGTTACGAACCCCCAGCTTCCGGAAAACCGCCGTGATATGCGCTTTGATGGTGGCCTCTGAGACATCCAGATCGTAAGCGATCTGTTTGTTAAGAAGCCCTTCAGCCAGCATACCCAGCACCCGAAACTGCTGCGGCGTCAACGACGCCAGTTTTTCGGAGAAGTCCGTCATGTCCGAATGCATCCGTTCGATCTTGTCCGCCACACCTTCAGGCAACCAGACATCCCCTTCCAGGACTGCCTGAATCGCCTCGGTGATGGTCGGCAGAGGCGCCGACTTCGGAATGAAGCCCGACGCCCCATAATCGATCGAACGGCGCATCACCTGCATCTCTTCCGATCCTGACACCACCACCACCGGCAGGCCGGGATACTGCCCGCGCATGAACACGAGCCCCGAGAAGCCGTGGGCGCCCGGCATGTTCAGATCCAGTAACACCAGATCCGCATCCGGATGCGACTCTACCGCCGCCTGCAGCGCCTTGATGCTGTCCACTTCCACTGTCTTGGCATCAGGTACCGCCTGACTGACCGCCTGTTTCAGAGCTGCCCGAAACAGCGGGTGATCATCGGCGACGATAATGGTTTGTGTCATTCAACAGATTCCTCACAGGGTCACAGCCTGATAACAAGCAGGCTTTACTTGTTCGCACGACCGCTGATCAGGTCATCCACCACACCCGGGTCCGCCAGGGTGGAGGTATCTCCCAGCTGATCGTGCTCGTTCGACGCGATTTTACGCAAAATCCGGCGCATTATCTTGCCAGAACGGGTCTTGGGCAGTCCAGGCGCCCATTGGATCACGTCTGGAGAGGCAATGGGGCCGATTTCCTTGCGAACCCACTGGACCAATTCCTTCTTGAGCTCGTCTGACGGCTCCTCTCCGTGAACCAGGGTGACATAGACGTAAATGCCCTGCCCCTTGATCTCGTGAGGGTAGCCTACCACAGCTGCCTCGGCGACCTTATCGTGTGCCACCAGGGCACTTTCCACCTCGGCCGTACCCAGACGGTGGCCGGACACGTTCAGCACGTCGTCCACGCGGCCGGTAATCCAGTAGTAACCGTCCTCGTCACGGCGGGCGCCGTCACCCGTGAAGTACATACCTTTGTAGGTGCTGAAGTAAGTCTGCTTGAAGCGCTCATGGTCGCCAAAAATGGTACGCATCTGGCCAGGCCAGCTATCCAGGATTACCAGGTTACCCTCGGTCTTGCCGTCCAGGATATTGCCATCGTTGTCCACCAGCGCCGGCTTGACGCCGAAGAAGGGAACTGTGGCGGAACCAGGTTTGAGATCAATGGCACCCGGCAGCGGCGAAATCAGGATGCCGCCGGTCTCGGTCTGCCACCAGGTGTCGACGATCGGGCATTTGCTGTTGCCGATCACCCGGTGATACCACTCCCAGGCTTCCGGGTTGATCGGCTCGCCCACCGAGCCCAGCAGACGCAAACTGTCGCGGGTAGTGCCGTTCATGCAGGACTCGCCCTCGGCCATCAGGGCACGGATGGCGGTGGGTGCGGTGTACAGGATATTGACCTTGTGCTTGTCCACCACCTGGCCCATGCGGGAGGTGTCAGGGTAGTTGGGTACACCTTCGAACAGGACAGTGACAGCGCCATTGGCCAGCGGGCCGTACAGGATATAGCTGTGGCCGGTAACCCAGCCGAAGTCCGCAGTACACCAGTAGACATCGCCGTCGTGGTAGTCGAACACATACTCGTGGGTCATGGAGGTGAAGACCATGTAGCCACCAGTGGTGTGCAACACGCCTTTCGGTGCGCCGGTGGAACCTGAGGTGTACAGCATGAACAGCGGGTCTTCAGCGTTCATGGGCTCTGCCGGGCAATCCGTGGATGCGCCTTTCATCAGCTCTTCGTAACTTTCGTCACGACCGTCTTTCCAGGGCACGTCACCACCGGTGCGCTTGACCACGATTACCTTGTCCACATCGGCGCCCGCTTCTTTGCTCAACGCGGCGTCGACATTTTTCTTGAGCGGGATCTTGCGGCCGCCACGAACGCCCTCATCGGCCGTGACCACGAAACGGGATTTACCGTTGGCAATGCGGGCGCCCAGTGCTTCCGGCGAAAACCCGCCGAAGACAACCGAATGGATGGCACCGATGCGGGCACAGGCCAGCATGGCAACACCCGTTTCAACAATCATGGGCATGTAGATAGTGACAACATCGCCCTTCTTGACGCCCTGGTCTTTCAGAACGTTAGCGAACTTACAGGTTTCTTCGTACAGTTCGCGGTAGGTGACGTTGCGAGAATCGGCAGGGTCATCGCCCTCGAAAATGATGGCCGTCTGGTCACCGCGCTTTTCCAGGTGACGATCCAGACAGTTGGCGGCGGCGTTCAGTTGGCCGTCTTCAAACCATTTGATGGAGAGATTGTCGTAGTCGTAGGTGGTGTTTTTTACCTTCGAGAAGGGCTTGATCCAGTCCAGTCGCTTGCCGTGTTCGGCCCAGAACGTTTCCGGGTCCTCCACCGACTGCCGGTACATCTTCTCGTACTGATCCCGATTTAGCAGGGCCTGTTTGGCCACGTCCGGACTTACCGGATAAACCTGTTTATCAGTCATTGTGCTCCCCCTTATTAGTCAGAGTCTGTTGTCATTATCGGTTATTTAATAAAGAGCGTGACGGGCAAAAAAAGCCCTGAAGACGGATACCCATAGTTCAACACGCGTGCCAGTGAACAATGAATTAGACTAACGTCCCAATCCGCCAGCACTTTTAGCCAGAATGACGGTTTCACGAGGGGCACCCTGTTGTTTTGGAGCCTGCCATAAAGGATAGACCTGCCAGCAGAAACAACAAGTAACGTTCCGGACCCTGGGAACCAGGATCCGAATAAAAAGGACAGCCGATTGACGGGGTGTCAGGCGGCCTTTTTGCGGGTCTGGGTGGCCCGCAAGCTGTACAGTTTCCGCTCCTTGAGTGCGTAGCGATTAAGACCTCCGAGGTGGATCTTGCGCAAGTATAGCTGCCAGTCGATCTGGCGCGCGTCCACCGGAAACAGAACACGATCCAGTTCACCCATGCGGGAAGCCAGGGCCATCAGCGAATCGTTACGGAAGATATAATCCGGCGCGGTGTAGAAACCAAAGATAGTGGCGAGTGAACGCGTGGTATCGAGGTTTTTAAGAACCTTCAGCTCACGATTCTGGCCTGCAAGTCTCAAGGCCTTGCCTGCAATGGATAACGGCACACGCATACCACCAACCACAACGTCAAACAGCTTTCGATTGACCGCCACAAATGGTTTCGTGGGCCGACGATAGAACAACTGGTCATACGCCGCATGGTTGGATTTGGCTTCCACCATCAGGTAGTCAATAAACTTGCCCAGCGAAATCGGGTTTGAACTGCCACTGCAGCACTGGTAAATGCGGCGATGCCCAGGTTCGGAAATGGCTTCGGCGAGAGACAGAATAATGCTGTTGGCCACCAGGTCTACCGGGATCACATCGATAATGCCGCTACGCTTGCCGGGGAACAGTGAGACTTTCTCACGGGCGTAGGCGAGGATGATGGCATCCGCCACCTTCACACCTTCAATCCATCCCGGCGAGGGCTCTTCCAGTGCACTTTCAATGATGGAGGGGCGAACAATCGTGAGTGAGCGCCCGGACAGGGCTTTCATCAGGAGTTGCTCACCCAGCCATTTTGTAAACGTGTAGGTGTCGCTCCAGCCGTAGTTGTTGGCCTCGCGAATGCCCAGGTCCACTAGCTTTTTCTCAAGCACTTTGCCGGAGTATCGGGCCTTCACGTCGGAAATTTTGTCCTGCAGCAGATGTACAAGCTCTTCAGTTTCATAGTAGCCGTCGCTGCTGCGGGGGATAGACTCGCCCCCCGGCTTGATGACGGACTCCGTGATCTGACCGGAATTCTTGCCGTTAACATAGCAGGTGGACACCTGGATAACCGCCATAGTGCTATTAAGCTCCGCCAGGGCGGCAACGTTCTCGAGGCATAGGGTGTTGATCTTCAGCGCCTTATCGAGCTCCTCCCGGAAGTTTACGCTGGCTGCGGAATTGATAAACGCGTCAACCTGCCCGGCAAGCGCACGGAACCGCTCCGGCGTAAGCCCGAAACGGGATTCAGTCACTTCGCCGGTGATGCAGTGAACGCGTTCCTCAAGAAAGGTTTCGAACGCCTCGTTGTCATCGTGTCGAAGGCGCTCGAACACGGAAGAACTGGCAATCTCATTAAGGAATCGCTCCCGCGCTGCTGGATGCCTTTTGTTACCACGAATCAGCAAATGGATCCCGCCAATATCCGGTACCGTGCGAATCAGTTTCTCTAATACCACCTTGCCGAGAAACCCGGTGGTACCGGTGATCAGCACGTGTTTACCGCGTAGTTGTTCAAGAACACCGGACGCCGACGCTCCGTTTTGTTGCTGCTGTATAGCCATGGCGAGAACTCCTTCTCAAATTCACTGTGTAGCCATCAAGTGCAGTAGGTTTTCAGGCTAGAGACTGCTTGCCTCCTACCTCTGCATTTTGCGGGCCACGATTCCGGGAATAAGGCTGATTTTTGCACAGACCGAATGACAGTGCGGTGACATAGAGCAAAGTTACGCTACAAACTGCATCAATAAAATGACAATAAAATAAGGTGACCAAATGCAAAAAAAGGAGTGGAGAAAAACCGGACAAATGACACTCAGGAGCCGTTCTTGTCGGTGTCCGCCAACGAGCGCAAAAGCTGGTCCAGGGAGATGTTGGACGGCTGTTCCTTAAGCGCCCGAATCAACCGATTCTGCTCGCCAAAGCTGATACGGTCATAGTATGGCTCGCGTTCCGGTTTGTTAGCTATTGGGCCAGCCTTGCGGGGAACTGCCGCAGGGTCAACTTCTGCGGCGAGGTGGCGGAGATGGGTCGCCATATGCTCTCGCTGATCCTTTCCCAGTTCTTCCCAGTTGAGGGAGGCTAAACCGGTCTGGATAATCTCAATGGTGTCCGCGTCCATTTTGCGCCCCAACAGTGCAAAAAGCCCCTGGAATGCTTCATAACGCAGCAGTGGCTTGTCATTGCTGCCTGCGAGTATCTCGCCAAGCTCTGTGGTCAGCCGCTTACATTCCTGAGCCGGCTCCTTTGGTTTTTTTGCCTCGCCACCGCCAGATGCTGCCCCTGCGTCCGCGGAACCGGAAGACACCCGGTGCCAGTATGCCGCAATCCCCGCCTTTCTCGGTGGCAACTGGCGCAGCCGCACGTTCAGCATGTCAGCCAATGTTCGAAATTGACGGCTGGATGGATCGGAAGCCGGCATCAGTGCCACAGGGCGTTGATTTATCACCGACTGGCGCAAAGTTTCGTCACGCCAGATAGCACCCAGATAATGCAACTGCACCCCCAGGTGCCGCACTGCAGCGGCATCAAGGCGCTGAAATACAGATCGGGCCTGGCTTGCGCCCTGGGCCATGTTCACCAAAACGCTCGGCGTCCTTCGGTAACCACGGCGAATCAGCAGTTTGATCAGGGAGAAGGCATCGGTCAGCGATGCGGGGTCTGGCGTTACCACCACACAGGCTAGTTCCGCCGCCGCAATCATGTGCATGCCGGTCTTCTGCAAACCGGAGGCAGTGTCTGTGATCACGAAGTCGTAATCTTTTTCCAGTCTCGACAACGCCTTGAGAACACGGAGGCTTTCTTCAGCGGCCATGTCGACACATTGGTCAACCCCCGAGGCACCGGGAATGATGTGCAGCCCCCACTCCGCTTCCATGATCACATCGCGGAGGGAACACTCACCGGCCATTACGTTGGCCAGGGTGCGCTCCGGATACCGGCCCAGCATGATACTGACATTGGCCAGGTCCGTGTCACCATCCAGCAACAATACTCTGTAACCCTCTCGCGCAAGGGTCAGGGAAAGGTTCAGTGCCACCGATGTTTTTCCGACACCACCCTTGCCACCGGTAATCGCCAGTGTTCTGGGTTGCTTCGGAATGTGCCTGGAAGTGCGGGAGTCGGTCATGAATGCTTAATAGGCGCTGTCTTGTCCGTCGACTGACACGTGATCCGGGTAAAAATTTGAGTACTGTGTCAAAGTGTAACCCGGACGGAGTTCTAACTGTAGACAAAAACAAGCAACTTGAATGAACGGTAATGAATGGTTTTGCGACATTTAACCTGTAAAAAGTTTACACACATCACAACACGGGTAATACTCTGCTTAAAAAAGGAACAATAACTGTTTAATAAGTGCAGGTTATTGTCTAAGCTCAATTGGGTTAACGTTTATGAACAATCCGTCAGATACCAACGACAATATCTGACGCGTTAAACAGGCAGGCCTATGCAGATCGCCCCTGACATACAGCTACCGAGTCTCCCGGAGGTTACCCTTCGGGCGCTTGAAGCCTGTCATCAAGACGAAAATTATCGCCGCATAAGTGATATTGTTTCTGCCGACACCGCTCTGGTTACACGCGTTCTCGCCCTGGCCAACTCCGCACTGTATGGCCCCTCCTCGCAAATACGCTCCATTGACCAGGCTCTTCTGAGGCTGGGAACCCGACGCTTCCATACCTTGGTCCTGACCGCGGCATTACGCCAAATTCTCTACGAACTCGGAGCAGACCAGTGGCAACAGTTGCGGGACTTCTGGCGCCATTCACTGACCACCGCACTGACAGCCAGAGCCCTGGCAACACTGACCCGCTATCCCGAACCCGACCAGGCGTTCATGCTGGGTATGTTGCACAACGTCGGTGAACTGATCGCACTAAAAACCCCGCCTGGAGAAACCCAGCAATACTACTTTGACCACCAGTCCGATATTGCAGCCGAACTGGTTGATTCATGGGGCCTGGGCCCCATGGCGGTTGACGCTATGCGCTATCAGCAGGCTATGCCGACGGAAATACGCGATGCCGGACATCTGGTCAAACTGATTAGTCTGGCAACCCGCCTGGCGCTTTCGGACGCGGCGGGCGTTGCTGCGGCGGGGACCATTTTTGGCCTTAATGAAGAACTCACGCGAGAGATAAACCGCAGGATCGACCAGGAAGTAAGCGGCGTGGCCGAGTCGCTGGGCATTCCGCTTTCGGAAGACTACGACGCCCGCCACTCCAACCACAAACTCAAGCAGACCATACTGAAACAGGCCATGGCCAGCCAGGCGCTGGAACTGTCGCCGATTAGAGGCACTGCCCAGGAGAGCCTGGCTGCAACCGTCACCAGCCTGACGCTGATCACCGGCCTGCCGGCACTTTATTTTGGTCAGACCGGAGACGGGCTGACACTGCTATCCGCCAGCAACGGCGATATCCCTGATCTCACGGTTGCCAGCGGGCCAGCCACCAGCGTGTTGACCGAGGCCTACAGCAGCGGCAGCGCCCTGTGTCTTGGTAATCGCACAACGACCGTACTGGACCGCCAGCTGCTTTCTCTATTGAAAAGCCCTTCTCTGGTGGCTATTCCCGTTCGTGGGGAAGATCAATGTGCTGGCGTCTTTATCGTCGGTACCGACCATGACAGCTCTGACCAGACAGAAGAAATCGGTCGCCTGTTCAGCGCAAAACTGTCTGACGCCGTTACCGCCACGCTGGCCAATAGCGGCACCCAGGACGGTATGGAAGCCGAACTGGCCCGGCAGGCCATTCGGCGCCAGGTCCACGAAGTGAGCAACCCGCTGACCATCATCCGGCAATATATCTATCAACTGCGAAACCGGCTGGACGATGAAAAAGTGCAGGAAGAGCTGGATGTTATACGTGACGAGCTCGATCGCGCAGGGGATCTCCTGTTGCAGATCAGCCGGGCTCCGAGCCATGATGCAGCAAACCCGACCGGCGCCTGCAATCTTAATGACGAACTGAGAATTCTGCGGGACTTACTGGAAGACAGCCTGTTCAGCGACGACGACAGGTCACTGGAATTGGATCTGTGCGAGGATCCCACCGACGTTACCGTGCCCGGCGCGGTCATCCGGCAGGTGGTTATTAACCTGGTCCGTAATGCGGCAGAATGTCTCGTTGACGGCGGCGAAGTGGCTATTCACACACTGGCACCAGTCTGGCAGAGCGGAAAAACCTGGGTGGAACTGGAAGTGGCGGACACTGGTAATGGAATTCCCGACGAGGTTCGAAAACACTTATTTTCACCGGTTCGATCCACCAAGGGCAAGGGCCACAGCGGTCTGGGTCTGAGCGTGGTCAAACAGTTGATTGATGACATGGAGGGCATCATTAGTTGCCGCACGGGACGCGGAGGGACAGCATTCCGAATACTGTTTCCCGCGGCGGCAAATAAAAAAAACGATGAAAAATGACGAAGAAACGACGGGCGTACTGACATGAAACCTGCGAGCACCGAGTGGACTTACGGCGACGACAGAAAGGCACGCATCCTGGTCGTCGACGATGATCCGAGACTGCTTTCCGGCCTTGCCTCACTGCTCAGAAGCAAGGGGTACGAGGTCACCGAAGCGGAAGGTGGACGCATGGCGTGTCGCATCCTTGAAACCGAATCGTTCGACCTGGCGATGCTTGATCTTCGCATGCCCGATGTGGATGGCTTCGGCGTGATGGAGCGCCTGTCGTCGGGGCAGCCAGAGTGTGGCGTGATTGTCGTGAGCGGTGAAAGCTCATTCAGTTCCGTCAGCCGCGCCCTGCGCAGGGGGGCACTGGACTATATCCGCAAACCGTTCGATCCGGAAGAACTGCTGGCAACGGTCAACGGCGTGCTCGGCAAGCGTTCACTGCTTCGCGCCCACGAGCACATCCGAATGCGCCTGGAAAAATCCGAGGAACTGCATCGCTACATCGTCAACAGTTCACCCGATATCGTTTTCATGCTCGATGGCGAAGGGCATTTCTGCTTTGTGAACAGCAAAATCGAGAGCCTGCTTGGCTACCAGCCCGCCGAACTGTGTGGACGTCACTTTCGCCACATCCTGGATGACCGGGACATCGCCCGGGGAACCTATGCCCTGAAAGGCCCCAACATTACGGCCGACAATCCCCGGACACTGGAAGTTCGCCTCAAGACCCGTGGCAGCCGCAAAGCCACCCGACACTTCGAAATTACCGCGTTTCCGATTGACCCGGAAACCTGGCCCCACACCAATCATGACGACGGCAAATACAATGGCCGCGAGGCGCGCTACTACGGCACCGCCCGCGATGTGACCGAGCGTAAGGAAGCGGAAGCCTTTATCAACTTCCAGGCCTACCACGACTTGCTGACCCGACTCCCAAACCGCGCCCTTTTCAAGGACCGGCTCGACCTGGCCATCACCCACGCACGCCGCAGTGAGCAGAAACTGGCCGTGATGTTCCTGGACCTCGACCGCTTCAAGGTTATCAACGACACACTGGGACATGCCATGGGTGACCGCCTGCTACAGGCGGTCACCCAACGACTGGAACGATGCCTGCGCAAGGGAGACACCCTGTCACGCTTCGGGGGTGATGAATTTACTCTGCTGTTGCCGTCGATCCACGGTTACGAGGACGCAAGACAGATTTCCAAGAAGTTGATCAAGGCTCTGCGCGCGCCTTTTCAATTGGGCGAACATGAAGTCTTCGTGGGTGTGAGTATCGGCATTGCCACCTATCCGGAAGCCGGCGAATCCATGGATCAACTGATCCAGAACGCCGACATTGCCATGTATCACGTCAAAGCACGAGGCAAGGATGGCTATCGCTTCTACTCCGAGAGCATGAGCATTGACACCGCCAATCGCCTGAGCCTGGAAAGGGACCTGCGGATGGCGTTGGAGCGTGACGAGTTGCGGGTGTTTTACCAGCCCCAAGTCTGCTCCTCTAGCAACCGCGTGGTGGGCTTGGAAGCCCTGGTACGCTGGCAACACCCTGAAAGGGGATTGCTCTATCCGCGGGACTTCCTGCCACTGGCAGAAGAAACCAAACTGATTGCCAAACTCAGTGAATGCGTACTCGACCAGGCCTGCCACGATGTCGGTCAATGGATTCGGGAAGGACACAGCGACCTGCGACTGGCCGTAAACCTGTCCCCGGTCCAGGTGGAGCACCCAAGGTTTGTAGAGACCCTGATGTCTCAACTCCGAGCCCACGGATTTCCGCCCCAGAACCTGGAAATCGAGATCACTGAAAACGTGATCATGAACGATCTTGAGCAGATCAGTCAGAAACTCCGGGAACTAGCTTCATTGGGCGTCAGGATTGCCATTGATGATTTTGGCACTGGCTACTCCTCCCTGAATTATATTCACCGACTGCCCATCCACACCCTGAAAGTCGATCAGTCCTTTGTCAAAGCCATCCGCAGAGGCGAAGACGGTGCCTGTATCGTAAACGCCATTGTCGCCATGGCCCATGGACTGAAACTTCAGATCGTGGCCGAAGGCGTGGAAACGGATGAACAGCTCACCTACCTCAAGAGCCTGGGATGCCACCAGGTTCAGGGATTCTTCTACGGCCCGGCGCGGCCTGCAGACGTCATCGGTAAAACCCTCGGACATACCCCGGCGCGCGCAGTCGCCTTCTAACCTCCCGCTTTATCGATACTCCATTGTCGGACAGTCAGATCTAAAATGTTGATCTGGTTTGCAAAGTGTTGCTGTTCGTTACGTTATGTATCTGGAAATGCGCGGTACTGCACATAATTCCCCCACCGGCTTCTCTAAGCTCAAATCCAACAGGCGCTTCCTTCCATTCACCTCGCGTGGATCAACAATCACAAGAAGGAGGGAAGCATCCCCAGGATATGGACAGGCAGAAGTCACCATGCGCGATAAATACAAATACATTGGTCCGGTTTACGATTTTCTGAGCAACCTCTACAGCGGCAAGAACATCCATCACTGCAAGACCGCCATGCTCGACGTGGAGACCGTAAAGCCCGGTGCCCGCATCCTGTTTGCCGGGGTGGGCCATGGTCGTGACGCGATCCGTGCCGCGGAACTGGGCGCGGAAGTGACTGTGGTAGACCTCTCCGAGACCATGCTGCGCAAATTTGCCGAAGCCCAGGAAAAAGAGGCGCCACACCTGACCATCCGCCGCATTCACAGCGACATCATGAAGGTTGACGAGTTCGAACAGTACGACATGGTGGTCGCCAACTTTTTCCTCAATGTGTTTGACGAAGACATGATGGTGCGGGTGCTTGAGCACCTGATCCGTCTGGGCAAGGCCGACGCCCGGGTCGTTGTAGGCGACTTCTGCTACCCAACCGGCAACGTCGTGGCCCGCCTGTTCAAGAAAATGTACTGGTACATGGCCGTCTTCATCTTCTGGCTGTTCGCCAACAACGCTTTTCACAAGATTTACAACTACCCCGAACACATGCAGCGCCTTGGCCTGCAGGTCACCGAGAAAAAGCATTTCAAACTGCTGAACATGAACTGCTACTGGTCGATCCTGGGACGGAAACAGGTATAGACACGAGGCCTCACGCCGGATTTACAACAATAAACGGGGGAGTTTCACAATGTCAGACCAGATCCTTTCACTAGATGGCATCCGCTCGCTGGACGAAGGTGCGTTCACCTTTCCAGAGCGCATCAGTTACCTCAAGAAGTACGGCACCCATTCACAGTCGTTCTCAACGCTACAACCCGGAATGCAGTATTTCGATGTGCCCGGCGTTGGCTACCTGGCGTATATGCGCAAATGGGGAGGTACTTTTGTGCTCTCCGACCCGGTCACTGCCCCGGAACACTTTGAGGTGATTCTGGAGCAATTTCACCAGCGCTTCCCTGCCGCCTGCTATATCCAGGTTTCCAAACCTGTCGTGGACTACCTCTACCGCCGCTTCGGCCTGTTTGGCACCCAGTTTGGCAGTGAATCCCGTATAAACCTGAAAAACTGGTCGCTCAGCGGAAAGAAAAAACAGATCCTGCGCACGGCCCTCAACCAGGCAGAGAAAAACGGCATCTCCGTGAGGGAACGCTTCAGTGATGACCACACCCGCGAAATCTCTGATGCCTGGATCCGCACCCGTAAATGTAAGAGCAAGGAGATTCGTTTCCTGATACGCCCCATGGAGATGGAGTACCGGGAGAACGAACGCCATTTCTACGCCTACCAGGATGACAAGGCGGTGGGCTTTATCTACTTCGACCCTATCTACCGCAATAACGAAATCATCAGTTACGTGCCTAACATATCGAGGGCTAACGCAGATTTCCGCCAGGGTATTTTCTACACCCTGATGGCCCATGCCATGGATGTGTTCAAGGCCGAAGGCGTGCCCTACCTGGACCTGGGTTTGATTCCGCTATCACTGGACCCGGCCACCGAGCACCAGGAGAGCCGGTTGCTCAAACGCATCATGCATGGCCTGTATGAGAAGGGGAATTTCCTCTATAACTTCAAGGGGCTGGAGTTTACCAAGTCACGGTTTCGTGGCGACAACTTCAAAACCTACTGTTGCCACCGCCGCTCTTTGCCGGCGTTGGAATTCCTGGCTATGTTCAAGCTGACCCGCTTGCTATAACACCGGCTGCCGACGAGGACCAGTTACCACGGAGGTCATTGGTGGCCAGGCCGAGCCCATCCAGGAACGCCCCAATACCCCGAGGGATGTCCCCGGAAAACAGGGCGGCATCAACCACACTTCCATCGTTATTGAGGGCCATAAGACTCTCCACTCCCAGTCCCTGCTGCTCGAACAACCAGGTCGCCCGGCGGGCGATCGCCTCGCCGGAATCCACCCAATGCTTTACGGCCGGCAACTGTCGCTGTAACAGATCTTTTATCAACGGATAGTGAGTGCAGCCCAGAACCACGGTGTCCACATTCACGCTCCGGAACGGCTGCAATGCCGCGGACAATGCCTGTTCGGGGACTGGCGAACCGGATACCAGATTTTCAATCCATTGAACCAAGTCTGGATGTCCCAACCGTTCCACCGTGCAATCGCTGGCAAACTCGTCAATCAGGTCGGCAAGGTAGGGCCGACGGACGGTTGCGGGAGTAGCCAGCACGCCGATACGGCGATTTTCAGACACCGCCGCCGCAGGCTTTACCGCCGGCACCACTCCGATCACCGGTATCGGTGTCATGGCCCTCAGATGCGGCAACACCACTGTGCTCGCGGTGTTGCAGGCCACTACAATCACATCACAGGGAAATTCCGACAGCGCCAGCCGGATTAGAGTCTGGCTGCGTTCAATCACCACCGATTCTGGCTGGTCGCCGTAGGGAAAGCCTGCATTATCAGCCAGGTACACTAACCTCACCCCTGGCAATTGTCGGTGGATACAGGCAGCAACGCTCAACCCACCAACCCCTGAATCAAAGACCAGCACTCTTGGCACGGTCACGACGGTGCCCCCTGCCCTTCGATTTCCCTCGCCATTGCCTGGATCAGGCTGCCGGATATGGTTGTCACTGGCGGTACAGGTGGCATATCGCTCGGCAGAAACCAGTCCGCTTCCGCAATTTCGTCTTCCTGCAGCACCAATTCGCCACCAGCGTAGTCCGCAAAGAAGCCCAGCATCAACTGATGGGGAAACGGCCATGGCTGAGATGAGTGGTATCGAACCCCACTGACATCAAGGCCGGTTTCCTCTTTCACTTCCCGGGCAACCGCCTCTTCAACGTTTTCGCCCGGCTCCACAAAGCCCGCAATCAGACTGAAATAGTGGCGCTTCGTCCGCGATGAACGCGCGAGCAACATTCGCTCACCACGGCGGATGACCACGATCACGCAGGGAGCCAGCCTGGGATACCAGGGAATACCGCAGGGCTCGCACCACTTGGCCCTCTCCAACGGGTGCTGCGCCGTTAATTCACCACAGCGGCCGCAGAAGCGATGGTCCCGCCACCATTGATGCACCTGGAATGCCGTACCCAGCATTTCCGCGGGTGCATCCTCCATCATCAACAGCGCTTCCCGAAGCGGCACCCGTTCTGTAGATCCGGCCAGGCTGGCCGCGTCGGCTTCCGCCACATAAACGGGCTTGCCGTCCATCTGGCCAACATAAACCGGCCCGGTATCACCAGGCGTGTTAGAGACAACCATCCGCCAGGGTTTCAGCCAGCCAATGTCGGGCTTGAGCACCGCATCACCGTCGATGGTCAGCACAAGATCGTCATCGTCGGGCCCTTTCGAAGACCAGCCGGGAGTCCATAACGCCATAATCCGTGTCCAGAAGCTATTATGTGGGTAGAGCTGGAAATGTATCACAGCGGCACAACACAACAGAACGACCGCATGGCTTTCCGCACTGCACGCAACCAAGTAAACTTACCGCCTGTTTTGTGAACCGGAGCGACCATTTATGCGTTTTTTCCTGGGCCTTCGCAGCCTGATCCTGACCCTTTTTCGCAAAATCCTGTTTTTGTGGGTCCGGACAGATGTGAGCGGCAACAGCGTGGAAGCCCTGGGAGTAGACCCGGAAAAACCGGTTTGCTACGTACTGCAGTACAGCTCGCTGTCCAGCCGGCTGGTACTGGAACAGGAGGTGCTGAGAGCCGGCCTACCCGGTGCCGAGTCGTCCCTGCCAGTCAAGAACGGGCCGAATCACTCTTTCTTTTTCCTCTACCGTCGGATTGGCGGCCTATTCCGTCGTCGCCAGACGCCGGTACCCACCAGTGAGTTCCGCGCGCTGGTTCGCCATGGTCTGGAACACCCTGAGCAGGATGTCCAGATCATCCCCGTATCACTGTTCTGGGGCCGCTCCCCGGACAAGGAAAAATCGCTGGTCAAACTGCTGCTGTCCGACACCTGGTCCGTGGCTGGGCGTTTGCAGAAATTCCTGATCATCATGGTGCATGGGCGCAGCACCTACGTGCAGTTCAATCAGCCCCTGTCCCTGAAACAGGTGATTGATGAATACCGCCATAGCGAGGAACGCGCCAACCGCAAGCTGGCCCGCATTCTCCGCACCCATTTCCGCCGGGTACGCCAAGCCGTGCTCGGCCCAGACCTGTCTCATCGCCGCACATTGGTGGGAGGACTGGTGCGAACCCAGGCGGTCAAGGAAGCCATCCGGGAAACGGCCCGCAAGGATGATATCCCCCCCGAAAAGGTTCGCGCCAAGGCCTACAAGTACGCGGACGAGATTGCCGCCAGCATGTCCATCGTGACCATACGCTTCCTGGAAGTGGTGCTGTCATGGCTGTGGAACCGCATCTACAACGGCATCGCCATCAACAACATCCGCGTTGCCAAGGAAGAAGCCCAGGACAATGCCGTGGTGTATGTGCCCTGCCATCGCTCCCATATTGATTACCTTCTGCTGTCCTACGTGCTCTATAAAAACGGGCTGATGCCCCCACACATTGCTGCGGGCATCAACCTGAACATGCCCATTGTTGGCCCCATCCTGCGACGCGGCGGTGCCTTCTTCATGCGTCGTAGCTTTCGTGACAACCCGCTGTACGCCACGGTATTCAACGAGTACATGCATGTGATGTTCTCCCGCGGCTATTCCGTTGAATACTTCGTCGAGGGCGGGCGCAGCCGCACCGGCCGCATGCTCCAGCCTCGTCCAGGCATGCTGTCCATGACCGTCCGCAGCTTCCTGCGGGACCACCGCAAACCCATTGTGTTCGTCCCGGTATACATTGGTTACGAGAAGGTGATGGAAGGCCGCTCTTACCTCGGTGAACTAAGGGGCAAGAAAAAACAGAAAGAGAGCGTGTTCGCGATTGCCAAGACGGTTCGCAAGTTGAGCAACTCGTTTGGCCAGGTCGCTGTAAACTTCGGTGAAGCCATTCCTCTTGCGGATGTGTTGAACGAGGTCGAACCAAGCTGGCGGGAAGAAGCCTACGATTCCGAGTACCGGCCAAAATGGCTCAACCAAGCTGTATCCGAATTGTCCAATCGTGTTGCGTCCAGCATTAACGCATCCGTAGCCGTCAATCCCATTGGCATGACCGCGACGGTCCTGTTAGGCACCGATCGCCTGGCTATGGATGAAGGCCAGTTGATCCGCCTGATGGACCAGTATGCCGACCTGCTGAAAGCCTTTCCCTACGCCGACACCATCACGCTACCCGAAGGCAGCGGCAAAGATTGGGTCGACTACTGCGAAAACATGGGCCTGATCACGCGTCAGCCCCAGAAACTGGGCGACATCATCGCGCTGGAAGGCAGCAACGCGATTCTGATGACCTATTATCGCAACAATATCCAGCATCTGTTTGCCCTGCCTTCTCTGATCGCAAGCCTGTTCGAGAACAAGAATTCCCTGCGTCGGGACAAGATTGAGTTTTTGGCCAGCGTGGCGTATCCCTATCTGAAGTCCGAGCTTTTCCTCAAATACGATACCGAGGACATCGACGGGGTCATCAACCAATGGATCGACGTTCTGTTGGCGAAAGGGTTGCTGTTCGAAGAAGAGGACAACAGGATCAGCCGCCCTGAGGAAGGCACGGATGCCATGCTGCGCTTGCGGGTGCTGTCACGATTCATTATCCAGACCCTTGAGCGCTATCACATTGCCATCGGTATCCTGCGCAAATACGGTTCGGGCAAGATTACCGCTGGCGAACTGGAGGAGCAAAGCACGCTTCTGGCAGAGCGTATGTCCATCCTGTTCGGCCTCAATGCCCCGGAGTTTTTCGACAAGACCCTGTTCCGTAACTTCATCGCCAACATGCAGCACAATGGCGTTATTACCACCGACGACGACGGACTGCTGTGCTACACCGACGGCCTGGATGAGGTAGCAGAAGACGCACGTTTGGTACTAAGTGTGGAAAAACGCCAGGCCATCCAGCAGGTGACCATGCTCGGGGCCTGAGAACGCCCCACGCCCGATCACCTATCCGGCGGGAAACGCCTTGATGGAGTAGATGTCATACCGGCTGCTCTTGCCTTCGATTCGGGTGGTGGGTTCGGGGCCGCTAACCGGCTCCGCCTTGCGTGGGCGTTTAACGACGACCCGATAGGTTGCCACCGACAACGCGGCTTCCAGCAGCGTCGGTGAGTCATCGTCATCTCCCACCACAGTACGGAACACCTGCATTTCTTTCTTGACCAGGGCCGATTTGTCGCGATGGGGAAACATCGGGTCCAGATAGATCACGTCCGCTGCTCCCGCGTCCGCCCGCGCCAACCACTCAATACTGTTACCAGGCTGCAAAGCCATCCGGTTCGCAATGGGTGCACTTTGCTCGTTCAGCGCCGCGCGGGAAAGACCATCACTGAGCAACGCATGGATGACCGGCGATCGTTCGAAAAGGGTTAGGCTGCAGCCCAGGGAGGCTAATACAAACGCATCCTGGCCAAGGCCCGCAGTTGCATCAAGAATATGCAGGGGCTGGCGGGTTTTCTTCAGACCAACGGCCTTGGCGATCAACTGGCCAGTTCCACCGCCGTGCTCTCTCCGATATCCCGCCTTGCCGGTTACGAACTCCGCCCTGACCGGACCTGGAGCGCCCTTGCCCGTCACCTGCAGGCCAAGGCCATTTTCGTCCAGGAACAGCAACACCGGATGATCACCAATGTCCCGCGGACGAACCTTACCCAAGAAGGGCAGGGACAATGCTTCAGCAAGGGAACGTGCGGCATGGAGATCGCCGAGGGGGCTACAGCCGACCGCGAGATGGGACAGGTTGTTTCCGGGAGGCATCAAACCAGGATATCAATGCCTGAGAGCCCCGCATCCGCGACATCGCCCCCAGCGGCGACATCAGCAAACGTGGACAGGGCCCTGGACGTGCTCAGCGAGACTTCATCGGCACGAAAACGCTCCAGGCGCACATCTTCAGCAGCCTGACGCGCTTCGACCCGGCGCTCAAGCGACTCGGCGGAAGGAACCGGCCGTTGTTCGGCGTTGGGGGATCTTGCGTCGGTGAGATCTCGGCGGACTGCCTGACTGTCGTTATCCGGTGCCGACGCAGGCGCACGGGCGACGTCACTGCGCTCACGGACCGGACTACTATTGCCGGACTGGAAAGGAAGACTGCTGTTTGGGTTAACACCACCAATCATTCGGGCACACCGGTTAAAAAGACCACAGGTACTGGATTATGGAAGATCCCGGAACAATTTTAAAGCAGGCTGTTCAATTTTTGCCCTACCAAAGCATAACAAGCAACAGCAGGCCGAGTACCAGGCGGTATATAACGAACGGCATCAGGCCAAGTTGCTCAAGAAACTTGAGGAACAGGTGGATACAGACCACGGCACTGACAAATGACAGCGCAGCACCCAGGGTAATGGCCGCCCAGTCGGTTGCCCCGCCCTGCTCTACCAGCTCCAGGGTTTTCAGCAGACCGGCTGCGAGAATCAGCGGGATCGACAACAGGAACGAGAATCGGGCGGCGGCCTCTCGGCCAAACCCGAGAAACAAAGCCGCCGTGATGGTAATACCGGATCGGGAGGTGCCCGGAATCAGCGCCAGCGCCTGGGCTACGCCAATGATCAACGCATCCTTCATGGTCAATGCCGGAAGGTCGCGATTGCGACGCCCCACTGCGTCTGACCACCACAGCACCAGACCAAAACCAATGGTCGAAGCCGCAATCACCAGCCCGGAACGCAGTGAGGTTTCAATGAAATCATTTAGCAGGAGGCCAGCCAGCCCGGCCGGAACCGTACCGGCAATAACCGCCCAGGCAAGACCACTGTCCTGCCCAATGCGCCCCCGTACCGTATCGCCAGCCCAGGCAACGGTGAGACGGCACACTTCCGAGCGAAAATACCAGACCACCGCCGCCAACGTCCCCACATGAACGGCGACATCGAAGGCAAGGCCCTGATCCGGCCAGCCAAATACCTGTGAAGGGAGAATTAGATGGGCCGAACTGCTGATCGGCAGAAATTCTGTCAGCCCCTGTATAACGGCCAATACAATAATGTGCCACAGTTCCATGGGCAGTGATTCCGGGTGGTAGCAGTGAGGTTGTTGTTACCGGCCTGGCAGTTTTTTCCAGGCCACTTCATCACGAATGTAAACTGGTTGCGCCTGTTCGGCCGGCACACCCGCGCCCGCTCGAAAGGCACGGACAGCGATTTCCGCTACCCTGGAGGCCCTGGGTACCAGAGTCTCGTCGATGCGTTCCATGGTTGCGGCCATACCGTCCGGGAAGTTTTCTTTCAGGTTCCAGCCCTGCCCGACCCCAAACCACCGGGCTGCGCCATCAGCCAGAGCAACAGACGCGGGAGAGCATACCTGCTCGTCACCCATTAACTCCGGTCGTCCATCGCGGCATATATAGCAGGCCCAATAGACTTCGCCCATGCGGGCATCGAAGGCGACAGCAACTGCGTCGCCGTCCAGCATTTGCCAGTGGTGTATCGCGTCCTCGGCAACGGCTGCCAGGGACGAAACCGGAATAACGGGGATTCCGAGACCGTAGGCCAGACCCTGGACAACCCCCGTGGCAATGCGAAGGCCCGTGAACGAGCCCGGACCGCAGGCAAATGCAAGCGCATCCAGGTCCGCTGGCACCAGTTCCCTCTCGGCGAGAAGCTCGCGGATCATCGGCATCAACAGGCGGGTGTGTCCCCGGGGAGCCAGGTCGAACCGCTCCACCAAACTGTCATCCACCAGCAAGGCTGCCGAGCAGCCCTCTGATGAGGTATCCAGTGCCAGTAATTTCACAGAGTTACTTCAGTTGGGTAAGGATCTGGTCGCGAATGTCATCCAGGCTGCCGACGCCTTTCACGCGCACATATTTCGGAGCAGCCGCAGGGGCTTCTTTCGCCCAGTCCTGGTAGTAACCGACCAGTGGCGCGGTTTGCTCGTGATAGATCTTCAGGCGTTTGCGGACGGTTTCTTCCTTGTCATCCTCGCGCTGGATGAGGGCATCGCCGGTCTCGTCGTCTTTACCTTCGGTTTTGGGCGGATCGTACTTCACGTGATAGATGCGACCACTACCCTCGTGCACGCGGCGACCTGACAGGCGGCTTACGATTTCCTCGTCATCAACGGCTATCTCCACCACGTAGTCAATCACAATGCCCTGATCTTTCAGGGCCTCAGCCTGGGGAATAGTGCGGGGGAAACCGTCGAGCAGAAAACCGTTCTTACAGTCAGGCTGCTTAACCCGCTCTTCGATGAGCGCAATGATAATGTCATCAGACACCAGGCCGCCAGAAGCCATCACTTCCTTGACCTGTTTGCCAAGATCAGACTCGGCTTTCACCGCTGCGCGAAGCATGTCGCCAGTCGAAATCTGTGGAATTTCGAACCGCTCGGTGATGAACTGGGCCTGCGTACCCTTGCCTGCGCCCGGCGCGCCTAACATGATGATTCTCATAACGCTGTGCTCCCGTTGTAGTCATTATCATTTGAAAAGCTGTTGCAAAACCCGGCGGCTTTGCGACAGCTTCTCGGCAGCAACGAGCCCGCAGCCCCTGCCAAGGAAGGCGCATTATACGAACTCAGCCCCCTCATAGAAAGTGGACCTCCGTAGCATGCACCAAAAGGTTACATCGAGCTGTGAGTTGCGGGCTGTATGTTGATAGTGCTCTGTGGTCAGGATGACAGGGATAACGCCAGCGCGTCCAGCTCCCCAGAAACGCTGTCAATCTCCTCGTTCAGGCGGGCGACTTCCCCCTCCGAAAGCCCGAGGGACGACGCAAGGGAGTCGACATCATCGGGGTTCAATTCATCGCCAATCCCCCTTTCTTTCAACAGCGCGTTGGCCAACTGGACCATAAGCACATACTGTTCATGCTCGCCATGATAGCCATCCTGCTGGTGCATTCCTGCAGCCTTGACCACCGGGCCAGGCAGTTCCCAAAGCCGGTGGAGGATACCGCCAATAGCGCCGTGGCCGACCGCAAGCATCTGTTGGTCATTGCTCGCGCCAAACACCTGCTGTTCCAGTGAGTGCATACTGGCGTCGGGATTGGCTTCACGCAACGAATTCAGCTCGTCGAACTCCTGGGGAAACAGGTGGCCGATCAGCAGTAGGCCGAAGTTGTGCAGCAGGCCACACAGATACGCCAGGCCTTTGTCGGAATGACACTTTGGCGCCAAGCGCTGGCAAACAAACGCGTTATACAGGGAGTGGCGCCAGAACTGGTCCATCCCCAACATGCCCTGGCGGGGCACTTCGAAAGCACGCACCGATGCGATACCCAGCGCAATATGGGCCACTCGATCGAACCCAAGAACCCGAGTCACCGCTTCCTGTACCGAGTTGATCTGACCGGGATAGTTAAACAGGGCAGAACGGGCATAGCGCATGATCTGTGCGGTAAGGCTGGGATCAAACTCAATCAACTCTCCCAGCTCGCGAGCGGTCGCCTCAGAATTCGCCGTCAAACGGAGAATGCGCAGCGCCAACGCCGGCATGGGCGGCAAGCGGTAGAGCTTCTGCAACTTGTCGGCCACCTCTTCCAGCGTCAGGGCATCGCGCTCGTCGTTGTTTTGCCCGCGAATGGCCAGGTGGCCCTGAGTGGCGTCTGCCAGAGCCCTTGCCAGAGAGGTACGGTCCAGCTCGAGGAGCGTGTTGTCGGTTCCGCAGCACATGAAGGCACGGGGATATCCCAGGATACCCTCATCGACGAGCACCGGCAGATCGTAGGCGGCCCCAACCGGTGGCTGGAAGCCCGGATCACAGTCGGCAAACAGCCGGGCGGACTGGCGGGCCGTTAACGGCTGCAGACGTCGGCCGGTCTGCTTGTGTACCAGGTCCATATCCAGACTGGTGTTGTAACCGTGAACGGCCATGACGACGCCATTGATATCGATCAGGGGCGTTGCCCGGATAAACTCATCCTGAGGCCGCCCGGACGCCATAACCGCGGCATCAAAGCTAAGCACCTGATCAATCTCAAGTTCTCGATAGGCAATTCCCTTGCCGGTTAAAAAGCGTTCCAGTCTTGCCGCTAACGCCACGGCGTTACTCCTGTTTTCTATGGTTCGCTGAACCTGCTTTAGCCAGTGTTCCGCATTCCGGCCGCAATACCGGCCATGGTGACTTTGAGTGCGCGCTCCACCATCTCGGGCACTTCGCCCTTCCCCTCGCCCTCACGGTCACGCTTGAGCAGTTCCGCCTGTAAATAGTGTAGCGGATCAGTATACGGATTACGTACACGCATGGAATGGGCAAACACAGGTTCCTGTTCCAGCAACGTGTCCTGCTGCTTCAATTCCAGTAAATGACGGACGCAGCCCTGCAGGCGCTCACGCAGGTTCTTCCCCAACTCAAGCAGTTTCGGATCATCGACCAACGTCTTTTCGTAGTAGCTGGCAATTCGCAGGTCAGATTTTGCCAGTACCATTTCCAGCATATCCACGTAGGTTTTGAAGAACGGCCATTGCTGCATCATTTCCCTCAACACCGGCACGCGGTCGTTGTGGAATGCCTCTTCCAGGGCGACGTCGCTGCCCAGCCAACTGGGCAGCATCATCCGCATCTGGGTCCACGCGAAGATCCAGGGAATAGCCCGCAGGCTTTCCACGCCTCCGCCGGGTTTGCGTCGTGCCGGGCGGCTACCGAGGGCCAGCTTGCCCAGCGCCTGTTCCGGGGTGACCTGGCGGAAATAAGGAACAAAATCCGGATTATCCCGGACCACATCACGGTAGGCTTTGAGAGAACGTTCGGTGAGCCAGTCCATAGCCTCCCGCCATTCCGGTTCTGGCCCTCGCGGTGGTGCCAGGGTAGCTTCGATCACGGCAGTGGTGTACAGCGTAAGGCTCTGTTCCGCCAGGCGGGGGAGACCAAACTTGAAGCGGATCATTTCACCCTGCTCGGTGATCCGGAAACTGCCGTTCACCGAACCAGGCGGTTGGGACAGAATTGCGCGGTTGGCCGGGCCGCCGCCACGGCCAACGGTGCCACCGCGGCCATGGAACAACGTGAGGTGCACGCCATACTGGTTGGCTACCTCGGTGAGTTTTTCCTGGGCCTGATACTGAGCCCAGGCGGCCATCATCTGGCCAGCGTCTTTGGAGGAATCGGAATAGCCAATCATGACTTCCTGCCGGCCTTCGCAATAATCCCGGTACCAGTCCACGCTATAGAGCGCCGCCATGCTGTCAGGGGCGCCGCGCAGGTCGTCCAGGGTCTCAAAGAGGGGAACCACCCGCATCGGGTTTTCCATTCCCGCTTCACGTAGCAGCAAAATCACGTTCAGCACGTCCGACGGTTTGCTTGCCATGGAGATGACATAAGATCCCAGTGCTTCTGGCGTCTGCTCTGCCACCACTTCGCAGGTGGCCAGCACCTCGGCGACTTCCTCTGAGGGCTTCCAGTGCCTGGGGATGAGTGGTCGGCGCCCCTTGAGTTCGCGCACCAGGAAGTCCTGGCGCTCCTGTTCGGACCAGGACAGGTAATCGCCAAGCCCCAGGTAATCCACCATTTCCGCAACCGCCTCGGCATGACGGGTCGACTCCTGGCGGATGTCCAGGCGAATCAGAGGCAAACCAAAGGTGTGAGCGCGGCGAATGGTGTCCAGCAGTGGGCCATTAGCAATGGATTCCAGCCCGCAGTCCACCAGGGACCGATAACAAAGCTCCAATGGACCCGTGAAGTCCTCGTTGGCAAACAGAATGCCTGAGGCGTCGGCTGGCTCGCCGGCAACGCTGGCTTCCGCCCAGTCTCGGGTTTTGATCAGTTTTTCCCTCAGCCCGGCCAGCACTTGGCGATAGGGTTCCCGGGTATCACCGGCGATGTCCTGCAGCTCGTCACTGGCCTGCCACATGGACAATTCCGCACGCAGGGACTGGATATCTCGCAGGTACAGGTCGGCCGCCATCCAGCGGCCCAGCAGGAACACCTTGCGGGTCACTTTATGGGTCACATTGGGGTTACCATCGCGATCACCGCCCATCCAGGAGGCGATTCGAATGGGCGACGCGTCCAACGGCAGGCCATTCCCCGTGGCATCTGAAAGCGACAGATCGAGGCTTCTCAGAAAACGCGGCAATGCCTGCCACAGGCTGTTTTCGATAACGGCAAACCCCCACTTGGCTTCGTCAACCGCCGTCGGGCGCTCATGCCGAATTTCGTCCGTGTGCCAGGCTTCGGTCACCAGTTGCGACAGGCGTCCGACAATTTCATCACGCTCCGCGGGCAACAGGTCCTCATGGTCCAGGCGGGCCAGGCAATCGGACATTTCGTCATACTTCATGATCAGTGTGCGGCGGGCCACTTCCGTGGGATGCGCTGTCAGAACGTACTCAATGCGAAGGTCGGCAACTCGCCTGTGCAATTCTTCGGCACTGACGCCACCGTCTTTGAGGCGGCCAAACACTTCTTCGAGGGATTCCACCATCAGGTCCGACTGGTGGCCCCGCTTGCGGCGGATACCGTGATATTGTTCCGCAAGGTTGGCCAGGTTCAGGAACTGGTTAAAGGCGCGGGTTACCGGCAGTAACTCGTCATCACGAAGTTTGCCCAGCAGATTGACGAGGCGCTGCCCCGATCCACTTTCCTGACGACGGTCAGCCTTGGCGGCCGCCCGCACTTCTTCTATCAACTCGTAACAGTCCTGTCCCGGGTGGCGCTGGATGCTTTGGCCCAGCAACTCACCCAACATGCGAACATTTTCTCGAAGGTCTGGGTGTAGCTCGGTCACATTGACGTCCTTTTAAATTGACGGAGGCGAAGTAAACTAACGATACTGTTTACTCCCATAAAGTCTTTCTAACGATTAAAGCCTGTGGCCGCAAGGAGTATTCATGAAAGTAACTGATCTGCCCAAGCATTGGGAAAGCAAGAAAGAGTCCGTTGAGCGGAGCCACGACTACAATCTCCGCTTGCCACTGGAAGACGCAGCACGCATAGCGGCATTGGCCGAGCTTTACCCGGACCGTTCAGAGAGTGACATACTGAATGACATGATTGGCGCCGCGTTGGACGACTTGGTCAGGCTGAGCCCGTTGAAGGACAAGCTGGAAAGCAAGGACAAATAAAGCGAGGGCACTTCTTTGCGGGGTGGCGAAGCCACCCCGTCGGGTATCGCAGGGTCGTCGTGATCACTCAGGCGTTAGCCTGATCAGGCAACCGATTCGAGCTGGCGCGCCTTCAGCCGCTGGATATGCTTCTGGCTGAGACTGATGAAGCGCGGGGTCATCCCCTGATCCTCATAGATTTCGAAGCCGTCTTCATCGAACGCAACAACCTTTGACCCCTGAACGTACGGAAAGCTGGTTTCCAGTTCATCCAGGGCAGCGGAAATCAGGTCCCGCATCAGGTCTTGGGAAGACTTCATCGGATACAATGCGGCCAGTTTTTCCAGTCGCTTGTGATGCTGGTCAGAGAGGTCGGCAAAATACGCATCACGGGTCAGCCGACCACGTGCGTGCTTGTCCCAGTAGTTGACCAGATCTTTGATTTTCATGGTGCCTTCACTCCTGCATCTTCTTGGTGGCCCACAGAGTGCACGAAATGTGTGCGCCCTTAACCGGAAGTGTAGACGAAGCGACCGCACCAGGTGCGGAAAACTTGGTAACGGATTGTACTTATCCGTTACGCTTTACGAGTCTTCTCAACCCCTTTGACAGCCTGCCAGACGGCATCCAATGCCTCCAGCGATTCGCCGTCAAAATCACGGCCTTCGCGTTTAAGGTACTCCTCAATAGCACGGAATCGTGCCTCAAACTTGTGATTGGTGCTATTGAGGGCCTGCTCAGGATTAACCTTCATAAAACGTGCCAGGTTAACGCACACAAATAACAGGTCACCCAGCTCATCCTCCACCGCCTCCGCCGGACCATCGCCGGAGCATGCGTCATACCAGGCTTTCTTTAGCTCATCGATCTCTTCATGAAGTTTCTCGAAGACCGGTTCAACCTCTGGCCAGTCAAAGCCGTGATTAGCAGCCCTGCGCTGAAGTTTCTCAGCACGCACCATGGCGGGGAGTGTTCGGGCTATTCCGTCGAGCCTGCTTGATGGCTCTGCCTCCGCAGAGGTCTTCGGCTTCGCTGCCCGCTCCTCTGCCTTGATACGTTCCCAACTTGCCTTGATGTCAGCCTCGCTGGGCCGGTTGTCCGGATCGATCCGGCTCTCCAGGGTGCCTTCCGGAAACACGTGGGGATGTCGCCGGACCAGCTTGCGTACGAGGTTATCAACCACCGAGTCGAAGTCGAAGTGGTTATCTTCCTTCCCCATCTGGCTGTAGAAGATCACCTGGAACAGCAGGTCACCCAGTTCGTCTTCCAGATGCGGGTAGTCTTCACGGTCGATGGCATCCGCAACCTCGTAGGCCTCTTCAATGGTGTGGGGCACGATGGTCTTGTAACTCTGCCGGGTATCCCACGGGCATCCTGACTCGGGGTCCCGCAGTCGCGCCATCAACGTTTTGAGATCATCAATGGAATAGCTCATGATCGCTTTCGCCTGACATTAATGATGTTGGGGAGATTGCGAATCTGGGCGAGCAACTTGGCCAACTGATCAAGGCTGGAAATTTCCAGGGTCACGGTCATCGTGGCGGTGTTCTCATCCTTGTTGGACAGGGTATTGAGTGCCAGAACGTCACTTTTGGAAGACGACAGCACCTGGGTGATATCCCGCAACAAGCCGGAGCGGTCGTAGGCTTCAATTTCGACATCAACGGGATACACGGCCACAGGCTGACCGCCCCAACTCACCTCGATAATCCGATTGGGCTCGAACTCCTTCAGATTCAGGAAGGTAATGCAGTCCTGCCGATGCACGGTGACACCACGACCGACGGTGATATAGCCGCCGATCGGGTCACCCGGCAGGGGTTTGCAGCATTTCGCCACCTGGGTTTTGAGTTTGCCAACGCCCAGAATCTGGATATCCGACTCGGTGTCGTAGGGCTTGCGCCTCTGGGTGCTGAGCTTGAGGTCCAACTGCTCGGATTTCGGCTCCAGCATCTGCTGGGCGACGTTGGCCACGTGGGTGGGGCGGAGATCGCCAGCCCCCACTGCAGCAAACATGTCCTCGGCGGCCTGGTAGTTCACTTTACGAGCCAGGTCGTTGAGGTCCACCTCGTACAGTGACAGGCGCTTGAATTCGTCTTCCAGAATGGCCCGACCATCGACAATGTTGCGATCGCGGTCCTGCTGTTTGAACCAGTGGGTAACCTTGGCCCGGGCACGGGAAGTCTGGATATACCCCAGGCTAGGGTTAAGCCAGTCACGGCTGGGCGCCTGGTTATTGGACGTGAGAATGGATATCTGGTCACCGGTCTTCAGCGGGTAGGTCAGCGGTACAATGCGGCTATTAACCTTGGCCCCGCGACAGGCATGGCCGATTTCCGTGTGCACGCGATAGGCGAAGTCCACCGGTGTCGCACCCTGAGGGAGGTCTACCACATGGCCTTCCGGTGTAAACACGTAGACCCGGTCGGAGGCAACATCAGACTTGAGATGATCCGCCAGCCCGGACAGGTCGCCGAGTTCTTCCTGCCATTCCAGCACCTGTCGCAGCCAGTTGATCTTGGCGTCATAGCCGACAGACCGGTTGCCCTTGTCCATGCCTTTGTAGAGCCAGTGCGCGCATACGCCGAGCTCGGCTTCCTCATGCATGGCCTGGGTACGGATCTGCACTTCCATCACCTTGCCTTCAGGGCCGATGACTGCCGTATGCAGAGACTGATATCCGTTTTCCTTGGGGTTGGCGACGTAATCGTCGAACTCGTTGGGAATATGGCGCCAGAGTGTGTGCACGATACCAAGCGCGGCGTAACAGTCACGGACCTCCGGCACCAGGATACGGACGGCCCGTACATCGTACACCTGGGAAAAGTCGATGCCCTTGCGCCGCATCTTCCGCCAGATACTGTAGATGTGCTTCGCACGCCCTGAAAGCTCACCTTCTATTCCAGAAGCAACCAGTTCGTCCCTGATGGTGGTGATCACACGCTTAATGTAGCTTTCGCGGTCAAGCCGTTTTTCATCGAGCAGCTTGGCGATCTTTTTGTAAGCGGTTTCATGCAGGTAGCGGAACGAGAGATCTTCCAGTTCCCACTTGATGTGACCGATACCCAGTCGATGCGCCAGCGGCGCATAGATATCAAACACTTCGCGGGCCACACGCATGCGCTTTTCTTCAGGCGCGTTTTTCACCGCACGAATGGCACAGGTGCGCTCTGCAAGCTTGATCAGCGCCACCCGGACGTCATCGATCATGGTGACCAGCATCTTGCGAACGTTGTCGAGCTGGCCCTCGGTCTGGCCCAGCACATTGCCCTTGAGCGGATGATGGATGGACGATATCGCCGCCATCTGCTGAACGCCGTCGATCAGCCCGGCCACTTCATCGCCAAATTCCTTGCGGATTTTGTCCAGGGGAATGCGCTCTTCACGCACGGCCCGGTACAGTATGGCAGCCACCAGGCTGGTCTGGTCGAGGTGCAGTTCCACCAATACCTGAGCCATTTCTATACCGGTGCGGAAGCTGCTGGCACCCGGGGCCCAAACCCTGTCTTCGCGCACCGCCTGGACATCAATGGCGGCGGCCATTTCACAGGCCCGCCGGAACTGTTCAGCATTCTCAAGATGCGTCTGTGACTCAATCTGACGGACCCAACGTTCGATATCAACTTGGCCGTCACCCGTCACTGCATAGTCTTCGCGAACTTTTACCATATCGCTCTTGTTCTTCCTGGTCGCTTATCCAGCCATCCGTGACCGGTCCCGAGAGGCATCAATTATCCACGCGCTCGAACATCGCCATGGATTCAACATGAGTGGTGTGGGGGAACATGTCCATAACGCCCGCCCTCACCAGCCGGTAGCCATTTCGCACCATTACCCCTGCGTCCCTGGCCAGTGTGGCCGGGTTACAGGAGACATAAACAATTCGCTTCGCACCAAAAGCCGTCAGGTATTCGCACACTTCCTGGGCTCCGGAACGCGGCGGATCAATCAGGATTTTGTCAAACCCTTCCGCTGCCCACGGTTGTGCCGTGAAATCCGCCTGCAAGTCAGCGCCGTGGAATGCGACATTCGATAACCCGTTGAGTTCCGCATTTTCCCGTCCGCGAACCACCATGGCGTCGTCACCTTCCACCCCAACCACCTGCCCGGCGCGGCGGGCCAGCGGCAGGGTGAAATTCCCCAGTCCGCAGAAAAGGTCCAGCACCCGCTCATCAGGCTGAATATCCAGCCACTCAACGGCCCGGTGTACCATGTTGCGATTGATGTCCACATTGACTTGGGTAAAGTCCATGGGATGGAACTTCATAGTCAGGTCGAATTCTTTCATCCCGTAGGACAGACGCTCCTCGCCGGATTCAGGCCAGATTCTGTGGACGGTATTCGGCCCTTTCGGTTGCAGATAGATATGCAATTCATGGGCCTGGCCGAAGCCAATCAACGACTGCATATCGGAGTCGCTCAGCGGGTCCATGTTGCGAAATATCATCGCCGCCGAATCGTCGCCGCAGGCGACTTCCACCTGCGGTATGCGCCGATAGGCTTCCATACCATGGAGCAGTTCACGTAGCGGAGTGATGCGGTCGCCGATACGAGAATCCAACACTACGCAGCGATCAATATCAGTCAGGAAACTGTTGCGCTTTTCCCGGAACCCGACCAGCACCGATTCCCGTGCTGGCACGTATTTCACACCCAGCCGCGCCTTTCGACGATACCCCAGGGCCGGGGAACGCATGGGCGCCACCCACTCTTCCGGTTCTATGCCCCCAAAATGGGCAAAGTGTTCCCGCAAGGTATCTTCCTTGAAGCGGATCTGGGCATCGCCACTCATGTGCTGGAGACTACACCCACCACAAAGGTCGGCAAAATCGCAGGGCGGTGTCATACGGGCGTCGTCGGCTTCAAGCACTTCCACAGCCCGCAATTCATCGAACTTGCTGCGTGTAGTGATAAATTTGGCCATGACCGTCTCGCCAGGCAGGGCGCCATCGACGAACTGTGCCTTACCGTTGTCCCTGGCGATGCCCCGGCCATCGTGACTGAGGGTTTCCACCACACAACGCACTGGTTCGATTGGCAGGGCCTTCCTGCGTCTTCTACTCATAGAAAGTCTCTTAACTGGATTCAGGATTTGCCGGTTTCAGGCACCTTTTATCGGGTTCAGGCAACAGGGAAAACGCCGGTGGACAGGTAGCGGTCACCCCGGTCACAAATAATGGCCACGATTACCGCGTTTTCAACCTGTGCCGACAGTTTGAGGGCTGCAGCGATGGAGCCACCTGACGAAACACCACAGAAAATGCCTTCCTCACTGGCCAAGGCACGCATGGTGTCCTCAGCTTCCTGCTGGCCGATGTCCATGACCGTATCCACACGGGTGGCATCAAAAATTTTCGGCAGGTACGGCTCCGGCCAGCGCCGGATGCCTGGGATGGACGCCCCTTCCTGGGGCTGCAGGCCAACAATCTGGATATCGGGATTCCGTTCCTTGAAGTACCTGGACACGCCCATGATGGTCCCGGTAGTACCCATGGAGCTGACAAAATGCGTGACCCGCCCTGCCGTCTGCTCCCAGATTTCCGGGCCGGTGGTGCGGTAATGAGCCAGAGGGTTGTCCTGGTTGGCGAACTGATCCAGTACTTTGCCCTTGCCTTCCGCTTCCATCTGTTGGGCCAGGTCGCGAGCGGTTTCCATGCCTTCTTCTTTGGTGACGGTGACAATTTCCGCCCCATAGGCGCGCATCGATGCCCGACGCTCCTCGCTCATATTTGCTGGCATGATCAGCACCATACGGTAGCCCTTGATGGCTGCCGCCATCGCCAGAGCAATTCCGGTATTTCCACTGGTGGCCTCGATCAGGGTGTCGCCCGGTTTGATCTCCCCCCGGCGTTCCGCTTCCTGGATCATGCTGATGGCAGGACGGTCTTTCACCGAGCCGGCGGGGTTGTTACCCTCAAGCTTGGCCAGAATGACATTGCTGGTTTCGCCCGGAAGCCGCTGCAGACGCACAAGAGGCGTATGCCCTACATAATCTTCGATGGTCGGGAAATGCATGTTGTAATCTTCCTCAATTCTTCCGGAACCCGCCGCCAGCCGGTAACGCCGACGATACAAGCCTGTGATACACTCCGGATTCGCATGATACGCGGAATAGCCGCAGTCTCCCAATACAGCTTCTCGCTATATCCATGACTGTGGGCTATATCCGGGGACGCCATTACGGCCAGACTGCGTGGAATCAACTATTCTGACAGGGAAGAATGCCGGACATCAGGCCGGCGACGTCAATCGGGAACTCACTATGCGGCGCTGGGGCATACGCAAAAAAGTACTGGTGGTGACACTCGTCCCCACCCTTCTGACCACTTTGATGCTGGGGCTTTTCTTCACCTACAGCTGGGTCAACAACATTGAGAGCCTCCTGCAGGACCGTGGCGAGTCACTTTCACGGCAGTTGTCGGCCGGCTCGGAATACGGCCTGTTCACCGCCAACCGAAGCCTGCTCAGCAGCTTATCCAACGCCCTCCTTGAAGAGCAGGATGTGCGCTCTATTACCTTCTTCGACAGCGAGCATAACCGACTGCTGCATACAGGCCCAGGTAGCTCCGATGATATTAGCAAGGACGCGTTGACGGGCGAAGAAGCGGCACGGGTTACCCGCTCCGACAGTACCGTTTTCGTGACACCCGTCTATCTTCAGGACCTGATGATCGAAAGCATGCTGGACCCGGATTCCCGCCAGAACGTGGGCGCGGGTAAGAAACCGATCGGCTGGGTAACCGTGGAGATGTCCCACATACGCACCGAGAAGGAGACTTATAAAGCACTGCTGATTTCCCTGTTGCTCGTGTTAGGCGGCGTACTGCTCAGCCTGATGATCGCGCTGCGCATGAGCCGCTCATTTACCGATCCGGTCTTTGAACTCAATGAGGCGGTGGCCAAACTCAAGGAAGGCAAGTTGGACACCCGCGTCTATACCCGCGCCGGCCCGGAATTTGAGCAACTGGAATCCGGCCTGAACGCCATGGCGGGAGAACTGAGCAAAGCCCAGGCAGAGATGCAGCAGAACATTGACCAGGCCACGGAAGACCTGAGGGAAACCCTGGAAACCATCGAAATCCAGAACATCGAACTGGATTTCGCCCGCAAGGAAGCCCTGGAAGCCAGCCGCATCAAGTCGGAATTTCTGGCCAACATGTCCCACGAGATCCGTACTCCTCTGAATGGCATCATCGGCTTTACCGAGTTACTGCTGAAAAGCCCGCTACCGCGGCAGCAGCGGGATCACCTGAGCACTATCCGCAAATCGTCTGAAATCCTGCTAACCATCATCAACGACATTCTGGATTTCTCCAAGATCGAGGCCGGCAAACTCATCCTCGACCGTATTCCCTTCCAGCTCCGGGACATCGTAGAAGAAGTCATGGTCATGCTGGCCCCGGCAGCCCATAGCAAGAACCTGGACCTGGTGCCACTGGTCTACAACGATGTACCTGACAACATCATGGGTGATCCACTGCGGGTAAAGCAGGTGATCACCAACCTGGTCAACAATGCCATCAAGTTCACCCAGACCGGTGAAGTGGTTCTGCGTGCCAGCCTTGAAGAAGAAGATAAAGAAAGCAACCGGATCACCCTGAGGCTCAGCATTACCGATTCCGGTGTTGGGCTCTCACGCGCTCAGCAGCAATCCCTGTTCAACGCCTTCAGCCAAGCCGACGCTTCCACTGCTCGCCAGTACGGGGGGACCGGGTTGGGGCTTGCGATCTCCAAGCGCCTGGTTGAGGAAATGGGCGGTAAAATCGGGCTTGAGAGTGAGCTGGGCAAAGGATCCACATTCTGGTTTACTCTGACCTCGGAACTGTCTTCCACCGGCGAAGCCATCGCGCCCAAAGACGCGCTTCATGGTGAAAGGGCCATCTATCTGGATCAACAGAAAACCACCGGCCTGGCGGTGGAACACATGCTCCGGGAATGGGGCATGACGGTAGACCGGGTATCATCACCAGGTGCCATGCAGGAACAGATCGAGGAAGCCCAAAAAGAGCAGTCCGGCTACGCCGTTGCGGTTGTTGGCATCACCCGTCACTTGCTGAATTCAAGCCAGTATTGTTCGTTGGTGAGATCCCTGGAGCTGGAGCGGGATTGCCGTACACTGCTGTTGACCCCCACCCTTGAAACCCACGATACACCACTGTCGGGGCTGGCCAGTGGTCACCTGACCAAGCCAGTCTGCCGCGATTCCCTGTATGACGAATTGTTGTTGCTGGTGCACGGTATCAGCAACCGGCAACGCCCGTTACCGGACCATTCCCCTGCCATTAGCCGTGAGCTGCCGGCCCAATCAACACGCGTGCCCAGGGTGCTGGCGGTGGACGATAACGATGCCAACCTGAAGCTGGTAATGACCCTGCTCAACGACTGCGGCGTTGTGGCGGAGGGCGCAACCAGCGGCTTTGAAGCTCTGAGCAAGGCCCGCCAACACTCGTTCGACCTGGTATTCATGGATCTGCAGATGCCCGGAATGGATGGGGTGGAAACCACGGAGAGATTGCGAAGCCTGGATGGCACCAGCCATCGTACTCCGATCATTGCGCTCACAGCCCATGCCCTTGCTGAGGAGCAGGACCGCCTGATCCAGCAGGGATTCGATGGCTACCTGGCCAAACCCATCAGCAACAGCCAGCTGATCGACATTATTCACGACTACACTGGCTATACCTGCCGCCCCGACCCGGATGGTGGACACCTGCCGGTACCCGAAGTACGCGATACACGCCGCTCGGTTCGCCCATCGACCAGGAAGAAACAGCCTGACTGTGTCAGCGTGGCCGAAAGCATACAGCTGGCCGCCGGAAAAGCAGATCTGGCTGAGGAACTGTTCAGCATGCTGGTCGAACAGATCCATACCGATATCGACCAAGTGCCTGCACTCTGGAGCAAAGGCGACATGGATGAGCTTCTGGAGTGCGTCCACAAACTGCATGGTGCAACGCGTTACTGTGGTGTGCCGGAATTACGCGCTGCTGCAAACCAATTGGAAACCGCCTTGAAATGCGCAGCGCCAGACATGGAATACCAGAAAGATCAATTGCTAGTGGCCATGGAGCGCTTGCAGACCTGGAGCGAACAGACTGACTGGCAGCAGTTGTTCCGGCAGCAGAACCCTCAGCAGGCAACCGTGGACTGAAGGACGATCAGCGCCTTAGGCTCGGGCGCTTTCGAGGATTGCTTTCATATCCTTTACCGCCTCTTTAAGCCCGGTAAACACCGCCCTGGCAATAATGGCATGGCCAATGTTCAGTTCGTTGATACCCGCGATGGCGGCAACGCGCTCAGTGTTGTGGTAGTGCAGCCCGTGGCCGGCGTTGACCACCAACCCTTTCTTGCGGGCGTAGGTCACCGCCGCGAGCAAGGTGTTAAAAGCTGTCTCGACAATTTGAGGATCTGTCGCTTCCGCGTATTCCCCCGTGTGCAGTTCCACCACCGGCGCACCGCAACGGACTGCCGCATCAATCTGCGTCACATCCGGGTCGATAAACAATGAGACCTCGGCACCAACCTTTGCCAACCGGTCACAGGCTTTGGCCACCCGCGCCTCCTGGCCGTCCACATCCAGGCCGCCCTCAGTCGTCAATTCTTCGCGCTTCTCCGGCACCAGGCATACACATTCCGGCCGCACCTGCTCGGCAAATGCCAGCATGGCATCAGTGACCGCCATTTCCAGGTTCATCTTGGTAGTGAGGATTTCCTTCAGCAAAAGCACGTCACGATCCTGGATATGCCTGCGATCTTCGCGAGGATGGATGGTGATACCATCGGCGCCCGCCTCTTCCGCCAGAATCGCCGCCTGTACCGGATCCGGATACCGGGTCCCCCTGGCCTGACGCAAGGTAGCAACATGGTCAATATTCACACCCAGCAAAACTCTGGGCTTCATTGCGCTAGAGGTCATTGCGATCTCCTCGATGATGACTGAACAGACTTCGGCTATGGAGCACCTTGCCCTGCAACAGATAATCTACAAGCACTCTCGTTACCCGCTTGGCAACGCGCCGGCATTCAGCAGCCTCAAGATCGCCGGAGGCCAACGCCAACAGTGTGCCGCCTGGCAGGTTCTGGAGCCTGGCACCTGGAGAGGGGGCAGCCAGAATCCCCTGCTCCGGATCATAGCAATAAAGTCCCGCGGCCTCGACTGGCTGCCCGGTATCCGTGGTCTCGTCCCAGGCGAAATCATAGCCCAGTTCGGCGGCAAAGGATTGTTCAAAACGACGCAGGACCGGCTCAACATCATTGGCTTCCGACAACTCGGCAATCACGTCAATGTACGAAGCGAACAGCTGGGGATGAGGATCGGCCATCGGCAGCAGTCGCTGCAATAGCTCGTTGACGTAAAGGCCACTGTATAGGGAGAGAGTGCGTTTCAGGGAGGGGCCGCAGCGAACGTCCGCCTGGGTCAGCGTCTTCAGGTCGCTGCGCCCAGTCCAGTCCAGCAGCAGAGGCTGGAAAGGCTGCAACTGTGCTTTGAGCGGGCTCTTTGCACTGTTGCCACCACGGGCGACCACCGTTACCCGACCCGCGTTGAGGGAAAACACATCCACCATCAGACTGGTTTCGCGCCAGGGCCGGCGGTGAAGGACATACGCGGGCTCCTGTTGCATTGGCCCCGTCATAGACGCCTCAGAAGTCGTTCATACCCAGGCTTTTCAATGCCCGGTCACTGTCCGCCCAACCCCGCTTGACCTTGACCCAGAGCCTCAGCATGACTTTACTATCGAACAGGCGCTCCATATCCGTTCTGGCTTCCTGACCGATGCGGCGCAGGCGTTCGCCCTTGTCGCCAATAATGATCTTTTTCTGGCCTTCACGTTCTACCAGTATCAGCGCAGAAATGTGAAGGGTTTTACCATCCTTGCGAAACTCTTCGATTTCGACCGCCACGGAGTACGGCAGCTCTGCCCCCAATTGCCGGGTAATCTTCTCCCGCACCATTTCGGAGGCCATAAAGCGTTCGCTGCGATCCGTGATCTGGTCATCCGGGTAAAAGTGCACACTTTCCGGCAGGAACCGACTGACCGCAGCCTCCAGAGGATCCAGATTCATCTCCTTCAGTGCCGACAAAGGAATGATTTCGGCAAACTCGCGCTTTCGGGACAGCATATCCAGATGGGGCAATAGCGCCTCGCGATTCTCAATACGATCGACCTTGTTCACCGCCAGGATCACAGGACACTTCAGACTACTGAGTTTTTCCAGAACCATTTCATCCGCCGTCGTCCACGCCATCTGGTCGACAACAAACACAGCGACATCGACATCCTTGAGGGCCGATGTCGCCGCCTTGTTCATATACCGGTTAATGGCACGGGGCTCTTCCTCGTGCATGCCCGGTGTATCCACGTAGATTGCCTGAACCGGGCCTTCGGTCTTGATACCCAATACCTGATGGCGTGTAGTCTGGGGCTTACGGGACGTGATACTGAGTTTCTGGCCAAGAATGTGGTTCAGCAATGTGGACTTGCCCACATTGGGCCGGCCGACTATCGCCACAAAACCACAACGGCTGTCCGGATTTTCCGGGCGGGTCACATCATTCATCAGTCATTCTCCACACCCAGTTGCTTAAGGGCATTGCGGGCGGCCTGCTGCTCGGCAATTCGACGGCTATTGCCAGTGCCGGTCGTTTTTCGGTCCAGCGATGGCAGGGCACAGGAAACATGGAACGTCTGGGCGTGGGCTTCACCGTCCACGGAAATGACGTCATAGCGTGGCAGCGGAAACTGCCGTGACTGCAAGTACTCCTGAAGCCGGGTTTTGGGATCTTTCTGGGTATCCTGCAGATCCAGCTTCTGAAGGCGCACCTCAAACCAGCGCAAAATCTGTTCCCGACAGGTGTGAAAATCACTGTCCAGGTATATGGCACCGATGATGGATTCAACAGCGTCGGCAAGGATGGATTCACGACGGAAACCACCACTCTTCATTTCACCGGAACCCAGCCTGAGATACTTGCCCAACTCGAATTCACGACCAATTTCAGCCAGGGTGACACCCTTGACCATACGGGCCCGAAGACGACTTAACTGGCCTTCCCGGGCTTTTTCAAAATGCAGGTACAGATATTCAGCAATAACCATGTTAACGATGGAATCGCCCAGGAATTCAAGGCGCTCGTTGTTCTGGTTGCCAAAACTTCTATGGGTCAGCGCCAGCAACAGCCGCTCAGGCGTCTTGAACTGATAGCCAATGCGTCGCTGTAACTGCTCGAGATCCGGTTGCGAACTCACTTGCCCTTCATCTCATACTCATGTTGAAAGTGGATAATGGTATCCACATTACGGAACAGGTTATTGCGGACTTCGTAATCCACATTGATGATAACCAGATCGCCGTCTTTCTGGACGGTGATATTCTTTTCATCAAAACCGCGAACATTATTCACGCTCAGGCGCTTGTTAATCAGACTTCTCACCTGCGCGGGGCCCATCGTGGAAAGATCCTCTGTCCCTTCCAGACTCTCAAGCGCTTCCTGAATGGTAATGTCATCAAGATACGCAGGCCCCAACTTGATGGCCAGCGTCAGCAAGCCACCGAAAAAGAGCACCATAATCATGATAACGAGCGCCGATGCACCCGACTGCCTGTGCATGGAGGAAAGACTGTTCTTCTTCATGTTAGATACACCCCTGAATAACAACGCACTTATTCCAAACCGCCCACACGGTCAAAGGATGGCAGACTGGTGAGCGATTGCCAGTGCATCCAGATCGCGAACGCCTTGCCAACGACCATTTCGTCCGGAACAAAGCCCCAATAACGACTGTCATTACTGTTGTCCCGATTATCACCCATCACGAAATACTCGCCTTCCGGCACCACCCACTCGCCTTCTCCAGAGCGCCCCGTGCGCCCCAGGGTCAGGAAGATGTCGTGCTCAACTTCGCCCAAGTCTTCACGCCTCAGCTCCACCGGTGGCAGACGGGCGACAAAGCGTGCCTCCACTTTATCGCCGTTGATAAACAGCTCCCGATTTTCATATCGAATACGGTCGCCCGGCAGCCCAACCACCCGTTTGATGTAATTGGTGCTGCCATCTTCCGGATAGCGGAACACCATGATGTCACCACGCTGGGGGTCATCCACCGAGAGGACCTTGGTACCAGCTACCGGCAAGCGAAGCCCGTAGGCGTATTTGTTAACGAGGATGAAGTCTCCGACCTCCAGGGTAGGCAACATGGAGCCGGACGGGATCTGGAAAGGCTCCACCAGAAACGAGCGCAGGACCAGCACTACCGCCAGCACCGGGAAGAATGAACGGCTAAGATCGACGAGGTAGGGTTCCTTCGGCTCTTCCTCAGCCTCAACCTCCCCGCTGGCGCCTTCTGCGACCGCGAGCCTGCGTTTGCGCAGAAATACAACGTCCAACAACCAGATCAGCCCCGTTGCAAACGTCAAAACAACCAGAACCAGGGGAAAATCAATATCCATTCAGGTGCCTTTTAGTTATCCACTTTCAATACGGCAAGGAATGCTTCCTGAGGCACCTCAACATTGCCCAGTTGCTTCATGCGCTTCTTGCCTTCTTTCTGCTTCTGCAGCAGTTTCTTCTTCCGGCTGACGTCGCCACCGTAACACTTGGCGGTGACGTTCTTGCGAAGCGCCTTGACGGTCACCCGCGCTACCACCTGATTCCCGATCGCCGCCTGGATGGCGATGTCGAACATCTGGCGTGGGATCAGCTCTTTCATCTTGTCAATCAGGGCGCGCCCCCGATAGTGGGACTGATCCTTATGGACAATCAACGCCAGGGCGTCCACTCGCTCGCCATTGATCAGCACATCCAGGCGCACCAGATTGGCCGCCTGGAACCGCACAAACTGATAGTCCAGTGATGCGAACCCGCGACTGGCGGACTTGATCCGGTCGAAAAAGTCCAGCACCACCTCGGCCATCGGCAACTCGTAAGTCACCTGAACCTGGGTGGACATAAAGTGCATGTTTTTCTGAATGCCACGCTTCTCCTCACACAGGGCAATCACGTTGCCGAGGTGTTCCTGGGGCACCAGAATGCTCGCCTCCACGATTGGCTCACGCATTTCTTCGATAGACCCAATATCCGGAAGACTGGATGGGTTGTCCACCGACAGGGTCTCACCCTGCTTGGTAACGACTTCATAGATAACCGTCGGGGCGGTCGTAATCAGGTCGATGTCGTATTCGCGCTCCAGCCGCTCCTGGATGATCTCCATGTGGAGCATCCCCAGGAAACCACAACGGAAACCGAACCCGAGGGCGTCCGAACTCTCTGGCTCGAAAAACAGTGAGGCGTCGTTCAGAGTCAGCTTTTCAAGGGCATCCCGGAAATCGTTATAGTCATCTGAACTGACTGGAAACAGGCCAGCGTAGACTTGGGGTTTAACTCTCTTGAAGCCGGGCAACATCGGAATGTCTTCCGAGCCTTTCTGCTGAACGATGGTGTCACCCACCGGAGCACCATGAATGTCCTTTATGCCGGCCACCACAAAGCCAACGTCCCCGGATTCCAGAATATCCGTGTCTTTGGGTTTGGGATTGAAGATACCGACCTTGTCAGCATTCCAGGCCTTGCCCGTCGACTTCATGACGATCTTGTCACCTTTCTTGAGGGTGCCTTCGGTCACCCTGACCAGCGACACGACCCCCAGGTAGTTGTCGAACCAGGAGTCAATAATCAACGCCTGTAACGGCGCACTGCGGTCACCTTTGGGAGGAGGAATTTTCTTGATCAGATCCTCAAGGACATCCTCGACACCCAGGCCACTCTTGGCGCTGCATCGAACAGCGTCCGTAGCTTCGATGCCGATGATGTCCTCGATTTCCTGGGCTACGCGGTCCGGCTCTGCCTGCGGCAGGTCCATCTTGTTAAGCACCGGAACCACTTCCAAACCCTGTTCAATGGCGGTGTAACAGTTGGCGACGGACTGGGCCTCAACACCTTGGCCGGCATCCACTACCAGCAAAGCACCTTCACAGGCGTAGAGAGAGCGAGACACTTCATAGGAAAAGTCGACGTGGCCGGGTGTATCGATGAAGTTAAGCTTGTATTCGATGCCGTCCCGAGCCTTGTAGTTCAGTGTCACACTCTGGGCCTTGATGGTAATACCACGCTCACGCTCAAGGTCCATGGAATCAAGGACCTGCTCAGCCATCTCACGTTCTGTCAGGCCACCACAGATCTGGATAAAGCGGTCCGCCAGAGTGGATTTACCATGGTCAATGTGGGCGATAATCGAAAAATTTCGGATTCGGCTCAGTTCAGTCACAGACAATGAATACTCGCAAAAGACGAAGGATTGAGCCCGGAAGGGCCGTTGCCGGAGTCCGGCGACGGCGTGATTTTACCGGTTACCGGCCGCTATTGCCATGATCAGGAGATCAGCGGCCGCTCATATTGCCTAATAAGGAAGCCGATAAGCGCATCTTCGTCCAGCGGGTAACTGAACAGGTTGCCCTGGCACTGGGCGCAACCAACGCTTTTGAGGAAGCTCAACTGCTGCGGTGTTTCCACGCCCTCGGCAACAACGGTCAAGTGCAATTTTCTGGCCAGGGCAACCACCGCCGAGGCGACATCGGTTGCACTGACGTTGTAGGGGATGTCGCGAATGAAACGATGATCAATCTTGATAACGTCCAGCGGCAGCTGCTGGAGCGCCACCAGTGAACAGGAACCGGTGCCAAAATCATCCAGGATAAGGCAGACCCCCATGTCGTGCAGGGACATGAGGAGCTCTCTCAGCATGCGCGGGTCTTCATTCAGGAGCTCCGCCGGCATTTCAAGCTCAAGCCGTTCTGGTGACACGCCCGTTTCGGTAATCACCTTGCGCATCATATCCAGAAATCCGGAATCCATCAGTTGGCGCACGGACAGGTTGACCGCCATTTTCAGTGACTCAAAACCGGCCCGTTCAAGGGCCTGAACCTGAATACACGCCTGCCTCAGCGCCAATTCGCCCAAGCGTATAATCAGGCCCGTTTCCTCGGCCAGAGTAATGAACTGCTGGGCGCTGACCAGCCCCTTCTCGGGGTGATGCCAGCGCAGGAAGGCCTCTACGCCGATCACCCGCTCGCTCTCAAGATCCACCTTGGGCTGGTAATGCAGCACAAACCGATCGCCTTCCAGCGCCGTTGCCAGTTCTTCCTGCTGAAGCAGACGTCTGGCGGCCTTGATGTTCATGGCCGGGGTAAAGAATTGGTAGGTGTTACGCCCCATCTCCTTGGCCCGGTACATAGCCAGGTCGGCGTACTTCATCAGCGTACCGGGGTCCTCGCTGTCATGAGGAATCATGGTAATACCGATACTGACAGTAACCCCTACTTCGTGATCGTTGAGACGAATCCGCTGGCACAGCCTCCGCAGAATGGCTTCGGCCACCTTGCCAGCGGCATCGGGACCATTAATCCGTGACAATAGCACCACGAACTCGTCGCCACCCAAACGGGCTACTGAATCCTCCTCCCGCACGCAACCGGTCAACCACTGGGATACCTGCTTCAACAACTCGTCGCCACTATCGTGGCCGAGGGTATCGTTGATACGCTTGAAACCGTCAAGATCCAGGAACATCAAGGCGGCCGGCTCTTCACTGCGACGACTTCTGCGCACCACGTGGTTCAGTCGGTCACGGAACAGCTGGCGATTGGCAAGCCCGGTCAACGGATCGTAGAACGCCAAGCGGTGCAGTTCCGTCTGTGCGGCTTTCAACTGAGTCAGGTCACGAAGGCTCAACACCACCCCATTTACGCCAGGCACGGTCAGCATGGCGGTGAACGTACCTTCCATATCCCGCCATTGGCCTTGCGAATCGCGTATACGGCCACGGATCACCGGCATTTGCTTCCCAGGCGATTTGACCGCTTCATCAAACCCTGACTTTAACTGCAGCCAGTCATCGGCATGCACAAGGGACGCCAACTCCAGGCCATAAACCTTATCGGGGTCGAAGCCCAAAATGTCATAGCTGGACGGACTGGCGTAACGCGGCGTGCCATCACTATCCAGCACAAGAGTCACGTTGGCGGCACCTTCGGTAATAGCCCGGTAGCGGCCGGCACCGATCTGCGCCATGATTCGGCCGCGAATCATGGTTAATACGAACAGGAACATCAGCAAACTGATAACAATGCCGGAACCAAGAACGATGGGCGGCCGCGGATCAGAAGCAAGGTAGTCAAACGCTGGGGTGGAACGAGTCTGCAACAGCCAGTCACGCCCACCGTGGGTGATGGTCTGGCTCATTTCAAAACTGAAATCCTCATCCAGGGAGCCCAGGTTTGACCCATACATCTGGGTATCCCGAGAAACCTCCCCGTTGTCGTATATCTTCACATCCAGGAATGGCGAAATCAGGCCGACGATGCCATCGAGCAGAGTGTTCATCCGAAAGGCACTGAACACATAGCCGGCGAGCATCATCTGCCGCTCAACACGACTTTCAGGTACTTCCCTACCTTGATAAACCGGGTAATACATCAGGAAACTGGCCTGATCCTCCGCCACTTCCTCCTGAACCAACACGACTTTACCCGTCACTTTGGGTTTGGCACTGTCCCGTGCCCGCGCCATGGCGTGCCGGTGCACCGGATCACTGAAGGCGTCGTAACCAAGTGCCTTGCGATTCCTCTCGGTTCCGGGCTCCAGATACACCATGGGGTAGTAATCCGGCCCTGTACCAAGAGGCGTCACGAGGTAATTGAGGACACCGTCCTTCCGGACCGACGCGATATGATCCGCCATCTGTCGGACACCAATCCTCTTCACGTAGCCGATGCCCTGGATCCCCGGGTAATACCGGTTGATATCCACGTTGTTGACATATTCCCGCCAGTCGTCCCTATCCACTTCACCGGCAACGGCAAACAGGCCCGCACTGCCCGCCAATACCTGCTCATAGTTCAGCAGGCGCTCTTCAATGGCGGTTCGTAGCTGTAGAGACTGTGTTTTGAAGCGAGCTTCGGTGCGATCTTCGACCAGGCGAATAGAAACTTGCCACAACAGAGCCGTGACAGCGAGAGAGGCAATCAGCACCAGCCAAGCGGCCCACGAATAGCGGAGCTGGAGCAGTTTCCGGAGGGGAAGTTCCTTTCTGTTCATCATTTTCGTGCAGGTCCGATCCGTGGCCAGTAATCTGATTATTTTGGCAAGTATAACAAAAGCCCCACTGGCTGTCGTTTAAACGACCCCCAGCAGGGCTCTCAGTTTTGTACCATTTTGTGTCCGCCGATCCGGGCCGGCGGATCAACCGTCAGGGCTTCATGACCAGATAAGTGGCCCGCCCCTGGCGAACAACCCGCACCGATACGGCACTGTCGTTCGGCAAAGATGACACCGCCTCACGAAAATCCTCGACGGAGGTGACCTTGCGGCGGTTCAGTTCGGTGATCACGTCCCGTGGACGGATACCCGCATCAAGTGCCGGCCCGCGGGCAACATCTGTCACAAGCACACCTCCGGATACCCCCAGTGAATCCTGGAGTTCAGCCGGCAGGGGCTCAACAGCCATCCCCAGGGGCGCCGATGACGGGCCATTATTGCCGGGAGCCGCAGCGGATGCCTGTTCCGAACCTTCTTCCGGCAACTTGCCAATTTCAACGTCCAGTGTAATCTGTCGGCTTTCCCTCATGACTTCCATGGTGGCCGTTTCACCGACCGGAGTGCGCCCTACCATCGGCGGAAGATCCGAAGACAGTGTGACGTCTTCGCCCTCGTATTCGAGCACAATATCACCCGCCTGCAGTCCAGCTTTCTCGGCTGGTGAGCCCGCCATCACCTCTGCAACCAGGGCACCACGAGGGCGCTTCAGGCCAAATGATTCCGCCAGATCACGATTAACTTCCTGTATCAGCACACCCAACCAACCACGGGACACCGATCCGTTGTCCCTGATCTGCCGAAACACATTCATGGCATCGTCTATGGGGATGGCGAAGGACACACCCATGAAACCACCCGAGCGGGTGTAGATCTGGGAGTTAATACCCACAACCTCGCCGTCCAGGTTGAACAACGGTCCGCCAGAATTACCCGGGTTGATAGCGACATCGGTCTGGATAAACGGAACGTAGTTTTCCGATGGCAGTGAGCGGCCCAGGGCGCTGACAATGCCAGCTGTTACCGTGTAATCAAAGCCAAAGGGCGAGCCGATAGCCAAGACCCACTCACCCACTTTCAGGTCATTGGAACGCCCGACCCGAACCACGGGCAAGTCGCCGCCGCCCTCAATCTTGAGGACCGCCATGTCCGAACGTGGATCAGTGCCAACCAGTTTGGCGGGCAACTCACGACGGTCATTGAGGCGCACGATGATTTCGTCGGCCCCTTCCACCACATGATTATTGGTCAACACATAGCCGTCATTGGAAACAATAAACCCGGATCCCATTGACTGACGCGGGGCTGATCCGCCAGGGCTGCCGCCAAATGGTGACTGAGGACCGCGGAAGAAGTCCTGGAAAAACTCAGGCAACTGCTCAAGCTGTCGATCATTGAAGGGAAGACCGTTTGAGCCACCACGTCCGGCCGACTTTGCCTCCGTGGTAGTGCTGATGTTCACGACCGCATTGGAGTTTTCTTCGACCAGCTCGGTAAAGTCCGGGAGGCTGCGCGCTGCGGCTGACTGTGCCAGCGACAACGGCACAAGAAGACACAACAGATACAAGGTAAACGCCATGGAACCCCGATGTTGAGGCCGGCACTGTATGTCTTGATCGTTCTTTACTTCAGGCATTAAAGACCCCCTGTTCAGCGGACGTTGTAAACTCAATGTGCGGTCAAAGCCGGCAATTTCAACAGAGCCTGCAGGAGCATCATTCCGGGGAAGCAACTGATGCCTGCCTGACATCCATCAGCGTCGGCTCCCAAGCTCCCGCTGTGCGCGACTGCCCTCGGCGAGCCGCCAGAAACCCAAGTGCAAGCCCCAGTGCAGCGCCGATCATGGCGACGATTTCATTGGCTGCATGACCCACCGATAACTGGTGCCCCAGAACAGCTCCGACCACCATCAACACCAATGGCACGGCGTAAACCAGCAGGGAGGCACCAAGTAGCGCAGACTCATCAATGGCCACCGTCACCTCATCACCCACCCTGGCGCCAAGGCTGTTGGCCACCAGAACCTGATTGGCCCTGCCGCCTGAGACACCCGCCAGTGCACGCTGACCACAACCGTGGCGTGCCGAACAGCTTTCACAGGCGCTGGTGCGAATGGTCTGAACCCACACCCGGTCGCCCGCAACACCGACTACCCTACCGATTTCCGTAATCATTTCCGGCCCCCGCCGAATGCCAGGGTGTCGTCAACCGCCACCGACTCGGCCACCTTACGGGCAGTCGTCGGCGGAATTTCCCCAACCACGGTCACGAAAAAAGCGACATTATCCACACTGAGCTGTTTCATATACACCGTGGTGGCACCAATTCGCGAAGCGCCGGTGGGCATTGCCATCTTCCGTGCTGGTTCCACAAACACCGAAAAGGCTGCCAGCCCATCCGAGAACGCCACCGCCTGCCCTTTGCCTGATCGCGGCGCAGCGGCGGGCACAAAGCCATCCGGGCGCCACTTAAGCGTCCAGCCATCCATCCGCGCCGCGGGAGACGAGGTATGCTCCGGGTCCAGCTTCCGCTCGATGGCCTCACCCTCTGTTCGCACGATAAATTCGCTATCCGGGAGGGAGTCCGTTATTTCAAGGCTGGTAAACTGGAAGTGCTCCAGCACCTCACCACTGACGGAACGCACATGACTTTTCACCAACAGACCGGTGGACTTTTCCAGCCACAACTGGTGACTGTATCGAAGATCATCCCTTGCCCTGAGCCCAAGCTTGACCACGTCGTAACCAGCGATACGATCATCACCCACCAGCTCCGGCTGATACCATTGACTGACCGGCATCAACTGGTTGGAAAACGCCTCAGCAAAAGGGCCCGACGGAATAACCTGATCCAACTGGATACGTCCATGGTCAGGAAGCACACAGACAACCCGCATTCCCTTTCGTACAATTTCGCCGCTGGCTCCGTCCTGCAGGACCAGCCGCTCTTCCACCATGCCATCCCGATATCGATGCGCAATCTGCATCGAACTGACCTGATCGCCCCGGGCATACACAAAGACGCCGCGATAAGACGTCATATTGAGAGAAGGACCAAGGCGATCTAGCCAATATTCGGCGCGCTCTTCATTCTTCCCGGCATTCTCCACCGTATCGGCAGACACCTGCCCCATCAGAACGGCGAGCAACGTCAACATGACCAGCCCGTACCTGGTTCCAGGGAATCGACTCCGGATTGCCATAGCGATTCTGCCCATCAGCCGTTCAACTCCAGCCAGTGTCCTGCGATCATGAAGCGTCAATACCCTGGCCCGGAGGCACTAACAACCCGCGCATAACCAACCGAGCCCCGGCCAGCTCCTACACTGTTGTGTTGGGCATGCTCAAGAAGATAGCGGCTAAGGTGTTCCCACTGTTCCTCATCCAATCCTTGCAATGCCACCTCCGGCACAGGCTCGACCGCCGACTCCTGCATTTCCTGTTCTTCCGAAACGCCCGCTGCTGCAATCGTTCCATCGTCGTCGGTGGACTCCCAACCAGCACCGGCGCCAAAACCAATCACCGCCGCCAATGTGACCATGGCAACCGCTGGCCAGTGCCAGTTTTTGTCCCGGCGGGAAATAGATCCGACTGTCGCAGCAGGCGGCACGGCACCGCTGCCATCCAGAACATCCCTGACACCGGCGCTGACATCCACAGCCTCTGGTGCCACACCGCCCTGATGCATCAGATCCCGCACCTGCTGCCAACGTTGCCACTGCGAACGAACCTGATCCTGCTCAGCGTGTGACAGCAGCCTGCGAACCGACAACTCATCTGCCTCGTCATCCATCATTGCCGACAGCGTTTCTTTGAGACGATCATCCATAGGATGCAACCTCACTACGTCCGGGAATCATTTAATAAGGGGCCCAGGTGGCGATCCACTGCATCCCGTGCCCTGAATATTCGTGACCTTACTGTGCCGATGGGGCATTCGAGAATACCGGCGATGTCTTCGTAGCTCAGCCCATCGTACTCCCTGAGCAAAAATGCAGATCGGAGCTCCTCAGGCAGGTTTGATATTGCCACTCCGAGCGCGCTCTGCAACTGGTCCCGCTGCAACAGCTTCTCTGGAGACGCATTGTCCCTGAGCCTCGAACCGTCGTCATAGTTCTCGGCCTCACCCGCATCGGCACTGCCCTGCGGACGACGCCCCCGTGACTCCAGGAAATTCTTGGCCGTATTCACGGCGATCCGGTAAAGCCAGGTGTAGAACGCGCTGTCTCCCCGAAAACGGTCAATCGCCCGGTACGCCTTGACGAAGGTTTCCTGGGTAAGGTCCATCACCTCCTGGCTGTCGTAGACATAGCGACTGATAATCGACGCGACCCGGGACTGATATTTGACGACCAGAAGATCAAACGCAGGCCGATCACCATGACGGACCTTTTTTACCAGTTGAAGGTCGGTCTGGCTTTCGCTGTTGTCTTCCTTGTGCCTATCTGTATCCGCATTCATGGACGGAGTGCCGGAGTTGCCATAGCGTTTGACCGTCTGGCCCACTTGCCTGCTATTTAATGGAATCATGCTGCTGTCCGGCATCCGATGAGTCTACAAAGCTCCCGTTTATCCGGGAGCACCCCGTCAGGCCAAATAGACAGCGAGCGCAAAGTTTAGTTCAATACACATCCACATTATGGCCCGCGATTACGACCCGATGCCACAGTCCTACGAATTCGATGTCCTGATTGTCGGCAGCGGTGCTGCCGGTCTCACTGCTGCCCTGAACTTGCCCGAGCACTTGCGGATCGCCGTCATCAGCAAGGCCGATATCAGCAGCGGCGCAACGCTCTGGGCCCAGGGCGGCATTGCAGCCGTATTGGGCGACGAAGACTCCCTTGAGAATCACGTCAGCGACACCCTCAACGCCGGGGGCGGTCTCTGCCATGAGGACGCTGTCCGGTTTACGGTCGAGCATGGCCGCGAGAGCATCAACTGGCTGATCGACAGCGGGGTTACCTTTACCCGCGATGACCAGTCCCAGTACCACCTGACACGAGAGGGCGGGCATAGCCACCGCCGCATTATCCACGCAGCCGATGCCACCGGTCACGCTGTTTCCACCACCTTGACGTCCCAGGCCCTGGCTCGACCCAACATTACCCTGATGTCCCGTCGAGTTGCCGTGGACCTGATCACCAATCGCAAGCTGGCGTTGCCTGGAAACGCGTGCGTAGGCGCGTACATATTGAACCTGGAAGACAATCATGTCGAACTGTTCAGGGCCCGTTTCACCATCCTCGCCACCGGCGGCGCCAGCAAGGCGTATCGTTATACCACCAATCCGGATGGAGCCTCTGGGGACGGTATTGCCATGGCCTGGCGCGCCGGATGCCGTGTCGGCAACATGGAATTCAACCAATTCCACCCCACGTGCCTGTACCACCCGCATGCCAAGTCGTTCCTGATTACCGAAGCAGTGAGAGGCGAAGGCGGCGTGCTGAAGCTTCCTGACGGTTCCCGCTTTATGGATCGCTTCGATGAGCGGGGCGAACTGGCCCCCCGGGATATCGTTGCCCGCGCGATCGACCATGAAATGAAACGGCTGGGCGCCGATCACCTGTATCTGGATATCAGCCATAAACCGGCCGAGTTCATCAAACAGCACTTCCCGACCATTCACGAAAAATGCCTGACGTTCGGCATCGATATCACCAAAGAGCCGATCCCGGTGGTGCCGGCGGCGCACTACACCTGTGGCGGCATCCTCAGTGATGAACGCGCCCGCACCGATATTAACCAGCTTTACGTGGTGGGTGAGGCTGCCTTTACCGGCCTCCATGGCGCTAATCGAATGGCCAGCAACTCCTTGCTCGAATGCCTCGTGTACGGCCGGGCAGCCGCCGCAGACATCGCACGACGGGAGTCTGATATCCCCGAACCTCCGCAGGCACCGGGCTGGGACGAAAGCCAGGTAAGGGATTCCGACGAAGACGTGGTAATCTCCCACAACTGGGACGAATTGCGGCATTTCATGTGGGACTATGTCGGCATCGTTCGTACCACCAAACGCCTGCAGAGAGCCAAGCACCGGATTGATCTTCTGGAACGGGAAATCGGCGAGTTCTACAGCAACTACCGGGTTTCGAACGACCTGCTGGAGCTGCGCAACCTGGTGACCGTGGCGGACCTGATTATCTGCTCCGCGCTGCAGCGCCGGGAAAGCCGAGGCCTGCACTACACACTGGATTTCCCCGGACTATTGCACGAGGCAAGGGATACCATACTGACGCCCACCACTTACAGACGGTCGTCACCCTGAAGGGGGTGGCCCGGTCCGACCCAATGCCCACTGGTTAATAGAGAGAATCAATGTCTGACAACACCGAATTTAACCGCCTCTACTGGCATAGCCGCCGTGGCATGCTGGAACTGGACGTACTGTTGATCCCGTTCCTGGAAGAGGCCTACCGTGATCTTCCCGCAGAGGACCAGGCACGGTATCAAAAGCTGATCGACTGCGAGGACACCGATATCTTCGAGTGGTTTATGCAGCGCAGCCGCCCGGAAGATCCCGACCTGCAACGCATCGTTGATCTCATCCTGAACCGTGTCCAACCAGATTGAACTGACACTTATTCCATCCCACGCCGTCGGGTTACTATGCGCCCTGCCCTGGTTGGCCCTGACTCTATTCACGGTCGCCGCGGCCAGTGAGCTTGGCTCCCTTATTCTGGCATTAGGTGTCCTCTCACTGTGGGGCGCGGTTTTCCAGTACCGCCGAACAGGCCTGCTGGTCGGTCCGGATGCCGTAACCGGACTACGGGTTGAGGGCCAGCAATTATACGCGAGCTTTCGCTCAGGCCAGGACCGCGCCGTCCTCCTTGCGGGCGAAAGTCGTTTGGGTGCCCATTTTACGATCTTGAAACTGCGGTACTCCGGCACCATATCCCGTACATATCCTGTTGTTCTGGTTGCTATCACGCCGCGATTTCGCAACACACCTTTCGATGCCTTCCGCCGCTTGCGGGTCTGGCTTCGCCTGGGCCCGACTTCTGGCAGCAAGGCACCTGATCGCCAAACGCAGGAAATCCACTGAATCTGGAGTGCTTCATGTCAGACACCGAAAGCCCGTTGGCCAGTCATCCACTTCGCCAGCCCTGCTGCGTTTCCGTCTCTGACCGGGTCATTGTTCGAGTAGCCGGGCCCGGCACCGACAAGTTCCTGCAGGGGCAGTTCAGCCAGCAGATTGACGACGTCACCCAGGGCTTTTCACCAAGAGCGGCAGCCTGTACGCCCAAGGGGCGCGCCTATTGCCTGACTCGGCTGGTGAGGGACGGTGATGACGTATTGATGGAACTGCCGGCCGGCCTTTCCGACGGCACCGTGACTCATTTTCGCAAGTACCTGATGCTGTTCCGTGGCACGTCGATGGAGGTGGAACCGGATGCCCGGATCGTCGGGCTGCTGGGCGAAGCAGCGGCGGAAAAGCTGTTGCCCGGAAACACCGGGGCACTCGCGATCGCAGGCGATTCCATGAAAATCGACGGAGGCCACCTGATACGCACGATGGACACAGCTGAAGGCATGGCTCGCTACGAGCTCTGGCAAACGGGTGATTTGGATGCGTCACTGCAACAGGCACTGAAAGACACTCCCAAGGGCCCTCTCGCAGATTGGCAGGCTTCCGAAATTGCCGCCGGAGTAGCGTCGCTCACTGCTACCACCACGGAGAGCTTTGTGCCGCAAATGCTGAACTGGCAGCATGTTGGCGGCATTCACTTCAAGAAAGGCTGCTACACCGGGCAGGAGGTGATTGCCCGCATGCACTTTCTGGGGCAACTTAAGAAAAGCCTTTTCCGGTACACATGCGACGAAGCCGGCACTCTGCCAGCCCCCGGTGAGGCGCTGCTGGACGGAGATCGGTCAGTAGGAAATGTCGTGAATTCTGTTCGCTTCTCCGACGAACACTCAGAGATTCTGGCCGTTGTCCGCCATAACGCGGCGGAGAACTCATTGGTGCCCGAGAGCGCCCCTGGCGCGACGCTGTCACTGCGCCCCCTGCCGTATTTGGTTCCGGAGCGTGAAAAAACCGACACGCCTGATACATAAGTTGACAGGAAGAATCCCGATAATTTGCTATAAAGTACGTCATATATATGAACATATTAGCCTATCCGGATCTTCCTGCCGGCTAGGTGACACTCAACAGGCGGATTTAAACTGACTATGTCCAACATTGTAGAAACTATAAAAACCGACCTGACCGACGCCATTGAAAATGACAAACTGGTACTTCCGACACTTCCGGAAGTTGCGCTCCAGGTACGTGACATCGCAGAGAACGAAGACTCGGCCATTATTGACCTGGTGAAGGTCATCAGCAACGACACGGCCCTGTCAGCCCGTATTATTCGAGTCTGCAACAGCCCACTATTTCGCGGCAGCCGGGCGATTGAGAATTTGAATATGGCAGTCAGTCGCCTGGGCATGGCCTATACCAGCAATTTGGCGATGGGCCTTGCCATGGAGCAGATGTTCCAGGCCACGTCGGACATGATCGACAAGCGCCTGCGTGCCACCTGGCAGAAGAGCACTGAGGTGGCCGGGGTTTGCCACGTGCTCGCACAGCATTACACCAATCTGAAGGCAGACCAGGCTACCCTGGCCGGGCTGGTTCACTTGATCGGGGTGTTGCCGATTCTGCGCTATGTGGAAGACCGGGATATCCAGATCAGCAGCATCATGCTGGACAATGTGATCGATGAGATTCATCCACGCATCGGGGCGACGATTCTGCAGAAGTGGGATTTCCCGAAGGAGCTTCAGAATGTGCCTCTGGAATACGCGAACATTCATCGTGAGGTGCCTGCGGCGGATTATGCGGATTTGGTGATGATTGCCAATCTGCAGTTGATTGCCGGGACGGATCATCCCTGGACGGAGGTGGACTGGAAGACGATTTCGGCGTTTGATCGTCTTGGGCTGGATCCGGAGGTGGATATGAGCGAGGAAGAGGACCTGAATGCGCAGATGGAGGCTGCTATGGCGCTTCTTCAGTAGTTCTTTTGGGGGCTGGCCAGGGGGCCGCTCTTTCGGGCCGCTTCATTTTTCAGGATTGGCTCTTACCGTATTGTTCCAGTAGCTGCGATTTGTTCGGCAAAGACCAATCAACGGTCGGCAGGCCCTTCTGCTGTAACCACTCGTTAGCCCGGGAAAAATGCTTGCAGCCGAAGAAGCCGCGGTAGGCGCTTAGCGGCGATGGGTGCGGGCCGTCCAGTACCAGGTGTTTGCTGCGGTCGATGTGTTGGCCTTTTTTCTTGGCGTAGCTTCCCCAGAGTAGAAACACCACCCCTTCACGCTCGCGGTTGATGGTTTCGATGACGCGGTCGGTGAAGGTTTCCCAGCCTTTGCCCTGGTGGGCGCCGGCCTGGCTCTGGACGACGGTGAGGACGCTGTTAAGAAGGAGCACGCCCTGCTCGGCCCAGGGTTGCAGGCAGCCGTGGTCTGGGGGCTGGATGCCGAGGTCGGCGTGGATTTCCTTGAAGATGTTAACCAGCGACGGCGGCGTGGCCACGTGCGGGCGCACGGAGAAGCACAGGCCGTGGGCCTGGCCAGGGCCGTGGTAGGGGTCCTGGCCGAGGATAACGACGCGCACCTTATCCAGCGGTGTGCTGTTCAGGGCGTTGAAGCAATGCTGGCTGGCGGGGAACAAGGTCTTTCCCGCCTGCTCTTCCGCCGCAAGGAATTCAGCCAGCTGCTGCATGTAGGGCTGACGGAATTCATCACCAAGGTGCTCCGTCCAACCTCGACCCGATTTTAGCTGGCTTGCCAGTATCTCCACCGGCTGCATGTTCAGCCCTCGTCTTTCTTCGATTCAGCCTTGTGTTCCGGGCGCATGGCGGGAAACAGGATGACGTCGCGAATCGAGGCGGAATCCGTCAGCAGCATGGCCAGGCGGTCGATGCCGATGCCTTCACCTGCGGTCGGTGGCAGTCCGTATTCCAGCGCCATGACGTAGTCTTCGTCGTAGAACATGGCTTCGTCGTCGCCGGCGTCTTTCTCGGCCACCTGATCCTGGAAACGCTCGGCCTGGTCTTCCGCGTCGTTAAGCTCGGAGAATCCGTTGGCGATCTCGCGGCCACCCACGAAGAACTCGAAACGCTCGGTGACGAACGTGTCGTTGTCCTTGCAGCGGGCCAGCGGTGACACTTCTTTCGGGTAATCGGTAATGAACGTCGGCTGCATCAGGCGATGTTCAGCGGTCGCTTCAAAGATTTCGATCTGCACCTTGCCCAATCCCCAGCCTTCTTTAAGGTGAATGCCCAGATCCTTCGCCACCTGTCGGGCACTGGTTTCATCGGCTAGTTGTTCGGCTTTGATATCCGGATTGTATCGAAGGATGGCGTCCACCACGGTCAGGCGCTCGAAAGGCTTGCCGAAATCGTACTCGATGGTTTCTTCTTCCCCATCGGAAAGGGTACGAGTGTTCATCACCGTGGTAGTGCCGAGCACTTTCTGGGCGATGGTGCGCAGCATGTCTTCGGTCAGGTCCATCAGGTCATTGTAATCGGCATAGGCCTGATAGAACTCCACCATGGTGAATTCCGGGTTATGACGGGTGGAAAGCCCTTCATTACGGAAGTTGCGGTTGATTTCGAATACCCGCTCGAAACCACCGACCACCAGGCGCTTGAGGAACAACTCTGGAGCAATACGCAGGTACATGTCGATACCCAAGGCGTTGTGGTGGGTCACGAACGGGCGCGCCGTGGCACCACCAGGAATCACCTGCAGCATCGGGGTTTCGACTTCCATGAAGTCCCGGTCAGTGAAGTACTGACGCATGACGCTGATAATCTTCGAGCGCGCATAGAACACGCGGCGACTGTCTTCGTTCACCATCAGGTCAACGTAGCGGTGACGGTACCGAGCTTCGGTGTCGGTCAGCCCCTTGTGCTTCTCCGGCAGCGGGCGCAGCGATTTGGTCAACAGCGTGTACTCGTCCATGCTCACATAAAGGTCACCCTTGCCTGACTTGCACAGAATACCCCGCACCCCCACGATATCGCCCAGGTCCCAGTGCTTGGTGTCTTTCTGGACATCCTTCGAGGCGTAAATCTGAATGCGGCCCGTCATGTCCTGGACCACTTTGAACGCTTTGCGATCGAGCATCATGCGACCGGCAACGGCCACCTGAATGCCCATCTCAGCCAGTTCTTCCTTGCTCTTGTCACCGTATTTGGCCTGAAGCTCGACCGCAGTGGCATCACGACGGAAGTTATTGGGAAAGGCATTGCCCTGATCACGCATATCCGCCAATTTGGCGCGGCGCTCGGCAATCAGCTTGTTGTCCTCTGGCTGTGCATTCGGGGTGTGTTCAGTCATGTTGGCTCGCAAAATCGGGAGTTGTCCGGGTTAGCATGGCGAAGGCGCTGTTTACAGCGCCATCTTCAGGCTGGCTTCAATGAACTTGTCGATGTCACCGTCCAGCACCGACTGGGTATTGCTGGTTTCCACCTTGGTGCGCAAGTCCTTGATACGGCTGTCGTCCAGCACGTAGGAGCGGATCTGGCTGCCCCAGCCAATATCCGCCTTGGCATCCTCTGCCTTCTGTTTCTCGGCGTTACGCTCCTGCATCTCACGCTCAAACAGCTTGGCCTTCAGCTGCTTCATGGCCTGATCTTTGTTCTGGTGCTGGCTTCGGCCAGCCTGACAGGCCACGACAATACCGGTGGGATTGTGGGTCAGACGCACAGCGGACTCTGTCCGGTTAACGTGCTGACCACCCGCACCCGAGGCACGGTAGACGTCAACGCGGAGGTCCGCCGGGTTGATTTCAATCTCGAAGCTGTCGTCCACTTCCGGTGAGACAAAGACGGATGAGAAGGACGTGTGACGGCGGTTGCCGGAATCAAACGGCGATTTTCGCACCAGACGATGCACACCGGTTTCCGTGCGCAACCAACCAAACGCATAGTCGCCCTGGATGTGGATGGTCGCACTCTTGATGCCAGCCACATCGCCTTCCTGCAATTCGACGATCTCGGCCTTGAAGCCACGGCGCTCGGCCCAGCGCAGGTACATGCGCAACAGCATATTGCCCCAGTCCTGGGCCTCAGTACCGCCGGAGCCGGCCTGAATGTCCAGGTAGGCGTTGTTGGCGTCCATCTCTCCGGAGAACATGCGGCGGAATTCGAGTTTCTCGAGCTCTTTATCGAGCCCGGCCAAATCGGCTTCGATCTCCGCGGCCGTGCCCTCGTCCTCTTCCTCGTCCGCAATTTCGAGCAGACCCTCAGCGTCTTCAAGGCCGGAGGTGAGGTTGTCGATGGTCCGTACAATCAATTCAAGATCGGAGCGTTCCTTGCCCAGCGCCTGCGCCCGTTCGGGATCTTCCCATACAGAGGGCACTTCCAGCTCACGTTCAACTTCGGTCAGTCTTTCACTACGTTGATCGTAGTCAAAGATACCCCCTGAGCGCTTCAGTGCGCTCACGAAGGTCTTTTATCTTCGTAACAATGGGATTGATTTCCATGAAATCCTTACTCTCGCTCGGAAAATGAATGCGATCAAAATCAGACGCGAGATTCTACCGGAAATCTGTTTTTAAATCAGCCGGTGGGTTTTTGACTGGGTGCATGCATTGGTCGGTGAGGTCCTTCCAGGATACGCGGTGAATACGTCCCTGTACGCTCGACAAAAACATCCATGTTTTTGACGATCCTGGAAGGACCTCACCGACCAATGCCAAAATTACGAGTTATCGCCACAAACGCACTAATACGGCGTTATCTTCGAGGTTTGATCGGCATGGGGGTGGGTACTCTTTTCTGCCGGGAAAAGGTGTCTGAGCAAAGCGAGTTCTTTTCCCAGAAGAAAAGAGTACCCACCCCTGTGCCAGACTCCTAGATCTCCATACTCAGACCAGCGGCTCGAGATAGTCCACCAGAAGCTGCAAATTGGTACGCCCACGAAAGGTATTTGCATCAGGTTTATAAACCACCCGCGCACCCGTCTTGGTGTAGTCGGGCACTTCCGGCCCGGTGTTGAAGGCGATGCCATCAATGATGGCCCCGCCCTCTTCTGGCTGGAGTACCAGCTTCAGGTGATTCTCGCCAACAATGCGCTGACTGATCACTCGGAAGTTGCCATCAAACAAAGGCTCTGGAAAGTGCTGCCCCCAGGGCCCAGCCCGCTTTAGCAACGTAGCCGTATCCAAATGGAGCTCGTCCAGGCTCAAAGGCCCATCGGTGGTAATCGCAGCTTCGAGATCTTCAGCCCGCAGGGTATCGCGGACCGCCCGGTCGAACGCGTCGCTGAACGCATCCAGATCACCGCGGGAGAGAGTCATGCCTGCCGCCATGGCATGGCCGCCGAATTTTTTCATCATCCCCGGGTGCCTGGCATCAACCACGGCCAGCACGTCGCGAATATGCAGGCCAGGGATGGAACGGGCGGAACCCTTGATGTCCTCGCCGTTGTCGTCGGGGGCGAACGCAATCGTCGGGCGGTGGGTCTGTTCGCGGATGCGGGCCGCCAGTATGCCAATCACACCCTGGTGCCAGTCGGTGTCAAACAGGGCCAGGCCCCAGGGCAAGCCCTCAATGTCCAGAGACATGGAGGCCAGCAGATCCTGGGCCTGGGTTTTCATGTCTTTTTCTATGGTGCGCCGTTCACGGTTGAAGGTATCCAGTTCGCGGGCCAGACGCTGGGCTTCGTCACGGCTGTCAGCCAGCAGGCAGGCAATGCCCACGCTCATGTCGTCGAGGCGACCGGCGGCGTTCAATCTGGGGCCAACCACAAACCCAAGGTCCGTGGAGCTGATTTCGCTGTGGTCGCGACCGGCCACTTCCAGCAGCGCCAGAATACCGGGGCGGGCTTCGCCCTGGCGGATTCGGCGCAGGCCCTGCTCCACGAAGATACGGTTATTGTGGTCCAGGGGGACCACGTCTGCCACAGTGCCGAGCGCGACAAGGTCCAGAAGATTGCCGAGGTTGGGCTGCGGGTCGGGCAGCAGTCCCTGTTCGCGGAGGTGTTTGCGCAGGGCCGTCAGCACGTAGAACATCACACCCACTCCCGCCGCGTTCTTGCTAAGGAAGGGGCAGCCGGGCTGGTTGGGGTTCACGATGGCGTCCGCGTCGGGTAGCGTTTCGCCGGCCAGGTGATGATCCGTCACAACCACTTTAATGCCCAGTTCTCGGGCGGCACGAACCCCTTCCACGGCAGAAATACCATTGTCCACGGTCACCAGCAGATCCGGCAGTGAACCCTCATCACTCAGGCGATGGATAATGCCGGGTGTCAAACCGTAGCCGTCGGAAAACCGGCTGGGTACGCGGAAGTCGATGTCGTTCAGCCCCAGCATCCCCAGGCCCAGCATGGCGACCGCCGTGCTGGTGGCGCCGTCGGCATCAAAGTCTCCCAACACCAGAACGCGCTGCTGGCTGGTAATTGCCTCCGCCAGGAGAGCCACGGCGCGGTCGACACCCCTCAAGTCCATGGGAGACGCCAGGTGTTTCAGCGTGTAGGTGAGTTCTTCATCGGAAGTCACGCCACGGGCGGCGTAAAGACGGCGAAGCAGTGGGGGCAGATTCTGGCCCCAGTCCGGGGTGGTATCCGGGCCGGGGCGACGAAGGATTTTTTTGGGCGTCATACCACTCAGGTATTTTTCCAATGTTTGGCGATAAAGTCCTGCACGGCGGGCAGGTCATTATCCAGCACGGTGTATTGTTCTTCCCGCTCAAACAGGTCCGACATATGTACCGGCAGGGACGGTTCGGCCTTGACGCCTGAACGCAACACGGCATCCGGGAACTTGGCCGGATGCGCAGTACCCAAGGTAATCATCGGCACCGCCGGGTCGCGGCGACAGTTGCGGGCCGCACGCACACCGATGGCGGTATGGGGGTCAAGCAGGTACTCGTTCTGATCAAACACTTCACGAATAGTGTCCGTGGTGCTCTCGTCACTCACTGCGTCACTGTCAAACAGTTTTCGGGCGTGTTTCCAACGGTAGTCTTCGATGCTGACAGGGCCTTTGGCGGCATTCTCCAGCAGATCTTTTACCGCGACCCCGTCACGACCGTGCAGGTCAAACAGCAGGCGTTCGAAATTGCTGGACACCATGATATCCATACTTGGTGACAGGGTATGCTCAAGCTGGAGCTGCTCGTAGCGGTTGCCGCTCATAAAGCGATGCAGAATGTCGTTACGGTTGGTGGCGATCACCAGCTGGGAGATCGGCAGCCCCATCTTTTTGGCCAGGTAGCCAGCAAAAATGTCGCCGAAGTTACCCGTAGGCACCGAGAACGCCATGCTCCGATCCGGCCCGCCGAGCGCCAGGGAAGCATGAAAGTAGTAGACGATCTGAGCCATGATACGGGCCCAGTTGATGGAATTCACCGCTGCAAGCTGGGTTTGACCACCGAGGAACGACTGGTCACCAAAGCTCGCCTTCACCATGCGCTGGCAATCATCAAAGTTGCCGCGCACCGCAATGTTATGGATATTCTCACCCTTCACGGTGGTCATCTGGCGGCGCTGTACTTCAGATACCCGCTCATGGGGATGCAGGATAAATATGTCGACGTGTTCGCACCGACGGCACCCCTCAATGGCAGCAGAGCCGGTATCACCGGACGTTGCCCCCATAATCACCACGTGCTGCTTGCGTTTCTCCAGAACATAATCCAACAGGCGCCCCAACAGTTGCAGGGCAAAATCCTTGAACGCCAGAGTGGGGCCACGGAACAGCTCCATAACCCACTCATTGGTGTCCAACTGAACCAATGGTGCCACCGCTTTATGGGCAAATACATCGCCGTAGGTATCGTCCAGCATCCTGCGGAAATCCTCCGCTGGAATCGCGTCGTCGACAAACGGGTGCATCACCTTAAAAGCAAGCTCACTGTAGGTAAGACCACGCCAGCTGCGGATTTCCTCCAGGCTGAAATGCGGCAGCGATTCCGGGACATACAGGCCACCATCGGTAGCCAGACCTGTTAGCAGGACTTCTTCAAAGCCCAGGGCGGGAGCTTCGCCCCGTGTACTGATGTATCTCACCTTGCGTTCCTGTCAGTTAAAGTTTTCGGCGCGGATACGGACGACTTTCTCGTCGATATCGCTCAGGGCTTCCAGCTCTTCAATGGCGCGGTTGATCTGTCGCTCCTGGACCGTATGGGTCAGGATGATCACCGGGATGCGGCCATCTTTCAGCTCCGATTCCTTCTGCATGATGGACTCAATGTTGATGCCGTGTTCACTGAGAATAGAAGCGACTTTCGCCAGCACACCTGGGCGGTCCAGGGCCTGTATCCGCAGGTAATAGGCGGACTGGACATCTTCCATTGGCAACACCGGCAGATCTTCCATCGCCGACGGCTCAAAGCCGAGATAAGGCACCCGCTGATTGCTCTTGGCGGCCACCGAACGGGCCGCGTCGATGATATCGGCAATGACCGCTGACGCCGTGGCTTCATCGCCGGCGCCCGGGCCGTAGTACATGGTCTGGCCGACGGCATCACCGTCCACCAGCACGGCATTCAATACCCCGTCTACCTGCGCAATCAGGTGGCTACGGGGAACTAGCGTGGGATGCACCCGCAACTCAATACCCTCATCACGGCGGCGAGCAATTCCCAGGTGCTTGATGCGATAGCCGAGAATTTCCGCATGAGCGATGTCGTAGGGCGTAATCTCTGAAATCCCCTCGGTGTAGGCCTTTTCAAACTGAAGCGGCACGCCAAAGCCGGCTGAGGCGAGGATGGTCAGCTTATGGGCAGCGTCGATACCTTCCACGTCGAAGGTTGGGTCTGCCTCGGCGTAGCCCAGATCCTGAGCTTCTTTCAGCACTTCCGCGAACTCACGACCGGCGCGCATCTCGGTGAGAATATAGTTACCGGTGCCGTTGATGATGCCGGCAATCCAGTCGACCCGGTTAGCCGCCATACCTTCGCGAACGGCCTTGATGACAGGAATGCCACCGGCAACGCCAGCCTCGTAGGAAACGATCACATTCTGCTTCGCCGCTGCCTCGAAAATCTCGTTGCCATGAACCGCAATCAACGCCTTGTTGGCGGTGACTACGTGCTTGCCATTTCGGATGGCAGCCAGCACCAACTCCCGAGCGGTGTCGTAACCACCAATCAACTCGACCACAACATCCACAGACGGGTCGTTCACCACGTCAAAAATGTCGGTACTGAACGGGATATCCCCCAGATCAAACTCATTGCGCGGGGTGCGTGTCGCCACCCGGGCAATACGGAGATTGAAACCTGTCCGACCTGTGATCAGGCTGGCATTACGGGTCAGTACGTTGAACGTACCACCACCGACTGTTCCCAGTCCGCAGATTCCGACATTGACGTCTTTCAAGCTTTCACCTCTGTTCCCGATGGGTTGCTGTGGGGAGCGATAGTATAACGGTTAACGGGCGCCCGAATAAGCCCTGCCTGATCAACGGGCAGGGCGGCATCCCGTAGCCTATCAGAGCAGCCCCAGGCCTTCAGCCAGTTTTTCGGACGGCACGTAACCACGCACCATATTACCGTCTTCCAATACAATCGCCGGGGTGCCTGTCACACCAACGCGACTACCCAGCTCGAATTGTTCTCTGACCGGGTTCTCGCAACTTTGCTCATCCACGGACCGCCCCTGCTTGGCCGCATTCATGGCTGCCTGCGGATCGTCGGAACACCACACAGAGATGTACTTGCGAAAAGAGGGCGTATTGGGCCCGGAACGGGGGAAGCCATAGTAATTGACCGTGATGCCCAATTCGTTCAGGCGCGGAACCTCGTCATGCAGTTTGCGACAATAGGGACAATCGATATCTGTGAACACCGCAATAGAAGCCTTTTCGGTGCCCTCGGCCGGGAAACTGATCAGCCCCTTATCACCGAACTCATCCATGGTTTGAGCACGCTGGGACGCCCTTCCCTGTTCCGAGATGTTGGCAATACCGTTAGCGGTCACCTTCAGCAGGTCGCCGGTCAGGAGGTACTGGCCATCGGCCGTGGTGAAAATGGTATCACCGTTATTACTGTACACCTCGTACAAACCCTCAGCGTCCGACTTGCGAACATCGGATATCTTCAGCCCTGGAATCGCTGCGGTGAGTTTATCGGCAATCGCATCCTCAACCTCGCCCGCATGAACGGTGTGAGCACCAACCGCCAGGGCCGCGAGCGCCAGTGGCAGCATGGGTTTAAACAAGTTCTTGATCAGCATATTGGTTTCCAGTTTTCCAGAATCACGAAGGTATATAGCCTGTCAGACGGCGAACTTCGCCGAGTTTGTGTGACACCGCTGCCCACAAAAAAGTTCAGTGTACCAAGCGCCATGGCTGCCGACTAACCCGGGATCTTACGACACCCTAACCTCGCGGATGGTGAGCCTGATGTAGCGACTGCAATCGCTGACGTGCCACATGGGTGTATATTTGGGTTGTCGACAAGTCCGAATGCCCAAGCAGCATCTGGACCACACGCAAATCCGCACCATGATTCAACAGATGCGTTGCAAAGGCATGCCGAAGGGTGTGGGGTGACAGATGCTTGTGAATCCCAGCCCGGAGCGCGTAATGCTTTATCCGGTGCCAGAAGGTCTGCCGAGTCATCGCGGCAGGGCGATTACCCGGAAACAGGGCGTTGCAGGCCCGCCCCCTGAGAAGCTCGCCTCGCCCCTCCCTCATGTAACGCACCAGCCAATCAACCGCTTCCTCGCCAAGCGGAACCAGGCGCTCCTTGTTTCCCTTGCCAACGATCCGGATTACCCCCTGGCGCAGATTCACTTCATCCACCGTCAACGCCACCAGTTCCGAAACCCGCAAACCGCAGCCGTACAGGATTTCCATCATCGCCTTGTCGCGAAGCTCAATAGACACTTCAGGGTCGGGTTCCGACAACAGGTTTTCCACGTCCTCTTCTGACAGCGAGTCTGGTAACCGTCGGGGAAGGCGGGGGCTATCTATTCGTAGCGTGGGGTCTTCTGCGATCACGCCTTCCCGCAAAAGGTAGCGAAAAAAACGACGCAAACCGGAAAGCCGACGAGCAGCCGTAGAGGTCTTGAAACCGTCAGACAGCCCACGGGATATCCAGCCCAGCAAATCGGTACGGCGCACCTCTGTCAGCAGGGGTTTGCCCGGCTGATCCCACAACCAGGCGGCCAACCGCTCAAGGTCACTCCGGTAGGCCTGCCGCGTTTTCTCACCCAACCCATCTTCAAGCCAGATGGCATCGGTGAAGCGCGCAATGACCGCTTCATCCTGCGACCGAAGCTCAACTCTGGAGGTGGATTTCCGGGGCATGGTGGCCTACTCGAAACGAAACAAACACGAAAAGTTCCGGTAACCGGATACGAAAAAGGCAGCCTTGGGCTGCCTTTTTCTGACGAACTGTAACCAGCAACCCGTGCTGATCAGCCCAGCTTTTCCTTGATACGAGCTGCCTTGCCGGACAGGTCGCGCAGGTAGTAAAGCTTGGCCTGGCGAACGTCACCACGACGCTTCACGCTGATGCTGTCGATCAGCTTGGAGAAGGTCTGGAAGGTACGCTCAACACCCACACCGTAGGACACTTTCCGCACGGTGAAGGAAGAGTTCATGCCACGATTGCGCTTGCCAATCACAACGCCTTCGAACGCCTGCAGACGCTCACGGTTGCCCTCGGTAACGCGAACCTGGATAACCACGGTATCACCCGGCGCAAAGGCAGGGATTTCCTTGGTCATCTGCTCTGATTCAATCTGACTGATGATGTTGTTCTTGCCGCTCATCGTATGTGCTCCTGATACCCAATCTTTTAATGCCCTGATGATTCAGAGGCACCCGGTTCGTTCAAAATCTCTTCCAGCAGCTCACGCTCTTCGTCCGTAAACACCCGCTTTTCCAGCAGGTCGGGGCGTCGCTCCCGGGTTCGCCTCAACGACTGTTTCAGCCGCCAACGCCGGATCTGATCATGGTGACCGCCTAACAAAACATCCGGCACAGCCTGACCTTCGTAAACCTCCGGCCGGGTGTAGTGCGGACAATCCAGCAAACCGTCAGCAAAGGAATCCTGCTCTGCCGACTGCGCATGACCCAGCGCTCCGGGGATGAGGCGTGTAACCGCATCAATGACAGCCATGGCCGCCAACTCGCCACCGGACAGAACAAAGTCCCCCAGTGACACTTCCCGATCGACTTCCGCCGATATCAGGCGCTCATCAACACCCTCGTATCGACCAGCGACAAGAATAAGACTCTCTTCCGCCGCTAGCGATTCAACCACGCCCTGATTCATCGGTTCTCCCTGAGGAGACAGATAAATCACGCAAGCGTGACCGGGCGCAGACTCCCTCGCCGCATGAATGGCATCCCGCAAGGGCTGAATTTTCATCAGCATGCCGGGACCACCACCGTAGGGCCGGTCGTCTACCGTGCGATGACGATCATGGGTGAATTCCCGAGGATTCCAGGCCGTGAACGTCAACAGACCATCACGTACTGCCCTTCCGGTAATCCCGTAATCCGTCACCGCAGCGTACATTTCCGGGAACAGACTGACCGCGCCAATCCACACCCGTCAGAACTCCGGATCCCAATCGGCCACCAAACGCGAGCCGGCCAGATCCACACTCCGGACTACTTGGTCCGGAAGATAGGGAATCAGCCGCTCGCGCTGGTCAATGGAAGCGTCGGTTGCCCGCACCACCAGGACGTCGTTGGAGCCTGTTTCTATCAGATGATGCACCTTACCCAGGTACTCATCCTCTATCGTGAAAACGTCAAGCCCTTCCAATTGATGCCAGTAATACTCCCCTTCAGGAAGCTGCGGCAGTTCCTCGGTAGACACAATAACGTCGGCTCCGCAGTAACTGCGGGCCACTTCACGATCATCAATACCTTTGAGCCTGACGACGATCCCCTGGCCTTGCCGGCGACCTTCCTCAAGCCTGGCCGGGATACGCTTGCCGTTGTGAACCAAGGTCCAGTCCCGGTAGTTCAGTATTCCGTCCTTGGGGTCAGTGTAGGAGTAGACTTTGAGCCACCCCTTAACCCCAAACACCGAGGTAATCTGACCAATCACAGTTTCCTGCGAATGTTGAGCCATACCCTAACCCCGGTGGTGAAACGTTCTTTCAATTACTCTGCAGCAGCGCCTTTCAGCAGCTGTGCAACGCGCTCGCTGGTCTGGGCGCCTTGACCCAGCCAATGATCGATGCGATCACGATCAATACGCAGACGCTCTTCCTGGCCACGGGCAACCGGGTTGAAGAAACCAACACGCTCGATAAAACGACCGTCGCGGGATTTGCGGCTATCTGTCACTGTCAGATGGTAGAACGGGCGCTTCTTGGAGCCACCACGAGCCAAACGGATTATTACCATTTCGACCAATATCCTGTTCTGTTGTACGAACTTTGTACGATTCACACCCGCCAAGCTTCAGAAATCACTGGCTGGCGCGAAGACCCATACTCGAAAGGGGCGCTATTCTATGCTAAATGAACGCCAAAGAAAACAGGGAAAACATCCCGGTTTCTACATACGTCCACGCGGGGGCATACCACCGCCTGCACCACCCGGCGGCATCATACCGCCAAGACCGCGCATCATGTTAGCCATTCCGCCCTTCTTACCGAATTTCTTCATCATTTTCTGCATTTGCTTGTGTTGTTTCAGCAAACGATTCACATCCTGAATCTGCGTACCAGACCCCGTCGCAATGCGGCGCTTGCGGGAGTTATTGATCACATCCGGGTAGCGGCGCTCCTTTGCCGTCATCGAGCAAATGATGGCTTCCATCTGCCCCATGGACTTGTCGTTGACCTGCTGCTGAGCCATCTGGGCCATCTGCCCCATGCCGGGCAGCTTATCCATCAGGCCGCCGATGCCACCCATGTTTTTCATCTGCTGAAGCTGATCACGGAAGTCTTCAAGATCAAAGCTCTTACCTTTCTTGATCTTCTTTGTCAGTTTCTGGGCTTTCTTCTGATCAATCTTGCGCTCGGCTTCTTCTATAAGGGAGAGCACATCCCCCATACCCAGAATCCGAGACGCCACCCTGTCAGGATGGAACGGCTCCAGGGCATCGGACTTCTCACCCACACCCAGAAACTTGATCGGCTTGCCGGTAATGTGACGCACCGACAGCGCGGCACCACCACGAGCGTCGCCATCAGTCTTGGTCAAGACAACGCCCGTCAGCGGCAGGGCATCGTTAAAGGCCTTGGCCGTATTGGCCGCATCCTGGCCGGTCATGGCGTCGACCACAAACAGGGTTTCAACCGGGTTGACCGCTTTATGGAGGCGACCAATCTCGCCCATCATCTGCTCATCAACGTGCAGGCGGCCGGCAGTATCCAGGATCACCACATCGATATGTTTCTTGCGAGCTGCGTCCATGGCGCCATTGGCGATATCAACGGGATCCTGGTCCTCAGAACTTGGAAAGAACTCCACGCCCACTTCACCGGCCAGTGTTTCCAACTGACGAATTGCCGCTGGGCGATACACGTCGGCACTCACCACCAGAACGGACTTTTTCTCCCTTTCCTTAAGGAAACGGGAGAGCTTGGCAACAGTCGTGGTCTTACCGGCGCCCTGCAAACCGGCCATCATAATCACCGCTGGTGGCTGCACCGCCAGATTGAGGGACTCATTGCCATCCCCCATCACCCGCTCGAGCTCCTGCTGGACAACCTTTACGAATACCTGGCCAGGGCTCAGACTACGCTGAACTTCCTGCCCGATTGCCCGCTGACGCACACCCTCAATGAATGCCTTGACCACAGGCAGGGCAACGTCCGCCTCCAACAGCGCCATGCGCACTTCACGCAGCGTTTCCTTTATATTGTCGTCGGTCAGCTGCGCCTGCCCAGAAATCTTGCGCAGACTGCCGGAAAGTCGGTCCTGGAGGTTTTCAAACATGTTGCTCTTCCGTACCCGAATAAATTGGTTGCATGAAATACCGGAACCCGATCGGGCTCCTTGATTCCTGTTGCATAATCGCGACATTATAACCAGACTATCGCCCTGAAACGACCAGCCCGGTCAAATCGGTGTGGAACCTCGCCGATCTCGAGTCAGAAAGTGGTTATAAAAAGGACGTCATGGGAACGCTGATCCTCGCGGTCACTTCGTTATTACTTTACAGCGTAGGTACCGCCCTCCAGGCTCTCAGCTTCCGGGGACGGGTACACACCAGCATTGCCATCACCACCCTTATCGGCTTGCTGGCCCTGACAGCACATGGCCTGCTGATTGCACAGACCGTCCATCGCGAAGGCGGTTTCGATTTCGGCTTCTTCCAGAGCTCTGTCCTTATCTCCTGGCTGATCGCCTTTTTGTTGCTTGCCCTCAACCTTCGCAAACCGGTACAAAGCCTTTTCCTCGGTGTTTACCCGCTGGCAGCACTGACGATCATCATGAGCCTGATCACACATTCCTCTTCCCGGCTGGTGCCAGAAGACAGCTACGGCATGCTCTCCCATATAGCACTGTCGGTGACAGCCTACAGTCTGTTTACGCTGGCCGCCATACAGGCGGTGCTGCTCTACCTACAGAACCGCCAGCTCAAACAAAACTATAACAGCGTCCTGATTCGCAACCTGCCACCGCTCCAGACCATGGAGTCACTGCTGTTCGAGCTGGTGTGGGCAGGTGTGGTCATGCTGATTCTGGCCATTGTGACCGGCGCTCTGTTCATTAACGATCTGTTCGCCCAGGACCTGGCCCACAAAACGCTGTTTTCGCTGCTGTCACTCATCGTCTTCATCGCATTACTGATCGGGCGCTACACAAAGGGCTGGCGCGGCATTACCGCCAGCCGCTGGACACTGGCCGGCTGCGCCCTATTGATGCTCGCCTTCTATGGCAGCAAGTTCGTACTGGAACTGATTTTTCACCGGGGCGGCTGACGCTACCAAGAATCAGCCCCAGACAGACGCCAACTTGACACCCCGACTTTCAACCGCCTATTTTCCCAACTTGCCGGCAACATAAGGACATTCAGTCTTGAACGAAACATCGCTTACCGCGCTGTTCATTATCCTGGCAGGGCTTATCCTGCTTTCCGCCTTTTTCTCCAGTTCTGAAACCGGGATGATGTCACTGAACCGGTACCGACTGAAGCACATGGCCAAGACTGGCCATAGAGGTGCCCGGAGAGCGCAGTCTCTCCTAAATCGAACCGATCAGCTCATCGGCGTCATCCTGATCGGCAACAACTTTGTTAACATCTTTGCCTCAGCCATCGCCACGGTGATTGCCATCCGCATATGGGGCGACGCCGGAATTGCCATCGCCACCGTCCTGCTGACCATCGTCATCCTGATCTTTGCGGAAGTCACGCCCAAAACCCTCGCTGCGCTGTTTCCCGAAAAGATTGCCTTTCCAGCCAGTCACGTACTCGGGCCGCTACTCAAAATACTCTATCCCGTAGTTTGGGCGGTCAATCTGTTTACGGGCGCCATCCTGAAGATCATCGGCGTGTCCGCCGACGATGCCGCCAACGAGCACCTCAGCCGCGAAGAACTGAGAACCCTCGTTAATGAAGCGGGTGCGCTTATCCCAGCAAAACACAAAGATATGTTGGTCAGCATCCTGGATCTTGAAAAAGTGACCGTGAACGACATCATGGTGCCACGCAATGAGGTGGTCGGCATCGATCTGGACGATGATTTGGACACCATCCTGCGCCAACTGCGAAGCAGCCAGCATACCCGTCTGCCGGTGTTCAAGGGGGACATTAACAACATCCAGGGTGTACTTCACCTGCGCAACGCCTCAAAACTCCTGCTTCACGATGAAATCAACAAGGCCATGCTAATGCAGCTGTGCCGTGAGCCCTATTTCATTCCGGAAAGCACCCCCCTCAACACCCAGCTGATCAATTTCCAGAAGGAGAAACGACGCTTCGGTATCGTTGTTGATGAATACGGAGAGGTGCTCGGCCTGGCGACATTGGAAGACATCCTTGAGGAAATCGTTGGCGAATTCACCACCGATTACGCCGCCACCAGCCCCGACATCATTCCCCAGGACGATGGTACGTACATAATCGATGGCACGTCCGCCGTACGGACCATTAACAAAACCCTTGGCTGGAAATTGCCCATTGACGGACCCAAAACACTCAACGGCCTTATCACCGAAACACTGGAAAACATCCCGGACACCAACGTGTGCCTGAAAGTAGGTGGGCACCGCGTCGAGGTGCTCCAAATCAAGGACAATGTGGTCAAGGCTGCAATCGTTCATCCTAAAAAGAAGAAAAAGCGCGCTACGAGCTAGATCATCTGGCTATAACGCCTGACTGTTTAGAAAGATCAAATTTTAATATTTCTCTTGACCGAAATGCGGTTCCACCCAAGACTGAAGTCACGCGAAAAAATAACGACATGCCGGAAGGCATACGATCCGCCGTTCCTTAGGGTGCTTTGGAACTTTAGTGGGTTTTGTTAGCGTTTGGTCATGTTACCGTGTGTTAAAATGCGGTAAGTTTAACGTATAAAGAAAAAATACAGCTGTAAGCTCGGTCATGTATCCGGTTGAGGCGTACACAGGAGTCGGCCATGAATAAGCAGTCCGGCATACATTATCTCCGCGAGCACCGGGAGGCAGGGAGCTCAAATCCCGTACCTGCGCAGGTGGTCCGCATTCGCGACACTGTCGTTGCTGGACTGGGGGATTTGTTGCAGGGTGCATTTGATGCAGTTGATGACTCGCTGTTCGAACTGGCAAACAATGCCAGGAGCAACAACGAGCAGAACCGCTATTTCGAGGCTATGCGCGAAATCCGCATCAAGCGGAAGGGTGTAGAGCGCCATTTTCAGAATGCGGTAGCACAACTGTTTGCCGATCCACCTCAAAGCGGCAGCGTGGCAGCCGATGAAAGCCTTGCCAGCCAGACCAATTCAGACAGTCTGTCGCTGGTTGGCGACGATGACCTGGAAGAACAGGTTGCCCTCAATGCCATGATCACCAAGTCCAAGGTGCACTTTCAGGGCCCCCTGCTGCAACTTCAGACCCGCTTCAGCGTGGTTTATCCGGGCGCCAGTGATGAGGCACCGGTTAATCCCATGGCGCCAGAGCATCTCTGCGGCGCCTTTGTGGAAGCCATCCAGGCTCTGGAAATCCAGATTCGCGAGCGCCTGATCCTGCTCAAGCAATTTGATCGGTACGTTGTTTCCAACCTGGGCATGTTGCTGGACGAAGCCAACCGAATTCTCATCCAGGCTGGCGTGATTCCGAATTTCCGCTACCACGGTAAGGCTGGCAAGCAGCAGAGCAAGACAGCACCCGGCACCCACTCTGACGAAACAGGGGACGCCGGAGCGACCATCGAACCCTCTGCTGCAGAAAGTCAGCAAGGGCACCACGAAGGTGCCATGTTTGACCAGATTCGGCAGATGCTGGCTCTCCAGCGCGCCAACGCAGGTATTCCGCCGCGGGCATCCGACCCCAATATTCATGTCGTTGGAGGAGCGGAACTGGCAAGCATGCTCGGCTCACTTCCCCAACAGCCCCCCGGTGAACAGATCAGCGGCAACCTGAGTGCCGGCGAGCCGGTGATGGTTGACCTGCACCAGGTTGTCCAACAGTTGTTGGCACAGGCTGGAACGACCAGCGATGGCAAAAAACCGGCACTGGCGGAAATGGACGAGGACCTGATCAACCTCGTGTCCATGCTGTTTGAATTCATTCTCGACGATTACAACCTGTCGGCGCCCGTGCAGGTCCTGATCAGCCGATTGCAGATCCCCATCCTCAAGGTGGTTATCAAGGACAAGTCATTCTTCAGCAAAGCAACTCACCCAGCCCGCCGCCTGCTGAACTCCCTGGCACGAGCTGGCATTGGCTGGAGCGAGAGTGACGAGAAAACCCGCGACAAGCTGTACGAACAGATCCACGCCATAGTCGTTCGCATACTGAACGAATTCGATGGCGACGTAACACTCTTTGAGACCCTGGGCGAGGAGTTCGAACAGTTCCTGGCAAGGGAAAACCGCAAGTCCTCCCTGGTGGAGCAGCGCACCCGGGAATCCGAGCGCGGACGCATCAAGTCGCAAAAGGCTCAGGAAACCGTCGATCAGCTGCTGCAGAAAAAGCTGGCCCGATACAAGCTTCAGGAACCGGTTCGGAACATTCTGATCAACGGCTGGAGCCGAGTGATGTTCCTGGCCTACCTGAGGGACGATGTGGAACACCGCTGGCTACAGACCGTCCGTGTAGTGGACGACCTCATTTGGTGCCTACATCCGCATCAGGAAGATGAAGAGCGGGATCAGTGGGTTCGCGTGGTTCCCGGCCTGCTGAAGTCACTCCGGGCCGGGCTTGAAGAGGTTTCCTACAATTCATCCAAGCTGGATGAGATGATGGCGGATCTCAAACACGAGTTAACGGAAGCTTTCCGGGCCAACGCGCTGGCCGAGGCCATGGAAGACGCTCCCGAACCGGAGCCTGAAGAAGACATCCCCACAGCCCATCAGACCGCCATCGAGCGTCAACAGGAGCTTGAGGACGCCGCCATCGCCGAATACGTGGCACAGATTGATGCTATTGAAATCGGCAACTGGGTGGAGTTCAATCTGGTCAATGGCGCCAGCTTCCGCTGCAAGCTGTCCGCCATCATTGAGGAAGCAGACTGCTTTGTGTTCGTGAATCGCATGGGGCTCAAGGTGATCGAGAAAACCCGCACCGATCTGGCCCATGAGATGCGGCGCGGCCGCTTGACCGTCCTTGAGCAGGGAGCTCTGATTGACCGGGCGCTGGACGCCGTTGTGGGCAGCCTGCGAACCAAGGCAGGATAAGCACCGGGAGCGCCTGAGCAACAATGCTGGAGTATGGCAGCGTTACCGGCCTCCCGGACAAATACCGAATCACCCTGGCGATATCGGTTGCCCTGCTGCTTCATACCCTGATAATGGCCAGCATTCCTTTTACGGCTCCAGACGTGGAAAGCCATCGTCAGACCGTGAAAGTGGAACTGGTTAGCCCTGGCAGTGCTCCCTTGCCCGAATCCGTCGCCAGCGTTACATCGCCGACTCGCAAGAGCGCTCCTGACCGCAACACCATCCCGACTGCACCATCGCCTATCAGCAACCAGAGTGACTCCGTGGCTGTGGAATCACCTCAAATTGATACCAGTCATCCCCGGAACAAAGAACCAACTGTACGCTCAACGCCCTCGCGGGACTCGGTCGCTACTACCGCAGGTAGCCCGGAGCAACCGGTGGAAAACACGCCGGAAAGGATCACTCGGACAACACCGTCTCCACGAGATGTGGACCCGTATATGGCAAGTTTGGCCGCACACATTGGCGAGGAACTCGGCAAACGACCGGTTCCTTCCAGCCGCAGTGTTACCGAGCCGGTGATCAGTCAGCTCGATCTGAGACTATTGCCAAGTGGAGCACTTACTGGCGCCAAGGTCACCAAATCGACGGGTTTCAACGACATAGACCGAGCGATTTATCAGGCTGCCCTTTTAGCCAGCCCTTACCCAAAACCACCGAAAGAATACTCAGGAAGGAAGCAGTTCCGGGTCGAACTCATTTTCGCCCCGGAACGACTTTAAACGCAGTTAACTCAGGCTTCTGCCTGTTTCGCAGCGGCCTTGACCTGCTCGGTCAGCTCACCACTTTCTGACATTTCAAGAATGATGTCGCAGCCGCCCACCAGCTCACCTTTGATATAAAGCTGCGGGTAAGTGGGCCAGCTGGAATAGACCTTGAGGCCTTCACGCAATTCCTGATTATCAAGAATGTTCACGAAAGCGAACCGCTCGCCGCATGCCATTAGTGCCTGAACGGTTTTCGCTGAGAAACCGCACTGCGGAGCCTGTGGAGTGCCTTTCATATAGAGGATGATGGCGTTTTCCTCAAGCTGGCTCTTGATGGTTTCGTTGATGTCCATGAACTCTCACCTCTCATTGGAAACGGGGTCGCCCGGTTGCGACATACCTGGCACTATTGTACACGTCCCGGGACGCTCACCAAACACCACCTGGCACCTGCGCATGCTCTGGCGTTGTCTTCCGCCCCTTGACGGGCTAGACTTGAGCCCCTGCCTTTCAGGCAATCAGGCAACCTCCGTTTCCGTATTTCCCGCCAGTGCGGCCCTCACCGCGCGCTGGCGTATTGCCGTTTCAGGACAATGACCACCACGGGCCGGTTGTAACCACGAATAGATCCCGGATTTCATGGATAGGGTTATCGATTAATTAAGGGCCACCCCATGGCAGTAAGACATTTTCTCACACTCAATGACTTAAGCTCCGACGAGCTTGAAAGTCTGGTCGACCACGGCACTAAACTACGCAACGATTGGCGCCAGGGCGCAGTGCGCGAAACCCTGAAGAATCGTGTCCTGGCAATGATCTTCGAGAAGTCGTCAACCCGTACACGGGTGTCCTTCGAGGCTGGCATGACCCAGCTCGGTGGCGCTGCCCTGTTCCTCTCTCCTCGTGATACCCAACTCGGACGAGGAGAGCCTATTGAAGACTCCGCCATCGTGATTTCCAGTATGGTGGACGCTGTCATGATCCGGACGTTTTCTCACGATACGGTCGAGGCATTCGCGGCGGCCTCCAGGGTACCCGTTATCAACGCCCTGACAGATGACTTCCACCCGTGCCAACTACTGGCCGATATGCAAACGTACCGGGAGCATCGCGGCAGCATTCGCGGCGGCACCGTTGCCTGGATTGGCGATGGCAACAACATGTGCCAGTCCTACATCAATGCAGCAACCCAGTTCGACTTTAAGCTCCGCGTTGCCTGCCCGGAGGGTTACGAACCTGACAGCGAATTGCTGAAAGCCCACCAGGAACGGGTGTCTGTGGTTCATGATCCGGCTGAAGCTGCCAGAGGCGCCGATCTCCTGGTCACGGATGTCTGGGCTTCCATGGGGCAGGAAGATGAACAGAAAGCCCGTCAAAGAGCCTTCCAGAACTACCAGATCAATCCCTCACTGATGAAGATGGCGGACAAGGACGCCCTCTTCATGCACTGCCTGCCCGCGCACCGTGGCGAGGAAATATCCGCAGACATGATGGACCACCCGCGCTCTGTAGTCTGGGACGAAGCCGAAAACCGCTTACACGCCCAGAAAGCGCTGCTGGAATTCCTGATCCTCAATCGACTGGACTGACCGAATGACCGATAGCCTGGTTCAGCCTGCTGACTGGCTGCTGGAAGTAAACAACCTGTCCTGCGGGTATGGCGATGGCTCAGTGGTCAGGAACGTCAACTTTGCTCTTAGCCACGGCGATATCGGCTGCCTGCTGGGCCCCAGCGGTTGCGGAAAAAGCACTATCCTCCGGGCATTGGCAGGGTTTCTTCCCATCAATACCGGTGAAATCTGCCTGCAGTCCAGCTCCATCAGCCTGCCCGGCCGTACTCTCGCCCCCGAGAAGCGCAGAATCGGCATGGTGTTTCAGGACTACGCCCTGTTTCCACACCTGACGATTGCCGAAAATGTCGGCTTCGGCTTGCGCAGAGAGGATCGCGAGGAAAAACATCAGAAAGTCACCGAGTTGCTTAAGGTGGTTCACTTGCAGGACCTCGCCGACAACTACCCCCATGAGCTGTCGGGTGGACAGCAACAAAGGGTGGCGCTTGCCCGTGCCCTGGCACCGGAACCCACGTTAATACTGCTGGACGAGCCGTTCTCAAATCTCGACGCAGACCTGCGTCGCCGACTCAGCCTGGATGTGCGGGAAATCCTCAAGACACTCGGCATCAGCGCCATCCTGGTCACTCATGATCAACAGGAAGCCTTCGCCATGTGTGACCAGGTGGCGGTTTTGAAAGATGGCGGAATACAGCAATGGGACGTGCCCTACAACCTCTACCACGAACCCGCCAACCGCTTTGTTGCGGGCTTTGTAGGCCAGGGAGGGTTCGTCCCAGGAAAAGCGCTGGGGCCGGACACGATTGAGTCCGAGCTGGGGGTTATCCGCGGCAACCGCGCCTACACCTGGCAACCCGGCACACTGGTCGACGTGCTGATCCGGCCAGACGACATCGTTTACGATGCCAGCTCTGAGCTCAAGCCAAAGGTGGTGGAAAAGACCTTTGCCGGCACCTCCACACTCTATCGCTTTCGCTGCTCGGAAGACACCGAGTTCGAAGCTCTGTTCCGGAGCCATCTGGACTTTCATCTGGGTGAACATGTGCCAGTCCGGGTGGAGGCAGACCACCTGATCGCCTTCGAGAGAACCTGACACCAGAACTTCAGTTATTACAAACCCGTTCCACGGAATCCAGCCAACCGGCATATAGGGTTTCCCGCAATGCCGGCTTCATGGCGGGCTCGAAGCGATACTCACGCTCCCAAAGTTGCGCTATCTCATCCAGCCCCTGGTAAACACCGGTCTGCAAACCAGCCAGATAGGCCGCGCCCAGTGCCGTGGTCTCAATCACTTGCGGGCGATCCACCGGCACGTTGAGGATGTCCGCCAGGAATTGCATCACCCAATCGTTGACCACCATGCCACCATCTACCCGCAGTGCCTGCAGGGACGCACCATCGTTTTGGATGGCGCGGATCAGGTCCTTGGTCTGATAGCACACAGATTGTAGGCCGGCCGTGACAATCTCGCCGATTCCTGTATCCCGGGTAAGGCCGAGAATTGCCCCACGGGCATGGGGGTCCCAGTGTGGAGCACCCAGCCCGGTAAAGGCCGGCACCAGGTAAACAGGGTTCTCCGCCCCCACCTCCGATGCATAATCTGAGGATTCACTGGCGTGGCTGATAAGCTTCAACCCGTCCCTGAGCCATTGCATGGCGGCGCCGGCGACAAAGATGCTGCCTTCCATGGCGTAGCACGGCTTTCCGTTCAAACGATAGGCCATGGTTGTCAACAACCGGTTTTCGGAGCGCAGCGCCTTTTCGCCGGTGTTCAGCATCAGAAAACAACCAGTGCCATAGGTGCTTTTCGCCATGCCGGGCTCAAAACAGGCCTGTCCGATCAGTGCCGCATGCTGGTCGCCCGCAATACCGGCGATCTGCACCGGGGCTCCCAGCCATTGCTTGTCGGTGGTACCGAAGTCCGCTGCGGAATCGAGCACCTCCGGTAACAGAGCCCGAGGAACCCGGAACAGAGCCAGCAATTCGTCGTCCCATTGCTGATTATGGATATTGAACAACGCCGTGCGCGAGGCATTGGTGGCATCGGTCTTATGGGAGCGTCCGTCGGTCAGATTCCAGAGCAGCCAGCAGTCCACAGTACCGAAGGCAAGCTCGCCGGCTTCCGCCCTCCGGCGGGCACCGTCGACATGGTCGAGTATCCAGGCAATCTTGGTGGCGGAGAAATACGGGTCGATCAAGAGGCCCGTGCGTTCAACCACTGTGCCTTCATGACCATCGGATTTGAGCTTGGTGCAAACAGACGCCGTGCGCCGGTCCTGCCAGACAATCGCGCGGTGAATTGGCTCTCCGGTTTTCCGGTCCCAGATCACCGTGGTTTCCCGCTGATTGGTAATGCCGATACCTGCCAGGGTTGAAGCATCCAGCCCTGACGACTCGAGGACTTCCCGGCACACCGCCAATGTACTCTGCCAGATTTCGTCGGCCTCGTGTTCCACCTGGCCATCTTTCGGAAAGTACTGGTGGAACTCCTGTTGCGCCGTGGCGATAGATTGGCCTGAGGCATTGAAAATGATCGCGCGGGAACTGGTGGTCCCCTGATCGATGGCGAGCAGGTGCTGGGTCATGGGGCGTCCTTTCAGGTGCTTCAGCATTGTTCTATTCAATGCTGCAATCTTCTCAAAGGATTGGTAAGAACGCTATGGCAAAAGCCGGGCATAAAAAAAGGGCCGGAAAACCGGCCCTCAAATGACGAATGAAACAAGGAAAGTTCGTAAGAACTACAACCTCTAAAGTCATCCCTTACACTCTTAGTATCGGCTCAGATTGCCAGGCCTTCAGTTGAGGTTGTGTTGCGCATTTGTTACATCAGGTTAGGGGCTGAGAGTCGCGTCACAAAACCGCTCACAGAGTGTGCTCCACCGGCTTCTTACGCGGCCAGACCAGACTGAAGCGGGCTCCACCTAGCTCGTCGCTGCGGCTGACAAACGCCTGCCCGCCATGCCAGTAGAGGATTCTTCTGACAATAGAGAGGCCGAGACCATAACCGCCCGAAGTTCGGGTACGACTGTCGTCAAGGCGGGCAAAGGCGGTAAACACTTTTTCCCAATCCTCTTCGGGTATACCAGGACCGTCGTCCTCCACATCGATGCGGCAATTATCCTCATCAAACTGGCAGTGGACATTCACGCGCCCGGCCGCGTAACGGGCGGCATTTCCTACCAGATTCTGAACCGCCCGATGCAGATATCGCGGCTCCACGTCAGACAGCGACCAGCGCTCGGACTCATCGTCAATGCCTGCCGCGATGATGTGATCCGGGCGGATCATCTGTTGTTCGCTCACAACCTGACGAACGATATCACTCACCGATTGCTCCTGAAGCGCAAATACGGGGCCACCCTGTTCCAACCGGGCGTAGGTAAGGATTTCATCGATCAGCTCATCGAGCTCCTGGATGTCGCCGTCAATGCCGTCGAGCTGCTTCTGGAGCGCCTCCGGAGAGTTGGCGCTTTCGATCATCTGGACACCGAATCGAATACGGGCGACCGGTGTTCTCAATTCATGAGAAACCGCGTGGATCATTTCCCGCTGAACTCCCACAAGACGCTGGATATGCTCCGCCATACTATTGAAGGCGGCCGCCAGCCGGGACACAAGGCGACTGTCGCCGGCATCCACCCGCGCGCCCATCTCGCCCCGGGCAATACGGATTGCCACCGACTCCACGGCCCGGAGATTGCTGTCCACATCCCTTAGCGCCAGATAGAGAGCCAGTGCGAGCACACTTCCCGCGACAACGAGCAGTAGCAGCATTACCGGCCACGCCCAGGGATTGAAGAGCGAAGGCATGGCCATGTCCACGAGAGTGCCGTCTTCCAGGCGGATCAACACCTGGGCACGATCCCGGGAGGGATGATGGTACAGCGAGATACCCCGCTCGGAGACCCGTTCCAGAACCTCGGAATCCGGGAGTTCAGCCTGATCCCGAACCGGCATCAGCTCTACCCCGAGCGTATCGGAAAGCTGCGACATGGCACCTTCCCGACCGTCAGAAGACATGCTATCAAGATGCAGGCGCGCGATGAGAGCGGTTGCTTCGGCCACATCACTGTAGATGTCCCGGAATCGCAAATCGATGATCCCACCGCTATCGTTCTGGACCATAACCTGCTGGCCGATACTGGTGTCCATCGACACTACCTGCCCGTAGGAAAGACGCTCCATGATGACATCGGATACCGACAGGTTACCGGGCGGCGTCACCCGAAAATCGTAGAAAGACTCAAGCCAGGGGTACTGCTGCTGAGGATAGGGTGTCGCAACGAGCCAACGTAACAGCGGTTCGGAAAAACGCTCCTGCCAATACTGCTCCCTGACGGAATTCACACCCAGGAACAACGCGGCGCAAAACAGGAGAATCAGAAAGGTAAGACCAATCAGCCGGGCGTAAAGCTTGAGAAAAAACTTGAGGGGCATTGCTATAACCCTGGCAATGAACGCCGGCCCCGCCGGGCCAGCGCCAGAGACTGAACAGTCAGGCTTCCTTTACGAACAGGTAGCCTTTGCTGCGTACGGTTTTAATGCGCCTCGGGTGGATGGGATCGTCGCCAATTTTTGGACGTATCCTTGAAACCCGGACATCGATCGAGCGGTCCTGACCGTCGTATTCGATCCCTCTCAGGGCGGTGAAGATTTCCTCACGACTGAGCACGCGACCGGCATTACTCGCCAATAGCCAAAGCAGGTCGAATTCAGCGCTGGTGAGATCAATACTTTCGTCGCTCAACCACGCCTCGCGCATTGACCTGTCCACCACCAGATTGTTGAACTGCAGTCTGACCGGTTCTTCACCGCTACCCTCTTCGGCAGCCACCGAGCCATTCTCGGTCACCCGCCTCAGCAAGGCGCGAATTCTCGCCAGCAGCACCCTTGGCTGAACCGGCTTACCGATGTAATCGTCGGCACCCATTTCCAGGCCGAGCACCTGGTCCAGATCGTCCGTACGGGCGGTGAGCATGATAATGGGCCCCGGATAAAAAGGTCGCGCACGCCTGCAGATAGACAGCCCATCCTCACCTGGCAACATCAGGTCAAGCACGACCAGGTCCGGCTGCTCTTTGCGGATGCGCTCCACCGCGCTTCCACCGTGGGTTTCGATGGCGACAGTCAAACCGTTACTCTCCAGGTACTCCCTGGTCAGTTCTGCCAGCCTCTCATCATCTTCGACTATAAGAATCCGCCAACTTTCGTTCGTCTGTTCCACGCCATCCATCTCTGATTTTGTTTTTCCGGTTTCTGAAACGTCCGGCCAACTTCACCCCTCCTGGCCGAAACAGAGCTGCCTGTCAGAAGATCAGCTACCCAACTGACAATACAGGCTACCTCCTGTAACAGCAATTATACATGCTATTCAGAAATATACATGGAACTGCCTGTTCGTTACAGCCCGTAACTAAGGTCACAGTGCCGCACCGGTAACGGGACTTGTCACAAAGTCGTCATCCCACGTTCATTCCGATGTCACACCGGATTCATAGCCTTGTCGAAAAGTGGAAACAAAGAGGCATTGCCATGAACGCCCAGACTGCCCGCCTGTCACGCTCGGCCCGACGGCTTCAAACCGTCATCACCCAACAATCGGATCTCGTTGAGTCCGCCCAGAAACTGCGCTATCAGGTTTTTTCGGAAGAGTATGGTTCTGACCTGGGTGCTACCGTCCCTGGCATTGATGCGGACGAGTTTGACCGATTCTGCGATCACCTGATTGTCACCGACGAGAATACCGGCGAACTGGTGGCCACAACACGAGTGCTCCACCACAGTCAGGCCATGCAAGCCGGTGGTTTCTATTCCGAAGGTGAGTTTGAACTCTCGTCCCTCTACCAACTCCCGGGGACCGTTGCCGAGCTTGGGAGAACCTGTGTGCACCCGGACTATCGTAACGGCGCGACCATCAGCCTGCTGTGGGCGTCCGTTGCGGAATACCTGGTATCGCGAAACGTTGACTACCTGATTGGCTGCGCCAGTATCGGTATGTCTGATGGCGGTCTGAAAGCCTGGCGTATAGCCCGCTACCTGCAGCGGGAATTTCTGGCCGGCGAGGAGTACCGGGTAACCCCGTTGCGGGCACTGCCGCACTTGACCCACGCCGTCAGCGAAGACCGCCCCGTGGACGTTCCCGCTCTGATCAAGGCCTACATGCGCCTCGGCGCCCGCGTCTGTGGCGAGCCCTGCTGGGACCCGGACTTCCGTTGCGCAGACCTGTTGGTGGTGCTGGACGTCAACAACCTGGCCAGTCGCTACAGCCGCCACTTCATGCGCAAACAGGCCCAATAGGCGACTGAGACCTACCTGGCAAACGGAGGATTGGCTATGGAACTGATACGTCTGACAACAAGACTGGCACTATTTACCGGCTTCATGGGCCTGACGGCAACGCTTGCCGGCACCCTGCTACTGGCTGAGGCCCTGTTCCGCTGCCGCATTGACCGCGCGCCCTTCGCCCGTATCTGCTTCAACGGGGCCAGTCGCTGCCTTGGTTTTCGCATGTCCACGCAGGGCACCTTCAGCGAGAGGCCTGTGCTCTATGTCAGCAACCACATCTCCTGGTCGGACATCCCTGTACTAGGCGGACAGGTGCCCCTGCGCTTCCTGTCTAAAGCGGAAGTCGGCCGCTGGCCGGTGATCGGTTGGCTGGCCACACAGGCGGGCACGCTGTTCATTCAGCGCGGCAGCGGCAAGGCCGACAAGGCTCGCCACGAAGTTACCAGCACCCTTCTGAACGGTCAGTCGGTGCTGGTGTTTCCGGAAGGTACTACCACAGCCGGAGTAACGGTCCTGCCCTTCCATAGCCGCCTACTTCACGCTGCGGCGGATGCGGGCGTCGACATACAGCCTCTCAGCATTGGCTACCTGAGGAACGGCCACCCCGACCATTTGGCGCCGTTTATCGGCGACGATGAATTTCAGCATCACCTAGTTCGCATGCTTCGCCAGCCGGCGGTCGAGGTTGGTGTTATTGCACATCCGGTGGTGACCGTTGATAAAAACACGGATTTGGCGGATATAACGCGGGCTCTACGGCAGACGGTACACGATGGATTGCAGCAGATTCAGGCAGGACGCCTTTCAGATCACGCTTCAGGCGGGCCGACAGCGATTGCCGGCCCGAAGACATAACTCAGCTCAGCGGATGGCCGGCGTTAATTTCCTCTTCCGTGGCTTCGCGCTTACCGATAATTTCCAGATCAAAGTACAGAGTAAAACCCGCCAGCGGATGATTGGCGTCCACCCGCACCAGATTGCCATCGATGCTCACCACCTGCACGACCTGGGCCGTGTCGCCGGCATTGGTCTGAAACTTCATCCCTACCTGCAGGTTCTCCACCCCCTCGAACATAGAGCGGGGCACTTTGCGGATCAGTTCCGGATTATGTTCGCCGTACGCCATGGCCGGCGGCACGGTCACTTCCAGGCAATCACCGACATTACGGTCTTTCACCGCTTTCTGGATGCCTTGGATGATTTCCGGGCTGCCCTCCAGGAAATGAAGCGGCTCGCTACCCTCGGAGGTGTCAACCAGCTCACCGAGCTTGTTCTTGAGGACATAATGGACGGTTAATACAGCAGGTTTTTGCATCAGGCGTTTGTGTTTCCTGTATTCGGGGGTGTATCAGTCAGATTCAGGCCATGGATGACCAGGCGCCGGTCCAGTCTCGCCTTCAGGCTCCGGGGCTTATCCAGGCTCATGCGCTCCAGCAAAGGCTGGTAGCGATCTTCATCGTCGCTTGCCTTGACGGCGCGCCACAAAGTCAACAGTTTACCACGACGGGTAGCCGTTGCGGCCTTCAGTGTTTGCAACGCCTTGCCCAAACGAAGCTCCTCGTCGGTAAAGTCCCGCCCGAACGGGAACGCTGGAAACATATCTGTGTCTCCAGCAACCTTTATGGCCTCTCCAACCACCTCTGGCGTGTTACTGCACCACTGCTCAGGCAGACGGAACGACGCATCCACTTTTCCCGCTTTCTGGGCCTGCTTCAGCAAATCAGACTGAAACCGTGAGTCCGCGATGCGGATCAATCGCAGGTATACCTGCTCGTCGGACTGGCCACGCAGATCCGCGATACCGTACTCGGTGATCACAATGTCGCGAAGATGACGGGGGATAGTGCAGTGCCCGTAACTGAATACAATATTGGACAGTGTTTTCTCACCGGACGTACGGGTACTGCGCAGGGTCAGGATGGACCGGGCGCCCTGCAGTTCGTGGGCCATGGCCACAAAGTTGTATTGGCCGCCAACACCACTGACCACTCGCCCGTCTTCCAGCCCATCGGACACCGCCGCACCACTGAGCGTATGCATCATTGCCGAATTAATAAACCGGCCATGCATCCTCTGTGCAACTTTCAGGCGTTGATTGCCAAACTCGTGGTCGTACAGGTGGTTGATGTAGTTGACACTGGTCATGCAGATGCGCTGGCGGTCGTGCGGTGACAGGTCCCGCAACCGCTGATAGAACGCTTCGGGGCCAACGAAGAAGCCACCATGCACCACAACCCCTCCCGTCAGTGACGTTCCCAGGGCCAGCGACTCCATGGCGCTTCTCGCCTCCTCACTGTCCAGATCCGGGTCCAGGGATTGGTCCCCCACACTCAGTCGCCCACCCTTGAACTCAACCTCCGGATTCAGGATGCCGTAACGACACAGCCACTGCACGTCCCTGGCCCGCAACGGCGAATCAATCAACTGCTCCCGACGCAGGACATCGAGGGAGTCCAGAGAGACATTTTGGGTAAGCTCTCCCCGATTTATCAACGTTTGCAATTCGGCATGATCAAACACTTCGCGAGTCAGGACACCCGCTTCCATGAGGTAAATAAAGCCATCCACCATCATTTCGCTGCAGCCGTAGAGCCCCTCCTTGAAGGCATCAGTGCCACCGTACTCAGAAACCACCGGAAAGCGGTCCGCCACCTTCAGGTGATCGAACACTTTCCTCCAGTGCCCGTTATGTCGATGCCGCAGAATGGCACTGTGCACCAGCGCCGCGCCCAGCGAGCCGATTCCCACCTGCAAGGTTCCTCCATCCCGGAGCAACGCACTGGCGTAGAACCCGATGAGGTGATCCTCCGGGCTGACCGCCATTTGCGGTGCCGAGAACAGGGGGTAGTCGGAGGCTGCGTGCTCCAGGACGATGTCAAACTGGTCTTTCTCGACCGCAGCATCGTTGCCCAGGAATGGCAGATGGCTGTTGGTTTCTGCCACCAACGCCACGGGTGTTCCGGCCGCTTCCCGCGCCCGCAACAGGGGCAGAAGGTCCAGGCTCAGGTCCGGATTGCAGCTCAGGCTAACGTAGCCTTCCTGATCCGGTTCGGTCGCCGGGGCTACCATCTGGCCCACGACGTTGACGCCCAGTGCCATCAGGTCACGCACGGCGTGGGTGTAATTGGTGCAGACATAGTTACGCTGCTGGTCCTTGTTATTCAGGAAGGACCCGGCCTTGAAGAAAAATTCGGACACCCGCACGTTGTCGGGTAAACGCTGGCGAATCACGTCCCGTGCGTAGTCCAGTTCCGGAATTCGCCCGTACAGGCGTTCGGCAAACGGCCCCATGAACCGCTTTTCCAGAGATGAACTGCCACCGGGCGCGGTCAGGGATAGCGCCGTGACAATATGGAGCTCTATGGACGGATCGTCCTTGGCTCGCTGGTAGAGGGCGTTAGCAAAACGTACGGGTTTGCCAAGCCCCAGTGGCAGGCCCAGTGTAATGCGCTTACCCACCCGGCGAATCAGCTCGTCCACACAGGCACCGCTGTCCGTGAGCGTTACTGGCAGTTGTTCCTCCACCATCGCGGCCATAGTGTTACTCCCTCAGTTGCCGTCAGAATGCTTACCGATACGGATAATCACATGTGCCATTGTGACAGGCAATGCGCAGAGACAGATAAACGTTGGCGCGGATTCGTGGGAGGTCAGTCAGGATTCGAGGGGATGAAACAACGGTGAGGGCTCAGAAGTTCCAGCGAAGGTTGAGGCAGGCGCCTTCTTCAAGTAATGCAATACCGTGGTCCGGCTTGGCACGATCAGACGCATAGGACTTCTTTCCCGAATCTGAGCCGCTGAGACTGAGACTCAGAAGGCGCGAGCCAATGGTGGCATACATGTCGGATTCTTCACGCTCGAAGTCGCCCGACATTTCTTCCTGGAGCTGATACACGTTCTCGGCCGGGACTTCGTCTGCAAACACACGCTCGCTAGCTTCAGCGCGAACGACGAAGGCGATCATGTTGAGGGCAAGAAGTGCGACGAAGATACGGATAATCATAATAATTCTGGCGACCTGTAATCGAAACGGAATTCTACTGTCATGTAATGCTTAAGTCTAATGATTAAAGGTCGGAAAGATGTGATTTTGCCCACAAAAGTGCCGCTTTTTTGTCACAGAATCACCGCATTTTTGTCAAGAAAACAGCAATCTCTGTTGCAAACTGTAAGTAGCCCCCACTATGCCGCCAGTAACGGTCAAAGAGGGGGCTGTACGGCAGGAGTTGTTAATAATCCGTAACCCTTGCAGGACTAGGGGCAGGGATATGTGTACACTTGGTTAAGGTTCTCTATCGCCCCAAGCACCTCCTCGCTCAGGGACACAGACGCCGACCCCAGGTTTTCACGAAGCTGCTCAAGCGTCGTAGCTCCAATAATGTTGCTGGTGACGAAATCACGGCTGGTCACATACGCCAGCGCCATCTGCACCGGTGACAGACCGTGGCTGGCTGCCAAGTCTACGTAGGCACGAGTCGCCTCGGCACCGCGACCGCTGGTGTACCGGGTGAAGCGCTCAAACAGGGTCATCCTGGCACCTTCCGGGCGCTTGCCGTCGAGATATTTGCCTGAGAGCATGCCGAAGGCCAGCGGTGAGTAGGCCAGCAGGCCAACCTGCTCACGGCAGGCAATTTCCGCCATTCCCACTTCAAAGGTCCGGTTGAGCAGGTTATAGGGATTCTGCACGCTGACAACCCTGGGCCAGTCACGCTCTCGAGCCAGCCTGAGGTATTCGCTCGTTCCCCATGGAGTTTCGTTGGAAATTCCTACGTGGCGGACCTTGCCTTCCTTGACTAGTTCAGCCAGCGTGCCCAGCGTCTCTTCAATAGGGGTAGCCTGCTCGTCCACACTGTGCCGATATCCCAGCTTGCCGAAGAAATTGGCATTTCGATCCGGCCAGTGCACCTGATAGAGGTCGATATAATCGGTCTTGAGCCGGCGCAGGCTGTCTTCACAGGCCTGACGGATATGGTCCCGGGTCAGGCGCGGGCCATCCCGGAGGTAATCCAGCCCATTGCCCGGCCCCGCGACTTTGGAAGCAATCACCAGGTCATCGCGGCGGCCCCGCTTCGCCAGCCAGTTACCCAGATAGCTTTCCGTGAGACCCTGGGTTTTAGCCCGCGGCGGCACGGGGTACATCTCCGCAGCATCGATAAAATTAATGCCCTCGGAGGTGGCCAGGTCCAGCTGCTCAAACGCTTGCTGTTCGGTATTTTGCTCGCCCCAGGTCATGGTACCCAGGCAAATTTCGCTTACATCAATGTCGGTCCTGCCGAGCTTGCGGGTTTTCATGCGTACTCCCGAATCTGATTGCTGAAAAAGGTAAAGGGATTGTCACGGGACTGTCCCGGAACTGTCATGCCAGGTTTCCATAGTGGAGGCATGAAAGAGGAAACCACAGGTAACACCGTGATGAGAGCCACCCAGGCTTCAGGGCGCAAGCGCCACATTACCATTGTTTCGGAGACCTTTCCTCCGGAAATCAATGGCGTGGCGAACACTCTCAGGCACCTGTGCCTGGGCTTGATGCAACGCGGCCACAAGGTAACGGTCATCCGCCCCCGCCAGCGCCATGAATCAAAAGGACGTTTCGAAGGTGCCGGGGAATGCCCGTTTTCCGACGAGCAAGTGGTGACCGGCCTGCCACTGCCTGGTTATAGCGACTTAAGGTTCGGAATGACCCGGCCGGGCTTCCTGGCCTCACTCTGGAAGCATCAGCGCCCGGACGCCGTTTACGTTGCCACCCAGGGGCCCCTTGGGGTAGCGGCTGTTGCGGCCGCCAGACGGGCCGGCGTTCCGGTCAGTTCCGGCTTCCACACCAATTTCCATGCCTACAGCCGCTACTACAGCGCGGGGTTCCTGGAGAAACTGTTGTGCAGCTACGGCCGTTGGTTTCACAACAGGACAGCCATAACACTGGTGCCAACCCGGAAAATCGCTCAGACAACCCATGACATGGGCATTCACCCAACATCCATATGGAGCCGCGGCGTTGACTGCACCCATTTTTCGCCCCACAAACGGGACATGGTGCTCCGGCAGCAATGGGGGCTACATGCCAACGACCGGGCTGTACTCTATGTTGGCCGCCTCGCGCCGGAAAAAAACCTTCAGATGGCAGTGTCATGCTTTGAGCGTATCCGCGGTCTGCACCCCTGCGCGAAATTCATACTCGTGGGTGATGGGCCGATGCGCAAGCGCCTGGCCGAACGCCATCCGGATTACGTGTTTGCCGGAACCCGCCGTGACGAAGATCTGGCCCGGCACTATGCCTCCGGTGACATTTTCCTGTTCCCCAGCAAGACCGACACCTTCGGCAACGTGGTTACTGAAGCCATGGCCAGTGGCCTGGCGGTGGTTGCTTTTGACGATGCCGCCGCCAGCGAACATATCCGCCATGAAGACAACGGCATGAAGGCTCAACTCAGCAACGACGACGGCTTTGTCGACCATGCCCTGCGCCTGGCCGACCAGCCAACCCTGATGAACAGGATACGGGCGCAGGCACGCCTGGACGCGCTGGACCTGAATTGGGCCGCACAGGTTGAGCAGTTCGAACACCTGATACTGAACCAGCCACTGAGGAATAGCTACAATGCCCTCCACAAGCAAGGCATCTCGCTTCTTTAACCTGGTGGATCAGAGGGAGTTTGCCCTCTGCCAGTCCATCAATCGGTCCCTGCGGTTTCGCCCGGTGCAGGGGTACTTCAAGATTGTCAGCCGGCTGGGTGATGGCTGGCTATGGTATCTGGTCATCCTGTCGATGCCCGTGCTTATGCCTCAGACCGGGCTCGCCATCGCGCTGCTGATGGTGGCCACCGGTCTGACCTGCACCATCACCTACAAGCTGCTGAAGCGTTGGCTGATCCGCGAACGCCCGTTTATATCGTTTCCGTCGATAAATTGCGGCACACCGCCCCTGGATCGCTACAGCTTTCCGTCCGGCCACACCTTACACGCAGCCTGCTTCAACACGGTGCTCGCCATGACGGCGCCGGAGATGGCCTGGCTGTTACTACCTTTCACCTTGAGCGTGGCCGCTTCCCGGGTCGTGCTCGGCCTTCATTATCCCAGCGACGTGGCGGCAGGCGCCTTGATTGGCGGCGTCTTAGGCCTGGCTTCGGTTAACGGCTTTTACGACCTGTTTATTCAAACAGCCGCAGTTGCATAACCGGCGACTCATCACTGCGAAAGCGCACGCCCAGCCCCAACAGGCGCACCGGGCGGCCCGTATCCGTCACCAATTCATCCAATAGCGGCTGATAGTCCTCCAGTTCGGGCTGCTGAATCCGGTCGCGCACACGCTCCAGGGTATGGGTGGAGAAGTCGCTGTAACGAATCTTGATAAACAGTTTGTGAATGGGTTTTCGGCCGGCCTTGCGGCTGAGCCGGAGGTTCAGGTCGGCCACCAGCGAGGCCATCACCGACTCGCAGGCGCGCTTGTCCGGCAGGTCCTGGGAAAAGGTCCGTTCCACGCTGACAGACTTGGCGATGCGCGACACCACCACATCCCGGTCATCACGGCCGAACGCCATTTCCCGCAGCCGGTACCCCTGCTTGCCGAACTTCTCCGGCAGGGCCTCAGCGGATAGCGCCTGAATGTCGCCACAGGTGGCAACGCCCATCGCGTGAAGTTTGCCAGCGGTCACTTGCCCCACGCCAAAAAGCTTTTCGACCTTCAGGTCCTGAACGAAACCCTCAACGTCCTCCGGGCGGATCACAAACAGACCGTCTGGTTTTTTCCAGTCACTGGCAATCTTCGCCAGGAATTTGTTGGGAGCAACGCCGGCAGAAATGGTGATACCCACCTCGTCTTTCACTCGCTTGCGCAGGTACTGCGCCATCAGCGTGGCACTGCCTTTATGCTCGGTTACCTCGCTGACATCCAGGAAAGCTTCGTCCAGCGACAGCGGCTCCACCAGATCGGTCAACTCCCTCAGGATGGCCATCACCTGTTTCGACACCGCCCGGTAGCGGGCCAGATCCGGCGGCACGGTCACCAGGCCGGGGCACAGGCGCCGGGCTTCGCCGCCGGGCATGGCGGACCGCACGCCAAAGGCCCTTGCTTTATAGTTGCAGGTGGTGACCACTCCGCGACCACCTTCACCACCCACTGCCAGCGGAACCTCCCTTAATGAGGGATCGTCCCGCATTTCCACGGCGGCGTAGAAGCAGTCGCAATCTACATGGATAATCTTGCGCTGGGCCATGACTCTTCAATCAAGTAAATTATCTGTACATATGTACAGCCTTGTATCTTACGGTAACATGCTGAGAATGTCAGGAGCTCCGAGTAGCGACTCCCAACGACGACAACGACAGGTGTGAGCAATCATGACAAACCCGATCCCAGAACAATCGCAGACGGAAATCGAAGCCGCCGCGTTTCGAACGCTGGTTAACCATCTGCGCGAGCACACCGAGGTCCAGAATATTGACCTGATGAACCTGGCAGGGTTCTGTCGCAATTGCCTTTCCAAATGGTATCGCGCCGAGGCCGCCGACAAAGGCTTCGAGCTGTCAGACCCGGACGCGCGGGAGATCATCTATGGCATGCCTTATGAAGAGTGGAAAGCCCGCTATCAACAAGGGCCCAAACAGGACCACAAGGCATGAACGTCAATGACGCGGTTCGCATCCACCTGGCATCGGTTGAAGCCGGCCATGGCGACTTTGACGACACCCTGGCGCTGATTGACCGATTTTTCGACTATCAGCCCACCGGGTTCCACAACGGACCGCTGTACAATGGCACCGGCGAGAATGCCGGTTCATGTCGGGTATTTTCCCTGGCCCAATACTGCAACCTGACCGAATCCGACACTTTGCGTCTGTTTGCTCAACACTACCAGCAGGTGCTGGATGAACCGGCAGGTGAAAGCCATGGCAATATCCGCCAATTCATGGGCACCGGCTGGTCCGGTATCCGCTTTGACAGCCCCGCGCTTCGCAAGCGCCCGGGCACCACTCAGGACGACACCACGGAAGAGACCCATCCATGAGCGAAACTGCCGTATCCGGGGTAAAGCAGTGTTTCCAACTGAAAAGTGCGAACGTTTCCATGACCGCACTGGAGCTGTATTTTTTTGACAACGATGAGTTTGAAGGCACGCTCAGGGACAAAATCAGCCAGGCACCCGGCTTCTTCAAGGACATCCCCCTGATCATCAGCCTGGAAAAGTATGAGGGGCTGAGCAGCGAACTGGATTTCTTCAAGATCATCGGCGCCTGCCGCCGCCACAATATCCATGTCATCGGCGTACGCGGTGGCAACGATGATCAGCGCCGCCTGGCCCGTGGTGCTTCACTGGCGCTGCTTCCCGGTGGCAACCAACGTGATCGGGATATCGGCCCCGCGCCAGTCGCGGAGTCGGCTACGACTGAATCCACCGAAAAGCCGGCCCCCGCCAGGGCCGAAAACCACGGTGAGCCAGCGCCCGCGAAAATCATCAACCAGCCGGTCCGCTCCGGCCAGCAGGTTTACGCGCCCGACGGTGACCTGATCATCCTCGCGCCGGTTCAGGCCGGCGCCGAAGTGCTGGCGGCCGGCAACGTTCATGTCTATGGACCTTTACGCGGGCGGGCCCTCGCAGGTATTCACGGTGCGGAACATACACGGGTATTCTGCCAGTCTCTTGAAGCAGAGCTTGTGTCCATCGCCGGACACTATAAAATCTCCGAAGATCTTCAGGACAACGGCTGGAAAACCGCCGTCCAGATCCAGCTCAGGGATGATCTGCTGGTGGTAACGCCACTGGAGAAGGCCTGAAAAAAACGTAACTACCCGCACAGACGGGGAAAGCGACGAATCCACCGCGAAACAGGAATGCAACCTTGGCTAGAATCATTGTCGTTACCTCAGGAAAAGGTGGCGTAGGTAAAACCACAACCAGCGCCTCTATCAGCACCGGCCTGGCGAAGCGGGGCCACAAGACCGTGGTGATCGATTTCGACGTGGGCCTGCGCAACCTGGATCTCATCATGAACTGCGAACGCAGGGTGGTGTACGACTTCGTGAATGTGATCCAGGGCGAAGCCACCCTCAACCAGGCCCTCATCAGGGACAAGCGGGTTGATACCCTCTATATCCTGCCGGCCTCCCAGACCCGGGAAAAGGAAGCCCTAACCAAAGACGGCGTTGAAAAGGTGATCAACGAGCTGTCCGAACGTTTTGATTACATCGTCTGCGATTCGCCCGCCGGCATTGAGCATGGCGCCCTGATGGCACTGTACTACGCCGACGAAGCCGTGGTGGTCACCAACCCGGAGGTGTCTTCGGTGCGGGATTCTGATCGCATTCTCGGCATTCTTCAGAGCAAGTCGCGCCGCGCCGAAATGGGCCAGGACCCGGTCAAGGAACACCTGCTGCTGTCCCGATACAACCCGGACCGGGTGGAGAAAGGTGAAATGCTTTCCGTGGCTGACGTGGAAGAAATTCTCGCCATATCCCTGCTGGGGGTGATTCCCGAGTCCCAGATAGTACTGAACGCCTCCAACCAGGGTGTTCCGGTGATTCTCGAGGAAGACAGCGATGCGGGGCAGGCCTATGATGATGCTGTCGCCCGTCTGTTGGGTGAGGAACGCGAGTACCGCTTTATGACGTCCCAGAAAAAGGGTTTCTTCTCACGGATGTTCAAGGGGGGCTGACGGATGAGTTTCCTCGATTATTTCAAGAGCAAGAAAAGCAACCGGTCCGCCAGCGTCGCCAAGGAACGCCTACAGATCATTGTTGCCCACGAACGGGGTCAGCGCGAACAACCCGACTACCTGCCAGAGTTGCAGAGAGAGCTGCTTGCGGTGATCCGCAAGTACGTTCAGATCAGCGATGATCAGGTCCAGGTAGAAGTGGATCGCAACGACAGCTGCTCAGTACTGGAACTGAACGTTACCCTGCCGGAACACTGACAGGTACGCTACCAGCGGGCAAAGTGATCCTCCATCAGTCCCCGTAGGCCGTCTACGGGGACTGGCTCGCCGCTCTCATCGCAGACAGTCCCGGTAAAGGTGCCGATGTACTGGCGAAAATTGGACGCGATCAGCAAAGCATTGAGTCGCTCCCTCCGAACCCCCGAAGGCATGAACGTCAGCTCTACCCTGCCGTCGCCCGTACTGATCTGCCAGGGTGCGGTTTCATCGTAGCGATCAAACACGAAACGAGCCTGTCCGAGTTTGATGCAGCGCCCGTCCAGCCAGAGCGCATTTTCTGTCATACCGGTTTCATTCACGCCCGCTGCCAGATTGAGACCAACAGCACGGCCGTCTGTCAGTACACCTGCCAGGCTTGCCCAGTTCCAGGCGGTTTCGCGCCTCATAAACCCGCAACTCCAATCGACGGCTGCGCGTGACCGGGGATCGCATTGCCAGTTCTGACCCTGCCAGCGAATGTCTCCCGACACCGGCAAACCCGCTGATTTTCGGGTAAACACCCAACCGCTGTAACCGGCCGGGCACACCAGCCTCAGAGGTTGGGTATCCGCTTCTATCTTCAGGGCTATCCGGAGATCATCGGGCCCGGAAACCGACACGCCGCGCGAGTGGCCGTCCGACGTGATGCGAACACATGTCCTCCCTTTACGGAACTCCGTCACCCCGGTTTCGGGCCAGGGCTCAATGTGGGTCCCCATCGCCAATGGCTGCGTCAGGGACTGCTCCATCATCTGCCCGGTCTTGAAATCGTATAGGTAGAAGAACGCTGTACTGACTAGTTTCAGGTCCACCACCGCCAGCCCGAACACCCATCCCGGCGACATCGCACTGACGAACTGAAACTGATTAAAACGGGCTTTACGGGCCAGGGCCGACCGCGGTTTGTCCATCACCGTGCGAAGATCGAAGTCCCGATAGTTGATGATATCCACCGGTGTGTCCAATAAGCCGAAAGGGACTCGCCCCCGGCCATCAATCAGTCGCTTGTTTGTTTTATTCATCGTCAATTCAGGCCAAATGTTAACGTCGGGAATTCAGTCAGTTACCCAGTTCACAAACCCCCGATCATAGCAGGCTGGCACCAGATCAGTCGTGGTAGACTCGCCCGACCATGTTCAAGGAAGTGTAACTCATGCAAAACCTGAGAGCCCATGGCAACCAACGCCAGGCCTATGGACGCGTCAACTGGCTTGCAGCCACCACGGTTTTCCTGCTGACCTCAGGTTTGGCCTTTGCCGGGCTGCCGGCAGAAGACTCAGAGAACTGGAGCCTCCGCAAGGAAACCGGCCATATCCGGGTCTATACCACTGACCAGCCCGACTCCAGCTTCCAGGCTTTCAAGGCTGTGGCCGTACTCGACGTACCGATCGAGAACCTGATGGCGGTCATGATCAACCCCAAGTCCTGCGTTCAATGGGTTCATAACTGCTCGGAATCCTACGCCTTCGGCTCGGGTGATTTTTATGAGCGCTACGCCTACTCGGTCAACGATATGCCTTGGCCGGTCACCGACCGTGACTACGTGCTGCGTATTCGCACCTGGGGCCAGCAGGCCGATGGCGAGATCGTGATGGACCTCAACGCCATTCCTGATCAACGGGACGAAAAAGATGACTACATCCGTGTCGACAAGTCCGACACCCTTTACCGCTTTATTCCCGAAGACGACCAAACCCGAATGATCTGGGTTCAGCACACAGAGCCCAACGGTTCGATCCCCGGCTGGCTGGTCAATACCCTGCTCGTGGACATTCCCATTCGTTCCATTGAGCAGCTGGAACGGGTTGCCCAATGGGATCGCTACCAGAACCACGAGCTAATCTACGACCCACAGGGCCAACTGAAAGATGTGGTCCCCAAATCTGAATCAGGGGATGACTAGAACACCAGTAACAGCTAAGCTCTTTTACAAAGGACCTGCTAACGGAGCCGATTCGTCAATGACCGTTCTCGCTTACGAGATCATGACCCCGAGCATCAAGGCCGTACCTCAATCCTGGACGATGGACCGTCTGGCCAGGTTCCTCACCGACAACGAAATTACCGGCAGCCCGGTTACCGACGAAACAGGCGAGATCGTCGGCATTGCCACCCTCAAGGACATCACCGAATTCCGCTGGAACGCCAGCCGTTCCGAATCCGCTACCCGCATGACCCCGGAAGAGGAACAGGAAGCCCGACGCCTGCGCATGGCCATTTTTGAGGAGATGGGCAAGGTGCCGGTGGAAGTGCGTGACATCATGACCCCTATCGTTTTATCGGTTGACGAGCAAACGCCTGTGCGCGACATTGCCGATATTATGATGCGTGAACACCTGCACCGGATTTTCATCACCAAAGACGAAAAAATCACCGGTATAGTGACCACGTATGACATGCTCAAACTGATCTCCGACCAGGAGCTCACCAACCGCTGTGCCGGGAACGGCTGACCAGAGAGGTATCACACCCTATGCCAAGAGCATCGCAGGCTCGCAGAAAGATGTATGTCCTCGACACCAACGTCCTTATCCACGACCCGAACGCCCTCCTGAATTTTGAAGAACACGACGTCATCATCCCGATGACGGTCCTCGAAGAACTCGACAGTCTTAAATCCGGCAAACAGGCCGTCGCCGCCGACTGTCGTCAGGCCATCCGCAACATTGATAAATTGCTGGGTGATGCCAGCCCCGGGGAGATCGAGAAGGGTGTACCCATAGTGCGCGGCAAGAAAGCGGAACCTCTCGGCGCATTATCGATACTGATGAGCACGGACTACCAGGGCAACCATGGCCTGCCTGAGCACCTCAACGACAACAAGATCATCAATACCCTGGCAGCCCTGCAAACCCGCCACACATCGCGGGACATTATCCTTGTCAGCAAGGACATCAACATGCGATTGAAGGCCCGGGGCTTTGGCGTGGAAGCCCAGGACTACCACAACGACATGCTGCTGGACGATATTGACCTGCTGCCGAAAGGGTACAAAGAATTCCCGAACTCGTTCTGGGACACTATCGAGAAAGTCGAAACCATCCAGCGGGAGGGTATTACCGAACACATCCTTCGTCGTGAGGGCGACCTGGCCAGGCTGACCATCAACGAGTTCGTGATTGATGAGCAGGGATTTGTCGGCAAGGTGTCTGATGTGGGCGAAGACCAGATTGTCATTCGGGATCTGCACCAGCACGATCTGATGCACGAGGAAGTCTGGGGCCTCGTACCGCGGGATATATACCAGGCCATCGCCCTGAACCTGCTGCTGGACCCGGATATCCACCTGGTAAATCTGACCGGTTCCGCCGGCTCCGGTAAAACAATCCTGGCACTGGCAGCCTGCATCGAGATGACCGTGGCCAGTAAACTGTACAAACGCATTATTGCCACTCGCAGCACCCAGGGGCTGGATGAAGACATCGGCTTCCTCCCCGGCACCGAGGCCGAGAAAATGGAGCCCTGGCTGGGCGCCATCGTGGACAACCTGGAAGCCCTCCACGAAGACGACGAGAACATGACCGCCAGCGTGGACTACATCCTCAGCAAGGTGCCACTGCACTTCAAGTCGATGAACTACATTCGCGGCCGCAGCTTCCAACACAGCCTGATCATCATCGACGAATCCCAGAACCTGACACCGCACCAGATCAAGACCATCATCACCCGAGCCGGCAATGGCTCCAAGGTGATCTGCCTGGGCAACCTGGCACAGATCGATACGCCCTATCTCAGTGCCCTGAGTTCAGGACTGACTTACATGACCGAACGCTTCAAGAGCTTTCGACATGGCGGGCATATCCATCTGCAGGGCGTTCCACGCTCCGTACTTGCGGAATACGCGGAAGCGAATCTCTAGCCAGCGCACACAAAAAAGCCGCACCGGTCATCCGGTGCGGCAAAGCGGAGGTTGGCGAACGGGAACCGGCTCAGTCGCTGGCCGGGCTTTCCTTCATCGCCGCGTTCATGCGGCGACGCAGCACCGGGCCAACCACGTAAGGCAATATCAGGCTCAGCCCGGCAACGAGCCAGAAACACTTCGCCAGAGTGCTTGCCCAGAGAATGCCCCAGTCACCATCTGACAACACCAGGGCATGCCCCAGGTTTTTCTCCATTTCCGGTCCGAGCAATAGCCCGAGAATAATCGGCACCACCGGAATTTCCAGTTTGCGCAGGAAATAACCCGCCACGCCAAACGCCACCATGAAATACAGGTCGAAGGCGCTGTTGCTGATGGAATAGATGCCCACGAAGGCAACCATGGTCACAATGGGCAGCAGGTACATGGGCGGGACCGACAACAGGCGCACAAAGAAGCCGACCAGCGGTATGTTGAGCACCAGCAGCAGCACATTGCCAATCAGCAGGGCGGCAATCACCCCCCAGACAATGTCGGCGTTCTGGGTAAACATCAGTGGGCCTGGCGTGATGTTCAGTGAAATCAGCATCGCCAACAGCACCGCCGTGGTACCGCTACCCGGTACACCCAACGTCAACATAGGCACAAGCGCGCCCGAAGAAGCACCGTTGTTGCCCGCCTCAGGTGCGACCACACCTCGGATATCGCCCTCACCGAACGTGCCCTTCTTGCCGATCACGCTCTTTTCGAGGGTGTAGCTGATAAAACTGCCCAGGGAGGCACCGGCACCTGGCAGCACGCCGGAAATAAACCCGAGCACACCACCTCGCAACTGGGTAGGAATGGTGGACACCAGTTCCTTGAACGTGAGCGTCAGCCTGCCCACATTCATCTTCTTACGCCCGCCGCCCATGCGCGACTCGACAAAAAAGAGCAGTTCCGAAATGGCGAAGAGGCCAACAATCGCAAGGATGAAATCAATACCCTCGTACAATTCCAACACACCGAAGGTGTAGCGTTGCGTACCGGTGGAGATATCAATGCCCACGGTGGAGATCATGATCCCCAGGGTAGCGGCAATCACCGTCTTCATCGGGTTCTTGCCGGTAATACCACCCAGGGTGGCGAAGGCCAGCAGGAACAGCGCGAAATACTCCGCCGGGCCGAAACTCAAGGCGAATCTCGCCAGCACAGGGGCAAGCATGATTAGCCCAATGGTGCCTATCAGGCCACCGGCAAAGGATGCAATGGCCGAGATCGCCAGAGCATCTGCAGCCCTCCCCTTTTGGGCCATGGGATAGCCATCCAGGCAGGTCATCATCGCCGGTTCGTCACCAGGTATGTTGAGTAGGATGGAGGAAATACGACCGCCGTACATCGCACCGGCGTATACCGACGTCAGCAGAATCATGGCAGTTTCCGGCGGTAGACCGAGGGTAAATGCCAACGGGATGAGAATCGCCACACCGTTTGCCGGCCCCAGGCCGGGCAAACAACCAATCAGGGTGCCAACGAACGCGCCGAAGAGCGCAAACATCAGGTTGTACGGTGTCAGAGCAACCGCAAAACCTTCCATCAGAAAACCGAGCGTTTCCATCAGTTCACCTCCAGAATGCCAGCAGGCAAGCTCAGCGCCAGGCCATAGTTGAACAGCGCAAACACCACCACCGCGCTGACCAGACCCGTTAAAAAGGCATTCTTGGCGGGGGCGCCCATACGCCAGCTAAGGGTACCAACCGCCAGGGTTGTCGAGATCACAAACCCCAGGGGCTCAAGCAGCATCGCGTAGACCACCAGCACGACCAGCGACACCACCAGCTCCAGCGCGGACCGGCCCAGCGGCCACTGGGCGTCGGGGTCCGGCTTGACCATGAGATAGATGCTACCGGCGACCAGAACCACCGCAAGGATGGTTGGGAAGGTTTCCGGCCCAACGGTTTCCGCGCCGCCGAACGGCTCGGGCCACTGCTGTGCAACCCAGCCGTAGGCCACCGCCAGAACCATCAGGCCCAGGCCAAGAAGCCGATCACCCAAACCTGTCATTTCAGCAGTCCTATTTCGCGGGACAGGTTCTCGATGTCCTGTACCTGTTGCTCGACAAAGCTGTCGAACTCATCTGCAGGCGGATGGAACGGAATGAGACCATTGGCCTTCATCACCTTTTTCCACTCCTCACTGGCATACAGGGTATCGACGGTCTCGACCCAAAACGCTTTGGACTCACTGGAAGCTCCCTTGGGCATGTAAAAACCGCGCCAGTTCGGGCCAACGGCGTCAACGCCCTGCTCTTTTGCGGTCGGAATATCGGAAAATTCACCCGGCAGGCGCTCGTCGGCCAGCACGGCCAGCACACGAAGGTCGCCCGACGACAGGAAGCCGGTGACCTCGGAGATATCACCGGTGAAGGCGTCGACCTGGCCACCGACCACCTGGGTCATGGCTTCACCGCCGTTGTTATAAGAAAGGTACGGAATGGAGGGCAATTGATCGGCGCCTGCCGCCTTCGCGGTGATCAGGACCTTCAGGTGATCCCAGCCCCCCCGGGCACTGCCACCGGCGAATTTGACCGATTTCGGGTTCTGCTTGATCGCCTCCAGCAGTTGATTCAGGTTCTCGTACCGCGAGTCCTTACCCACGGCAATAACACCGTAATCAGCACCCAAAGCACCGATCCAGGTCACCATATCGGCATCCAGGCCGGGGAACTGTTTCTGGGCCAGGCGCGTGGTGGTTGCCGTTGATGCCGCTACAATCAGTTTGTCATCTTCAGCGCGCTTGCTGACGGTGTGGGCGTACGCAACACCGCCACCGGCACCGGCCATATTAATGGTCTGCACGGTGCCATCAATAAGGCCAAGGTCCCTCATCACATTACCGGCACTACGACAGGTGAAATCCCAGCCGCCACCGGGGTCCGACGGGGCGATACATTCAACTTTACCGGAGGGTTGCCATGCCATGGCATTAAGGCTGAAAGCCGCTGCAGCGATAAACGACAGGCTTCGTTTGATAGTCATGATTGTCACCTCAGTCTTGTTTTTGTGATCGCTTCCGAGGAATGGCCGGCGTTCGGGGCCAACGGAAAGCGTTACAGGACAGAGGTTAAAGTTTCACCAATACAGCCAGAAGTTTGTGCGCGTAATGCCTTTAAAGAAACTAAAGAACGTTTCGTTCATAAAATTCACGGGCAATCGTAAAGCGGGTGTTTTAACCTGACTGCATAATGACAACAAACCAATCATTGCTGACAACGTGTTCCGAAAAACCAAACTCAAAACCCGGATGATCCTCACGCTCGGATTCGTCAGCGCTGCGCAGACGATCCTCATTGGCGTGTTTGCCGGCTATTACCTCAGTGACTCCCTGTTCGATGAGATCGGGCAACGGGCTCTCATGGTTTCGAAGACCGTCGCGGCCGCTCCCTCGGTGATCGAGGGCGTACGCCAGCGCGATATTGATGAGCTGAACCGGCTGGCAAGCCGTCTGGCCCGCACCAATGAAGCACTATTCATTGTGATCGGTGACCATCAGGGCATTCGCCTGGCACACCCCTCCCCTGATCGCCTCGGCCATTCCATGGCCGACGACGACGGCGACAAAGGGCTGGTCGCGCTCGTTGATGGCGAGGCCTATGTGGCACGAGCCACTGGCAGTCTCGGCGAGTCCATGCGAGGCAAGGCCCCTGTGATTGAGCCGGATACCGGCGATATTATCGGCATTGTCTCGGTGGGGTACGGCGTCGATCAGGTGGATGCCACCATCAAACGCTACAGCTTCGTACTGTATACCGTGGTTGGCCTGACACTGCTGGTCAGCATCGTCATCGCCATGGTGATCGCCGGGCGTTTCAAGCGGGCCATATTCGGCCTGGAACCCGAAGAAATTGCACGTCTGTTTCAAGAGCGGGACGCCACGTTGCAATCCGTCAGGGAAGGCATCATCGCCATCAACCGCGACGGCGTGATTACGACTTTCAACCGAACGGCCCTGGAAACCCTTGGCATTGAACCCGACACGCCACTTTCAGGTCGCCCCATTCTGGACGTTCTGCCCGAAAGTGACCTGCTGTCGGTACTCGAATCCGGCACGCCGGACTTTGACCGCGAGGTCTGGCTGCGAAACCGGCAAATGATCGTCAACCGGTTACCTGTGCGCCAGGGTGCGGACATTACCGGTGTTGTGGCCAGTTTCAGATTGAGAGACGAGGTGGATCAGGTCAGCCGACAACTGACCCGCATACAGCAGTACGCAGATATCTTACGAAGCCAGACTCACGAATACTCGAACAAGCTGCATACCATCGCGGGGTTGATCCAGATCGAAGCCTATGACGACGCCCTGAATCTGATCGGTAGCGAAGTCAGCGACCACCAGGCACTGATTCAACTGCTGCTGGAGGCCGTCCCTGATCCGGTTATCGCCGGTTGCCTTATGGGCAAGTACAACCGCGCCCGGGAGATGGGACTGGGCTTACAGATCGACGCCGAAAGCCGCATGGTGGACATACCCGCCGACATGCCGCGGGATCAGCTGGTAAGTGTCCTCGGCAACCTCATCGACAATGCCCTCGAAGCCACCCGCCACCAGACGGGCGAAGGAGGACGGGTTCAGCTATCCATGACGGACCTGGGGCATGAACTGATCTTCGAAGTCGAAGACCAGGGGCCCGGTATCCCGGAAGACTCACAACAGAAGATCTTCGAGAAAGGCGTGACCACCAAGCAAAGCACTGAAGAACACGGTTATGGCCTGCATCTGGTGCGTCAGTTCCTGAATCGTTGGGGCGGCTCCATCACGGTGGAGAACCTACCGGGTGTGGGTTCGCGATTTACCCTCTACCTTCCGAAAACCAGTCAGGGGAGTGACAATCATTGAATACCCTTCGAATCCTGATTGTTGAGGACGACCGGCAGATCGCCGAAATCCAGCGGCGGTTTGTTGAGCGACTCCAGAATGTGGAGCTGTGCGGCATCGCCCACAGCCTGGGGGATGCCCGTGACCTAATTGACGTTATGGCCCCCCAACTGATCCTGCTGGACATCTATTTTCCTGACGGCAATGGGTTGGATCTGCTGCGCGAACTCCGGGCACGGGATAGCAGCAGCGACGTTATTCTTATCACCGCCGCCAAGGAGGTGGAACCGCTCAAGAGTGCCCTGCGCGGCGGTGTCTTCGACTACATTCTCAAGCCTCTGGTTTTTGAACGCCTTGAGGAGGCTGTCAACCGTTACCGAGAACACCTACGACAACTGTCTGGCCTGGTGCAAATCGCCCAGAAAGAAGTCGACGCCCTGCTGCCCAGAGGATCAGGCGAAACCCGGCAACCCGTACGCTCAGAAAGACTGCCCAAGGGTATTGATAGCATTACGCTGGATAAAATTCGCGAGGTGGTTTCATCCGGCCAGTGGAGTGCCGAGGAAGTCGGCCACGCCATGGGCGCGTCACGGACGACAGCGCGGCGCTACCTCGAGTTCCTCGTTGGCCGGGGGGAGTTAACCGCGGAAGTGACCTATGGCAGCGTCGGCCGCCCCGAACGGCAGTATCACGTCTAAACCCATGCCTGGGGGATCAATCCCGAAACTGCGCCTTGTCCAGCCCGTACTTCTTCATCTTGTCGTACAAGGTCTTGCGAGCAATGCCGAGCTGGACCATGGTGTCCTTAATGCTGCCGTGACAGGTATTGAGCGCGCTGACAACGGCTGAACGCTCAAAGTCGTCCATCATTTCGGACAGTGTCTGGCGCCCGGACACATTGGCGGTAACGGAGGAATCGTTTTCATCCAATGCCGCTGGCCCCAGCAGAACGTAGCGTTCGGCCAGGTTCCTTAACTCCCGGACATTCCCCGGCCAGCTATGTTGCATCAGACGCGCGGCCTGGCTGGCATCCAGGGGAATGCTCTCGCGGTCGTAGCGGGCGGCGGCAATCAGCACGAAATGGTGGAACAGCACGGGAATGTCGTCCTTGCGCTCGCGCAGCGGCGGAATATCCAGCTTCACCACGTTCAGCCGGTAGTACAAGTCGGCACGGAATTCGCCTTCATCGCTGAGGTGCTTGAGGTCAGCCTTGGTGGCGGCGATTATGCGGACATCCACGTTCTGCACCTGGTTGCTGCCCAAGCGTTCCACACGTTGCTCTTCTAGCACCCTCAACAACTTGACCTGGAGGGCCATGGGCATGCTCTCCAGTTCATCCAGGAACAGAGTGCCCTTGTGCGCGTATTCGATTTTCCCGATGCGGCGTTTGTCCGCCCCGGTAAAGGCACCGGCTTCATGGCCGAAAAGCTCGCTCTCAATCAGGTTCTCGGGCACCGCACCGCAGTTGATGGCAACGAAGTTGTGGGTGCTTCGGGGACTGTTCTCGTGGATATAACGCGCCAAGGCATCCTTCCCCGCACCGGTCTCGCCGTGCAACAGGATATTAGCGGAGATATCCAGCACCGGATCGATGGTTGCCATCACCTTCTGCATACCAGCTGAATCCCCCAGGATTCGAGGACCAGGCCGGGCCAGGTGCTTCAGTTGGGCTTTCAGCCGCCGGTTTTCCAGTGCGAGGTGGCGCTTTTCCAGGGCGTGGCGAAGCAGCTCCAGGAGCTCGTCGTGATCAAAGGGTTTCTCGATAAAATCATAAGCGCCTTGCTGCATGGCAGTAACAGCCGTACTGATATCGCCCTGCCCGGTCAGGATAATCACCGGGATGGTTTCATCCATGGCGCGAATCCTGTCGAGCATTTCCAGGCCATCCATTCCCGGCATGTTGTAATCACATAGCACTACGCCCTCATAGTCCTGCGTAATGTTTTCAAGGCCGGACCGTGCATCCTCGAAACACGCAACAGACAAATCCTCTAGTGTAAGGGTCTGCGCAATGGCCCGGCGGATATGCGGGTCATCGTCCACAAAAATTACCGATGCCTCTGTCACTCGGTGGCCTCCCGCTTTCTGAGTGCTAATACGAACTCCGCGCCCGGTCCGTCATTCCGGTTACGCCCCGTCAGGCTGCCGCCCAAGGCATCCACGATCTGTCGGGATATTGACAGGCCCAGGCCCAACCCCTGCTTCACCGATTTGGTGGTGAAAAATGGCTCGAAGATCCTCTCCGTGCTGCCCGGCAGGCCAGAACCATTATCCCTCACAAGGCAATACCAATGCCCGCCATCCTCTTCCACATCAATGGTAATTTCCGGCCGTTCGGTGCCTCCGACTGCCTGAATGGCGTTCGCCACCAGGTTCACCATGACCTGTTCAATGCGGATCAGGTCTCCGTGGCACTGCACCGGTTGCTCCGGGCGGTGCCATTGAATGGAGATATCGGATCGACTTTCCTGGGCGGCCATGATCTTCAGAGCGCCGTCGACCGATTGCCGCAAATCAACCAGTGCAGGTGGCCCTTCCGATTTGCGGGCGAACACCTTGAACTGACGGGTAAGCTCCGCCATTTTGTCACACAGGGTGATGATCTCTGAAAGGTTGGCATCCACCATCTCCGTTGCCCCCTTCTCGAGAAACCGGCGGCTGTTGCGGGCATAGGTCTGAATCGCCGTCAGCGGCTGGTTGATTTCATGGTTCAGACCCGCAGACATCTGGCCAAGCACGGCAAGCTTGGCTGCCTGGATCAATTCATGCTGGGTTTCACGAAGCTCATCGCGGGTTTTTTCCCGCTCGCGGATTTCATCCAGAAGTTGCTGATTGGAGCGCTCAAGCTCGGCCGTTCTGATGGCGACACTGCGCTCAAGCTGTTCTCCCCTGAGCGCCAGTTCAGCCTCACGTCGGTAACGCTCCCGCAAGTACAGAAATGCGAATAGAGCAACCACGAAGATCGCGGTACCCGCCGCCGCAAACCCAAGTCGAGTCCAGACAACAGAGCGGGTACTGACCATCACCTGAAGGTTCCAGTCCAGCCGTGGCAGGGGCGTTCGCACCCTCAAGTATTCGCGGCTGTCGCCATTGCCGTGAATGCGAATGGTGCTGGCTTGACCCGACAGCCCCCAGGGCGTGCCAAGGCTGTCATAATCTATCGGAGAGAGCTCTCGGTCGGGGTAGCGCTGACGCAACGACTCAGAGGGGCGAACGCCCTTATTGCCCGTGAAGTTCCGGTAGAGCCACTCAGACTTGCTGGACAGGAAACTGATGCCGCTATCGTCCAGAACCACCATTTCCGAATCCCTTAGCGATGCCGGTCGGCGCCACTGCGATTCCAGTTCCTGGACCAGCACTTTCATCGCGATGACGCCCAATATCTCGCCGTTCTCGCCAAGAACCGGGTGGGAAAAATACAGACCACGAACATCGGACATTACGCCAAGCGCAAAGTAGATCGCCGAGCCGCCGGTTGTCATGGCGTTCTGAAAATAGGGCCTGAAATCGAAATTTCGGCCCACGAAACTGTCCTCGCGCAGGTAATTGTTGGCCGCGATCGTGGTTCCCGACGCATCCATCAGATACACATCTGAACTGCCAACAATGGTTGCCATTCGCTGCATCTGATCATTGGCCCGCAGAAGGGTGTCGGGATCACCTGGAGACGCCAGCGCCTTTGCCAACAGAGGGTGTTCCGCCATCAGCTCGGGGATAGGCATATACCGGTTCAGCTCATTGGCAACGAGCTGACGATAACGAAAAGACTCTTCCACGCTCTCCTGCTCTACCTGCTGGTACCCATACCAGCCCCCCAGCGTCCACGAGAAGGCCAGCGTCACCACAAACACAAGGAAGACAATTATCCGGTAGGCCATAACTCCGGTTCCAGAAAAACCGTTGAAAGCCGCTACAGTATAGTTCTGCTGGAGCAAGGGCAATCGAGTTTCCGTTCGAAAGTCCCGCCCCAGGCAGTTCAGCGGCTGCTGTTCAGGTGCTTGCCGGGCGGAGTTTGTTCTGACGTTGCGCCAGGAAAGCCACTACCGCCAGTGCAATACCCGTCAGGTCGGTCCACAAACCTCCCTCGATCATCAGCAGCGCCGCACCAATCAGCAAGAGGCGCGTCACCACGCCCGCCGAGGCACGGGCAAACCAGCCCAGCACACCGCCGGACAGCATGTACACCCCAAAGAGCGCGGTAACCAGTGCACGAGCGATATCAAACCAACCGGCATCCATCAACAAGGCACCGTTGTAGAAGAACATGAACGGTACGATGAACGCCGCGATACCGATGCGGAAGGAGGCCACGGAGGTTTCCATCGCATTCGCACCCGAGATTCCAGCAGCGGCGTATGACGCCAACGCAACCGGGGGCGTAATAGCGGACACGACCGCAAAATAGAACACGAAGAAATGCGCCGTGAGCGGCTCGATGCCCAACTGGACCAGGCCCGGCGCCACCACCGATGCAGCAACCGCGTAGGCAGCTGTGGTCGGCATACCCATACCCAGCAAAATGGAAATAAACATGGCGAAGATCAGCGCCAGCAACTGGCTGGCCTCGGCCACATCCAGCAACAAAACAGAGAACCGCGCGCCGACACCGGTCAGGGAAATAACGCCCACGATCACACCGGCCGCGGCACACACCACAATAATCTGGATGGCCATGTAAGACGCGACTTCCAACGCTTCGAGAATCTTCCGTATGCCCATCTTGTTGGGCGAGAACCAGCTGACAACAGCCGCAGACACCGTTGCAAGTGTACCGGCCCGTATCACCGAATAGCCCATGAACAGGGCCGCAATCAGGATGATAATGGGCACGAACAGGTAGCACTGCTTGATCATCTTCTTGAGCTGCGGCAGTTCATCATCGCGCATGCCACGCATGCCGGTCTTCGCGGCTTCAAAATCCACCATAAAGTAAACAGAGGCGAAGTACAGGATCGCCGGAATAATCGCCGCAATGGCAATCTCGGTATACGGGATACCGGTAATCTCGGCCATGATGAAGGCACCCGCCCCCATAATCGGCGGCATGATCTGCCCACCCGTTGAGGCTGCGGCTTCCACTGCGCCTGCGGACCGCTTGCTGTAACCCACCTTTTTCATCAGCGGAATAGTCAGGGAGCCGGTGGAGACCACGTTGCCGGCGCTGGTTCCGTTGATCATACCCATCAGGCCGGAAGCAAAAATCGACACCTTGGCCGGGCCACCCCGGGTGCGGCCCGCCGCGGCGAAGGCGAAATTCACAAAATAGTCGCCCACCTTTGACGCCTGCAGGAAGGCGGCAAAGACGATAAACAGGATGATATAAGTCGATGAAACGGCCGTAGTCGGGCCGAGGATACCGGCGTCGGTATAAACCTGACTGAAAAAGCGCTGAACCGACAGGCCCGGGTAACCCAGGAAGCCGGGCAGATAGGGGCCCAGGAAGACATACACCAGGAACACCAACCCGATGATCACCAGGGCCAGGCCGGCTACCCGGCGAGTCAGCTCCATGATAAGGGCGGTACCCGCAATGGCAGAGAATGAAATACCGACCGGCGCAAACGAGGTGCCCGTGGACATACGCATGGAGGTGTTATAAACCACCAGGAAGTAGGCGGCGACCGCCACCGAACACACAATCAGCACCAGGTCCGGCACACTGAAACGGGAACGCTCTCGCTGATGGAACCAACTCATCACAATACCCAGCGTACTGGCGACCAATAGCGGCCAACCGAAATGCCAGGTTTCAAGGTTAACTGGAATTCTTTGCGTGCCATCCAGAATCATCTGGTGGAACGAAAATGTCTGGTACAGCGCATACACCGCCGGCACCATGGCCACGGCGCCGATCCAGGTGGTCCAGCGGTGACGTGCGGGCCCCTCTTCTGCGGACACAAAACGGGCACCGGCAAACAGGATGAAGCCCAGTACCAGGGCGCCCGCAATGTGCACAATCCGGAAAGACCAGGTCTCCAACGGCGCGATGTTCAGGCTGTATAGATGAAAAGCCGAATAGGCGATGGCCATCAACGTCACGAACTTCAGCATCCCACCTTCAAACAGGCGGCGGTTGCCAGCGACGGGCTCTTCGTCAACATCGTGGGCCAGGGTGTGGTCATCGCCGATGTCGTTCACCGGGTATTCTTCGGGGTGTTGTTTGTCAGTCATGATAGACCCTGCTCACGGGAAAACGGGGCCGGCGATGTGCCGGCTTTGCTCTGGAGGGCCACCACCGTGGCCCTCCACCACACACGATGGTTATTGATTGATCTTGCTATCTTCGATCGTGTAGCCGTTTTCGTTGAACCAACGAGCAGCGCCGGGATGCCAATTCAGGACATTGTTTTTCTTGTAGTTTTCAGGGATTGAGTTTTTGGCAGCCTTGTGGATAGACACCATCTTGTCGTTGTTTTCCATGGTCAGCTTGGTGATTTCATACACAAAGCTCTCCGGCATGTCACAGTTCACCATGGCAAAGTTCCACATGGAGACCACGCGGGACGGCTCACTCAGGGACTGGTAGGTGCTGGCTGGAATGGTGAACTCCGAGACCGGGAAATTCTCAGTCACCTTCTTGGCCTCTTCGTCCGTCATGCCGATGATGGTTACGTCCGTCTGTACTTCCAGTTGGCTGACCGCAGGTATCGGAATGCCTGCCGCAAAGGCCACCACGTCAATCAGGCCGTCCTGCAACTGCCCACCCAGATCAGACCAGCTACCGTTGCGGCGCTCGAAATTGACACCCAGGGTTTCCATGATACGGGGGAAATAGGTGTCGGATGTGGAGCCTGCGGGTCCGAAACCAATGGTGGCGCCGTCCGGAATATCGGAGATAGACGTAATCCCGGAACTGGACAGAGCCGTGACGGAAAACGGTGTTTCATACATGGGGAACATCGCACACACGTTGTCCATTTTCATGCCCGGTGCCAGTGGGCTGTTACCGTCAATAGACTCCTGCGCCGGCCCCATCGTAGTCAAACCAAATTTCAGGTCGCCGGTATGGACCAGCGCCATATTCTGCATCGGTCCACCGGTGATTTCGGCACCGCCGGACACGCCCAGGTTCTCGGCCACAAAGTTTGCCCATCCGGATCCATACGCGAAGTAGGTTCCCCCCTGACTTGCAGTACCGACCGTGAAATTGTCCGGCCAACCAGACCGGTCTTGTGCAATGACGGGACTGGTGACGGCAAACGTTGAGGCAAATGCCATGGCAATGACGGATTGGGTTTTCATAGAGAGTGCTCCCGTTTCGTTGTGTTTGTTGGGTGCTAGAACGGAGCCCAGCAGGTTCCGGTTGGACACTTACAGCAACGAACAGGAGCAACTAGCAGGCCAGATATGGTAAGAATTTGATTTTATGAGACTTTTTAAATAAGATCGAAACGGATAGAGAGATAACGGGTAATGTTCCACACATTGCCAGAGGGGTAATGGGTGGTCATCCACCCATATCACACGACACGGATCGTGTGATCAGGCGTTGCCCTATTTACCGGAACTCGAATAATTCTCCCAAACCAGGATGGCCGCCGCCAGATCTTCAAGCGAAACACCCACGGATTTAAACAGGGTAATGGCATCATCCCCGCTGCGGCCCGTATGCGTACCACTTGCCAGTTCAGACAACTCCGCCTGAATCTTGTCCATGCCAAAAACGCCGTCATTCACAGCGAAGTGCAGATCCCCTGCTTCGCCTTTAGCGCCGGCATAGGAGTCAACAAAGACGTCAGAACGGGCAACGCATTCGCTGTCAGTCTCCCTCATATCCTTCCGGAATGCCCCCACCAGGTCCAGATGCGTTCCGGGCTTTAGCCATTTGCCCATAATAATGGGTTGTGTTGAAAGCGTCGCCGCACTGACGATATCCGCCTCTGGAACCGCCGATGCCAGGTTGTCAGTAGCGGTAACGGACTCAAACACCACCTGTCCGTTGCTGTAACCCGAGTACGTCCGGGCGAGGTCCTGAGCTTTACTCAGGTTGCGGCCGTACACCACAACCCGGCGAATCGGCCGCACCGAAGCGTGGGCTTCAATCAACATTGGCGCCAGCTTCCCGGTACCCACGACGACCAACGTCTCGGCATCTTCACGGGCCAGATAGCGGGCTGCCAGGGCGGAGGCTGCAGCAGTGCGGCGGCGGGTCAGCTCACTGCCATCGATACAGGCCAGGGGTTGGCCTGTGGCGCCGTCGCTCAGCAGATAGACGCCGCTGATGGCTGGCATGCCATGATTCGCGTTCTGGGGAAAAACGTTCACCATCTTCACACCAAGATAGCCCGGCTTTTTGTCCCGGTCTTCCCAGGCCGGCATCAACAGCGTCGTGGCATCTCCGTCTTCACGCTCGACGGAATGATGGTGGCGCGGTGGTGTCACAATCCCACCCGTAAACGCTTTTCCCAACTGATCAATAAGAGCCTTCCAGGACAGGTGCTCGGCGACAGCTTCAGGGTTGACGATTTGCATGCTTTGTTCTCCCGATACAGTCGAGTGTAGGCGTTCTGGCGCTAGTGTTTACCATCGCCCCTGCAACGTTGCGACGATACGCCGCCCGCCAGCCCGATCCCGGTGTTCACAGAGGTAAACCCCTTGCCAGGTGCCAAGCGCCAGGCGGCTGTCATTCACAGGAATGGTCAGCGACGGGCCTACCAGAATACTCTTGATATGCGCAGGCATGTCGTCCGGGCCTTCCATAGTGTGCTCATAGTGGGGAGCGTTCTCTGGCACCATCACGTTGAAATGGCGCTCCAGATCGCCGCGCACGTCCGGATCGGCGTTCTCGTTGATGGCCAGGGAGGCGGAGGTGTGTTGTATAAACAGGTGCAATAGCCCTACCTGGCAGTTCTGCAGGGCCGGCGCCTGAGCCAGGATTTCATTGGTAACCAGATGAAAGCCCCTGGGATGAGGCGCCAGTTCGATAGTAGTCTGATCCCAGATCATACCCAACCTCGTCTCTATTTCTGTCGGTCGTCCCACGGGTGAACGGGCACCACGTCGTCGCCCACATCACCCTCGTAACTACTGCGGAAATAATCCATGGCTTTTTCTGCCTCGCTAAGCTCGTCGAATCGGGCAATGTGATAGATTGCCTCGCCTTCATTCACCAGCGGAAGATTATTCACACAGATGACAATGCCGGAACAGGGCGACGTGACGGCGGTTTCCGACTCGCCGAACGGATCGGCCACCATGGCCAGCCTCTGACCTTTCCGCACCTTCTGGCCAAGACTGGCAACCGGGCGCATGATGCCATCGGTATCAGTGCGCACCCACTGCGAGTTTGCAGCTGTTTCTGAGCGTTTCCTCGGGGCCTTGGGGCCTTTCTTGGCGGGAATCATCTCCAGTTCCCGCATCACGCGGATGACCCCTTTCACGCCACTGGAAATAACCACATCGTCAAATCGGAGGGCTTCTCCGCCCTCGAAGGTGACCACCGGAATATCCTGGGAGTCGGCGTAGGCACGAAGGCTGCCCTCCCTCAGGCTGGCGTTGATGATAATAGGCGCACCAAAGGCTTCCGCCATACGAATGGTTTCCGGATTCTTGAGCTCCGCACGAATCTGCGGCAGGTTGAACCGGTGTATGGCGCCCGTATGCAGGTCAATAATGTGGGAGACATTCTCCATGATCTGCGTGCGCAGCAGGTAGGCGATGCGACCACCTAAAGAGCCGGTTTCACTTCCCGGGAAGCAGCGGTTCAAATCGCGACGGTCCGGGAGGTAACGGGTACGCTGAACAAACCCGAAAATATTGACAATGGGAACCGCCACCAATGTCCCCCGCAAATGCCGCAGGGCCGAGTTGGTCAACACGCGGCGCACAATCTCTACGCCGTTGATTTCATCCCCGTGTATCGCTCCGCAGACCATGAGCACTGGCCCGCTCCGGCGGCCATGAACCACTTCAACGGGAATATGCAGTGGCGTGTGGGTATAAAGCTTGGCAACCGGAATCTCAACAGTCTGTCGGGTGCCAGCCTTGACCTCGTGACCGGCAATAACAAACGGCGCCCGAGCAGCCATGTCAGCCCCTCCCCTTGGTGCGGGTTTTCCAGGGCTTCTGGTTTTTCTCGGTCCAGTTAATGATCATGCCAGCCACGTTTTTGTTGGTGGCATTTTCAATACCTTCCAGGCCCGGTGAGGAGTTCACTTCCATAACCAGGGGCCCACGGCTGGAACGCAGCAGATCCACACCGGCCACGTTCAGGCCCATGGATTTTGCCGCCGTGATGGCCGTTTTTCTCTCTTCGGGGGTTATCCTCACCAGCGAGGCCGTACCGCCCCGATGCAGGTTGGAACGGAACTCGCCTTCCCCGCCCTGGCGCTTCATCGCCGCAATCACCTTGTCACCAATCACGAAACAGCGAATGTCAGCGCCACCGGCTTCCTTAATGAACTCCTGTACCAGGATGTCTGCTTTCAGCCCCATGAAGGCCTCAATGACACTTTCCGCCGCTTTGCGGGTTTCGGCCAGCACCACGCCAATGCCTTGGGTGCCCTGCAGCAATTTGATAACGACCGGGGCGCCACCCACCATCTGCAGCAGTTCCGGCACGTTGTCCGGCTTATTAGCAAAGCCGGTCACCGGCATACCAACCCCCTTTCGGGCCAGCAACTGCAACGAACGCAGCTTGTCCCGTGAGCGGGTAATAGCCACGGACTCGTTGACTGGGAAAACGCCCATCATCTCGAATTGCCGCAACACCGCCGTCCCATAGAAGGTCACAGACGCGCCAATACGAGGGATCACCACATCGAAATCTTCCAGGACTTCCTCGTGGTAGTGAATGCGCGGGTCGGCGGAGGTAATATTCATGGAGCAATGCAGGCAGTCAATCACCTTCACTTCGTGGCCCCGGTTGATACCCTCTTCCACCAGTCGACGTGTTGAGTAGAGGTGACGGTTACGCGACAGAATCGCAATCTTCATTTTTTCGTCCTTAGGGCCGGCTCGCCGGCAAGATAGGAGCATTCAGGGAGAACAATGGCGCGCCTGGCCATTGCTGTTCGACCAAGCAGCATACGGAAACGCATGGAGTCACGGTTAGTCAGTGTCATTTCGATAGGCCACTCGATGTCGCCGAGCACCAGGCGAGTCTCTATCACCAGGCGCAGTTCTTTATGACCACCGGAGTCTGAGACGTTGCGCTCATCCAGAACCGCCGCATCGCACTCCACCACATGATGTAGATCGTTCTGAACCGGGTGCACCCAGAAGCGGACTCGGCGCTCGCCACTCTCAGTGTAGGGTTCGGTACGAAAGGTGTGCAGGCATGAGGTGCGGGCACCGGTATCCACTTTCGCCTTGATCCGGGAAATGTCGAACTCCGGCAAGGCAACCCACTCGCGCCAGCCCAATGCCAGCTTTCCGTCTGTGTCCGGCACCGGGCCGGCTTTCGAGGCATCATCCATTCTGGTCGGCATCCGGGCCTCCCTTGTTGGTTGTGGTTTCCGGCCGAAGCAGCTCCACCCGGAAGGGCTCGGAATGGCTTCCAGCATAAATACTCGTATGAGGGAAGGGTATTTCAATACCCTCCTCATCAAGCGCTTTCTTGATGGCAACCATCATCTGGCTTCGGCCTTCCAGCACCTTGTTGCTGGGCACCCAGAAAGAGAACTGCAGGTCCACTGAGGATGGACCAAATCCGGTCACCAGTACAAATGCCCTGGGCTCTTCCAGACTGGCACTGTTCAGTCTCGCGAGTTCCAAAAGCAGTTTTTCTACCCGTTCCACATCCTCCGCATAGGCAATACCCACCGTCAGGTCCATGCGGCGGATGGGAAAGCGTGAGCGATTGACTACTCGGGTCTTGATCAGGGTTTCGTTGGGTATACGGACATATAGATTGTCCGGCGTGCGCAACTTTACGCTCAGCATATCAATGGACACCACTTCACCAATGGTGTTTTCGACTTCAATAAAGTTACCAATCTCAAAGGGCTTCTCAACCAACAGGAACAGGCCGCTGATCATGTTGGAAGCGGACGTCTGGGATGCGAAACCAATGGCAACGGTCAGTATACCGGCGGCGCCCAGCACCACGTCGAGAGAAAAGCCGGCTTCGCGTAACGCGGCGACAAAGAAGATGGCCAGTACGACATAGAAAACCAGCCGCCTCAACATCACCGTGTGGTGCCGTGACGCGCGGTCCTGCATAAATCGGGTAACACCACGGGCCGCAAAGGAAGCCAGCACAATGCCGAGAATAAGCAGGAACAGAGTACTGATCCACTTACCCCAGGCGATGGCACCAAAAAACTGCATCAGGCTGCTTTCAAACTGCTCAATCAAGGAGGTAACTCCATTCACGGGTTCAATATCGACAGCCGACCGGTGTTATCAGCCGAATATGCGATCGTAGGCTCTTACCAGCCCACCACGGTTGGTGTGCTCCCGTGCCGGCGAAATCATTTCACACTGGCCGGCGGCGGCAATCAGCGATTGATCAATCTTCAGGCGCGCTGAATTCATGTCGGTTTCGCAGGTCACGGTCACGCGTGGCGTCCAGAGCTGCCCTTTGTCATTGCGATGCAGAGACAGCAACGGAGTTGGCAGGTTGAACCGCTCCAGCAGCAACGGTTCCTGGCGCTCGTTGACGATACGCACGGGCGTAATTGCCCGCCAGGGACGCTTTGGCACCGCCTCGAGCACCAGGCGTGCAAACGTGGCGGCGGAGTAGCACAACTCGCCTTCCATGGTGGTCCTGCCAACCCAGGTCAACGAAGGGTCCGCCAGCGGCAGTTCCATCAGGTGGGTGCCTTTATTCCCGGCCTGGATTCGCATCCACAGGAGCGTGCCAACGTAAATGGTGCACTCACTCTCGGCAGGGATGGTCAGGGGCTGGTAGGGACGTATCACCGTGGCAAGGCTGGACATCGCTGGCAGGTAACTAACCCGGCTGCCATCGTCCGGCCGAACAAAACGCTGAACCCCCAGATCCGCATCGGGTAGCGTGTGGGTTACCCTTTGCTGCCAACGCTCCTGATTGTCGTCTTCGGGCATACGCTGGTAGCGGATCAGCCATTCCTGATCCAGCAGGGTTATCCAGATTCGGGTGTGGCTGAGCTCGTGGTATTGCGTGTGCCCGGGTTCCAATGTGTAAGGCGTTGCCCAGTGGCCATCCTGCATCGTTCGCTGTGTGTCCAGACTCGTCGTCATTCCGGCCCTTTGTCCATAAATTCTTCCATTAACTATAATCCAATCAGCACGTTCCAGCGAATATCCATCCGTAACCGTCGATCCGCCATCAATTTCAGGAAGTTCAATGACTCAGCTCGTATGGTTCCGAAATGATCTGCGCGTTGCCGACAACGCTGCCCTTACTGCAGCCTGCAAGCAACAACAACCGGTGCGGGCCTGTTTTATCGTAACTCCGGCTCAGTGGCAGGAGCATGATTGGTCCCCGGCGCGGGTTCAATTTGTACTGGACCACGCCAATGCGCTGTCGGAAGAACTGGCGAAACTGGGCATCTCCCTTTCATTCATGACCGCAACCACTTTCGCCGACAGCGTTGAAAAACTGCAAAATTTCTGCAGGCGAGAGAGTATCCGGCATCTGCATTTCAATGAGGAATACGGAGTTAACGAAAGGAGCCGCGACAAGGCCGTAAAACACACCCTTGATGATATTGGCGTAGCGGTGAATAAATACCGGGACCAGACGGTAGCGCCTGTTGGCACGATCCTCACGCAACAGGGTGAGCCCTATTCCGTGTTCACCCCGTTTTCCCGTCGGTGGCGAAGCTGGATCGATGAGGCGCAGCCAACCCTCTTTCCCATTCCCAAGCCTGTCAGTGAAGCTGTTGAGCCTCCTCAATATGAGGGCCTGCCAAAATGCTTCGACAATCCGCCACTCCGGCTTGTTGAAACCGGAGAGGACGCTGCCCACCGGCAACTGGAGCAGTTCCTCGACGACCACGGCGGGGACTATAAGGATCTGCGCGACCTGCCTTCCGTAGATGGTACCAGCCTGCTCTCCCCTTACCTGGCCAACGGGGTGCTTTCCGGCAAACAGTGCCTGATTGCCGCCCGCCAACAGCAAGGTATGGGAGGCAACCAGGAAGGCCTGGCCACCTGGAGCAACGAAATCGCCTGGCGGGATTTCTACATAAATATCCTTTACCACTACCCCAGGATTAGCATGCACCGGGCGTTCAAGCCGGAGACCGAGTCACTGCAATGGAACGCACCCGGCGAGAACTTCGAAGCCTGGAAGGCCGGAAACACCGGCATCCCCATTGTCGACGCCGCCATGCGCCAGCTGAACCAGACTGGTTGGATGCACAACCGCCTGCGCATGATCACGGCCATGTTCCTGACCAAGAACCTGTTCATCGACTGGCGACTGGGTGAGGCCTATTTCATGTCAAAACTGGTGGATGGCTTCCTGGCCTCCAACAACGGTGGCTGGCAATGGAGTGCGTCTACGGGCACTGATGCGGCGCCCTATTTCCGGGTGTTTAATCCGGCCACTCAGAGTGAGCGGTTTGATCCGGATGGCGAATTCATCCGCAAATACGTTCCCGAGATCGCAAAACTGGACAACAAGCGTATTCACCAGCCTTGGATTGGCGGTGTTATTCCCGGTGGGTATCCGCGGCCGATTGTTGACCTGAAAGAAAGCAGAAAAGAGGCGATTGCTAAGTTTCAGGCCCTGAAAAATTAAGGCGCCGGCTTCGGCGTCGGGAGGAAGCGGCCGGCAGGGGGGAGGTTCTGCCAAAACACGCTGTGAATACGTCCGTGTACGCTCGGCTCCGCCATCCATGGCTCCGCACGGTTTTGGCAGAACCTCCCCCCATCCGGCCTTATGCTGACTCTCTGCTTTTGCAGACAGGACAACCTGGATCTCTGGCGAGTTTCATTTCTCGCCATTCCATTTGCCAGGCATCCAGAATGAGCAGGCGGCCTATCAACGGTTTGCCCACGCCGGTGATGACTTTCACGGCTTCCATGGCTTGGGAAGCGCCTATCATGCCAACAAGAGGGCCGATAACGCCGGCTTCGGAACAGGTAAGGTCTTCGTTGCCCTGCTCCGGGTAAAGACAATGATAGCAAGGGCTGCTGTCGTCGCGGACGTCATAAACTGACAACTGCCCTTCCCCACGGATGGCGGCCCCAGACACCAGCGGGACGCGGGCAGACACGCAGGCGCGGTTGAGGGCGAAACGGGTGCTGAAGTTGTCGGTGCAGTCAACGACCAGACTGGCGGACTCTACTTGACGACTTAGTTCGTCCCCTTTCAATCGTTCGGTCAATGCTGTAACTGACACGTCAGGATTGATGCGCCGCACACGATCGGCCAGGTGCTCAGCTTTGGATTCACCAAGATCCGATTGTTCGAATGCGATCTGGCGCTGCAGGTTGGCTACTTCTACGTTGTCGTCATCGACCAGAGTCAGGTGACCAACTCCGGAAGCGCCAAGGTAGAGCGCGACCGGGCAACCCAAACCGCCGGCACCAACGACCAACACACGCGCAGATTTCAGACTGGCCTGGCCTGAAATATCAAACCGGGGCATCAGGATCTGGCGGCTGTAACGCAGCAGTTCCTCATCATTCAGCATGGTGTTTTCTCCCAAGGGTGAAGCGATCGCGCCGGCCGTAGTCCTGGCGGGTCTCCACACAGGTCAACTCCGCATCGGTAAACAGTTGCCGCACAGCCGCTCCCTGTTCATAGCCATGTTCCAATACTAACCAGCCCCCCGGCGAGAGCCATGCCGGGGCTTCAGCGGTTATCCGCCGGATATCGTCCAGGCCGTCATCGCCGGCCACCAGGGCCGACGCCGGTTCGAAGCGCACATCGCCCTCTCCCAGGTGGACATCATTCCCTGCGATGTACGGTGGATTGGAAACAATGAGTTCAAAAGCAACTGATGGTAAATCCTCAAACCAGTTGCTTTGTCGCACCGTCACCGGCAGGCCCAACCGGTCGGCGTTGTCGGTTGCGAGATCCACAGCTTCCCGGACGGCGTCGCAGGCGGCAACCCGCCAACCGGGTTGCTCGCTGGCCAGGGCCAGTGCGATGGCACCAGTGCCGGTACCAAGATCCAGCACATTGGCATTTCTCGGTAGATCCAGCGCCAGCGCTGCCTCCACCAGGCATTCAGTATCCGGGCGGGGAATCAGTGTGGATGGATTGACCTTCAGCGGGAGTGACCAGAATTCCTGTTCGCCCAGCAGGTGTGCAATCGGGTGGCCTTCACAGCGTCGTTCCACAAGGGTTCTGAAGCGGGCAACCAGGGCCACGTCCACCTTACGCTCGGGCCACGCCCGGAAACTGGTTCGGGACCAGCCAGTCACATAACCCAGGAGTAGCTCAGCATCAAGGCGCGGGGAATCACCGCCGATCAGCACGGCAGCTTCTTTTAACAACGCCTCACAGGTCAGGGATTTGTCACTCATCAGCCAGAGAGGCCAACAGGTCGGCCTGGTGCTCCTGCTGCAAAGGCATGATGACCGAATCGAGATCACCGGAGATAACTTCGTCCAGCTTGTACAGCGTCAGGTTGATGCGGTGATCGGTCACCCGCCCCTGGGGGAAATTGTAGGTGCGAATTCGTTCTGATCGGTCGCCGCTGCCCACAAGGCTCTTTCGGGTCGCCGCCATGGTTTTCTGCTGACGTTCGATTTCCTCGTTCTGAAGACGCGATGCCAGGAAACTCATCGCTTTGGCCCGGTTCTTATGCTGCGAGCGCTCTTCCTGGCACTCCACCACAATGCCTGTGGGAATATGGGTAATACGAATCGCTGAATCGGTTTTGTTGACGTGCTGGCCGCCGGCGCCAGAGGCTCGAAAGGTGTCCACCCTCAGGTCGGACTTGTTGATTTCAACGGCCTCGGTTTCATCCGCTTCCGGCATCACCGCCACCGTGCAGGCGGAGGTGTGAATTCGGCCCTGGGATTCGGTTTCCGGCACCCGCTGCACCCGATGGGCACCGGATTCAAACTTCAGCGCCCCATAGACCGCACTACCAGCAATGCGGGCAATGATTTCCTTGTAACCACCATGCTCACCATCACTGGCGCTGACAACCTCAACCTGCCAGCGCTGGCGTTCGGCATAACGCATGTACATCTTGAACAGGTCACCGGCGAAAATCGCCGCCTCATCACCACCAGTGCCGGCACGAACCTCCAGGAATACGTTCTTGCCGTCGTTCGGGTCCTTGGGCAGCATCAGGCGCTGAAGCTCTTCGTCCAGCTCCTCACTCGTCTGCTCCGCCAGGCCCAGCTCCTCTTCCGCCATGGCGCGCATGTCGGCATCACCGTCGCGAGCCAGTTCGGTGGCTTCCTTTACATCATCACGGGACTTCTGCCACGCCTGGAAGCAATGAACGATGGGCTCGATCTCGGCAAATTCCCGGGACAGGTCGCGGAATTTATCCTGATTGGCAATGGTACCCTGATCGCTCAGCAACGCGCTGACTTCCTCGAAGCGGTCAACAAGCTGCTCAAGGCGGGACTGAATCGATGACTTCATAGTTTTTCCGGGGTGATGGGCGCGTCGGCATCCAGAACATCAAGCTGATGCAATTCTCTGAGCCATTGAGTGACTTCGGTTCTGCCCTCCGTGGTGGCCTTGCGGACCTGGATGGACGGCTCGTGCAGTAATTTGTTGGTCAATCCCCTGGCCATGCTTCGCATCACGGTTTCGGGATCTGCGCCATTACGCAGGGCGCGGATAGCCTTTTCGGTCTCCCCGTCTCTCAGGGATTCAGCTCGCTGACGGAACTGCTTGAGGGTGGAGACTGCATCCAGAGCCCGTAGCTGGCTCAGGAACTGTTGTACGCCATCAGCAACCATGTTCTCTGCTTCCCGCGCGGCGCCCTCTCGTGAACGAACATTCTCTTCAATAACCTGCCTCAAGTCGTCAACGGTATAGAGGTAGACATCCGCCAGGGAGCCCACTTCCGGTTCGATATCCCTGGGAACGGCGATATCCACCATGAAATAGGGGCGATGCTTGCGCTTTTTAAGCGCCCGCTCCACGGCGCCCTTACCAAGAATAGGCAACGGGCTGGCAGTGGAGGAGATGATAATGTCTACGTTCGCCAGGTGTTCAGGAATGTCGGAGAGCATAATGCCCTGCCCGCCACGGGATTCCGCCAGCGCCTGGGCACGCTCCAGGGTGCGATTGGCGACCAGGAAGTTTTTCACGCCAGCGTCGGCCAGGTGCCTCGCGACCAGCTCAATGGTCTTGCCTGCGCCGATCAACAAGGCCCGATTTCGGGACATATCCGCAAAGATGTGGTGCGCCATGCTGACCGCAGCGTAGGCCACCGACACCGGGTTTTCACCAATAGCAGTCTGGGTACGCACACGCTTGGCGACGGAAAACGTATGCTCGAACAGACGGGACAGGAACGCGCCGCTGGCCTCATGCTCACGGGCCAGGGCGTAGGCGTCCTTGAGCTGGCCGAGGATTTGCGGTTCACCGAGCACCATGGAGTCCAGTCCTGCCGCAACCCGCATGATGTGGCGCACCGCGTCCGAGTCCCGATGTACGTAGAGTACGTCTTCCAGGTCTCCCGCCTCCATGTCATGAAACCCCGCCAACCACCGCAATACCGCCGGAGCACAGTCATCATCGCCAGCCAGGTAAAGCTCGGTGCGGTTGCAGGTAGACAGGATAGCCGCCTCACTGGCGCCGGAGGTGGCACGCAATTCAGCAAACGCCTCGGCCATACGCTCGGGAGTGAACGCGACGCGCTCACGCAACTCGACCGGAGCGGTACGATGATTGATTCCGAGGGTGACCAGTGCCATATCGGGGTTAGACTGCCTTATCTTTGACGACGGTTCGATAACGCCATTTTAACGATCGGGAGCCAGTGTCGCCACCCATAACCGTCGTGATATCGGCAACTGCTGACAGGTTGGGCAATATCAGGCGCTTGTGCCATCATAGAGCCTTGTCGCACTACGCCACATCTGAGACCGCCGCCAGACTCTCTCCGGCCGATCAGGTGCATCGTACACAGATCATGGGATGTTGCATGCATAAGTCTGCATTACTGCTTGGTACCTGCCTGCTCGGGCTTTCCCTGTCCGGCTGCGCTTTTCTCCAGGACAACCAGGAATCGCAATCCACTTCGTCGCCTGATGACGCCACAGCATCATCCACGGAATCGTCACCAGACATCCGTTACGCCGATTTTGAACCGGAAGAACTGTACCTGCTGCTCTCCGGCGAGATAGCCGCCCAGCGGGGTCGATTCGACGTCACGCTTGTCAATTACATGAAGGCGGCACAGCAATCCCGCGACCTGGGTGTGATCGAGCGGACCATGCGCATAGCCCAGTCACTGAACGCTGACAACGCGCAACAGAAGCTGGCAGCGCTGTGGCTGGAGGTGGACCCCGACAACATGCAGGCACATCGGGTCTCCGCCATCCAGGCTGTAAAGAAGAACGAACTGGAAACAGCCCTTGGCCACATGGAGCAGATCATGGACCTGGGCGGCGACGCGGATTTTGACAGTCTTGCCGCGATGGCCGGCAACCTGCCGCCGGAACAGCAGCAGGAACTGCTCGACCTTTACCAGCAACTGGAGCAGCGCCATCCCGAAAACCCGGAACTGCAGTACAGCATTGCCCTGTTGATGAAGGTGACGGGCGCCCCACTGCAGGCCCTCACCAAACTGGAGCCACTGCTGGACAGCAAGCCGGACTTCCAGCCGGCACTGATACTCAAGGGCGACCTGCTTTACCAGACCGGCCAGAAACAGCAGGCCCTGGATCACCTGCGGGCGAACACACAGCAATTCCCTGATAATCGCCAGATGGGAACGCTCTATGGCCGCATGCTGATTGGCGAAGGCGAGCTGCAAACTGCACAGAACGAATTTCGCCGACTGGTTAACCGCTTCCCCGACGTTCCCGGACTGCGACTCTCCTACGCCCTCGTCGCACTTGAAAACGACCAGGTTGCCCTGGCCGAGCAAGAACTGACCCGCCTCATCGAACAGGGCCATCATAGCGATGAGGCTCACTACTATCTTGGCAGGATTGCCGACGAGGACAACGAAAACGAGCAAGCCATCGGCTACTACCGGAATGTCGAGAAAGGCAACTACTATTTTCCGGCCCTGGCTCGGGCCAGTGAACTCATGGCGGAGCAGGGAGAGCTGGATAAGGCCCTGGCCGACATTCGCGAAATCCGCAAGAACAACCCCGATCAGGACGAGAATTTCCGCCTGCTGGAAATCAACCTCCTGCTGGATCGGGACCATGACGAGCAGGCTCTTCAGGCGGCCAATGAAGCACTGAAATCATTCCCTGACAATGTTCGCATTCGCTACGCCCGTGCCATGCTGCTGGACTCCATGAATAAGCCAGAGCAGGCCGAGGCCGACCTGAGAACGATCATCGAAGAGCAGCCCGAAAACGCCGTGGCGCTCAACGCGCTGGGTTATATCCTTACCACCCGCACGGACCGGCTCGATGAAGCCAGGGACTATATTGAAAGGGCCCTGGCCATCGACCCGGAAAACCCGGCCATACTCGACAGCATGGGCTGGGTACTGTACCTGCAGGGCAACACCCAACAAGCGCTGGATTATTTGTCCCGCGCCTGGGAAGCCTATGCCGACCCGGAGGTAGCCGCTCATTACGGCGAAGCGCTCTGGCAGGCCGGCAACCAGGAACAGGCCCGCACGATCTGGAAAGAGGGACTCGAGCAGGCCCCGGACCACCCGATACTGACCGAGACCGTTGAGAGGCTGACTGGGGAGCCGTCCCTGTGAAATTATCGGTTATCGCGCTAACGTTCGCCGCCCTGATTCTGAATGGCTGTAGTTCACTGACGGTTGAGCCACTCCCCGAAGGCCTGACCGAACAACCGCCGGCCGACTGGAGCAACACCAGTGCCCGGCGTGACCAGTTTCAACACTGGGAATTGACCGGAAAGCTAGCCGTTCGCCAGCCCTCGGACAGCGGCACCGCCGTCATCAACTATTGGAAGCAGGACCGGGAAGCCTACGAACTGGCACTGTCATCGTCGTTCCTCGGCATGGGCCGAACAACTCTTGAGGGCGTTCCCGGCTTTATAGAGCTCACACTTCCGAACGGTGAGCGCTACCAGTCCGGCGACCCGGAGTCCCTGGTCAATGCCGCCACCGGCTGGCTGCTTCCCATCGACAGCCTGGCCTGGTGGATACGGGGCCTGCCCGGCCCTGACGGGGATTTCCGCGTGTTCTTCGACAACAAGGGCCAACTGGCCGTCATACGTCAACAGGGCTGGGAGATCCGCTACGACCGGTGGCAGGCGTTCATTGAGGGCTACCCCCCACTGCCCGCCCGCATCACGGCAATCAAGGGCGAGAAACGCGTGAGAGTGGTGGTAACCAGCTGGAACCAAACCGATGGAGACAGCCGGTGAACAGCCTGGTGCTGCCCTCCCCGGCAAAGCTGAACCTGTTCCTGCACATTCTCGGGCGCCGATCGGATGGCTACCATGAACTGCAAACCCTGTTTCAGTTCCTGGACCATGGCGACACCCTGACCCTGATGCCACGCACGGATGGCAGAATCGTCCTTGAGCAACCCCTGCCCGGAGTGCCCGACGAGGACAATCTGATTGTGCGTGCCGCGCGGAAACTGGCGGCAACCGCAGACCACACGATCCCCGGCGTCAGCATTACGGTGGACAAGCAACTGCCCATGGGCGGCGGCCTGGGGGGCGGCAGCTCCAATGCCGCCACGACTCTAGTAGGGCTGAACCGGCTGTGGGGCCTTAACCAATCCCTGGGAGAACTGGCTGAACTGGGCCTGTCCCTAGGCGCCGATGTGCCCGTATTCGTGCATGGACATGCCGCCTGGGGCGAAGGTGTAGGCGAACAACTCACCGATGCCAATCCACCAGAGGATTGGTTTGTGGTTATAAAACCACCTTGCAATATAAGCACCAAAGAGATTTTTTCCGAGCAAGGGTTGACAAGGGATACCCCCGGAATCAAAATAGCGCCCGCTTTTGAGGGAGACGCCTCGAGGTACCGAAACGACTGTGAGGATGTAGTTCGGAGACTGTATCCTGAGGTTCGTCAAAGCCTGGAGTGGCTTGCACAATTCGGACCTGCAAGATTAACCGGAACCGGGGCTTGCATATTTGGACGTTTCCCGACAGAATCCGCAGCCCGGATCATCTGGGAAAGCAAACCCTCCGGCATCACGGGGTTCGTAGCTCAAGGGGTGAACATTTCACCACTTCACAAAAAGCTGACAGAGCTAAAATGATGCCAAAAAAGCACGATACTGGGGTGTCGCCAAGTGGTAAGGCAACGGGTTTTGATCCCGTCATGCGCAGGTTCGAATCCTGCCACCCCAGCCACCTTTCTCCCGCTTCTTCTGAATCAAACGCCGATACCGAGAAGGATGCCGTCGTGTCCAAACTGATGATTTTTACTGGCAACGCCAACCCGGAGCTTGCCAAGGCCATCGCCCAGAAACTTCACATCCCCATGGGCCAGGCCACCGTTGGCACCTTCAGCGATGGTGAAACCACCGTTGAGATCAACGAAAACGTTCGCGGGCATGATGTCTTCATCATTCAGCCCACCTGCAACCCCACCAACGATAACCTGATGGAACTGATCGTGATGGCCGACGCACTGCGCCGTGCATCCGCTACCCGGGTTACCGCGGTTATTCCCTACTATGGCTACGCCCGCCAGGATCGTCGCGTTCGATCCACCCGCGTTGCCATCAGTGCCAAGGTGGTTGCAGACATGATTTCCAGCATCGGCGTTGACCGGGTCCTGACCGTTGACCTGCACGCCGACCAGATTCAGGGCTTCTTCGACGTTCCGGTGGATAACATCTATGCCACCCCGGTGATGCTCGAGGACATCGAGAAGCAGCGTTTTGAGAACTTTGTCGTGGTATCTCCTGACGTGGGTGGCGTAGTTCGTGCCCGCGCCGTGGCAAAGCGCCTGGACGATGCCGATCTGGCCATCATCGACAAACGCCGTCCCAAGGCCAATGTGTCGCAGGTCATGCATATCATCGGTGATGTAAAAGACAAGACCTGTATCCTGGTGGACGACATCATCGACACCGCCGGCACCCTCTGCAAAGCCGCTAACGCGTTGAAAGAACATGGTGCCGCTCGTGTGGTCGCCTACATCACGCATCCAGTCCTTTCAGGCCCGGCCGTTGACAACCTCAACGCCTCTGAGCTGGACGAGCTGGTTGTCTGCGACACCATCCCACTGGGTGACAAAGCGCGTAATTGTGATAAGATCCGCATCCTCACTATGGCTGGGCTGCTTGCGGAATCTATTCGTCGCGTCAGCAACGAAGAGTCCATCAGCGCGATGTTTGAGAACGCCTGATCAGCTAACCGCCTGATTTAGTGAAAAGAATCCAGACCGGGAGCCCAGTGGGCTCCCGGTCTGTTTAGTCCGCCGGAAAAGCTTCCGGCATATCGAAAATATCACCGGTTCAGGGTCTGGTCGCGGGCCGCTCTGGTGAAAATTGAGGTTAATAACCATGTCTCAGGAATTTCTTATCGAAGCATTTCCTCGTGGCGATCAGGGGAGAGGTGCGAGCCGCCGCCTGCGTCGTGAGGAGCGTAAAATTCCGGCCATCATTTATGGCGGAAAGAAAGAAGCCACTCCGATTTCCATCTGGCACAACGAGCTGAAAAAAGCTCTGGAAAACGAAGCCTTCTTCTCACACGTTCTGACCATCGAACTGGAAGGCAAGAAAGAAAGCGTGATCCTGAAGGATCTGCAGCGCCACCCGTACAAGCCGCTGCTGACCCACGCTGACTTCCTGCGCGTTGACAAGGATCACGAAATCCACGTTAACGTACCGCTGCACTTCCTGAACGAAGATTCTGCACCGGCTATCAAGCTCCACGGCGGCGTTGCCAACCACCAGATCAACGAAGTGGAAGTGATCTGTCTGCCGCAAAACCTGCCTGAGTTCCTTGAAGTCGACATGGCTGAAGTGGACATGGACCAGGTTGTGCACCTGAGCGATCTGAAGCTGCCGAAAGGCGTTCGCGTTGCAGCCCTGATCCAGGGCGAAGACCACGACCTTCCAGTTGTAGCCATCCACAAACCGCGCGGCGCCAAGGTTGATGACGAAGCCGAAGACGGTGAGGAAGGCGAAGAAGGCGAAGACAAGGAGTAATCGCTCCTGTACGGATAAGGGCAACGGCAGATGGCACAGGATATCCTCATGGTGGTGGGACTGGGTAACCCCGGCCCCGACTATGCGAATACCCGCCATAACGCTGGCGCCCTGTTCGTCGAAGCGCTGGCCCGAGATACGGGCCAGACGCTCCGCCCCGAAAAAAAATACCACGGGCTCTACACCCGTATTCAGCTACAAGGTCTCGACCTGCACCTGCTGAACCCTTCCACGTATATGAACCGCAGCGGCCTCTCCATCAAGGCATTGGCGGACTTCTTCAAGATTCAACCCCAACAGATTCTGGTTGCCCACGACGAGCTCGATCTGCCCCCGGGTACCGCCAAGCTAAAAAAAGGCGGCGGCCATGGCGGACACAACGGCCTGCGGGACACCATTGCTCACCTCGGCACCAACGATTTCCAGCGCCTGCGCATCGGCATCGGCCACCCCGGCGACAGCCGCCAGGTCACCGGCTATGTACTCGGCCGCCTGGGCAAACGGGAAACCGAAGAACTCAACGCTCTGATCGATGAGATCATCCGCGTACTGCCAGACGCCGCCAGCGGCAAACTTCCCGCTGCGATGAATCGCTTGCACAGCTTCAAACCGGTATAATCCGCCCAAATTTTCCAGCACCAGCAGAGGCATTCCATGGGATTTAACTGCGGCATCGTCGGCCTTCCCAACGTCGGCAAATCCACCCTGTTCAACGCACTGACCAAATCCGGTATTGGCGCGGAAAACTTCCCATTCTGCACCATAGAGCCTAATGCTGGCGTGGTGGCCATGCCCGACCCCCGCCTGAACAAGCTCGCCGAAATCGTGAAGCCAGAAAAGGTCGTGGCAACCACAATGGAGTTCGTGGATATCGCCGGCCTGGTAGAAGGTGCGTCGAAGGGTGAAGGGCTGGGCAACCAGTTTCTGGCCAACATCCGCCAGACTGACGCCATTGCCCACGTGGTGCGCTGCTTTGAGGATGATAACGTCATTCACGTTGCCAATAAGATTGACCCGGCCTCGGATATCGAAATCATCAACACAGAACTGGCCCTGGCTGACCTGGAAACCGTCGAGAAAGCCATCAAACGGGTCCAGCGTGTCGCAAAAAGCGGCGACAAAGAGGCCAAGGCCCAGCTTGAAGTCTTCGACACCCTGCTTCCCGTGCTGAACGAAGGCAAGCCGGTTCGCAGCATGAATCTCGACAAAGAGAAAATGGCACTGATCCGCGAGCTCTGCCTGCTCACCGTCAAGCCCACCATGTATATCGCCAACGTCAGCGAGGACGGGTTCGAGAACAACCCTCATCTGGATACGGTGAAAAAGATCGCAGAAACCGAAAACGCGGTTGTTGTGCCCATCTGTAACAAGATAGAAGCCGAAATCTCGGAGCTGGAAGACGACGAAAAGTCCATGTTCCTGGACGAGATGGGCATGGACGAACCCGGCCTTGACCGGGTGATCCGTGGCGGCTATAGCCTGCTCGACCTGCAAACCTACTTCACCGCAGGCGTAAAGGAAGTCCGCGCCTGGACCGTGCGCATAGGCGCCACCGCACCACAAGCGGCAGGCGTGATCCACACCGATTTCGAACGCGGCTTCATCCGCGCCGAAGTGGTGAGCTATGAAGACTTTGTCCAGTACAACGGCGAATCCGGAGCCAAGGACGCCGGTAAGTGGCGTCTCGAGGGCAAGGAATACATTGTCCAGGACGGCGACGTTATCCACTTCCGGTTCAATGTCTGACCAGGCGGGAGCGTCTAGAGGTGAGCCTCCTGCCAGCATGCTGCAGCAACCCGGATGACCGGTGGCCCTGGCCGCAGTCGTTGCCAGGGCTTGAGCTGATCAGCCTGGACTTTGACCCCGACAATCTTAAACCGGACGATTTTACGATCAGTGACATCGTCCCGCCACCGTCCGTGGAACGGGCGGTGGCCAAACGCCAGGCGGAATACCTGGCCGGCCGTTTCTGCGCCCGTGAAGGCTTGCTGCGCGCCACGGGGCAACCGGTGGTGCCCGCCCTCGGCGACGACCGGGCGCCTGTATGGCCGACTGGCTGCGTAGGCTCAATCACCCACACCCGGGGTTGGGCAGCTGCGGTTATTGGCCAGCAAATCGACTACGCCGGAGTTGGCTTGGATGCGGAAATCATCATGCCCGATGAACGCGCCCTGCCGCTTTGCCGGCAAATATTGACGCCTTCTGAGCAGGAGCGGTTCAGTGCCGAGCTAACCAGTCAGGCGGGGTTTTTTATTACCCTGGCATTCTGCCTCAAGGAAGCGCTCTTCAAAGCACTTTACCCCCTTGTTAAACAGCGATTCTACTTTGAAGACGCAGAAGTTCTGTCCTGGCATCCCGACGGCAGCGCCCGATTGCGCCTGCTCAAAACCCTGTCACCGGAATGGGCATCGCACACTGAACTGGACGCATGGTTTATCCGGGAAGAGCATCGGCTTGTGAGCCTGATAGTGGTTCCAGCCTACTGACATTCTGCTTCCGACGCCCAGTGTCAGACGCTATAAGCAAGACTTTCAGGCAGCTTTGCTCCTTTGGGTGGCCTATCAATATGGGGGCAGTTCTCACACAACTCCAACCCTGGCAAGCGGTAACGTATACAGCATTGTCGACGCTGCCGTAACGGAGAGGGGCCCACGCTACGCGGAATATACCGCACGGGACGGTACATCGGGTTTCGCTTTCCGTCTGGGCGGTACTCGGATTCTATAAGCCGCCTTCCATCTTCCAGGCAGCTCGACGCCACGCCCATTTGCGTCAACGCCCCTACCAGCCATTCAATGTAATTCGCAGCATTATTCCAGAGCACCTTGCCAGACAGTTTAACCTGGTGACTCCACCCCACGACTAATGGCTCGAAATTACCCTCCAGGAGCTCTCCAAAACGCTCAAACGGGCTCGTTGGCACCCGCTCAAAGGGACGGCCTTCATCGGGAATACGAAAAGCCTCAGGAAGGCCATCGCAGCCCATAATAATCTCAAGTGTGTCGAGACCGACCGGCAATTCCCGACCTAACACGAGATTGGCCGTTATCGTCGGAATAACGAGCTTTGCGAAATAGGTGCGCGACCATTGGGAAAGCAATGCGCGGTCATCGTCACCAGGCTGCGAACGACGATAACACTCCAACAACCACGACAAGCCATCCTCCGTAACCAGATCTCGCGCTGGTATAGCGGGGCGCGTATCGTCGGGCAGCACCAGGATGGACCGGTAGTACTCAAAGTCACCAACAAACAGTGGCGCAAGCGCGGGAATGGTCATGGATAAAACAACGAAAGTGGTTAAATGGCCGGAAAGGCCCGCTAATACGAGCGAACATATAATGATAATAATTATCATTATATGTTTTTTTGGTTCCCGAGCAAGAGCCAACCATCGCAATCCAAGATATCCAAACACACAAAACCTAAAAGAGGGTTGACAGTACCGGGTAAAATCCAGAAAATACGCGCCTCGTTTGGAGCTCATCCAGAACGAATTTGGCAAGGTAGCTCAGTTGGTTAGAGCACGGCACTCATAATGCCGGGGTCGGCGGTTCGACTCCGCCCCTTGCTACCAGAATTTAAAAGGTCGCGACTCATGTCGTGACCTTTTTTCGTTTCGGGGACGCCCCCGCCCTTCCCGGGAATTGAACGCGGGACGACCCGCCTCCATTGTTCCTGAATTTCCATGAGAACCACCAAAGACAGAATCCGTCAGGCCGTCTCGTTCGAGATCATCGGCCTGCTCATCGCCATTCCATTAGCCGCACTTGTGTTTGGCTTTGAGCTGGACAAAACCAGCATCCTGGCTGCCATAGGCGCAACCATGGCAACCGGCTGGAATTATCTCTTCAATCTCATGTTCGATCACAGCCTGAAGCGCCTTACCGGCTCTACCCGCAAGTCACTGAAAATGCGATTCCTTCATGCGATCAGTTTTGAGCTGGGCCTGATGATTGCTTTCCTGCCGGTCATCGCCTGGTGGATGGGGATTGGTCTGATTGAAGCCTTGATCGTTGATATTGCTTTCGTCGTCTTTTACCTGGTTTATGCGTTCATTTTTACCTGGTGCTACGACACGGTGTTTCCTGATGAGGATGCGAGCCTCAGTTGATGTCGTTCTGATAACGACACTGGCGAATGGCGCGACGCAGATCCTCCGTCAAACCGCCGTCGCCATGTTTATGGGATACGTATAGTGAAAAGTCTACCCAGGCTGCCGTTCGCACAAAGTAATTGCCCTCATAACCGGCCATAAACTTGTCGACGAGCACCCAGGGAATGACCACAACATCTGCCCGGCCCAACTTGAGTAAATAGACTGCTTGGCGCCATTCGGATACGTGTAGAGTCTTTGCGCTTTCGCCTTGAACCAACTGATCCCCGACGAACTTCCTGACGAACGCGTACGTGAGGCCAGCGGTTTGGCTGAGGGGAGGCATCTCTTTCAGAAACAGGTAGACATACTCTGTCTGGAAGAGTCGCCCACCGAAATCAGCGTAGCGGTCCCGTTCAGAGGTCTGAACCAGAGGAAAACCCACCGCAACACCGCCCTTTCTCAGTTGGTAGAGCAGTTGCGCCAAAGGCATTTCGACGAACTGAAAATCCCCGGGGACCCGCTCGAACACACATCGGTAGAACGCGGAAAAGCGCCCCTCCAACGCTCCGTCCGAAACCGTTATTTCCCGCTCTATTCCAGCAACAATCCCGACGCGCACCGGTTCCTCTGCGAGAGCAAGATTCAAGGGCATCGCTATCGCGAGGAGGGCGACTAGCAGGGGTCGATAGGGCGCAGACGTCCTGTCCATAAGAGTGACTCGTCAACACGGAGGTCCATTCACACCACAAGCGTAGTTCAATTCTTCCTAACGCTCCACGTAATGACAGGCCACCCAGTGCCCTGCCCCGGTCTTGTCCTCCAGAACTGGTATCTCTTTACTGCAATAGTCCGTCGCCAGCGGGCATCGCGTACGGAACACGCAGCCGCTGGGGGGATTCATCGGGGACGGCAGGTCGCCTTCCAGTTCGGCCGGAGGCTTTGCCCGCTCCCTCTCCGGGTCAGGGATCGGTACCGCGGCCATCAGGGCCTGGGTGTAGGGGTGCCGGGGGTTAGCGAACAGTTCAGCACGGGTGGCATTTTCGGCCACATTGCCCAGATACAGCACCATCACCCGGTCGCTGATGTGCTTGACCACACTCAGATCGTGGGCGATGAAGATCAGTGACAGGCCCATGTCCCGCTGCAAGCTTTTGAGCAGATTGATCACCTGGGCCTGCACTGACACATCCAGGGCGGAGACGGGCTCGTCGCAGATGATCAGTTTTGGCTCCAGGATCAGCGCCCGGGCGATGCCCACCCGCTGGCACTGCCCTCCTGAGAATTCGTGGGGGTAGCGGTTCTTCTGATGCGAGTGCAGGCCAACGCGATCCATGATGGCATCCACTTTCTCCCGCAACTCGGTGCCTTTGATGTCCGGGTAGTGGGTACGCAGGGGTTCAGCAATGATGTCACCGACGGTCATGCGGGGCGAGAGGGAGGCAAGTGGGTCCTGAAAAACCATTTGCAGGCGCTGGCGGCGTTTGCGCAGTTGTTTCAGGTTGAGACCCCGCAGATCCTCGCCCAGCCACACCACCTGTCCCGCCTGGCTGGGCAACATGCCCATGATGGCCCTTGCCAGGGTGGATTTGCCGCAGCCCGATTCCCCCACGATACCGAGAGTTTCGCCCTCATTGAGGGTAAAGCTGACGTTGTTCACCGCCTTCAGTGGCTGCGGACGGGTCCAGGGCCAGGCGTTGCGGGGCATGATGTCGAAGGTGACCTGCAGGTTTTCAACCGCCAATATGGGCTGCTGTTCGCTCATCGAATCGCCTCCCGTGGCAGGTTGCATACTCGGATGCGCCCTGCCCCGAATCGCTCCGGCGGATCCAGCTCATGGTAGCAGCGCGGCTCGGCCACGGGGCAACGGTCACAGAACGGACAGCCCGGCGGCAGGTTCATCAGGTTGGGCGGATTGCCGGGAATGGTAACCAGTTCATCCATTTGCTCATCAATACGCGGAATGGCACCCATCAGGCCTTTGGTGTAGGGATGGGCAGGATCCCGGAACAGATCCCGAGTGGCGGCAAACTCCATCATTTGGCCGCCGTACATCACCAGGGTCTGGTCACAGCTACCCGCCACCACGCCCAGGTCGTGGGTAATCAGGATGATGGCGGTGTTGAACTCCTGTTGCAGCTCCCGCAGCAGACCCATCACCTGGGCCTGCACGGTCACATCCAGGGCCGTGGTGGGTTCGTCCGCGATCAACAGTTGCGGCCGGCACAGCAGAGACATGGCAATCATCACCCGCTGGCGCATGCCACCGGAGAATTCATGGGGGTAGCGATGTATGCGATTGCGGGCTTCGGGGATACGCACCGCATCCAGCATCTGCAGGGACTCTTGCAGGGCCTGTTTTCGGCTGATGCCCTTGTGTTGGATCAACACCTCGGTGAGTTGGTCGCTGACTTTCATGAAGGGGTTCAGGGAGGTCATCGGGTCCTGGAAGATCATGCCGATGCGGGCGGCACGAATCTGGTTCATGCGCTTTTCGGGCAGGTTGAGCAGGGGCTCCCCTTCGAACAGCACCTCGCCACTGACCCGGGCGTTATCCGGCAGCAAGCCCATGAGGGCAAATACCCCCTGGCTTTTGCCGGCGCCTGACTCCCCCACGATGCCCAGGGTCTGCCCAGCCTCCACTTGGTAGCTGAGCCCCCTCACTGCCTGCAAGGTGCCATCCGGTGTATCGAAGGCCACTTTGAGATTATTGACTTCCAACATTGCCATAGATCAGGTTCCTGACGGCTCAGCGGTCTTTAGGGTCGAGCGCGTCCCGCAACCCGTCGCCAAGAAAATTGAAACAGAACAGGGTGAGCACCAGCATCAGCATGGGAAAAATCAGTGTCCAGGGGGCGGTCCACATGGCATCTGCCCCTTCGGAAATCAGCGCGCCCCAGGAGGTGTAGGGTTCCGACACCCCCAGCCCCAGGAAAGAGATAAAGGATTCAAACAGGATCATCTCCGGCACCAACAGCGTGGCATAGACAATCACCACCCCCAACACGTTGGGCACGATGTGGCGAAGCACGATCAGGAAGGGGTGCACCCCGACCGACATGGCCGCTTCAATGTATTCCTTGCGCTTCAGGCTCAAGGTCTGGCCGCGCACGATCCGGGCCATGTTCAGCCAACTTACCGCGCCGATGGCCACGAAAATCAGCAGCACATTGCGCCCGAACACCGCCATCAGAACGATGACCAGGAACATGAAAGGGAATGCGCTGAGCACTTCCAGGGTGCGCATCATGATGGCATCGGTACGCCCACCTACATAGCCTGAAATGGCACCGTAGAGAGTGCCTATGACCACCGCCGTCAGGGCCCCAAGAACACCGACCATCAGTGATATACGGCTGCCCTGCACGGTGCGTTGGTAGAGGTCACGGCCGATGGGGTCGAGACCGAAATAGTGCTGGCTGGCCAGGCTTGGTACGCCGTCTTCATCGAGGTTCGGCAGGCTGGCCCAGTCAATAGACTCGTTGTCCCAGGGCGACAGGAACTGGCCGAAGGCGGCGAACAACAGCAACAGAACCAGCACCACCAGGCTCGCCACCGCGGCCCGGTGATTCATAAAGCGCCGGCGAGCGTCCCGCCAAAGGCTGCGACCTTCGGTATAGGCATCGTCCGCGAGAGTGTCCGCCAGTTCGCCCATGCCCGCGTGCTTGTCGGAGAAAAACATCAGTAACGCACCCTTGGGTCCAGCCAGGTGTAGAGGATATCCACTGCGGCGTTAAAGGCGATGGTCAATACGCCCACCAGGATGGTGACCCCCAGAATCAGCGAGTAGTCCCGGTTGATAGCGCCGTTTACAAAGTGCTGGCCAATGCCGCCGGTGGAGAACACCTGGTCGATGATCACCGAGCCGGTGATGATGCCCACGAAGGCGGGCCCCAGGTATGACACCACCGGAATCAATGCGGGCTTGAGTGCATGGCGCAGTACAATTTTGTGCCGGGGGATGCCCTTGGCCCGAGCAGTGCGAATAAACGGGCTGCGCAGAGTCTCAATCATGCTGCTACGGGTGATGCGGGCCACCTGGGCAATGTAGGAGGTGGCCATGGCAATGATGGGCAATACAATGTATTCCACCTGCCCGCCTTCCCAGCCACCGGCGGGCAACCAGCGAAGGGTGACGGCGAACAGCAGTACCAGCAACGGCGCCATCACGAAATTGGGGAACACCACCCCAGTCATGGCGGCGGTCATCACCGTGTAGTCCGGCCAACGGTTCTGTTTCAGGGCCGCAACCACACCCAGCCCTACCCCGAACACCACTACGAACAGGAAGGACCAGGCACCGATGTAGGCGGACCGGGGAAAGCTGGATTCGATCAGCTCATTGACCGTGAAGTCCTTATAACGGAACGAGGGCCCCAGGTCGCCCTGGGCCACATTGCCCACGTAGATGAGGTACTGCTGCCACAGGGGTTTATCCAAGTTGTACTTGGCCTCAATGTTTTCCATCACCGCTTCCGGCACATTGCGCTCATTGGTGAACGGGCCGCCAGGCGCTGCATGCATCAGCACGAACGAGACGGTGATCAACGCCAGTACGGTCGGTACCGCTACAGCCAGACGCCTGATAATAAAACTGAACATGGCTTCCCTCAGTCCGCAGTGATGTACATATCCTTGCTGTAAACAATGTTTCGGGGGTTCTTCTCCGGATAACCCTTCAGGGATGGACTTACCAGCGCCACCGTGGTGTTGAAGAACACCGGCACCACCGGAAACTCCTGCCACAGGATCTCCTCAGCCCTGACGTAATAGGGATTGGGATCGTCGCTGGAACGAGCATCCAGCAATAACTGGTCGTATTTTTGACTGTTCCAGTCACCGTCGTTGTTACCGCTGTCGCTGGTTAGCAGGGTCAGGAAGGTGGAGGCTTCGTTGTAATCCCCTTTCCAGCCAAACCGGGCGATACCATAGTTGCCAGCCTGCTTCTCGGAGAGGAAGGTTTTCCATTCCAGGTTGCTGATGGTGACCTTCGCACCCAGCTTCTCCTTCCACATCTGGCTGACCACGATGGCCAGCGCCTTGTGACTCTCGTCGGTGTTGTAGAGCAACTCGAATTCCAGAGGGTTGTCTTCATTGTAGCCGGCTTCCTCGAGGGCTTCGCGCGCCTCTTCGTCGCGACGAGTCTGGGGCCAGGTGGCATACTCAGGCTGCCGGAAGTCGAAACCGCTGACGTAAGGCGGTGTCAGCGTGAATGCCGGCATCTGGTTGCCTCGGGTGATGTAGCTGACGATGATATTGCGATCAATGGCGTAGGTCAGCGCCCGACGTACTCTCACGTCGTCAAAGGGCGGCCGGTTTACGTTGAAGACATACATGTACGTGGCCATGCTGGGCACCATCATCAATTCCTTTGGCCGCTCCTTTTTCAACCGTACCATCTGGGACACCGGCACCGTGGACGTCATGTGCAACTCGCCACTGGCATAGCGTTGCAACTCGGCGGAGGAAGACTCGATGGGCAGGTAAACCACCCGGTCGATAATGGTACTGTCATCTGCCCAGTAATGCGGATTGCGGGCCGCCACCAGCTTCTCGCCGAGATGCCAGGCCTGCAATGTATAGGCACCATTGGAGACCATCTTTCCAGGCCTGGTCCAGTCCTCACCGTGGGCCTCGATGGCCTGCCTCGGAGCGGGGAACATGGTGTAATGGACGGTCATGTCCGGCAGGTAGGTGATCGGCTCGTCCAGGGTCACCTCGAAGGTGAATTCATCGACGGCGCGCACACCCAGTGAATCCGGTGCTTTCTCCCCAGTAATGATTTCGCCGGCATTGGCGACCCCGGCGGACTCAATGTAGTACGCGTAATTGGAACCAACCTCAGGGTCTACCGCCCGGCGCCATCCGTACACGAAATCCTTTGCAGTCACTGGAGTGCCGTCGCTCCAGCGGCCATCTTTCCGGAGCTGGAACGTCCAGGTCAGGTTGTGGTCGGACGAAGTCCAGGACGTTGCCATCGCCGGTTCGGTATCGCCTCCGGGACCGCTGCGGGTCAACCCCTCGAACAGGTCAACCACGATGGCGCCACCCACGCTATCCTGGACCAGCTGGGGGTCCAGGGAAGCGGGCTCGCTGGCATTGCCGCGAACAAGCACCTGCCTTTCGGCCAGTCGCTCACCGGTTTCCGGATGTTCCAGCAGACTGCTTTTCGGAGCGTCTATACCAGCGCCGGCCGGGGCCGGCCCACCGTCATTTTTGGGATAATCATCACTGCAAGCGATGAGAGACAGGGAGAGCAGAACGGCCAAAGCAGCCCTCGTCTTCGAGCCAAGGGTGGGCGTTGTTGTCCGGCGGGTGATGCCTGTTGTTATTTGCAGGTTTGTGGCTGTCATATCTGTTCGAACCTAGCGCGGAAACACGGAAGTCACAAGCCGATGAGGGGCAACATGAAACAATGCTCACGTTCCCATGCCTGTGGCATACTCAGTCGGGATGTTCGACCTCAATAACAACGCTTGATAAAAGGGATGCTCAACCATGAAACCGGAAACTCTCGCCCTTCACGCTGGCTTCAACGGCGACCCGACCACCAACGCCGCGACCACACCCATCTATCAGACGACCTCTTACACGTTCGACGACACCCAACACGGCGCCGACCTGTTTGATCTGAAAGTACAGGGCAATATCTACACGCGCATCATGAACCCCACCAACGCCGTATTGGAGGAACGTATGGCGCAGCTTGAAGGTGGTGTGGGTGCCCTTGCGGTGGCCTCTGGCATGGCGGCCATCCTTTACTCGCTCCAGACCATCTGTAAGGTGGGCAACAACATTGTCAGTACCGGCCAGCTCTATGGCGGCACCTACAATCTGTTCGCCCACTCGCTACCGAACCAGGGCATCAACTGCCGCATGGTGCGACACGATGACTTCGACGCGGTCGAGAAGGCCATTGACGACAATACCCGCGCCCTGTTTTGCGAATCGATTGGCAACCCGGCCGGTAACGTGGTGGATATCCAGCGCTGGGCCGACATCGCCCACAAACACGGCATCCCGCTGATCGTCGATAATACTGTGGCAACGCCCTTCCTGTGCCGGCCCTTTGACCACGGTGCAGATATCGTGGTGCATTCTCTGACCAAATACATCGGCGGCCACGGCACCACCGTAGCCGGCGTAGTGGTCGACTCCGGGAAGTTCGACTGGGCCGCCAACAAGGCGAAGTTCCCCATGCTCAACGAGCCAGACCCGTCCTATCACGGCGTGGTCTATACCGAAGCCCTTGGCGCCGCGGCTTTCATCGGGCGCTGCCGTGTGGTTCCCCTGCGCAATACCGGCGCCGCTCTGGCTCCGTTCAATGCCTTTTTGATCATGCAGGGCCTTGAAACACTCGGCCTGCGCATGGAAAGACACTGCGAAAACGCCGAAAAAGTGGCCAAGTTCCTGCAGGATCATCCGTCGGTGGAATGGGTAAACTATGCCACCCTGGCCGACAGCCCCTATAAAGCCACCTGCGACAAGATCTGCGGTGGCCGCGCCTCGGGCATCCTCAGTTTCGGTATCACCGGAGGCCTCGAGAATGGCGCGAAATTTATCGATGCCCTGCAACTGATCTACCGCCTGGTCAACATCGGCGACGCCAAATCCCTGGCCTGCCACCCCGCCACAACAACGCACCGACAACTCAACCCGGAGGAACTGGCAAGTGCGGGCGTCAGTGAGGACCTGGTGCGCCTGTCCATTGGCATCGAACACGTGGATGACATCATTGCGGATATCAGCCAGGCGCTGGACAAAGCAACCGCCTGATGTGGTTACCGGGTACGACGAAAGTCGTGCCCGGAATCCCCGTGATTATCCGTACCTGCCTTGTATCCGCCGCTGGCGCAGATTACCCTTTAGGGTCAGCCAAGCCTTTTATCCGCCGCCGAGAAGAGAGTCCCCGAGTAATGAGCGACAGCGACAAATCACGCGTCACCAGTGGTTCCAAGTTCCGCAATGAACATGGATTCTCAGCGATCAAGGACGGCATCAAGCGCTCTGGCTCGGGCATCATCGACACCAAAACCCAGCGCAAGCCGTCATGGTTGCGCGCGCGTATGCCCGGCGGCGAGCGGTATGAAGCGGTACGCAAAAACGTCAGCGAACATCGCCTGAGTACGGTATGCCAGGAATCCCACTGCCCGAACATCGGTGAGTGCTGGGCCAATGGTACCGCGACCATTATGGTGATGGGCTCCGTTTGCACCCGTGCCTGCCGCTTCTGCGCCGTCGATACCGGCAACCCCAAAGGCTGGCTCGACCATGAAGAACCGGAGAACACGGCGAAGTCCGTTGAACTCATGGGTTTGCGCTATATCGTACTTACCTCCGTGGACCGGGACGATCTGGACGATGGCGGTGCCGCCCACTACGCGGCCTGCGTGTCCGCGATCAAGCAGCGCACCCCTCATGTCGCGGTGGAAGCGCTGACACCGGACTTTGACGCCGTCATGGCGCACGTCGAGAAGGTGGTCGACTCCGGCCTGGACGTTTTCGCACAGAACGTGGAAACCGTGAAGCGCCTGACCACCCGCGTGCGGGACCCCCGCGCCGGCTACGAGAAAACCCTCAGCGTACTGGCACACGCCAAGCAATACCGTCCGGACGTGCTCACCAAGACCAGCCTGATGCTGGGCCTGGGTGAAACCGAGGAAGAAATCCTGGAAACCATGGATGACCTGCGGGCCATCGGCGTCGACATCCTGACCTTGGGCCAGTACCTGCGCCCCACCCAAAACCACCTGCCGGTGGAACAGTACGTAACCCCGGAAGACTTCAACCGCTACCGTGAGATCGGCCTGGAAAAAGGCTTTATGGAAGTGCCGTCGGGCCCCATGGTGCGCTCCAGCTACCGTGCCGATCGAGTCTTTGAGAAGAACAACCTGGGCCTTGCGGTGCCAGAAGTGCCTGCGTCCTCCAACGCGCAGCAAATCCCCGTCAAAGCGGTAGACTGACCCCCTGATCGATTCCCTGGAATAGGCCTCAAACAGGGTCACCGTCGAGTGGCAGTTTGTGGCACACTCTGCACTCGCTTTCACTGTGTAGGGTAATTCTTGCGATGTCCTGGCTTCGATCTTTCTATGACCGGCTGATTTTCCCCCGTCCTATTCTGGTTCTTCTGCTGTTTGGCGCCCTGCTGTTGATCGCCAGCCTGCGGTTGGACCAGTTCCGGCTGGATGCCTCCGCCGAGTCCCTGGTTCTTGAGGATGATCGCTCCCTGGAGCAATACCGGGAAGTGAACCGCCGCTTCACCACCTCCGACGATTTTCTCGTTGTCACCTACACGCCCGGCCAGGAATTGTTCAGCGACGAGGGGCTGACGTTACTGGGGTCCCTGCGGGATGAGCTGGCAGCTCTGGAAAATGTCAGCTCCACCAACAGCATCCTCAACGTCCCCCTGCTCCACAGCCCGGAGCTGACCCTGGACACCGTTGACTCCGAGATCAAGACCATTGACGAGGATGACGTCGCGCCGGACACCGCCCGGAAAGCGCTACTTAACAATCCGCTCTACCCGAACCTGCTGATTAGCGAAGACGCGCGCACAACCGCGATACAGGTAAATCTGCCCACTCCCGAGCGCTATTTCGAACTGCTCCGGGAGCGCAACGAGCTGCGGGACAAAGTGCAGGGCGGCCAAGCCTCGGCAGAAGAACAGCAAAAACTGGAAACCGTCAGCCAGGCATTCATCGAATTTACCGAGGCCCAGGGCGAGGAAAGGGACCGCACCATCAAACAGGTCAGGGGCATCCTCGACAGCTACCGTGACCGCGCCGAGATTTACCTGGGCGGCGTTCCCATGATCGTTGCCGACATGATCCGTTTCATCCAGAACGACCTGTCCACCTTCGGTGTCGGCGTGCTGATTTTCCTGTTGCTGACACTCGCGATCATTTTCCGCCAATGGCGCTGGGTGCTGGTGCCACTGCTGTGCTGCAGCTTTACGGTATGGCTGGTAATCGGTTACCTGAGCTGGGCGCAATGGCCAGTCACGGTGATCTCATCCAATTTCGTGTCGCTACTGCTGATCATGACCCTGTCACTGACCATCCACCTGATCGTTCGCTATCGGGAATTCCAGCACGACGATCCAGAAGCCGAATCACGGGACACCCTGCGGCGCACCCTGCTGGCCATGATCAAACCCTGTTTTTATATGGCCATCACCACCATTGTAGCCTTCGGCTCGCTCACCTTCAGTGGCATACGCCCGGTGATCGATTTTGGCTGGATGATGACCATCGGCCTGACCGTAGCCTTCCTCATCACCTTTATCATCTTCCCTGCCCTGCTCGCGCTGCTGCCCCCGCCGCTGGACGACCGGGTGCGCTCGGACCGGGTTCCCTTTACTGATTGGTTCGCGCGGTTTACCGAGCACTTTGGCAAAACCGTACTAGTCGGCTCCGCCATCCTCGCGGTGCTCTGCGTCATCGGCCTGAACCGCCTGACGGTAGAAAACAGCTTCATTGACTACTTCAAATCCAGTACCGAAATTCACCAGGGCATGATCACCATCGATAACCGCCTGGGCGGCACTACCCCACTGGATGTGGTGATCACCGACGAAAAGCCCCCGGAAAGCGCTGCCGGAGGCGACCCGTTTGCCAGCGACTGCGACCCGTTTGTGGAGGACTGTGAGGGTGCCGAGGAATACCGCGATACTTGGTTCACCTATCAGAAGATGGACCGCCTGGGTAAGGTTCACGGCTACCTGGACAGCTTGCCCGAAATCGGAAAGGTCATGTCCATCGACACCACGCTGGACATTCTTGCCCTGGTCAATGGCGGCGAGCCGCTGGATGCCCTGAAGCTGGCGTTCGTACCTTCGGCGGTGCCTGACGACTTGAAGGATATCCTGCTGACCCCTTACATCAGTGAGGAACACGACCAGGCCCGCTTCAGCATCCGCATCCTGGAAACCTCGCCGGACCTGCGTCGGCAGGCATTGCTGGACCGCATTCGCACTCATCTGACGGAAGAAATGGGCTTTGAGGACGATCAGGTGAAGCTCACGGGTATGACGGTGATGTACAACAACATGCTGCAAAGCCTTTTCGATTCCCAGATCAAGACCATCGGCATTGTGTTCCTGGCCATCATGGCGATGTTCCTGATCCTGTTCCGGTCAATAAAGCTGGCGCTTATCGGCATGGCTCCCAACCTGATCGCAGCGGGTTCGGTGTTGGGCCTGATGGGCTGGCTGGGCATTCCGCTGGATATGATGACGATTACAGTGGCGGCGATTACGGTGGGCATCGCGGTGGACGACACCATTCACTACATACACCGCTTCAAGACAGAATTCGAGAAAGACGGCGACTACCTCGCCACCATGCACCGCTGCCACCGCAGCATCGGACAGGCGATGTTCTTTACCTCGCTGACGATTATTACCGGCTTTTCGATCCTGGTTCTATCGAATTTTATTCCGACGATCTACTTCGGGTTGTTTACGGGCTTTGCCATGTTTATGGCTCTGGTGGGGGCGCTTACGTTGTTGCCTCGGCTTATCGTATTGTTCAAGCCATTTGGAGCTCAGAGATAACACCACCACCTACACTCGAACCGGCAGAATACAGGCACAAAAAAACCGCCCAAGCCAGAGGCAAAGGCGGTTTTTTTCGGGCTCCGGGCGTTAACCCGGAAAACAGATGATTACTGCATACCCTGCTGCATCTGACGCTGCTGTTGCATCTGCTGCTGCATTTGCTGCATGCGCTTGTTCAACTCGTCACGCTGCTCCTGAGTGAACACAGCGTCCACCTTGGCCTGCATCAGAGTAGACATTGCTGTCATCTCGCCAGTCACATCACCCAGCTTCTCGGCGTTGTCACGAATCGCGTCTTCGTCGTAATCCGGCTTGATCTGAGCCTGGATCTTTTGCTGCAGTTGCTGGGCTTCGCCCTGAAGCTCCTGAATATCAGCCTGCATCTCTTCAATGATGCCGCGAATTTCTTCCTGCTGGTCTTCACTCAGGCCAACCATCTGAGCCAGCTGATCAACCTGGTCCGGCTGCCCGCCAGATTGCTGCGCCATCGCCGGAGAAGACAACCCGATAGCAATCAGGGCAATTCCGAACAGTTTCACGAGCTTCATAGAAATCTCCACTAATCGATTATTTAAGTCGCTTTGGGTTTTCGAGCCCTACACCCTAAATCAAAACAACCGGGCATTTCACCCCGAACCCCCTTCTTTTTGTACATACTTCACACCTTCACATGCCTCAGCTCCCACCATGGGCGGGTTGAGAGAAATGTGAAAATTTAGTCATTCCCGTCCATAATGGCGCCGTTCAGCCATTTCAGGAGTATCAACCATGGCCATTAACTGGTTTCCAGGGCACATGCACAAGGCCCGCAAGGAAATCAAACAGGTAATGCCCCAGATGGATCTCATTATCGAGGTCGTGGATGCGCGCCTGCCGTTCAGCAGCGAAAACCCGCTGGTCCCTGCCCTGCGGGGCGATACGCCCGTCATCAAAGTGCTAAACAAGCGGGACCTGGCTGACCCGGCCATTACCGAGCAATGGCTTGGCTGGCTGGAAAAGGAGCGTGGCGTGCGGGCCATCACCATGACCCACAACCAGCGTGCGGAAGCACTCGATATACTGCGACTGGCCGCCGAGATGACGCCGGAGCATGATCGCCAGAAGCGCGCATTGCGGGTGATGATTCTGGGCATTCCCAATGTTGGCAAGTCGACGCTGATCAACACCATGGCGGGCCGGCCGGCGGCCAAGACTGGCAACGAACCTGCCGTAACCCGCGCACAGCAGGCCATCAAGTTGCCCGACAATGTCTTACTCTACGACACCCCGGGGTTTCTCTGGCCCAAGCTGACTCCCGAGGCCTGTGGTTACCGGCTGGCTATCAGCGGCGCAATTCGCAGCGCGGTTATCGAATTTGAAGACGTGGCGTTGTTCGAAGCGGATTACCTGCTGGAGGCCTATCCCGAACTGGCCATGGCACGCTATGGTTTCGACGAGCGGCCTCGGGACGGCCTGGCCCTGATGGACGGGATTGCGGAAAAACGGCGATTCCTGGGGAGAGGCGGCGTTCCGGACCTGCACAAGGTATCGGAAATACTGCTCAACGAATTCCGCTCCGGGAAGCTCGGGCGGATTTCGCTGGAGACACCCGCCATGGTGGAGCACGAAGCCCGGGAAGAAGCTGACCGTCAACGCGATAAAGCGGATAAAGTCTGATCATCAAGACCACAACGGCATACGTTGAACCAGCCGGCCGCCACATAGGCGGACGGCATTGCGTCGAACATATCACGTGCCGTGCGAACCAGATGAGGCTGGTCATAGAACCCGGCCTCAGTCGCCAACCGGGAGACGGATATACCCGGTTCCCAGAACGCCAATGCCCGGTTAATCTTCAGGTGCAAGAGAAAGCGGCGTAACGGCACACCCGTTTCCTGACGAAACAGATGAGTCAGCCGTGACGAGGACAGCCCGACACTTTGAGCCAGAGAGTTCAATTCCAGGCGTTCCGGCAGCTCTGCCCGCAGCTTCCTGCAAATGGCCGCTATACGGTCGTCCAGCGCAACGGGCGCGTGCCCGCTCTGAGAGATCACTCTTGCCAGCGCGCCGGCCATGGCCTCGCAGTCAGTCTCCCCGGGATCAGGCAGACCCACACCGGTCAACGAAAGATCCGTGGAGGCCATGCCTGCCGTAACGGATCTCAGGGACCGCCAGTAAACGCTGTCGGGGTCGAGCTGGACGCTCCAGATTCTGGCCTCCCCAGGCTCCAGTGCCTGGGGAACATCAGGGGCTACGATGGCGGCGCGGGTTTCCCGCCATTCACCGTCCACAGCCAGCCGGAAGGGACTGTCGAGCCCGACCAGCAAGGAAGCGCTTATGTGGCGGTGGGAGCGGTTGGGCATCAACTGTCCGAGTACCTGCCAGTGATCCTGCCACAAGAACAAGGTGCCCTTGTGGCCCTGACCGCTCGTTGGCGTTTTGAAGGGCGGTGCCTGCATGGTGTCACTCAACTCTGCATTTCCCTGCAAGCATACCTCAAGCAGCCCCTCTCAGTGACCCTGAGGCTGATGCCCACCATTATGGCCGCTCTGGACATGGGGAACCGGTATACCGAGCTTCGCTGCAAACTCGATACTGACGAAGATCGGCCCGATCAGCAGGAACACAAGGTCTTCCACGAACGACGGCTTCTTGCCTTCAATTTTATGGCCGACCACCTGGACCGCCCAGGCAACGATCCAGACCATAAGACTGGTCCAGAACAGAGACAGACCACTGGCCAGCACACTCTGTATGGCCCACAAAGACATCACAAACCAGCCCGCCATCAATACGAACACCCAAAGCGACAAGCGCAGATAGACGATACCCGACAAGCCCGCGAGAATCGTGGCGCCGTTGACCCAATAGGCCCAAGAGCCAGAAAGGCCAAGCCAACTGCCTACCGGTATCAGCCAGAACAGTCCCAGCGTTGATATCAGAATAGCCGGAACGCAGGCAATATGGACCCACTGGTTGACGGTGTTCTGGTGGCTATCGCCGTAGTCATGCAGGAATTGAGACAGTGAACGCACGGTGAATCTCCCTCGGGTTATTGTTGATAAGCGCCATCTTACCAACGTCCATGATCGCCGCCTTGTACGTAACGGCTATGGCCGATCACTTCGCCTCTTCTGGCACCTTACCAAGGTCAAATATCGCCGCGGCGCCAAAGCGCCTAGACTGATGGTTATAGTCAAAGACAGAAGGGATCGGCCCGGTTCGCGGTGCAGGCCCTGCTAAGGAGGAAAGTATGAGACGGGTTGTAGTTACCGGAATGGGCATTGTTTCCTGCCTCGGCAACTCCACGGATGCGGTGCTGGAAAGCCTCAAGGCCGGCAAATCGGGCATCCGGTTCAATGAAACCTATCGTGACATGGGCTTCCGTAGCCATGTGGCGGGTTCCGTTGATGTGGACACTTCAATCATTGACCGTAAGACCCGACGCTTCATGGGTCAGTCGGCGATGTACAGCTACCTCGCTATGGAGCAGGCCATTGCGTCCTCAAGGCTGACAGACGATCTGGTCTCCAACGACCGGACCGGTCTGATTGCCGGCTCCGGCGGCGCATCCAGCGCCAGCCAGGTGGAGGCCGTCGACATCATGCGTGAAAAAGGCGTCAAACGTATCGGGCCCTACATGGTGCCACGGATCATGACCAGCACCGTGTCGGCCTGTCTGGCCACTGCGTTTAAAATTCGTGGTGTAAACTACTCCATGTCGTCCGCCTGCGCCACCAGCGCCCACTGCATTGGTCACGCCGCGGAGCAGATCCAGTCCGGCAAGCAGGACATTGTATTCGCCGGCGGTGGCGAGGAAGAGGACTGGAGCCTGACGATGCTGTTCGACGCCATGGGCGCTCTCTCCACCAAGTACAACGACGCCCCGGAAACCGCTTCCAGGCCGTTCGATGCTGGCCGTGACGGATTCGTCATCGCTGGCGGTGGCGGAATGGTGGTGATGGAAGAGCTGGAGCATGCCCTTAAGCGCGGTGCCCCCATCATTGCAGAGCTGACCGGTTATGGCGCCACGTCCGACGGACATGACATGGTGGCCCCCTCTGGCGAGGGCGCCATGCGTTGCATGCAACAGGCGCTGTCCACGGTTGAGGCACCGGTGGATTACATCAATGCACATGGCACCAGCACGCCTGTAGGCGATGTGGCGGAAATGAAGGCAGTGCGGAATGTCTTCGGTGACAAAGTACCGCAGATTTCCTCCACAAAGTCCCTGTCCGGCCACTCTTTGGGGGCATCCGGGGTTCATGAAGCCATCTATTCACTGATCATGCTTCAGAATGGATTTATTGCCGGCACTAAAAACCTGACAAATCTGGATGACACCATTGCCGGAATGCCGGTCGTGGGGCCTGATTCCAAAGTGGCGCCACTTAAGACAGTGATGTCCAACAGCTTCGGGTTCGGCGGCACCAATGCCTCGCTGGTATTCGGAAAAGTCTGACTCCCTGACAATACTAGCTTGTGGGTTCGTCAGTGAGTTCCTTGCCGCCGTTCAGCGACAGCAGCTCCAGTTCTTCGGCTAACCCCGAACGCCACGGGAGCTGCTTGACGCCAAAGGTGTTACGGATTTTGGTGCAGATCATGGTGGCGTTCGCGGGCTCCAGGGTTGCCCATGCGGGCGTTTCATCCACCACCCGGATACCATCGGGGATGCCCCTCAATCCCGTGATTGCAAGCCCCAGTTCATAGAGTGAGATGTCTTCCGCGCCGGCATACTGATAAGTGCCCCACACCTCCGCGCCACAGTCTATCTGCTGGACAATCGCGGTAATCACCCGGGCAAGATCACTGACCGTCACGGGTTGGCCACGGCATTTGCCGGGTAACTTGATGGTGTCGGACCCTGCGGCAACGGACTGCACCTTGCGGACAAAGCGTCCCAGGCTCCAGCCCGTCCTCAGAATGATATGTCGAGGTAACAGCGTTCTCAGTGCCTGTTCGCATTCCCATTGCCAGTTACCCAACTCGTTACAGGGCTGACCGGGATTGGAGGCAATGTAGGCACTCTGCTTTCGGCCGTCGAACACATAGGAAGAGGACAATTGCAGCAACGCGATATTGCGCTCACAGGCGTGCTCAGCCAGCGCCACGGGCAACGAAAACGACGCCTTGTGAGCCGATTCAGGGTTCTTTTCCGCACTTTCAGGGTCTGCTAGCCAAAGCGCATTCACGATCAAGTCGGTGTCGTCGGGAATCCAGCCTTCCAGCGCCGAAAGGTCCGCCGTTTCAAGCTCGCTGATCAGCAGCGGGCTGACATGAAGCGAGGTGCTCCTCAGACGCTCCAGCAATACCCGCCCCAAAGGGCCATAATCATGAACAACAAGAACGTGCACGTGCGCTCACCGCCTCCGATTTCTTTGTTCGCAACGGGTAACAGTACCGTTGCCGACTAGCCTGTATGCTGTTGTACGCCTTCACCACACTGTAATCGTTCCCACAGCTTGTTGGAACGCGTACCCGGGATATAACTGATATGACGGGCACCCTAGACCGTTCGAGCCAATGGCACGCGAAGTACACCCCATAGAATACGTGTCTGAGTACTGAGCAGACCTGACGAGCATACAACAACAGGATCCTACATGCTGAAACAACAAAGCCATATCGTTGCCCCCATTTCGGACGAACTTCGCACTCGCGCCCTTCAGACCGTTAACGAACTCCGTGAGCGCGGTAAGGCCGACAAACTCGCCATCGACAAGCTGTTTGAATTGATCGTCGAGATGACCGACAGCGGCCTGGATTTCTTCTTCCTGGAGCCCCTACGCCGACTGAACGCCAGCAGCATGCTCATGGGTATGGCCAAAATGGGCATCGGTAGCATGCTCAAAGGCAGCAAGATGGTCGTTCACAAAGTCTTGAAGAAACTGGACGACCGCAGCCTGGCCGCGATTCTCGACTTCATTGAGGAAATCATCCACGAGCCGGAGCCCGCCTCCTGACCACCTACCCTACTTCAGAGTTGCCCGAATTCTCATACAGCCTGGGTACCCGGGCTGTAATCCCCGTTAGCAGTTCGTAGCCGATGGTACCAGCGTTTAGCGCTACTTCATCCACGCTGATATGCCGCCCCCAGAGCTCCACTGCGTCACCCGGGCATGCTTCCGGGGCGCCTGTCAGGTCCACCGCCAGCATGTCCATGGACACCCTGCCGATCAGGCGTATGCGCCTCCCGGCAACCCAGGCAGGAGTCCCCGTACCGGCGTGGCGAGGGTAGCCATCACCATAGCCAATGGCCACAATTCCCATACGTGTTTCCTGGGTCGCGGTCCAGGTGTGGCCATAGCCCACGGACTCTCCCGGTTTTAAAGTTCGTACAGCGGTCAATGGGGCTTCCAGTGTCATCACCGCTTCCAGGCCCAGCTCTGGGCCGGTCTTGCCCATGGTTGGAGAGGCGCCATAAAGCATGATGCCTGGGCGGGTCCAGTCAAACGATGGCTGGGCGGGGAGAAAATGGGCGGCGGAATTCGACGCGCTTTTCTCAAGTGCAGGCCAGTTCACCACTGCCTCACTGAATAACCGGGTCTGCCGGTCAGTGTCATCACTGGAAATATCGTCAGCACAGGCGAAGTGCGTTACGAACCCCGTCACCTTCTCTCCCGCTCCAAAGGTACCCAGGCGTGCCATAACATCGGCCAGCACGTCAGGCGCGAAGCCAAGCCGATTCATGCCGGTATTCACTTTCACCCAGAGCGTCGGCATCTCAGCAGCCTGCTCCAGCCAGTCCAGCTGATAACTGCTGTGGACCACCACTTCAAAACCTTCGCGAACACAAATCGCTACGTCCTCGGCACTGTGCATGCCCTGCAACAACACTACAGGATGGTCAACATCAGCCTCACGGATCGCCAAGGCTTCTTCCAGACAGGCAACGGCAAATTTAGGTGCGTCGCTCGCCAAGGCCCGTGCGACTTCACGAATGCCATGGCCATAGCCATCGGCCTTGATAACGGCCATTGCGCGGGCCGGGCTGGCCAGCCTGCAGGCCAGACGGTAATTGTGGCAGAGTGCAGAGGTATCAATACGGGCAACGGTCTTCCGTGGCATCAATAATCTCCGCCGTAATCGCCGTGGGCCAGATCCTCGAACTTGGTGTACTTGCCGATGAAGGCCAGTCGCACGGTGCCAATGGGGCCGTTTCGTTGCTTACCGATGATGATTTCGGCGATGCCCTTATCGGAGGTGTCTTCGTTGTAGACCTCGTCCCGATAAACAAACATGATCACGTCCGCGTCCTGCTCGATGGCGCCGGATTCCCGCAGGTCTGAGTTCACCGGGCGTTTGTTTGGCCGCTGTTCCAGGCTCCGGTTCAGCTGCGAAAGCGCCACGACCGGGCAGCTGAGCTCCTTGGCAATCCCTTTCAGGGAGCGGGAGATTTCGGAAATCTCGGCGGTCCTGCCCTCGGTGTTGCCGGGTACCCGCATCAACTGGAGGTAATCCACCATGATCAGGCCAAGCTTTCCGTCGTTCTCCCTGGCAATACGGCGGGCACGGGAACGCATTTCCGTCGGGCTCAGGCCAGGCGTGTCGTCAATATAGAGCGGCTTGTCTTTCAGCAGGCTCACCGCTGATGTCAGCCTCGGCCAGTCGTCCTCTTCCAGCTTGCCGCTACGAATCCGACTCTGGTCAATTCGCCCCAGGGAGGACAGCATACGCATGACCAACGCGTCCGCCGGCATTTCCATACTGAATACCAAAATCGGTGCGCCGGTACTGATGAGGGCGTTCTCAACGATGTTCATCGCAAAGGTGGTCTTACCCATGGACGGTCGCCCCGCCACAATCAACAGGTCCGAGGGCTGCATCCCCGACGTCCACTCGTCCAGGTCCTTAAAGCCCGTTGTCAGACCCGTTGTGGTCTCGCCGGACTCGAACAGCTCCTCAATACGACTGAGGGCCTTGGTAAGAATCGGGTTGATGGCCTGCGGGCCGGAGCCTTCCTTGACCCGTGATTCGGCAATCTGGAAGACGTTACGCTCGGCCTCGTCCAGTATCTCGTTGCTGTTCCGACCCTGGGGATTGAAAGCGGAATCAGAGATCTCGCCGGACACCTGAACCAGTTGCCGCAGAATCGATCGCTCCCGCACGATCTCGGCATAGGCGCGGATATTGGCAGCGCCGGGGGTTTTCTCGGCCAACTCTGCGAGATAGGAAAGCCCACCCGCATCTTCAATATCACCGGCACGCTCCAGGAATTCGGTCAAGGTCACCACATCCAGCGGTTCGCTTTCACCCGCCAGTCGCTCGGCGGCACCAAAAATGAGTCGGTGATCCTGACGGTAAAAGTCGCCTGCGGAAATGATCTCCGAGATCTCATCAAATCGGCGGTTGTCCAGCATCAGGCCACCAAGCACCGCTTGTTCGGCCTCCACGGAATGAGGTGGAACCTTGATTCGGCTGGTCTCAGGGTCGCTGTTTACCGGTTTGAAATTCGGGTTGGCCATGGAAACGTCTTCGTCTGGGCATCACATCCGTGACAGTTTACGGGGATTGTCGATGCGATGGGAGAGCTACGGAAAACACAAATCATACACCAGAAAGCAACAGGCCCGGAATCCACCTGAATGGATTCCGGGCCTGTATGGCTGCCGCCGGGGTAGAAACCCGGCGCTCAGACTATACCGTCAAATTACTCAGCCACAACGGCCAGGTTAATGTGAACGGTCACGTCGGAGTGCAGCTGAAGCTCGATCTCATACTCGCCAACCACGCGGAGCGGGCCTTCCGGCAGACGAACTTCACTTTTTTCTACTTCGGTACCGGCAGCGGTAATCGCATCTGCGATATCACGCACACCGATGGAGCCGAACAGCTTGCCTTCTTCACCAGCCTTGGAGGTGATGGTGACCGAAGCGCCTTCCAGAGCCTCGCCACGCGCCTGGGCCGCAGACAGCTTTTCAGCCGCCGCTTTCTCCAGCTCTGCACGGCGTTCTTCGAAAGCCTTCAGGTTGTCGGCAGTAGCCGCAACGGCCTTGCCGTATGGCAGCAGAAAATTACGACCGTAACCGGCCTTTACCTTGACCTTGTCACCCAGTGAACCAAGGTTTGCTACTTTTTCGAGCAGAATAACATCCATCTCGTTAACCTCTTCGTGCTTTATTCAGCCGGGCCGGAGGGCTTCATTCGCCTCCGGATATCCAGCCAGCTATCCACAAAAGCCAGAACTACCAACAGAATCATCAGGCTTGGACCAAGCAGTACCAGTGCCAGGTAGAACATCACCAACCACTGACCGCTCAGATTCTTACGACCTACAACGCCATGAACCAGCGCCAGGCCCGCCACGAACAGTGGCAATCCTCCGACCCAACCCAGCAGCATGGAATTCAGCCCGAGAACGGGCCCCGCCACGATGGTAATCACACAAATAACCGCGATTGCCGGTGACAGCCGGAGCGAGTGAAACTCGACCCGGAATCCGCCGGGGTTGTACAACCCAGCCTGCCAGGATCTCGCCAGCATGGTCATGCACACCCCTAATACCAGGTAGGTGCCGGCCATGCTCGCATTCATGGTTTGCCGAATGACTGTTTCCAGCTCACTGCCAAGACTACTGGCGATTTCGGCGTTGTACTCTTCGTAAAATCGTACCCCGGCCTGCACCAGATCGTTCAACAGATCGGGATACACCAAGGGCAACATCAAGCCTGTCACAATCCCCAGGAAACTGCCTGCAAGCAGTGCTTTCTCCCAGGACAGGGTTATTCTCAGGATGGACGCCATCAACATTGCCTGAAGCAACACGACCAGTGCCGTCGGGTCCTGCCCGAACCAGCTCCAGCCGAGTGCCGGAAGCAACGCCCAGAGGCCAATACTAAGCCCCTGGCTGATACCCAGCCTGAGAATGACCAGGCCAATAACCGCCGCACCTATCCAGAACAACAAGGGTATCGCAGTCGCAACTGCTGCCACCCCGCCTGCCTGCAGAGGACCGCGCATTACAAACTGTGCCAGTGCACGCATGGTCCCGGGTCCTGTTAATTCTGTTACTTAGTTATCGTGGCTGTCCGAATACGGCAGCAGTGCCAGGTAGCGGGCACGCTTGATAGCGGTAGCCAGCTGACGCTGATAGCGTGCCTTGGTGCCGGTGATACGGCTGGGCACGATTTTGCCGGTTTCAGTGATGTAACCTTTCAGGGTGTCCAGATCCTTGTAATCGATCTCTTTAACACCTTCTGCCGTGAAGCGGCAGAATTTACGACGTCTGAAAAAACGAGCCATAACTTAACTCCTCAACTCCGGTGATGGTTTTACTCTTCTTCGTCCTGGGTTTCAGCCTGCTGACGTGGCTCGTCAGATTCGGCTGAACGACGCGGACGATCATCGCCGCCACGACGGTCTTCACGGGACTCGGAAGCTTTCATCGGGGACAGTTCGATGTCGGCACCATCACGGCGCAGGATCATGTCGCGGATGATGGCATCGTTGAAACGGAAGTTGTGAGTCAGCTCGTCCATCGCTGCCTGTGAACATTCAATGTTCATCAGTACGTAGTGAGCCTTGTGGATCTTGTTGATCGGGTAAGCCAGGTGGCGACGGCCCCAATCTTCCAGGCGATGTACCTTGCCGCCATCTTCATTGATGACGCCGGTATAGCGCTCGATCATCGCGGGCACTTGCTCGCTCTGATCCGGGTGTACCATAAATACGATTTCGTAGTGACGCATGAGTTCTCCCTACGGTTTAAACAGCCCCCAGCACAGGCACCGGTTTCAAAAAACAGGGCAAATGCAAGAAGCAAGGAGGTGGCAGGCAAAGCTGCCGGCTTCTTTTTGCTTTTATCAACAAGACATTACGGATTAAAGCCTGTTCAAAAAGCCGATATTGATTACCAGGATTTCAGGCAATACAAAACAGCCCCCTGGAAAGGGGGTCACGTATTCTAGGCGTGTGGCTGACACTATGCAAGCCGTTGGCGCAAGGCTTCGTAAAGGCAGACGCCGGTAGCCACTGACACATTGAGACTGTCGACGTGGCCAAGCATGGGGATATTGATCAACAGGTCACAGTGTTCCCGGGTCAGGCGACGCATGCCTTTGCCTTCGGCACCCATTACCAGGGCAACCGGGCCGGTGAAGTCCGCCTGGTATAGGGTGCTGGCTGCTTCGCCAGCGGTGCCAATGAGCCAGACACCATCGTCCCTGATAGTGCGCATAAACCGCGCAAGATTGGTAACACGTACCAGGGGCACGGTTTCAGCCGCACCACAGGCCACCTTCCTGACGGTCGGCGATAACGAGGCGGACTTGTCCTTCGGCACAACCACGGCCTGGACACCCACGGCGTCAGCGGTTCGCAGGCAGGCACCCAGATTGTGGGGGTCGGTCACACCATCGAGAATCAGCAGAAACGGCGGCTGCTCAGACCCTGAAAGCATGGCCAGGAGATCATCCTCGCTCCATTCACGACTTTCGGAAACCGACGCCACAACGCCCTGGTGAACACCCGCAACGCGCTGATCCAACTCTTTGCGATGCACTACCTGCCAACGAACCCCAAGCTCATCAAGAGCCTCAGTTACCGTCTTGACACGGCGGTCCTCGCGGCCAGTCTGGATCCACACCTGCTGCAAACGCTCCGGCTCGCGCTTGAGAACGGCCTCAACCGCATGCCAGCCAAAAATAAACTCTTCAGTCACGACCTATTTTCCTGACTTGCGGGGCTTTCGTTTCTTGTCAGCGCCGGCGGTTTTAGCCGGCGCCTTCTTGCTCTTGCCCTTACCCAGTGCAAGCTTGGCCGCTTCCGCCACCAGCTTGTCACGGGCCGACATTTCGCCATCGTCATCGAACGTTGGCGTGACCGTGTCGGACGCCCCCGATTTGCCAGAGGGCTTTGAGCCAGTCGCTTTCCTGCGGCGGGGTTTGGCGGCCGCATCACCAGCCTTGTCCCGGTCAACCCTTGGAGCACGGCCAGCGGTGGATTTACCACCCTTACCTCGCCCCTTACCTTTGCCCTTGCCCTTATCCCGCGGCTCTCGCTTGGTGACCTCCAGTGCATCCCGGTCAGCCTGGCGATGCTGTGGCTCGCTCACCAGCTCCAGGTCCACCTTGCGGTCTTCCATGCCTACACGCATCACCTTCACGCGGACCTCATCGCCCAACCGGAAGCTCATAGCGGTACGCTCGCCGATCAGACGATGCTTGGCAGCATCGTGATGGAAGTAATCACCACTAAGGGTGGACACGTGCACCAGGCCCTCAATGTAGACCCCAGAAAGCTCCACAAAGAACCCGAAAGGCACAACGGCTGCAATCACGCCGTCGTACTCCTCACCCACGTGGTCCTTGAGGTATTCGCATTTGAGCCACGCCATGACGTCCCGAGTCGCATCGTCAGCGCGGCGTTCCGTCATCGAGCAGTGCTCGCCCAGCTGATGCATGCGGGGTGTATCATAAGGGTAATCCGCAAGCTCCGGGTCACGCTTCGGGGGCACCACCACGTCCTTGCTACCCTCTTCGCCATGAACCACCGACTTGATCCCGCGATGCACGATCAGGTCCGGATAGCGACGAATCGGCGAGGTGAAGTGGGCGTAGCTGGCAAAGCCAAGACCAAAATGCCCACCCTCGTCCGGGCTGTAAACCGCCTGACTGAGGGAGCGCAGCATCACCGTCTGGATTACGTTGGCATCAGAGCGGTCTGCAATACTGGACAACAATGCCTGATAATCTGCGGAGCTTGGCTTGTCGCCGCCGCCCAACTGCAAACCCAACTCACCCAGGAACAGGCGTACTGCGTTAAGCCGTTCTTCCGACGGGCCGTCGTGCACACGGTACAAGGACGGCACTTTGTGTTTCTTCAGGAAGCGCGCCGTCGCCACGTTGGCGGCCAGCATGCACTCCTCGACAATTTTGTGGGCATCGTTGCGCTGGACCGGAACGATTTCCTCAATCTTGCGATTGGCATCGAACACCACCTTGGTTTCCGTGGTTTCGAAATCGATGGCGCCCCGCTCGGTTCTGGCCTTACGCAGCAACTTGTAGAGATTGTAAAGGTTGTGCAGGTGCGGCAATACGTGGGCGTACTGCTCTGACAACGTGTAGCCCCGCTCGGAATCCGGGCGCTCCAGCATGTCGCTGACCTTGTTGTAGGTCAGCCGCGCGTGGCTGTGCATCACGGCCTGGTAGAAGCTATAACCGCTGACGCTGCCATTGGCGCTGATGGTCATATCCGCCACCATGCACAACCGATCCACACCCGGATTCAGGGAACACAGCCCGTTGGACAGCTTTTCCGGCAGCATGGGCACCACGTGGTCCGGAAAATACACGGAGTTGCCACGGTTAATCGCTTCTTCATCCAGCGGAGAGCCGGGGCGCACATAATGAGATACGTCCGCAATCGCCACCAGCAGGCGATAGCCACCGCGCGGGCGCGGCTCACAATAGATCGCGTCGTCAAAATCCCGGGCGGTTTCGTCGTCGATGGTCACCAGGCGCAGGTTGCGGATATCCACCCGATTCTGCTTGTCCTTTTCAGTGACTTCCTCGGCGATGCCAGCAATCTGCTCGCCCACTGCCGGCGGCCAGCTGTGGGGAATGTCGTAGGAACGAATGGCGACGTCAATTTCCATACCCGGCGCCATATGCTCGCCGAGCACTTCAACAACTTTGCCCGTCGGCTGGGTGCGCACCGTCGGCTGGCGCAGGATGTCGACCACCACGTACTGGCCATGACGCGCTTCATTGATATGCTCTGCGGGTATCAGCACTTCGTGATTGATGCGGGCGTTCTCCGGAACCACAAAGGAGATACCGCTTTCCTGGAACAACCGGCCAACGGTTTGATGCGTGCGATACTCCAGAACCTCCACAATCACACCTTCACGACGACCGCGATCGTCTACCCGATCCACCCGGGCGGCGACACGGTCACCGTGGAAAACCTGGCGCATCTGACGAGCTGTCAGGAACAAGTCCGAACCACCGTCATCCGGGATCAGGAAGCCAAAACCGTCCTTGTGACCCGTGATACGGCCGGTGACCAGATCCGCCTCTTCGATAGGCAGGTAGGCTCCCCGACGATTGCAGATCAGTTGTCCATCGCGGCACATGGCAATCAGCCGGCGACGCAGGGCTTCGATGCCCTCTTCGGACTGCTGCCCCAGTTCACCGCACAGGGTCTCGTGAGTGGCCGGCGCCCCCCGCTCTTTCAGATGGTCGAGAATGAACTCCCGGCTCTGAATCGGGTTGTCGTATTTGCTGGCCTCACGCTGCGCGTGTGGGTCTTTGTCCGTCTTTTTTCTGGAAACCATTCGTATCCTTAGTCTGACTTCCCTGCTGGAAATCAATCGTTATATTGCGTTTGCAAAGGAGTATAACGCTGCCAGCACCTGCCTGCCTAACCGACCGCCTAAAATAGGCATAAAAACCGGCCCCAGCGGGACAAAAAATATTTGACAGGCTTTTTCCGAATGATTAAAGTACGCGCCATTGGTTGACGGCAACCCCTTCAACTGCGGCAGAAAGTCCGGAAATTCAACGAAGTAAAACGTTTGAATGCCCACCGGAGAGACTGCAAATCACCTGCCGAGGTGGTGAAATTGGTAGACACGCTAGCTTCAGGTGCTAGTGGGGGCAACCCCGTGGAGGTTCAAGTCCTCTCCTCGGCACCACTTCCTCCCTCAGGAAGTGTTACGAATCCGACACCCTTGTAAGCACATGTCGCAATAAACCTGCGCGCGCAAATGCAAAACTCTCCGCACTCTCGCGAAGAGCCGCCCTGCGCACATAGCTCACTCCACTAATCCCGACAAATATTCCGAGAGTCGCTGATAGGTGTAGTTCACTCGAGCGTAGGCCGCAGAAGGCGCCCTTTCGAACTCTCGGCCGCAGGCCCTGCTCCCACCATGGCGATTCAGGTAAGCGATGTTGATCAGGTTGGGCTGGTCCGCCACAAATTCGCTGGAGCTGTCGAAAGGGTAGTAGAACGCCCAATCAAACCCTTCTGAATTGCTGACTCCAGGCGTGGAACTCATTTCCTCATTCAGGAAACCAAATCGCAATGGCCGGAACCGGTCATTACGAGTATCAAACTCCAGCGCCGGCGACGTGAATTCATCGGGTAACGTGATATTGCCGGTGACCGTGAAAGGTTGTTGGGCAGACACCACCTGCGCCGCATCCGCATCCTCCGGATCAATGTCTCCCTCACAGGACTGGACGCTACTGGTGAGCGCGACGATTTCCTCGTCGGCCTCATCAACGGAACGCGTGAAGCCAAAAAAGGCTTCGTTGGCAAACCGGTAGTCCGGAAGAAGCACTTCCGTCTTGCTGCCCGAAACTGCCGTCAGGGTCTGGACACGGGCATCCGCCATAGTCCATTCATAGCTGATTGCCGGTGGGCCACCGAATGCCGAGGATGACGCGAGCCCCGGGTGGCAGGTGGTGGTGGTTTCGAACGTCGCGGTGCGATCCTGCCAGTCAAACGTCAGCCGCTCATCAGGCCCTTCAATCTCATAGTAGCTGGCACTTTCCTGGGACAGTGAGACCGAAGGCATCCATTGCACATCGGTATCAGCGATCTTGCCACGGGCGTTGATCAACCGGGCCATTTCCCTCAGTGAAGGCATCATGCAGCCGTTCGCCGTCACAGCCGTTAATCGGCCATCTTCCGAGTAGTCGAAGGTCAGTTCGGCCGACACACTGAGGTTGGACATCGTGGCTGGCAACTCACTCCCCTCCCCCCTGGCCAGAACCGTCTGGCGTTCAAGGATAACCGGATCGTCCAGCTCAACCGGCACTTCTGGCAAGGACAGTTCGTCAATATTGATGTTCTCATAATTCCCCTGAGAAGCGGCGTCGTCAACAATCCGAACTACATCGAGGGCATTGCGGGCAAAGGAAACACCCAGCAGGTAAACCGCCTCTTCACTCAGGTAACGTTCCCGCCCGTCGCCATTGCGAAGAAGGTTGGCATACTCTGGAGGAAACTGGCTGGCCATAAAGCGGGCGAAGGCGCGGGCATAGGCATGGGCACGATGATCACCGGACCGGATATAGTCACTGACCAGGTTCACGTTGCCAAGGGCATCGGACAGATCGGTACTGATGACCGAAAGATCCTGCAAGCCAATCAGGCGGCGCTGCCGAACCAGGTGGCTCAGCGGAGTGACATTGCGCACGCCCGGCGGAGCACTGAGCAGGTAGGCGTCTTCCAGTACCACATCCCCGATGCGCGTCTGCTCCAGCGTCTGACCGGGCAACACCACCGCAAACAGCGGAAAATCCCTGGGATCGATATCCGGCGATATGGACGGGTCCTGCACCAGTCCCGCCGTATCCAGCGAGAAGGCACCGTTTTCCCCCGTCAAAGCGGTGGGCTCCCCCCCGGGCAGGGTTATCTCAGTACCGGCGCTGTTCTCAAAGGTCATCGGGCCCGGCGTGTACTGGCTGTCGCCGTCCATATCCAGCCACACCCGTGCATTGCGCAGGTAACCGTCAATCACCCGGCCGGTATAGGGCTCCGGTTCGATGTATTCCTCGCCGTCGAAGTCGCGACCATCAACCGGTGACTCATCAGACTCTTCACCGCATCCGGCCAGGGCGAGTGTGAACAGGGCAACTGAAAGGGGGAACAGGCGTTTCATCGCGGCAACCATTGTCCTTGTTAGAGGTTGTGCCGCTACTGTAGGGGATGTTGTCGGGGGGAACCTTGATAGGTTTGGCAATTTGTAAACTTAGGTAACAAAAACGCGCCGACGGAGCAGCCCCGGCGACGCGCAAGTCCGACGATATCGGGCGTCAGAACGACCGTGCCACGATCTCTTTCATGATCTCGTTGGTGCCGGCGTAGATACGCTGAACCCGCGAATCCGCCCATGCGCGGGCAATGGGGTATTCCCACATGTAACCATAACCACCATGGAGCTGGACACACTCGTCCATCACTTTGCACTGCAGGTCGGTGGTGTGCTGCTTCAGCATGGCTGCGGTGGGGATATCCAGCTTCTTTTCCAGGTGCAGCTCCAGGCAGCGATCACAAAACACCCGGGCAGCCGTGATTTCCGCTTTCATTTCCGCCATCTTGAAGCGGGTATTCTGGAACGCAATCACCGGCTTGCCGAAGGCTTTACGCTCTTTCACATAGTCCAGGGTCCATTGCCAGGCGGCTTCCGCAGCGGCAACGGCGGTCAGCCCCACCTGCAGGCGCTCTGCAGGCAATTCCGCCATAAGCTGGAAAAAGCCCTGGCCTTCCATCGAGCCCAAAAGCTTATCCGCCGGCACCTTTACGTCCTGGAAAAACAACTCGGAGGTGTCCTGGGCCTTCATCCCTACTTTATTCAGGTTTTGCCCCTTCTCGAACCCTTCCCAGGCACTCTCCACCAACAACAGGCTGGTACCCTTGGCGCCCTCTTTCGGATCGGTCTTGGCCACCACGATCACCAGATCCGCCAACTGGCCATTGGTAATGAAGGTCTTGGAGCCATTAAGCACAAAGTGATCGCCAGCGGCGTTTTTCACCGCTGTGGTTTTCACACCCTGCAGGTCAGAGCCGGCGCCCGGCTCTGTCATGGCGATGGCGCCGATCATTTCGCCGGTCGCCAGTTTCGGAAGGTAATACTGCTTCTGCTCGTCGGAGCCGTAATTGAGGATATAGGGCGCAACAATATCGGAATGCAAGGTCCAGCCGATGCCGGACAGGCCTGCCCTGGAGACCTCTTCCATGATGACGGCACTGTAGCGGAAGTCCGCGCCTACGCCGCCATACTCCTCCGGCATCGTCGGGCACAGGAAGCCAAGTTCGCCGGCCTTCTTCCAGAGCTCACGGCTGACCTGGCCGTCCTTCTCCCACTGTTCATGGTAGGGCGCCGCTTCCTGCTGCAGGAACTTGCGGACGGAATCCCGGAAGCCGTCAAGGTCGGCATCAAAGACTGTGCGTGGAATCATGGTGTACCTCGGTGAATGACTGTGTTGTGGTTGTCGTTCACCAAGTCTCGGGGGCGCGGCGTTTTCGCTCAATGATGAAAAGCATCAATCGGGCTGGCCAAAACCATCGCCCAGTGGTTCAGTCGGGCTGTTTCGCCTTCGCCCTCTCCTCACCCCAGCGCGGCATCAGGTCCTGGGGCAGGCCCAGATGATCCAGCAGGCGAGCAACGATGAAGTCCACCAGGTCACTCACGGATTCTGGCTGGTGATAGAACCCCGGACTGGCCGGCATGATAACCGCGCCCATGCGGGTCAGGCGCAGCATGTTTTCCAGGTGCACTTCCGAAAAGGGCGCTTCCCGGGGCACCAGGATCAGTTGCCGCCGCTCCTTAAGGGCCACGTCGCCAGCGCGCTCGATCAGATTGTTACTGGCACCTGTGGCCAGGGCCGACAGGGTACCGGTACTGCAGGGGCAAATCACCAGCGGGGCTTTCTCGCCGGAGCCAGAAGCCGGCGGGGCGAACCAGTCTTCCCGGCCAAACACCAGCACCTGTCCCGGACGGGCGCCGGCATAGCTGGAAAGCGCTTCCTGCATGGCAGAGGTGTTGCCCGGTAGTTTGAGATCGGTTTCCGTGGCAATCACAACCTGCGCCGCCTTGCTGATCATGACATGCACGCGGCAGTCCGCCGCGACCAGACACTGCAATAGTCGCAGGCCATACTGGGCACCGGAGGCGCCGGTAAAGGCAAGATTGATCACCCGCCGGGGTTCTGAAGCTGCAGTCATACTGAAGTTTCCTGATTGGATAGCGGAGGCAGAATGCCCCGTCAGCCGGATTTACGTTCCAGTTCGGCAATCAGCTTCTGGTGAATACCGCCAAAACCGCCGTTACTCATGATGACAATATGGCAGGGACCGGACACCTGATCCAGAACCAGGTCGATCAACTCCCCAACGCTGGCCCCGACGCGATGACGACCCGGCGCCTCCAACACGGTGTCGCTGCCTTCGACCAATGCTGGCAACCAGTCCATACGATTCAGGTTGGCCCAGAACACCCGGTCTGCCTCAGCCGCGCTGGGCAGCAGGGTTTGCTGGTGAACTCCCTGCTGCATGGTGTTGGAACGTGGCTCGATCAGCGCAAGGATGGTCTCATCGCCCACTTTTCGGCGCAGGCCTTCCAGAGTGGTAGCAATAGCAGTCGGGTGATGGGCAAAATCATCGTAGACGCGAACCCCGTCAACATCCGCCAGCAACTCCATCCTGCGTTTGACGCCCGAAAAATGGCACAGCGCTGCCACGGCGTGGTCCGGAGTAACCCCCACATGACGAGCGGCGGCAATGGCCGCCAGGGCGTTACGAACGTTATGCAGGCCGGTTTGAGACCAACTGACCGGCGCCACGGGTTGTTCGTGGTGTACCACCATGAATTGACTGCCGTCCTCCGACAGCAACTCAGCACGCCAATCCGCCATATAAGGCACCTCACTGCCCACCGAGGTGGCCTGCACGCCGCTCCAGCAGCCAAGCTCCAGCGCCCGGTCAAGATGGGTATCAAGAGCCGGTCGCACGATCAGCCCACGGGAGGGGACTGTTCTGACCAAATGATGGAACTGGCGCTCAATGGCTTCGACGTTGTCGAAAATATCCGCGTGATCAAACTCGAGGTTATTGAGGATCAGGGTATGAGGCCGATAGTGGACAAACTTGGAGCGCTTATCAAAGAAGGCGCTGTCGTACTCATCCGCCTCAATAACGAAAAAATCGCTGTTACCCAACCGCGCCGAAACCGGGAAATCGTTGGGAACCCCACCTATCAGATAACCAGGCTCGAACCCGGCCCGCTCCAGGATCCACAACAACATGGCCGTTGTCGTGGTCTTGCCGTGGGTCCCGGCCACCGCCAGCACCCAGCGATGACGCAGAACCTCTCGCGCCAGCCATTCCGGGCCCGACATATAGTCTATGTTCTGGTTAAGAACCGCCTCTACCTCCGGATTGCCCCGGGACATGGCGTTGCCAACCAGAACCAGGTCCGGTTGGGGCTTGAGGTTGTCAGGATCGTAACCTTCCATTAACCCGATCCCCTGGGCTTCCAACTGGGTACTCATGGGTGGATAAACCCCCTGATCGGAGCCGGTCACGGTGTACCCCAATTCCCTTGCCAACACGGCCAAACTGCCCATGAAGGTGCCACAGATTCCCAGGATATGGATATGCATTCGGTTATCGACCTCTTGGATGAAACCTGCAAAGCGTCCCGTATAGAATGCGGGCCGTCAAGCGTTCCTTACGACGTTTGATGTCATGAAAAAAAACGGCGATTGGCGTATCATCTGCCGCAATTGATGAAACTGCAGGAGGCACTAGCCGGAAATGGCCACCAGAAACGCATTTTATGCCCAATCAGGCGGTGTGACCGCCGTCATTAACGCCAGTGCCTGCGGGGTTATCCAGACCGTCCGCAAGCACCCCGATCAGATCGGTAAGCTTTACGCCGGGCGCAACGGAATCATCGGCGCGCTCAAAGAGGAACTGATTGATACCAGCCTCGAAAGCGATGAAGACATCCAGGCGCTGATCCACACTCCGGGCGGTGCGTTCGGGTCCTGCCGCCATAAATTGAAGAACTTTTCCGAGAATAAACGGGAATACGAACGCCTGATCGAGGTGTTCCGCGCTCACGACATCGGCTATTTCTTCTACAACGGCGGCGGCGACTCCCAGGATACGGCCTACAAAGTGTCTCAGCTTGCGGAGAAGATGGGCTACCCGATTACCTGCATCGGGGTGCCCAAAACGGTGGACAACGACCTGCCTTTCACCGACTGCTGCCCCGGTTTCGGCTCGGTGGCCAAGTACATCGCCACCTCTACCCTGGAGGCGAGCCTGGACATTCGCTCCATGTGCGACACCTCCACCAAGGTGTTCATCCTCGAAGTGATGGGGCGCCACGCTGGCTGGATTGCGGCGTCTGGTGGCCTTGCAGGAAAAGTCGAAGGCGACCCGCCTCACGTCATCCTGTTTCCGGAAATCCCCTTCGAGCGCGAACGCTTCCTTGAGCGGGTGGATTTCTGCGTCAAGGAATATGGCTACTGCGTGGTCGTCGCCTCTGAAGGTGCCCAGTATGAAGACGGCCGCTTCCTCGCCGATGCAGGCGCCAAGGATGCCTTCGGCCACACCCAGCTTGGCGGTGTCGCGCCGGCCCTGGCCAACATGGTGCGCCAGGCTTTGGGCCACAAATACCACTGGGCCGTGGCGGACTATCTGCAGCGTAGCGCCCGGCATATTGCCTCCGCCACGGACGTAGAGCAGGCCTATTCGGTAGGCAAGGTGGCCGTGGAAATGGCACTGGCAGGTAAACAGGCGCTGATGCCGACGATTGTGCGCGAACAGTCACGCCCTTATCGCTGGCACATTGGTGAGGCACCGTTGAGCGAGGTCGCCAACCAGGAAAAGAAAATGCCGATCCATTACATCACCGATGATGGCTATGGCATCACGCAGGACTGCCGCGATTACCTGGAGCCACTGATCCACGGCGAAAGCTTCCCGCCATTCGATGATGGCCTGCCGAGAGTCGCGAAGCTGAAGAATCAGCTTGTGGAGAAGAAACTGAAGGCCGACTTCCAGTTCTGAGCCACTTGCCCACAAAAAAGGCGCCACCGGGTCATCCGCTGGCGCCTTTTTTTCGTCGAACCGTTTATCTCGAGGCGGCCTCAAACCGCTGAACGTAGTGCGAGAAGTGGTCAAACCCGCCAACGTGCTCCTCGCCCACAAAGATCTGCGGCACCGTGTGCACGGGCTTGCCAACGGTTTTCTCCAGATCCGCCTTGCTGATGCCTTCTTCGATCATGTCCACGTAGCGATAGGGAATGTCCCTGATCTCGCACAATTGCCGGGCGCGCATACAAAAACCGCAGGAAGCACGGCCGTAGATGGTGACATGATCCATAAACTGACTCCTGTTGATAACAATGGACAGGCCTGAGTGTTGCAGCCGTCGATATAATGGGCTGTCATGGTGGCACGCCCACCGAAAAAATAAAATTAATGAACTGAATGACACCGATAGCCTGGACTGATGCAACCAGCGCTATCGGGCGTTGCCGTTTGGCCTTATCCAGCCAGGCACTCAGGTTTTCAGACGGTTCAGTTCCGAATCCAGCACTTTCACCTGCTCATCCAGTGTCCGGCCGCTGCCACTGACCCGTTGTGCCAATGCCCGAAGGTCATTGGCGGCGTCACCGATCCGAGTGAGGTTGCGATTGATTTCTTCACTGACGGAACTTTGCTCTTCGGCGGCCGTGGCCACGTGGGTGACGTGTTCCACAATGGTTGCTATGCGCTCAACCACTGAGGCCAAAGAGTGGTCTGCCTCACGGGTACCCTCCACTGCTCGGGTGGCGCGATCAACACCACCGTTGATAACGGTCACAGCACCACCCACATCGCTTTGCAGGCCATCAATCATTTGGCTGATTTCGTCGGTGGACTCACGGGTACGGGACGCCAGTGTTCTGACCTCGTCAGCCACCACTGCAAAGCCCCGGCCTTGCTCACCCGCTCGCGCCGCCTCGATGGCTGCGTTCAGCGCCAACAGGTTGGTCTGTTCCGCAATTCCCCGGATCACTTCAATAATACGGTTAATGTCCTCACTGCGGGTGGCAACCTGGCCTATGGCAGTACTGGCTTCGTCCATATCGCCTGCCAACGCGCCCACGCCATCCAGGGCAGACGTCAGCGTATCCTGGGTAAAGCGGATGCCGTCCTGAGCCATCTGCGCGTTTTCGGCTGCCTCACCCGCAAAGCCTGCCACTTCACCAGCGGCGGCGGACATTTCGTTCATCGCGGTAACAACGCTTTCGATGTCCTGATGCTGGCTTTCGGTTTGCTCGTCGGTTTCCTTGGCGATCACATCCACATCGGCCGCCTGCTGGCTGACCTTGGCGTTGACGTCTTTGAGGTCGTTGATCATCTCCCTTAAGCGGCCCAGGAACTGGTTGAACCCGCCAGCCAGTTCGATCAGTTCCGAATGGGTATCTATGTTCAACTCGCTGGTCAGATCCCCTTCGGCACTGGCCAGGTTTTTCATCCGGTCACGGATTTCGTTTAACGGTTTGGTCACCGAGCGAACCAGCACCACCAGAATCAGGATCGCAACCACCGACACCAACACCCCCACCATGGTCTGGCGACCGGCAGTGGTATTCACCTCGCTGGACAGCAGGTCGGTGATTTCGGCCACGTCAGCCAACGCGGTCTGCCGTGGCAATTCGATCAACAGGGACCATTGGGCGCCCGGCAGGTCGATCTCGATAGGGTAAGACACGGCCAGGGTTTCGCCATCGTCATAGGTGCCACCGTCGCTGTGCAGGGATGTGTAGGTTCCAGCCTGCTCCGGCAATGCTTCCGCCAACGGCCGCCCCAGGTGCTCGCTGTAGTGGCTGGACGCGGCAATCAGGCCTTTGCTGCTCAACAGCGTTACCCTTGACTCGCCGTCATAGAGATTGTCGCTGACCCTCTGGATCGCTTTCTGGAGCGTTGACAGATTGAGGTCAACGCCGGCCACGCCCGCAAACTCGTTTCCGTCCATGATTGGTACGACCAGGCTGGTCATCAGTTCGGTATAGCCCTCTTCAATCTCGTATTCGTAAGGTTCCATGATGCAAGGCTCCTGGCTATCCATGGAACACAGGTACCATTCCGCCTCGCGAATACCGAACTCATTCCGGTTGTCCAGATACTTGGTGGCCGGATCCTCAGTGCGACTGAAGACCACATCGCCCTCGGGAGAGCGGTAGTAATAGATTTCCAGGGTACCTTCATCACTGCTGTGTTCTTCGACACCCCCGGTGAAGTAGCGGTCCTGGCCGTCGTAGGCGTCCGGTTCGAACTGGGCATAGATTGAACTCAGCCCCTCCTGCTCCTCCAATACCGCACCCACCGTTTCCTGAAGGGCAACGCGGCTGATGCGGCCGGAGCTGTCCACCTGTATATTCCGGCTGATGACGTTGCGGACGACTTCCGGTGTCCGATAGGCTGTGGCGAACATGCCGCTGACTACCTCACCGTATTTCCCGGCGGTTGCGCTTAACCGGTCGATGGCAAGGCTGCGCACTGTATCACGGGTTTCGGAGGTGATTCGCTGCTCCATCTGCCCCAGGGAAAGCTGGGCAGTCACCACAATACTGATTCCCATAACCAGCAGCAGCGTAATGACCAGGGCATAGAGTTTGAAACGCAGTGACAGTTTTTTCATTGGTACAGCAACCTGTCTCAGGTAGGAATTCATTATCAGCTTAGTGCCCTGAAGGCACAGCTGCCATTAAAGTCTGATCGGCATTCATCTCACCAGGAGCGTCCATTGGCCTACTTCACCTTGTTCATGACCGCACTGGCCGCAGCAACAATACTGCCGGCCTATTCGGAAATTCTCCTTGGCGGCATGGTGACTCAAGGCTATTCACTCTGGTGGATATGGCTCTGGGCGACAGCGGGCAACACCGCAGGCTCTGTTATTAATGGGGTTATCGGCCGGCAAGTGGATCGCTTTAAGCACAAACGCTGGTTTCCGATTTCCGAATCCCAGCTCGAAAAGGCCCGCACCCGCTTCAACCGTTACGGGCAATGGTCTCTGCTTCTGGGTTGGTTGCCACTGGGGGGCGACGCGCTAACCCTGGTTGGTGGGATCATGCGCGTGCCCTGGCTCAACTTCGTGATCCTGGTAGCCATCGGCAAGGGGTTGCGCTACGGCTTGGTCATCTGGTTGGTGCTGGAAGCATCGGGGGTTCCGGGGTCACCGTAGAGGTATTCCCGGAGCAGATCCTCACCGTTAAATTCCGCATTCAGCACCGCGATGAACGTGTAGACACCGATCAGCTTGCGGTTCAGGAACACAAACTCCTTCGGCGGCACCTTGAAATAGCGGCTTATGGCTGAACGCGCGGCTTGACGCGCCACTCGCGAGGGCAGGTCGCTCTGTTTCCAACGATACTGGCCTTGATCATTCACAGCGTTGTCCGGCCAGGCGCTACGATCCCTGGACAGTGGCTCCAATACCGACATGCAAACCTTGCCGAACGTGTCCAGAACGTCATCAGGCCAATCCCGGCTCATGAAGCGCAACCGGATACCGCCATCAATCACTTTCTGCAGGTCGCCCTCGTAGGACGCCCGAATCATCTGGATGACGGGGTCCAGGAAGGTCGCCGAGTAGGCCTGTACCGCCCCGAAGTCCAACAACACAATCTGATCGGTTTCGCTGTCCGCGCCTTCCTCGCCGGCGATACGGATTCGATAGTTGCCAAAATTTGGATCCGTCTGGATTTCACCCCAGACAAACAGCTCACGGAAGAACAATTCCAGCGCGGCGCGGCCCAACTCGCTACGACGATCAAGGGCAAGCTCCCGCACCGCCACCGAACTCACTGAGTGGCCCGGCTCGTAGGTAGAGGCGATGACATGGGCTGTGCAGTACTCGTCCAGAACACGGGGCACCACAAAACGGGGGTCGTCCAGCAGCATCCGCCGGAATTTCTCGGTGGTACGGGCTTCGAGGCGGTAATCCACCTCCCGGTGCATCATGTCCCGCACTTCTTCCAGCCAGTCGTTGAACTCGGGGCCGAAGGAGACCAGGCGGGCAATCTTGAGCAGATGTGCCACTGCGTTAAGGTCACTGTCGACCGCCTCGTCAACGCCGGGGTACTGGACCTTGAGCACCAGCTCCAGCCCGTCACTTCGCCGGCGCGCCCGATGGACCTGCCCCAACGAGGCTGCACCAATCGGGTCGGGGTCCACTGCCAGTTCCGCCAGCCGGTCAGCACCCAGCTCGGCCTTAAGCACACGCTCGATCGACGGCCATTCCAGCCAGGTGGTCTGGTCTTCCAGGGTATGCAGTGCTTCGGTTACTTCCTCAGGCAGGAAGTGCTCACCGTAGAGAGCCATCACCTGCCCGATCTTGACGACACTGCCCTTGAGCTTGCCCAACTCGTCTACCAGGAACTCCGCCTGGCTGGATAGCATGGCCCGGTGCCGGGCCTCCCGCTTGTCCTTGCTGCTGAACCAGTTGGTGGCCATGTGGGAGGCCATCCGGGTCCCTGCGAAAAGCCCCGCCCTGGTGAGGGTAAGCCGGCGCTCAAAGCTACCGGTTTTGATACGTGCAACAGATGTGCTTTTGGGTCTGGATGCCATCAAAAACCTGCTCGGTTCTGTAAGTGTTGGCGCTATCAGCCTTTATAACCATTATACGGATACCCGGGTTCTCAAACCTAACCGGCGTGCCGTCAATTCATTGCCCTTGGGGCCAATGCAAACCGCTTCTTCTGTGTTTACTTCTGTGGTTGGCAAAAGGTTTTACGTTTTTACACAGACCCCACAGCCAAAGCCGTTTAGTATAAAAATGTGGTCGATGACCTCGCCACTGACGCCCAAAAACAACAAGACAGCAACAATGACACAGACCACCAGCAAACCCTCCGACACCAAACTGTCACAGTTCCGGGTGAAGGGTGAAATTCCGGTTCCGATGTTGATCGGCTGGCTTACTCTGGCAGCGGTCCCCCTCCTGCTGTTTTTCGCATGGCGATCCCTGGACCGCGGAATGCCCGGCTCAGCCACAACCCTGATCGTCTTTGCCATGCTGCTAGGTGTCAATGGTATTGTTTATCTGGTCAGTCACAACAGCACCCTGCAACGCCGCGGTTTTATTGCCGCGATTACGATCCTGTTCACCTATCTGGCCATCAATGCGGTGGAGGATGGCTCTGCCATTATCTGGTTGTTTGCCTACCCACCCATCATTTTTTACATCAGCGAAGCGAAAGTTGGGGTGTTTGCCTGTACCGGGGGCCTCGCAGCGGTCGCCCTGCTGTTCAGCCCGCTCGGAGACCTGGCTTTTGATTCGCCCTACAGCACCAGCTTCCGACTCACCATGCTTGCCGTACTGGGGTTTGAAATGTCCACCTGCTACGTCCTGGACCAGAGCCGGCGACGCAGTAAACTCGGACTGCTTAAACTGGCTGCCGAGTTCGAATATGCGGCTAAACACGATGCTCTGACGGGGCTTGCCAATCGACGTGAAGCTCACGAGCAGCTGGAAGCCGAATATCAGCGCTACTTACGCAATTCACGCGGTTTCTCAGTGTTGTTGATGGACATTGACCTGTTCAAGTCCGTCAACGACAACTATGGCCATCAGGTGGGTGATGAAACCATTGTGATGGTGGCCAGGACCTTGCAGGAACACAGCCGGAAGGTCGATACGCTGGCACGCTGGGGCGGAGAGGAATACCTGGTACTGCTGCCCGAAACTGACGCTGTCGAGGCCGCCCAGACGGCTAACCGCATACGCCAGACCATTGCAGCAACGCCTATCGAGACCCAGGGCGGGAGCATCAATACCACCATCAGTGTTGGAGTAGCCACTATCCACGGCGCTGAGTCCGTCGACCGCCTGCTACAGCGTGCCGACGAAGCGCTTTATCGGGCAAAGACCCTGGGGCGAAACAAAGTGTGTGATTCCGAGGGTACCCACGGGTAGCAAGGCAACCGCCGCAGTCGGCAGTTTCGGCATTCTCAATAGGCACTTTGGCTGGGCCTTACCAACCGCTTACGCGTCGAACAGCGCCACCCGCCAGACCATCAACCAGTTCGTCCGACAGAGTTGGGGCAAGAGCGGCAACGGTCACTTCGGAGACGAAGTCACTGACCTGGCACATGGCCATGCCGGCATAGCCACAGGGGTTGATCCGGCGAAATGGCTCCATGTCCATGGCTACATTCAAGGCCAGGCCATGGAACGAACACCCTCGCCTCACACGCAGCCCAAGAGATGCAATCTTGGCTTCGTTCACATAGACACCCGGAGCATCTGGACGTGGCGCCGCCGTCACACCCAACCCCGCAAGAGTTCGGACAATAGCCTGCTCGATGACATTCACCAGTGAGCGAATCCCCAGGCTGTGGCGAGTCAGGTCGATCATCAGGTAGACCACCAACTGACCCGGACCGTGGTAGGTCACCTGGCCGCCGCGATCCACCTGTATCACCGGGATATCACCGGGGGCCAATATGTGCTCGGCTTTGCCGGCCTGCCCCTGGGTATAGACCCTTGGATGCTCCAGCAACCAGAGTTCATCCGGCGTGGAGGCGTCCCGTGAGGCCGTAAACGACTTCATCGCCTCCCAGGTTTCCAGGTAGGGCTGCTCACCCAGATCACGAACGATCAGCTCGGCCATCAGGTTACAGCACCATATGAACCCGGCCGCTGGCCTTGAGCTCCTCGAACAGGGCTTTCAACTGTGGCTCGCCAGTGGCGACGATCTTAAGGTTTACCGACGCAAACCGACCACCGCGACTGTCTTTCACCGTCACATCATCGTTAGAGATGCCTGGTGCATGCTGTTCCACAACGCCCACCACAAACTCCACAAAGTCTGGCGCGGCATCCCCGATAACCTTGATCACATAGTCACAGGGGAACTCAATCTTGGGTGCCTTTGGTTCGCTCATCCCGGTTTATCTCCTACAGGCAACTCTCGTTCTTACTCAAAAAGCTGAACAAAGAATAGTTTAATTGCGTCCCAGATCCGCTTGAAGAAACCGCCTTCCGGGATATCGCTGAGCGCCAGCACCGGCTGATCCACAACCACATCATCGCCGAGCTTCACCGTTACCTGCCCCAATTCGTCGCCCATGGAAATGGGCGCCTTGATCACGGAGTCAAGCTCAACAGTGGATGCCAGGGAATCCCTTGAGCCTCGGGGAATAGTGACGTAAACATCTTCTGTCAGCCCCACAGAAAGGCTATCGCTTGCCCCGCCCCACACGCGCGCCTCCAGCAATTCCTGGCCGGCGCGGAACAGGCGCTCACTCTGATAATAACGGAAGCCGTAGTTCAGCATTTTCTGGACTTCCTGGGCTCGGGACGAGGTGCTGTCAGTACCCATAACCACAGCAATCAGCCGAGTGTCGTTGCGTTTGGCTGACGCCACCAGACAGTACCCGGCTTCTTCGGTATGACCGGTTTTCAGCCCATCAACACTGTCATCGCGCCACAGGAGGCTGTTGCGGTTGGGCTGACGGATGTTGTTATAGGTGAAATGCTTCTGGGCATACAACGGGTAGTTTTCCGGGTAGTCATTAATGATCGCCTTCGCCAGAAGGGCCAGATCGTAGGCAGTGGAGAAATGGTCCGGCGCCGGCAAACCAGTGGCATTGACAAAACTGGACTCGTTCATCCCCAGAATCTGCGCCTGCTGGTTCATGATATCAACGAACGCCCCTTCGCTACCGGCGATAAATTCGGCCAGCGCCACGGACGCATCGTTTCCAGACTGAATGATGACGCCTTTTAGCAGGTTCTCAACCGACACCTCCGTCCCTTCTTTCACGAACGTGCGTGACCCTTCAGTTCGCCAGGCGTTGACGCTGATGGGCACCATGTCAGACAGGGAAATTCTGCCCTCGTCGAGTTCCCGCTCCACGATATAGGCCGTCATCATCTTGGTAAGACTGGCCGGGGGCAGACGCTCATGGCTGTTCTCTTTCATGATAACCCGCCCCGAAAGCGGGTCCATCAGGATGTAGGAACTCGCCGCGATCTGCGGTGATGACGGAATCAGAACAGCCTGTGCCGCAACCGGCATTGCCGGAAGCAGGATCAGGAGCAGAACAGCAGTGAAGGCTCGGAACGCTTTATTTAGTGCCATGGGTCCATTCAGTTTCAAGTAAGTGACTGGTTCAATGAGTGTCGGTCAGCAGTATTGACTGACCAAATCCGTGATTTTCAAGCAGGCTCTGGGCTCTCAGAGCTTCATCCTCATCCCTGAACGGCCCGACCTGAACTCGGTGAAAGCGGCCAGAGGCCGTTTCCACTTCCCTCACCCGCATTGGGTTTGCGACTGCACGCTGAGCCCGGTCCAAAAGGGCCTGGGCCGGGTTGCGCTGGCTAAACGAACCCAGTTGCACGAACAGGGCCTCGCTGCCTGTACCAGGATCCGTCAGGCGCTCAGCATCCACGGGCGCTCCCGATTCCGGGAACGGCTTGCCGGCAAGCGTCATCGAGCCGTTACGATTCACTGTGATGGCGGCCACCTCTACCCTCGCCGTACCCCTGCCCTGATAACCCAGCTTTTTGGCCGCTGCGTAGGAAAGATCAATGAGACGATCCCCATGGAAGGGGCCTCGGTCGTTGACCCTGACCACCACCGAGCGACCGTTATCGAGATTGGTCACCCGGGCGTACCCGGGAATCTTCAAGCTCTTGTGCGCCGCTGACATTTCATACATGTCAAAAACCTCTCCATTCGAGGTTTTGTGTCCATGGAACTTCTCACCATACCAGCTCGCGGTGCCGCGCTGAACATAGCCATCGTTACTGCCCAGGACGTGATATTCCTTGCCCCAGACCTGGTAGGGTGATTTGTTTCCAGCGCGACGCGGCTCTTCAAATCGCGGCGTGGCATCGGCAAGCCCCGATGCATCAAAGTTACCTGCAGGCGCGCGGTCCTGGCTCAGGGTGTAGCGGGAGGAATGATCTGGTTCGGGCGATGATGCACACCCTGCCAGCACCAGTACCCCGAAAACCAGTAGTAAAACATGGCGTTTCATCACGAGCTGTTACTTTCCCCATTGTTTTCATTTGCCAGCGGCCGCATCCGCTCTTCGAGCGCACCTGCCAACTGGTGTACCGCCATGGCGTATAGATGACTGTGATTGTACCGGGTTATCACGTAAAAGTTATGGTAGGTCAACCATAGTTCAGAGCTCTTGTCACCAACGAGACGGATCGCCCTGGCTTTGGCATCGCCGGGCACATCCATTTTCGGGACGATACCCGCCTGCCGGTAGTCATTGACCGTCAACGTCGGCCTCAGTTCCCCGGTCAATAATGGTGAGTTCTTTGGCAGGCTGTCACCCACCTGCTCTGTCACAGGCCCACCGGTTTGCCAACGATGGGCGTGGAAATAATTGGCGACACTGCCGATGGCGTCCACCGGATTGGCCAGGATGTCGGCAACACCATCGCCGTCAAAATCAAGCGCATAATGCCGGTAGCTGCTGGAGATAAACTGACCGTACCCCATCGCCCCCGCGTAGGAACCCGTCAACTCCATAGGGTCAAAGCCCTGTTCACGTGTCATCAGAAAATACTGGACAAGCTCGCTGCGGAAAAAGCGACTGCGGGGCGGATAGTCGAATGCCAGAGTGGCAAGGGCATCGAGCACCCGATACTTCCCTTTATAGGTGCCATACCAGGTTTCGACGCCGATAATCGCTGCGACGATTGACGCTGGTACGCCGTACTCACGTTCGGCACGCTCAAACGCTTCCTGGTGCTGCTCAAGGAAGTTGACGCCTTGCTCTATACGCGCTTCACGCATAAAGATCTGACGGTATTCGTACCACTCAAGGGTTTTCTCAGCCGGCCGGCTGATGGCTTCCAAAATCGAGTCACGGCGCTGCGCATTGGCCAGTGTTGCCGACACACGTTCGGCTTCAAATCCGTAGCGTTCCGACATTTCACGAACAAAGTCACGGCTCTCAGGTGTCTCATTGTAGGGCCCGGCCTGGGAAGGGGAAGCAAAGCACGCCATCACCAATCCGACACCTAACCAATACCTGACAGCTTTCATGAATCCCCTTGACTGGCTTCGACTCGAGAACCTTATCAATACAACGTCACCACAACTTCGGCCCGTTATCGCGGCCAAGATTACCATGGCAGCGGACCTCGCAACCATTACTCCCTGTCCATGGTAGGCGCCCAGTCATCACGCACTAATCATCCGTCTATGGGTATGGACCGACATCAATACCCCAAACGCCGCCATCAGCGTTACCCCTGACGTTCCGCCATAACTGACCAGCGGCAGCGGCACCCCCACCACTGGCAGAATACCGCTGACCATACCCACATTGACGAAGACATAGATAAAAAACGTCATCGTCAGTGCGCCCGCCAGCAGCCGGCTGAACGAATCCTGCGCCGTCGACGCAATGTACAGGCACCGCAGAACAATCAGGAGGTAGAGCACCAGAAGAATAAGCATGCCCACAAAGCCAAATTCCTCCGCCAGAACGGCAACTATAAAGTCGGTATGGCTCTCCGGAAGAAACTCAAGATGGGACTGTGTGCCCTGGAGCCACCCCTTGCCATCCATGCCCCCCGAGCCGATAGCGGTCTTGGACTGGATAATATTCCAGCCGGCACCAAGCGGATCACTCTGCGGATCCAGTAAGGTGAGTACACGCTGCTTCTGATACTCACGCATAACGAAGAACCACATCAGTGGCGCCGCCACTGATACCATCGCAAGAAAGGCGCCGATCAGGCGCCACCCCATGCCGGCAAAAAACACCACGAAAATCCCAGCGGCGCCGACCAGTAACGAGGTCCCCAGGTCCGGCTGCAGGATGATCATTGCCATGGGCGCCAACACAATGAGCAACGCCACCGCCACATGGCGGAGCCTGGGGGGCAAGTAATGGCGCGACAGGTACCAGGCGGCCATCATCGGCACCACCAGCTTCATCAGTTCCGAAGGCTGGAAACGGGGCAACCCGGGAATGGCCAGCCAACGCTGTGCGCCCTTGGCACCTACGCCAACCAGCAACACTGCCGCCAATCCCGCAATCCCGGCCAAATACAGCCAGGGCGACCAGCGCCGGAACACAGCGGGATCAAGCTGGGCGAACACGAACATCACCACCAGGGCCACTCCCATCCGGATACCCTGCGCTTTTACGACTTCCAGGTTGCGGTCGGCCCCGCTATATAGAACGAACAGCCCACCCGCAATAAGGGTCAGCAACAAGAACAGTAGTATCGGGTCGATATGCAACACCGACCATATACCCCTCGGGCCTGACAGGGGGTGACGTGCTGACTGATTAAACAGGCTCCCGGCCGACATCAGTTGCTCCCCTCCCCGGATGAACCAGCCACGAGCTCACTGCCTGCCCCTGAGAAATCCAACAACCAGGCATCAAACATGGCCCGTGCAACAGGCGCAGCTGTTCCGCTGCCGCCTCCACCATTTTCGACAATGACAGCAACGGCAATCTGGGGATCTTCTATCGGCGCAAAGCCAACAAACAGAGCATGATCTCGTAATCGCTCACGGATCTCTTCTTCGTCGTACTCTTCATCCTCCGCCAGGCTAAACACCTGGGAGGTCCCGGTTTTGCCAGCCATTCGATACGGTGCGCCGCGCGCCGCCGCTCGGGCCGTCCCTCGACTACCGTGCATGACCTCAGCCATCGTCTCTACGACAAACTCCCAGTCGTTCGGGTTCTCAAGCTTAATTGATTGATGGGTGCCGGTTGGCAACACGTCACCAACCGACTTGTCACCCTTTACATCTCTCAATAGCCTGGGCTCGGCCCAATTCCCGCGGTTCGCGATCACAGACGTTGCGGTCGCCAATTGTAGAGGCGTCGCCAGCATGAACCCCTGACCGATACCAAGGTTCACCGAGTCTCCCGGATACCAGGGCTCATTATGAATAGCGCGTTTCCAATCCCTGGACGGCAACAAGCCACTCAACGCCCCGGAAACGTCCAGTGTGGCATCCTCACCAAAGCCAAAGTCGGATAAGTATCGATGCATGGTATCCACTCCCATGTCGACTGCGACTTCGTAGAAGTAAATATCACAGGATTGAGCCACAGCTGACTTCAGGTCGACCCACCCGTGACCACCCCGTTTCCAGTCCCGCCAGCGGCGCCCCCCGGGATTCAACTGATAATACCCCGGGTCCCAGATCGTCCTGTCACGGGTGGTGGCATTGCTGTCGAGTGCCGCGATGGCCAGCATCGGTTTAAGCGTCGACGCCGGAGAGTACTGCCCACGCAAAGCCCGGTTGAACAGAGGCTTGTCGGCACTCTGACTGAGTGATCGATAAGCCTCCACTCCGATGCCGGTCACAAACAGATTGGCATCAAAGCCCGGAACGCTCGCCAGTGCCAGAATGCCTCCAGTGGAGGGTTCAATAGCAATAATAGCACCACGCCGGCCATCCAATAGTTCATGGGCCAGCCGCTGGAGTCGCAGATCTATGTGTAGCTGTATATCCTCGCCTGCCACCGGGTTTTCGCGCTCAAGCACGCGCAGGGTCCGGCCCCGAGCATTAGTTTCTACATGCTGGTAGCCGACTTGCCCGTGTAGGAGCTCTTCGTAGAAACGCTCCACTCCGGATTTGCCAATGTAGTTGGTGCCCGCGTAGTTCACCGGGTCAATTCGCTGGAGTTCCTGACGGTTGATACGCCCGACGTACCCCAGGGCATGGGCTGTCAGCTCACTGTGGGGATAGTAGCGAACCAACTCGGCGGAAACTTCCACCCCCGGCAGTTCGTGGCGGTGAACCGCCAGGCGTGCAATTTCCTTCTCGTCCAGGTCGTAACGCAGGGGCAACTCCTGGAACGGACGACGAGGCTCAAGCAGCCGACGCTGGAAGCGTTCCATATCTTCCTCGGAAATGCTCAGCATGCCCTGGAGTTTTGCGAGGGTTTGCTCCATATCGCCAACACGCTCGGGTACCAGCGTCACACTGAAGACCGGGCGATTCTCCGCCAGCAGGACATCATTGCGGTCATAGACCAGCCCGCGGGGAGGCGCCACGGACTGTACCTGCACACGGTTCTTGTCGGAAAGCGTGGTGTAGATGTCATGCTCTACAACCTGCAGTTGATACATTCGGGCGATCAACACGCTCAGCAATACAAAGACCAGCAACAGCATGACCAGGGCACGACGCTGGAACAGACGCCGTTCGGCTGCGATGTCTTTGAACTCTCCCCAGGGCATATTGGCTTGGCTTCCTAGGCCCGGTGATAAGGATGGTTACGAGTGACGGACCAGGCTCGATAGAGCTGCTCGGCTAGAAGGATCCGCACCAACGGATGCGGCAGGGTCAACGCAGACAGCGACCACAGCTGATCAGCCCGGTTCCGGCAGACGTCGGCAAGACCATCCGGGCCTCCGACAAGAAAACTGACGTCGCGACCGTCCAACTGCCAGCTTTCAAGCTGGCCAGCCAATTTTTCAGTGGACCAGTTGCGGCCGCCAACTTCCAGGGCAATCACCCGATCACGAGGGCCCAACGCCGACAGAATTGCGTCCCCCTCACGCTGCATCAGCCTGGGGATATCCGGGTTCTTGCCACGATGGGCCAGAGGGATTTCCACCAGATCAAGGGACAACTCTGGCGGCATCCGGCGGGCATACTCGTTATACCCCTGGCTGACCCACTCGGGCATTTTCTGCCCTACACAGACCAGGCGTAACCGCATGATTATTCGCTACCCGCAACACCCAGATCGGGAGCATCACGCCAGAGGCGTTCGAGATCATAGAACTCACGGGTTGCCGGCATCATGACATGGACCACCACGTCGCCGAGATCAACTAGAATCCAGTCACTCGCATTAGCGCCTTCTACGTTGCTGGCACGAACACCCTGCTCCTTCGCTTCGGACAACACCGAATCGGCCAGGGATTTCACATGCCTATTGGAGGTACCACACGCAAGGACCATGTAGTCCGTTACGCTGGTCCTCCCCCTGACATCAATGATGCTTACGTCCTGCGCTTTGACGTCCTCAAGCGCACCCACGACCAGTTCTTTCAGTTGCTCTGCCTGCATAATCACCCTGTTGGACGGGCAGCGGCGAAGGCAGCCACCCGAAAAGTCATATTCAGACGGGATTGTAGCACTAAAAGTTCCCGTCCGGTCATGCGCCGTACAGTCCCTGGTTCTGAATTTCCCGCCATACCGGGTCGGGCAGCAGAAAACGGGGAGAGCGACCGGAAAGAATCCGATCGCGAATACCGGTGGCGGAGATATCAAGCAACGGCGGGTCCAGTTGCAAAATATGGCCACAAGGCGCGCGGAACAAGGCCTCTACCCGCTCGACTGACCGTTGGTTCAACAACCGCGCCGGTACACCGTCCGGTATCAGACCCGGTCCCGGCCTTTGCACGACGACAATGTGTGCCAGTTCGGGAATCCGCTCCCACTCCTGCCAGCGGTCGAAACCGGCGAAGGAATCCGTACCCAGAACCATGGTGAGCGGTTCGTCGGGGCCGATCTCCGCCCTCACTTGCCTCAACGTCTCCGCGGTGTAGGAGGCGCCTTCCCGCCCCAGTTCGCGGTCATCCAGGGTCAACCCGGGCTCGTCAGCAATGGCCAGTTCCAGCAAGGCCAGGCGCTGTGTACTCGTGGCACCCGGCACATCACGATGAGGGGGAACATGGCAAGGCATCAGAGCCACTTCCGCTACCCCCAACCGCTCCCTCAACTCGACTGCGAGCCGCAAGTGGCCATGATGTATCGGGTCAAAGGTGCCGCCATAGATCACATGCATGCGCAATCAGGTCCGGATGTGGCCGTCGCCAAACACCACGTATTTCTGTGATGTCAGACCTTCAAGGCCAACCGGCCCACGGGCGTGAATCTTGTCTGTGGAAATGCCGATTTCCGCACCGAGGCCATACTCGAAACCGTCCGCAAAACGGGTCGAGGTATTGACCATAACGGAACTGGAATCCACTTCCGTCAGGAATCGACGGGCCCGGGTATAGTTTTCCGTGACAATACTGTCTGTATGCTGAGAGCTATAAAGATTGATGTGCTCAATCGCTCCATCAAGCCCGTCAACCACTTTTATCGCAAGAACCGGGGCCAGATATTCCGTGCCCCAGTCATCCTCGGTGGCACGAACAACCTCGGGAAGAATATCCATTGTCTGCTGACATCCTCTGAGTTCCACACCTTTGCCCCGGAAAGCGTCCGCCAGCAACGGCAGAATATCGGATGCGATCTCCTGATCCACCAAAAGCGTTTCCATGGTATTGCAGGTGCCATACCGCTGGGTCTTGGAGTTCACCGCTATGCTTAGGGCCTTTTCGGGATCTGCATGGCTGTCGATATACACGTGACAGATGCCATCGAGGTGCTTGATCACGGGTACGCGCGCGTCACGGCTGATGCGCTCAATCAGCCCCTTACCACCTCTTGGAACAATCACATCTACAAACCGGGGCATGGTAATCAGTTCGCCGACAGCGGCCCTGTCGGTGGTTTTCACAACCTGTACGGCACTTTCAGGCAGCCCCGAGTCCTTTAACCCCTTTGCCAGACAGGCTGCAATGGCCTGATTTGAGTGGATGGCCTCGGAGCCCCCGCGCAAAATGGTGGCGTTTCCGGACTTCAAACACAGACTGGCAGCCTCCACGGTCACATTGGGCCGGGATTCGTAGATAATACCGATAACACCCAACGGCACACGCATGCGACCAACCTGTATGCCGGAGGGTCGATACGTCATATCAGTAATTTCGCCGATCGGATCCGGCAACGAGGCTACCTGGCGCAGTCCTGCAATCATTGCATCGATGCGCGCCGGGGTCAGCTCTAGCCGATCCAGCATCGCCGCTTCCAGGCCGCTGGCACGGCCCCCCTCCAGGTCCCTTGCATTGGCTGCGGCAAGCTCATCGCGCGCGGCGTCCAGAGCATCAGCTGTAGCCCGCAACGCCTGATTGCGAACAGCCGTTGTGGAACGGGCCACCGCCCTCGCGGCCTGCAGTGCCTGCTGTCCAACCTCCGCCATATAAGCTGCAATATCCATCCGATTACCTTTCAATGTTAAAACCGATTGTGCGAATCAGGGCTTAACTTTACCTTTCCCGTTTCAAGTACGCATCCCAAGCGATTATTATACCGGCCTGACACACTTTATTCCGCGGGTCATTGAACAAAACCTGCTGTATGCTTTCAAAATACGGACGCCCGGGAGAGGACGGATACCATGGCCCAGATGGCCGAAAAATTCCTGTTAAGCCGCCTGTCGAGAACTGGATTCCTGATCCTGATCGCCATTGCCGCATTTGCAGTAATTCAACGAGAAACGCTGACAGTGATCACCGCCATTGTCGCGGCGGCGCTGGTCTTCAGCGGCAACACCTTTCACCCCGGACGCTCTCGACAACCCTGGCCAGCGATCCACCGACTACTCTTTGTGGCGCTGCTGTCGCTCTTGGTCGCCAGCCTCTGGACAGGGCCCTGGAGCCTGACCCACTGGCTTTACGTGGTACCGCTGGTCGGCTTTGCCCTGCTGCCCGTCACTTGGGCAGCGGCCATCACCGCGCTCTGCGCCGTTCTCGCGATGTCTGCTACCCATTGGTCCGCCGGCTTGCCCGAACGCCACCAGATGCTTAGCGCCCTGCTGCTGACCGCTATGCTTTCAGGCCTGCTGGTTTTCCTACGTGAGTACAAATCTCGACAACTTGCGCCCCTGCGCCGGACCGACGAACTTACCCAGGCCGCCAGCCGCGAATACCTGACGGCTGATCTGCACAAGGAAATCCAGCGCAGTGAGCGGGAAGGCACCGATATGTCGGTGATCATGATCGGCCTGGACACACACCTGAGCGACATTGACCCGGATGCCGACATACGCTCCATACTGCCACGGATCGGCCGTTATCTGCACTCCCAGCTGCGGGATTTCGACACCTACTACCGGGTAGCAGACCTCCAGTTCCTGATCATCCTGCCAGGTATCCCCACGGCAGAGGCAGCATTACTGGGGGAGACAATCCGCAAGGGACTACGCACCCTGCTTGCCTCCCACCAATTACACCTGACGGTCAGTGCGGGAATAGCCGGCCTGAATATCGGCGATGATGCAGACAGCTTGCAGCAATCCGCTGCCAATGCCTTGCGGCGCGCCCAGCAACAAGGGGGCGACCGCGCCCAGTCCTACAGTACCTGGACACACACATCGCCCCCACCCAGAACCGAAGGGCCGGCGTTATGACCGAAACCCGCCTGAGAAGTTTTACTCATCTAGCCGGCTATGCGTTCGCCAGTCTTTTCATTGCAAGCCTGGCGTTCCAGAACCTTCGTTACGGGTTTTATGATTTGTTCTTCCTGGCTGCCGGAATGGCGTTGCTGACGGTCGCGGGCGCTGGATATACCTTCATCTGTCGCCGCCGCCAGCTGTCGGCGCCAGGACATCTCATTATCCTGACAGCTCTGAACAGTGGATTGGTGGCGGCCATGTTCGCCCTTGACCCGCCCGGCATCAGTCATTGGGTTATGCCCCTGGTCGTACTGAATCTACTGATCCTTCCGCTGCGGCAGGGACTGATTCTTTCCCTGCTGTTGCTGGTGGCCCTGGTACTCTCCCTACTCCTATCGTCGCCCCTGATGCACGCCGTAACCACCAGTTCAGGGGTGTTTGCACTGATCGCGGTGGCCGCGCTTTATGTCTGGCACTACGACCACATGGCGCAATCGGCGGAGGATCTGGCCATAACCGACCCGGTGACCGGCGCCCACAATGCGCGCTTCCTCGACGAAACCCTGCAGAAGGAAATCTCTCGGGCCATTGCCATGTCGCATTCCCTGTCGGTGATATCCCTGGCTATTGATTACGCCGAGGAAGCCGAAGACCTTCACGGGCAGGCCGGCATGCAGCGGCTGCTCAGGGATCTCACTCAGCACCTGTTTGACGTTATCCGCGCAGGCGATACCCTTTACACGCATGAAGACGGAGAGTTTTTCCTGATCCTGCCCTTTACCCCAGAGGAAGGCGTACGCGTCATAGCCGAACGGATTCGACGGACCATCGCGGAGCATAACTGGCCTCTGGCTGGAAAATTGACTGTCAGCCTTGGCTGCACCACCCGCGCCAGCACTGACATCCGCACGGCGGACCTGAGAAAGCGGGTAAGGCACGCGCTGGAGGAAGCCCGTAAACGCGGTACCGATTCGGTCTGGTACAGCCAGGGAGACGTTCGCCCATCATGATGCCGGAGTGGCTACAGTCACTGACCAACTGGTTGGCAACCAACCCAGGCTGGCTGTCAGCGGCGTTGTTCCTCACAGCATTCCTCGAGTCCCTCGCTTTTGCGGGCATCCTGATTCCCGGGGTCGCTATCCTGTTCGCCGTGGCGGTGCTGGCCGGCCAGGTGGCCGTACCGATTGCCGAAGTCCTGCTTTGGGCCGGAGCCGGAGCGGTTGCTGGCGACGGCATCAGCTTCGCCCTCGGCAGACTTTTCCAAGGACGCCTGGACACGCTGTGGCCACTGAATCGTTTCCCGGGCTTTATCGACAAAGGCGAGGCTTTCTTCCATCGCCACGGCGGCAAGAGCGTCGTTATCGGACGCTTTGTGGGCCCCATACGACCGATCATTCCGCTCATCGCCGGCGCGTTTCTGATGCCCTGGCGTCGGTTCCTGGCCTTCAACCTGTCATCTGCTGCGGCCTGGGCGCCAGTCTATGTATTACCGGGGTACCTGGTTGGTAGCGCCCTGGCCAGCGAGTTTGAACCGCCCGCTCACTTTTACCCCGTGATCGCAGTCAGTACCGGAATACTGCTGGCGATTTACCTGTTGCTTTTCCGCTTCCAGTTAGGCCTGGGACACAGCAGCCAGCTCTACCTGTGGCTGGCGCGCCTCACCGCCCGCTACGATGCCACCCACCGGTTTTGGCGCTTGTATACCAGCCAGCGACCTGCGCAGGCTGGCGAATTCCCACTACCGTCCCTGTCTCTGGCACTGGGAGCCGGGGCCCTGTTTATGATATGGGGGCAATTGGCCACCGCCACCGAACTGCTGGCACCATTTGACGATCTGACCCTGCGTTGGTTTTCTCAGTTGCGGAACCCTTTGCTGGACCCGGCAATGATCCTGCTGACCCTTCTGGGGGACCCACCGATTCTTCTGGCAGCCGCTACATTGAGCGCCCTGGCACTTTACTTTCGCGGTTACTACGCCGCCGCCATCCATGTGGCGGGGGCAGCACTGCTCACGACGGTGTTGGTCTGGGGCCTCAAATACCTGACTGCCATACCACGGCCGGATGTTGTCCTCGGACCTCCGGATTCGGGAGCTTTTCCTAGCGGCCATGCCACCGGCATCACCGTTCTCTCCACCCTGGCAGCAAGCTTTATAGCCAGGGAAAGTCGGAATGTCAGGCGCTGGCGCTACTACCTGCTTTTCAGCATTCCCATTATCCTTGGTGCGCTAAGCCGACTATACCTGGGCGTTCACTGGTTTACCGATGTGGTGGCGGGAGTATTTCTGGGGTTATCCATCTGCGGGTTCGTCAGGGCCAGCTATAGCCGCTACGACAACATCCCGCTGGCACGGGACGGAACACTATTGCTTGCGGGGTGGGGATGGCTCGCCTTCGTCGTCTGGTATGTAACGGCACAATGGTCAAACGCCATTCAGCTGTACAGCGTCACGGCTCCGTAGCAGCAGCTTTTCAGCTTTCTTCCAGCGCTTCCAGCAACCCCAGTAGGCGCTCAAGACGCTCCAGGGGCGACTGGAGCTCCACCAGCCGCTGTTTTTCCTGCTTATCCAGCGGCAATAATTCAGTCAGGCGCCAGCCAACGTCTCTGGCGTCATCATAGTTTACGTCCATATCCAGCTCCTGGACGACCGGATGGCGAAACAACGCTTTTAATACCGAGGGGAGTTCCGCAAAACGCTCAGGAACACCCCATCGCTCCTCCGCAAGCAGGCACTCCACGTCCCCGACATTCAGTCCATCCGGTTGTTGCCAGGAACGCACCACCGTTACCTTGTCCTTACCTTCAACCGTAATACCCAGCAAACCGTTATCCATCTGCTGAAAGTCAATTATGCGAACATAGGTGCCGATATCGTAAAAAGCCACTGATTTGCCAGTTTCTAGACCTTCCCTAAGCAGCACGACCACAAACCCCCGATCCTCCTTGAGGCAACGGGTGAGCATATCAATGTATCTGGGCTCGAACAGCTGCAGGGGAATCCGCCCCCCGGGCAGCACGACAGAGTTCAGCGGAAAAAGAGGTACATTCATTGTTGGTATTGTCACCAGTAAACAAATTCCGGAGGAACGACGACCTTGTCGTATCCTCAGTGAATCGAAAGCAGGCGATGGACTTCGTCCACCCTTGCACGAGCCTCCGTCAGCAACTGCAGGCTTCGGGACGCGTTGAGCTCGAGCTCACCAAGGCGACGATAGGCCGGCACCTCGTCAAATGGTGGCAGGGAGCTATTCTGACTGGAACCAATCATCGCATGTAGCTGAGCGACAATCACAATATCCACCAGTTGGGGGGAGGATTCCCGACACTCATACCCCCAGTCCTCCGCATGCCTTGTCGCCTCCAGAAAGCCTTTGGGGAACGACCAGCTTTCCAGGATTGCGGTTCCCACATCGGCCCTGAGTTCGCCAATGGCATGCTCAAGGTTGGCCTGATCGGCAAACAGATTAACGTGATGCTCCGCCTGCACCAGCACCGGCACTACGCCAATATCGTGCAACAGCCCCGCAAGCAGAGCCTCTTCCGGGTTGATGGAGGTAGCACTATCTGCGAGTACCCAACACAGTGCCGCCATCTCACGGGAATGGCGCCAGAGTTTGTCCATTTCCTTTTGCAGTGACACCTGTTTGGTTTTGAACACCTCGCGCATCGAAAACACCGTAACCAACTGGCGGGTGGTACGCATACCCAACCGAATAACCGCCTCGCGGACATTGCGAACATCGCTGAAACCACGGTACAGGGGACTATTGCAGGCTCGAACCAGTTTTGCGGCCATCGACGGGTCCGCCGAGATGGCACTGGCAACCTGATCCGCCGTGGAATCTTCTCGGTCTACGGTCCTGCGCACTTTCCAGGCCACGTCCGGCACGCTTGGAAGCGTCACTTGATTGGAGCGCAGCTCGGCATAAAACTCCATCAGCAGGTGCTGCTCTTCGCTGCCCTCATCGCCAACCCCGTCACCGGAATCCATTTCCACCTGCGGCACCGGAGCGGCCCGCAGTAGCTGGTTGAGGATGTCTTGCTGAATAACCAGGAACTCACTCGCCTTGATGGCGGTCACGTTGTACATCCGGGGTTGCAGCCGGGCAATGGGGTTAATTGCCTTGTCGGTATCGGCCTCAATGGTGGACTTGCGGCCGTCAATAGACTCCAGCTCTATGCTACCGTGGATCAGGAATATATCCAGACCATCCCGTACGCCACGCTCTACCACTCGCTGGCCCGGGCCGTGGGTTCTTCTTTCCGCCCGACTTGCGAGCAAAACCAACTGGTCATCCGTCAACCGGTTCAAGGGCTGAAACTGCTTGAGACGACGCAGAGGCAGGCTTTCCTGGCCAGCCATAGGACTACTCCTCGATCAATTATTCATTCGTTCTGTTACACATTGTAAGCGCGGAATCTCAAAACAACCATGCGATCAAGAGGTAATCTGGTATCCTTTTGCGTTCCACCTTCCGACCCAGTTGCAGAAGAGAGAGACCAGACAACCATGCCCCAGTATCGTTCGCGGACATCCACCGCAGGTCGCAATATGGCTGGCGCACGTGCTCTTTGGCGCGCCACCGGCATGAAAAATGAAGACTTTGGCAAGCCCATCATTGCCGTTGCCAACTCCTTTACCCAATTCGTTCCCGGCCATGTACACCTCAAGGATCTGGGGCAGTTGGTATGCCGGGAAATCGAGGATGCTGGAGGTGTCGCCAAGGAATTCAACACCATTGCCGTGGACGACGGTATTGCCATGGGGCATGACGGGATGCTTTACTCCCTCCCTTCCCGCGAAATCATCGCTGACTCTGTAGAATACATGGTCAACGCCCACTGTGCTGACGCCCTGGTCTGCATCTCCAATTGCGACAAGATCACCCCGGGCATGCTGATGGCCGCCATGCGCCTGAACATTCCCACGATTTTCGTTTCCGGTGGCCCCATGGAAGCCGGCAAAACCAAACTCTCGGAGCACAAGCTCGACCTGGTCGATGCCATGGTCATCGCCGCCGACCCGAATGCAGATGACGAAACAGTCGCAGAATACGAACGCAGTGCCTGCCCCACCTGTGGCTCCTGTTCCGGCATGTTCACGGCCAACTCCATGAACTGTCTCACCGAAGCCATTGGTCTGGCTTTGCCCGGTAACGGCTCCATGCTCGCCACCCACTCGGACCGCGAAGCCCTGTTCCTGAAAGCCGGAAGACAGATTGTGGAGAATGCCCGCCGCTATTACGAGGATGACGATGCCAGTGTGTTGCCCCTGAGCATTGCCTCTATGGAAGCGTTCGAGAACGCCATGGTGATGGATGTCGCCATGGGCGGCTCCACCAACACCATCCTGCATTTGCTGGCAGCGGCCCAGGAGGGCGGTGTGCCGTTTACCCTCAACGAGATTGACCAGTTGTCCCGCCAGGTCCCCCAACTTTGCAAGGTGGCGCCGAATTCCCCGAAATACCACATGGAGGACGTTCACCGCGCTGGCGGCATCATGGGCATCCTCGGCGAACTGGAGCGGGGCGGACTGATTAACACTGACCTGCCCACTGTCCACAGCAAAACCATGCGTGAGGCCCTTAAGACCTGGGACATCATGCAGGAACCCACACCCGAAGTGGTCGAATTCTACAAAGCCGGTCCTGCCGGTATTCCCACTCAGACGGCCTTCAGCCAGAGCACCCGCTGGCCCTCCCTTGATGGCGACCGCGAGACAGGCTGCATTCGTTCCGTTGAAAATGCCTACTCCTCTGAAGGCGGCCTGGCCGTTCTCTTCGGTAATATTGCCCTGGACGGCTGCGTGGTCAAGACGGCGGGCGTAGACGAAAGCATCTACGTATTCGAAGGCAAGGCACGGGTATTCGAAAGCCAGGATACCGCGGTGGAAGGCATCCTCAACGACGAGGTCCAGCCTGGAGAAGTGGTGATTATCCGCTACGAAGGCCCCCAGGGCGGCCCTGGCATGCAGGAAATGCTCTATCCCACCAGTTACCTGAAATCGAAGGGACTGGGTAAAGAGTGTGCCCTGCTGACAGACGGCCGCTTCTCCGGCGGCACCTCAGGTCTTTCTATTGGCCATGCTTCACCAGAGGCAGCTGCAGGTGGCGCCATTGGGTTGATTGAGAACGGTGACCTGATCCGTATCGACATCCCCAACCGCTCCATCAACGTGGAGATAGACCAGAACGAACTCAATCGTCGACGTGAGGAGCGGGATGAGAAAGGCTGGAAGCCCGAGTTGTCGCGACCGCGCAAAGTCTCGCCAGCGCTGAAGGCCTATGCGTTGCTGGCAACCAGCGCTGACAAGGGCGCGGTCAGAAACCTGGAAAAGTTAGGCTAAAAGCACGCGGGCCCGGCGTAGAAACTACGCCGGGCCCGCGTTCAGGGTGGGAAAACAACGTTGTCAGGGCCTAGAAGAAGGACCAGCCGCCGTCGTCATCTTCCTCAATATCACCCTCTTCCGCCTGCTCCGCCGGCTCGTCTCTTTCCGGCTCTGCGGCCGCACTGGAAGTGCCTGCACCCTGTGACGCTCCGGCGTTGCCGGACGTACCCGCAGCCGCAACCTGAACGTGAACCATACCCAGCGCTTTCTTGGTCGCGTCATCAAGTACACCAGAAGCATTCAAGCCCAGGTCCTTTTGAAACGCGGTCAAAGCCGAGCGAGTCGCATCATCCATTTGCGGACTGACATTGTTAATGTCATAACCCGCGGCATAAAGGGCATTTTTAAGCGCCACAGTATCGTTTGCTGACGCAACGGGCGCCACCGCCAGAGCCATTGCTCCCGCGAGGATAGCAGCCAATATACGGACGTGAGTGAATATCTGCCTAGCCATGATCTACTCCAGTTACCTGTCGTTTTTTATTGTGTAGCCAGTCCCTACTAGATGGACATTACGACTAAAGACTAACATATTCTAAGCACTGCCGGACCGATCCGATTGTTGTGATTCTGTAGCAGAGACGGACACATTCACTGACGGAGCTTCCTCCGACTCCCCAAATTCGCGTATGAAAATACCCCAGAACGCCATGAACAAAGCCGCAACCAAGGGGCCCATCACAAATCCATTAATACCGAACATCACTATCCCGCCCAAGGTGGAGAGCAACACAATGTAGTCCGGCAGTTTGGTATCCCGTCCAACAAAAACCGGCCGAAGCAGGTTGTCCGCGAGCCCGATAACAATCACTCCGAATGCCGTTAGCACAATTGCCGACACCATTTCTCCTGACGCGGCGAGATAGAGAGCCGCAGGCACCCAGACCAACGCCGCCCCAACGGCGGGAAGCAGGGACACAATCGCCATCACCACCCCCCACAGGAGCGCCCCCTGAATGCCCAGAAGCCAGAAAATACCGCCCCCGAGCGCACCCTGAATAACGGCGATCAGCAAGTTACCCTTGACCGTAGCCCGCGTGACCTCTGCAAACTTGGCAAACAACAGACGCTCCCGCTCGTCTCCCAGGGGCAACGCTCGAATCAGCAGGTCAACCAGTTTGCTGCCATCACGGAGCAGGAAAAACGCCAGGTAGATCATCAGCGCCAGCCCCAGAAAGAACTGGAAGGTGTTTTGACCAAAACCGAGCGCCTGTTTTGCCAGGAACTGGCTACCCCCTACGAAGGCACTGACCACGCGGTCCCTCACTTCAGCGAAGTCCATACCGAACTGGGCGAAAAACGACTCAATGGCCGGAAACGATTGGATAACCCTGTCGATGTAGTCACCGGGGCGTAGTTGCCCCTCCTGTATTCGCTGGTAGAGGGACAAGCCCTCTGCCACCAAAGATGTCACCAACGCCAGTACCGGTATGACCACGATCACCATGCAGATCAGTAGTGTTAGCAAAGCAATGGTATTGGGACGGTCGCCCAACCGCCGAGCCAGGTACTCGCGAACCGGATGAAAAATCAGCGCAATGGCTACGGCCCAGAAAATAGGGCCAAAAAAAGGCTTCATCAGCAGAATGAACGCCAGAGAAACCCCAACCAACATGGCCAGAAAGGTCCGTGTCTCGAGTTTTCCGTACTTTCCGTACATAGTGAAATTCCCTGAACCTGTGTAATCGTCTCACGGTAGGTGGGCTGCGGATCCGAATGGGCCTAGACTACCACGCCATCATGGCCAGTCTAGCGACTTTCAGGTTATAGTGGACGGTTATTGGTCATTCGTTAAACAGGTCGCGACGTTGGATAACGAAGAGTTTGATATTGAAACGGCGCTGGATGCGGTCGCTGCTCTCAATCGTGTGCTGGCAGCCAGAACGCACCGCCGCAAGGTGATGGGCCAGGAAGTACTGATACCGGGCCAATTGGGCGAAGCCCTGCAACTCCCGCAAATCATCCGGCGCCTGCAGAGCAAGCAGGCACGCCAACGCGAGCAGGGCCTGGAAGACTTTCAGGAACTGTGGCCAACGCTCTCTCCTGCCACACGGGAAAAGGTGCTCGACAGAATAGGCTGGTACGACCCGAAATCCCTGGACTGGGAAGACAAGCGCTCGAACCGTCGCCCGGCTGCCGATCCGGATCGTTGAAGTGGTCCTGATAAGTGAGCCCTTTCGGGCGCGCTTTCGTAGTTCTCACCCTATTTCTCGTGGAACTGACTTTGAATTGTCACAGTTCGCCCTTACGTTGGAGGCAATGGAGGTTTATTTATGCAACAAACAGAACATTACAACGCCATCGCTTCGAAAAGCAGTGCCGTACCCACTTTACTGTGCGGGCATTGTCGCTCCACTCTGTCCCGTGGCCGAATTTTCCGTAACGAAGAACTTCGGCCCCATAGCGGCCACTGTCAGACTCTTGCTCTATGCTCGGCAGACGACTGTGGCGCCCTGAATTGCTGTGATTCAGCATTGGCGTGGCTTGATGACCCAGACGAACTCTTCAGCAAAGCATCCTGATTCAAACAGTCAACGCACTGTTACGTAAACCAAACACACAAAATTCCCATCTGATTTATCCTGATTCCTGAAGGCTGCGGTAACACCAGCCACGCAACCACTCAGTCAGGACAGTCGATGGCATGCGTATTCTGAGAACCGATGAAGCCCGCTTCGCAGGCCTTCCGGATTACCCTTTCTCCCCTCATTATCTGGACGTAGAGCCAGGGCTGAGAATGCACTATGTAGACGAAGGCCCGAGGGACGCATCCCCCGTGCTAATGCTGCATGGCGAACCGTCATGGTCGTACCTTTATCGTCACATGATCCCATTGGTGGCAGAAGCGGGGCATCGAGTGTTGGCTCCCGACCTGATCGGGTTCGGTAAATCCGACAAGCCCGCCGATGTGGACGACTACAGTTACGAACGCCACATGGAGTGGCTTTCTGAGTGGCTTAAAGCCCAGGACCTGAGCAACATCACTCTGGTTTGCCAAAATTGGGGCTCGCTCCTGGGCCTGCGACTGGCGGCCGAACACCCTCAACTCTTCCGCAGGATCATTGTCGGCAACGGCATGCTACCAACCGGGGACACCCCGGTGCCCGCCGTATTCACAATGTGGAAAACCTTTGCCACCCACAGCCCATGGTTTCCAGTCGGACGGATTGTTCAGCTAGGAACGGAAAGGGCCTTGAGCAAAGCCGAAATAGCAGCCTATGAAGCACCTTTCCCATCTGCAGAATTCAAGGCGGGTGCCCGTGCATTCCCGAAACTGGTTCCCGTTTCCGCCGAAGACCCTTCAAGCGATGCCAACAAGGCGGCCTGGCGTATTCTGGAAACCTGGAAAAAACCGTTTATTACCTGCTTCAGCAGCGGCGACCCCATCACGCGAGGTGGAGACCGCTATATGCAGCGCCGCATTCCCGGCGCCCATGGCCAACCGCACATCACGTTACGCGGCGGCCACTTCCTGCAGGAAGACTCTCCGGACGACTTCGCCCGCATCATCATCGACGCCTGTAAGGCTGAAATGGCGGCCTGATTCGGTGTCGAGCCATGGACGATACCCATGGGCCCGGAATCAGCCCTCATGCTTGAGCTGGTGACTGCCAGCACAACTCTCGACTGATCCGGATCCGCCTCTTCCAGCGGCTCACACTCCTCCAGGCTCTCGAAGCATTGCAGTGTCAGCGCTCATACTCTTCAGTTCCCTTCGCTTTACAGGCAACCTCTTTATCACTCAACATCCACAACACCTTGGCGGGCGTACCCATAATTAGTGCCCATCCAGAAACTAATAGCCAGTATATTCGAACATTACTCAAATCATGGGTATGGCATCCAACTCCAGGAGCTCTCGAAGGTTCTGGATAGGCACCCGGAGATCCTGGATCTGGTGGCTGAGGATCTGATTAATACTTAGATATCGGCCGTGGAGAGAACCGACCTCAGTGCAGAGAGCATATTACGTTGCTTGCTGTTGAAGCAGCAATTGACCTTTCATTTGTCGGAAAAGTCGACCAAGGGCGCGCTTTTCCCTGAGTTTCTGAAGCTTACACAATTGGTATTGAGGCAGGCGGATCACGCCCGACAGCAAGTCATTGAAGGGGCCCAAGCGTCCCCAGTTTGCCCAAAATGGCAGAACGATTTGACACGCCAACATCTCGGAGTCCGAGTTGAAAAGCGCCTTCGGGGCCGCAAAAACGACGTGGAAAGGTCACGATGGCTTCAAGGGGTTTGTCTGGGCCTCGGCTCTAATATAACCTGGCGCGGCTGGCACGCCTCGGTCCGGGTTAGCCTGCAGGTCCGACCCGGAAAACGACTAGAATGGCACATGGAAAGCCCATGCGATGCACGCCCGTGGCCGGAACTCGGGCAGATCGATCAGAAGGCGGTTAAACAGGTCATTATTTCGGCGTCTTCCACTAGTCGATCGCTCGCAGCTCAATCCCTATCGCTGGAGATCAACTGAACTGGCTAAAAATGAGGGCTCTATGGGCACTAATTAACAATACGCAATCGCGCTGAATACTGGCTCTAACCAGAGCTCTGGCGGCCCGTTCTCTCAATTTTGTTCAGGCGTTCTGCATGCTGGGTCCTGCCCTGCGTGACAAGTATGACCCAAGCCAAAGGTATGGCACTGCGAGGAGAGAAGGTCAGTGCCGAACAGGCTAAGAACTGGGACATGATCTGGTGCTGCTTGGACAACGAGCAGCTCATGGAAGGAACCATGAAACTGGCCCGGCGCTTCCCCACCGGCCCACCAAAAGCCTTGCCCATATTAAGCGTGCGCTCCATGCCATCGCCAGCAACACCTTTGAAGAACGGATCAATCTGGAAAAGGACCTCGAGCGCTTGGTGGGCATGCACTTCTTCACCCGGCACCTCTCATGGCCCTGGTTAAAGTCGTCATGGGACTGGCGACCACCAAGCCGTTGCCGATACCGTTGACGCCTCGGCGACTGCCTGGGGCAAGAAACCAGTGTACATAACTTCGACTTCCGGTTTTATCGTCAACCTAGTGGCCCGCCCGTTTTATTTATGCCGAGAGCGTACTGCAGGAACAGGCTACCAATGCAGCCACGCTGGATGCCATCGTTAACGAAGCCGGCCATTCCCGCATGGGTGCATTTGAACTGACGGATCGCAGAATGGCCACCGAGCGCGCTTCCAGCGATGGCATCTCCAAACTGGTGCTGTTTGGCCTGACTTTCGACTACAGAAAAACTTCCAGGCTTGCCCTGGAGCCAGCCGACCAGGCTTCCAATGTGGCAGTTTCCTGTGCCTATGTTTTACTGCAAAAAGCGGATATTACCGTCAGCCTGATCGCTGGTCGCCCCTGCCTGGTAATCATGCGCACATTAGCGATACTCTCATCAACGAAGCTGCCGACGCAGTTCTTCACGGCGTAGCGACAAGCGCGGATACGAATCTGGCCATGAAAGCCAGTATAAACTAAACTATCCCGACGGTCCGTTAAGCTGGAGCGAGCGGCATGGAACGGGGCAATCTTCAAAGTGCTCACCAATACCCTGACCAGCTACGCAGAAGAGGACCGCTATCGCCCTGTCCTGCTACTCCGAAAGAATGCATTCTCACAGAAGAGGTTTTATTCATGAACGAGATGGATCCGCAAACACTCGCCGAAGAATGCGCGAAAGCCATGTTCGCGCGAGACCGCGCCAGCCAGAAGCTGGGCATGAACATTGAATCTGTCGCCCCCGGTAAAGCCGTCATCACCATGACCGTAACAGGCGACATGATCCAGGGTCACGGCTCCTGCCATGGCGGCTACCTATTTACCCTGGCCGATTCCGCGTTTGCCTTTGCCGGTAACAGCTACGACCGGTCCACCGTTGCTTCCGGTTGTAGTATTGATTACATGTACGGTGCCAAAGAGGGCGACCGGCTGACCGCCACCGCCGAAGAACAGGCCCGCGGCGGCCGCACCGGCGTTTACGACATCACACTAACCAATCAGGACGGTCGCAAGGTTGCCCTGTTCCGAGGCCGTTCCTACGAGATTCGTGGCACGGTACGCAATTCGGAGGAAACTGCATAGTCACCGACAATTTCCTTAAAGACGCCTACATCGTCGATTCAATACGAACCCCATTGGTCGTTACGGCGGTACTCTTTCCGCTGTGTGTGCAGATGACCTAGTGCCATTCCCATCAAGGTACTAACCGAACGCCACCCGGATCTGGATTGGTCGAAATTTGACGGCGTTCCCTACGGCTGTGTCAATCAGGCCGGCGAAGACAGCTGTGACATCGCCCGCATGTCTCTGTTGCTGTCAGGCCTGCCGGCAGACGTAATGGGCAGCACCGTCAACGGTCTGTGCGGCCCGGTATGGATATCCAGTTCCCGCTCATCGTCGTTCGGTTTCGGGATGCCTACCCAACGGACAGGTTGTGGGCGATGATGGCCTTCGGACAGCTGTTGCCGGAGATCCGGCCAGGTGCATTGCAGGTGTTCGACGGTCTGTGCGATGTCCAGACCGTCAATGCCCGCTGCATATTCTCTCGTGCGAACGTTTGCTTCAACAGACCTCGCCCTGTTCCCTCCGGTCCTTGCCCATCCGCTCACGGTTTACGCTCCACGCTACACCTCCCCAAGGTCAGTCGCCCTTCCGCAGTTGCGCTTCACTTCGTTCGCTATGGCCAGCTGACGGCAGGACTTTCACCTCCAGGAGTGCGCCCATGCCGGGCGCACCAAAAAAAACCCCGCAGAGCGGGGCAAAGAGTGTGCGGAGACGCACATGTAAAAGTCAGAGTTCCAGCGCAAGGTTTTACTCGTCACTCTGGATCAATGGCAATATCTCAAGCGTCAATCTGTGAACGCGGCGAGTTCTATGAGGTTGGCTGCAGCCCTATTATTGTAGACTTTGGGCAACTTATTCAGAGTCTCCCAAACGCTTCCTCCAAAGTAGGCCTGATCAGAAACTGCAGCTCAGCGCCCCAACATCTTCGCCGACTGCCCGCCAATGCCGAAGTGTTGCGTGGGCATCTCATTGAGAATGACCCGCACACTTTCAACAGGCGCTCCGAGAGAGCGGACAATAGCTTCTGTCACCTCGTGAATTAGCATCTCTTTTTGCTCGTCGGTACGTCCTTCCAGAATATTGATTTGGGCAACGGGCATAACAGAACCTCCTTATTTATACGAATCGTCCGGAAACGGTTCCCAGCCCCTGGTAGCGCACCGTGATATTGTCACCAGGCTCTACGGCAATCGCTGCGGTGATACCGCCCGTCATGATGAAGGTGCCCGCTGGAATATGCTCACCCCGTTCTGCC